>CAJTRK010000003.1 GCA_910578475.1 uncultured Lachnospiraceae bacterium | reverse complement strand
GAATTTCGGGTACAAATTTTGAACCTCGCTTTCAAAATGTGAAACTCGGTAACAAAACGGGAACCTCGGTTTGCAATCAACCCGGGAGAGAACGTTCATACCATAAAAAGGCCATTTTACAACATTTTTGGGGTATGTTATTAAGAATTGGTCTGTGAAGTCCGATATATACGATAAGCAGATATGGCAAAATGGATTTTGCCGTTATAGTAAGCGCCCTGCTTAATCCGATTGGCTGAGCAGGGGGGGATGACAGGGAGGTTGATAACATGGCCATGCAGTTAATCGGAAGCAAAAATAACAAGGCTCATCAGAACGCGAATCATAGCAGGATGGTGCATCAGAACGCAAATGCCCAGACGCGCAGAGCGGCGCGGGAACAGGGCAGCGGCCGGAAAAAGGGCATGAAGAACGGCTCCATCAACATGAGTGAACTGAACGGAAATAAAGACAGCATCCTGTTTCGGAAACAGCGGGCGCAGGCACGGGCGATGAAAGTAGTGAGCGATGCCTGGCTGGTCGATAGAAAAATCCAGTGGGGAATTGATGAGAGCAGGGCGCGCATTCAGGAATACGAGAATACCGCTTCGGAAGAACGGGATATCATCATGGAACTTCAGGAGAAAAAGCGGGCGCTCGGGGAAGAATACGGCGTAGTGGAAGGCAGCGGCGAGCATGCGGCCCTTTTGGAAAAACAGCGGCAGTCTCTGGAGGACCCGGGTGTTGTTATGACGGCCGAGGAAAAAGAGCGGCTGGCACAGCTGAACGAGTATGAGGAACGGGCCGGCGGGTTAGACGATGCAATTGATGCGCATCAGTTTGAGGTAGACAAGGCAGAAAGCGGCATTATAGGAGAAAATGCCGGTATCCGGTCGGTGAAACTCGAGAATCTGAAACATAACACAATGTTGAAGGCGCAGCAGGAAGCGGAAAAGATAAACGAAGCGGCCAGTGCGGAAGCAATCGGTATGCTGACCGGAGAGGCGCAGGAACATATCCAGGAAGAACTGGAAGAAAAGAAGGAAGAAGCGGAGAAGAAAGCCGAAGAAAAAGAAGAACTGGAAGAAAAAATCGAAGAGAGAAAAGAAGAAAAAGAAGAACTGCAGGAAAAAATAGAAATAAAGCAGGAAGAAAACCGCGACGTAGAAGAAATCAAAGAAGAGCAGCGTGAGAACGCGAAAGAGCAGGCGGATATCATCGAAGACGCACAGATTTATTCTACCAATCAATCTACGCTTCCCTCCAAAGTCCAGATAGAAATTAAGGCATTGCTCCAGAAAATGAATCTTCTGGAAGAAGATATCAAAGGCGCAAAAGTAGACGATGTTTTATAAAATGAAATAAGAACGGGCACAAACGCATTTTCTGCGGCTGTGCCCGTTTTTGGTTCTCGTATATTGTGTGCAGCGGTGAATATGCAGCCGCCAAATCAGTTCGTTTTGTGTTCCAGAGCAGCCGTAACGAAGCCGCGGAATAATGGATGGGGCCTGTTCGGTCTGGATTTCAGCTCCGGATGCGCCTGTGTCGCAACGAAGAAAGGATGCGCGGGAAGCTCGCACATTTCAACGATGCGTCCGTCCGGCGAAAGACCCGACAATTTCATGCCATGCTCCGTCAGAACGGTACGATAATCGTTGTTGACCTCGTAACGATGTCTGTGCCGTTCGTGGATAGTTTCATCTCCGTAGAGCTGATATGCTTTGGAGTCCTTGTCCAGAACGCACGGATAGGAGCCGAGACGTAAAGTGCCTCCGATGTCTTCCACATCGTTCTGGTCGGGCATCAGCGCGATAACGGGATGCGTTGTGGACGGGTCGAGCTCGATGCTGTGGGCATCGTTATATCCGATGACATTTCTTGCAAATTCCACAATGGACAACTGCATACCGAGACAAAGTCCCAGATAAGGGATTTTGTTCTCTCTCGCATAGCGGATGGCGTGAAGCATGCCTTCGATACCTCTGTCGCCAAAGCCGCCGGGAACCAGAATACCGTTGACGCCGCTCAGCTTGTCCGCGACATTTTCCGCCGTGACCGTTTCGGAATCAACCCAATTCAGGTCAACAACGCAGCGGTTGGAAATGCCGCCGTGTTTCAAGGCTTCCACGACGCTGATATAGGCATCATGAAGCTGTGTATATTTGCCGACAAGGGCGATGGTTACCTCGCTGGTAGGAGTCCTGAGGGATTCCACCATCAGTTTCCAGTCGGTCAAATCCGGTTCCGGACAATCCAGATTCAGACATTCACAGGCAACCTGGGCGAGGTGTTCTTTTTCCATTGCCAGAGGCGCTTCGTACAAATATTCAACATCCAGATTCTGCAGTACATGGTTGTTCGGCACATTACAGAACAGTGCGATTTTATCCTTCAATCCCTGGTCTAACGGGTATTCGCTGCGGCATACAATGATATCCGGCCGAATGCCCATTCCCTGCAATTCCTTAACGCTCGCCTGCGTCGGTTTTGTTTTCATTTCCTGAGAAGCTCTCAGATAAGGAATCAGGGTGACATGAATCAAAATAGCGTTTTCCTTACCGACTTCATGCTGAAACTGACGGATGGATTCGAGGAAAGGCTGACTTTCGATATCGCCTACCGTACCGCCTACTTCAATGATGGCAATTCTCGTCTCTTTATCGGTGAAATTACGATAAAAACGGCTCTTAATTTCGTTTGTAATGTGAGGAATTACCTGTACTGTGCCCCCGCCGTAATCGCCCCGCCGTTCTTTCTGAAGCACGGACCAATAGACTTTACCCGTTGTGACATTTGAATTTTTATCCAGATTTTCGTCGATAAACCGCTCATAATGTCCGAGGTCCAAATCCGTTTCCGTGCCGTCTTCTGTCACGAATACTTCGCCATGTTGAATCGGATTCATGGTACCTGGGTCGATATTGATATAAGGGTCGAATTTCTGCATGGTTACTTTGTAACCGCGCGCTTTTAACAATCTGCCCAAAGATGCGGCGGTAATTCCTTTACCGAGTCCGGAAACGACGCCGCCCGTTACGAATACATATTTTACAGCCATTTTGATAACCATGCCTTTCTCTTAGCCTGAAGACTTTTCTGTCGTGTCATTTCATGTCACATGAAATATCTGTAAATAGACAAATAAAATCCGCGTGGCAGATTTTATTCATCTTATTATACAATGCCGATATGGAAAAAATCTACCTTAAAAGCAAATTTTGTGAAAAAACTTTAGAAATCTTTAATACTTGTGTTCATAAATTCATAATTCCCTTATTGATTTATAAAACAGGGTTCCATATAATAAGGATAGAGTAACTGCGGCAGAAAGCCGCGGACTGAGAGAGAGGTAAAAATAACAGAGATGGACCAAAATCTTAACCAGTATGATGGTAATTATAATAACGGCGGCAATAACCAGAACCGGGGACAGGATAATCAAAACGGGCAGGGCGGACCGGGCGGCAACGGGGGCGACCCGAAAAAGCAGAGCCTGATTATTCTTGTTATTGCTGCACTGATTACGTTGTTCAGCATCAGCATGTTCATGAAATTTATGACGGGTTCGACCAATCAGGAAATCAGTTATAACGAATTTATCGAGATGATAGAGAAGGATGAGATTAAAAGCGTCGTGGTGGATTCCGACCGCATCACCATTCAGCCGAAACAGGTTGAAAGTAATAATCCGTTTGTGTATGTTTACGGCGGGGGAACGACTTATTATACCGGAAAAATGGAAGACGACGACAAACTGACCGCACGGCTTTTAGAGCACGATATCGTTATCAAGAAGCAGGTGGCGGACAGTTCCAGCGTCATTATAACGATATTACTCTACTACGTTCTGCCGATTCTGCTCATGTGGGGTCTGCTGAGCCTTCTGTTCCGTAAAATGGGAAAAGGAGGGCCGATGGGCGTTGGTAAAAGCAATGCCAAAGTGTATGTGCAGAAAGAAACCGGCATTACGTTCCAGGATGTGGCCGGAGAAGACGAAGCGAAAGAATCGCTTGTCGAAGTGGTGGATTTCCTGCATAATCCGGGGAAATATTCCAAAATCGGCGCGAGACTGCCCAAAGGCGCACTGTTGGTCGGACCGCCCGGAACCGGTAAAACACTTTTGGCCAAAGCGGTGGCGGGAGAAGCGCATGTTCCTTTTTTCTCTCTGTCCGGTTCTGATTTCATCGAGTTATATGTCGGCGTCGGAGCCTCCCGTGTCCGCGACTTGTTCAAAGAAGCGGAGAAAAACGCGCCCTGTATCGTTTTCATCGATGAAATCGACGCCATCGGCAGAAGCCGTGACTCCAAATACGGCGGCGGGAATGAAGAACGGGAACAGACGTTAAATCAGCTGCTTTCCGAAATGGACGGCTTTGACGGAAAAAACGGCATCATTATTCTGGCCGCTACAAACAGGCCTGAGATACTGGATAAGGCGCTGCTGCGTCCGGGACGTTTCGACAGAAGAATCATTGTTGATAAGCCCGATTTAAAGGGACGGGTCGAAATTTTGAAAGTCCATGCGAAAGATGTTCTCATGGATGAAACGGTCGATTTGGATGAAATTGCGCTTGCAACTTCCGGCGCGGTCGGTTCCGACCTCGCCAATATGATTAACGAGGCCGCAATCAATGCGGTTAAGATGGGAAGAGAATTTGTAAGCCAGAAAGACCTGTTCGACGCGGTAGAGCAGGTGCTTGTCGGAAAAGAAAAGAAAGACCGCATCATGAGCAAAGAAGAGCGGAAAATCGTATCGTATCATGAGGTCGGCCATGCACTCATCAGTGCATTGCAGAAAAATTCGGAACCGGTACAGAAAATCACAATCGTTCCGAGAACGATGGGCGCCCTCGGCTATGTCATGCACGTTCCGGAAGAAGAGAAGTATCTGAATACCGAGGCGGAGCTGCGCGACAGACTGGTAGGGCTTCTCGGCGGCCGTGCGGCGGAAGAAATCGTCTTCGATACGGTAACGACGGGAGCGGCCAACGATATTGAACAGGCGACCAGCATTGCCCGGAATATGGTTACGCGGTTCGGCATGAGCAAAAAATTCGGATTGATGGGCCTTGCGACAGTAGAAAGCCAATATCTGGACGGAAGCGCATCGCTGACCTGTTCGGACACGACGGCGGCGGATATCGATACGGAAGTCATGAAGATGCTGCATGACAGTTACAAACAGGCGAAGAAGCTGTTGAAGTCCAACCGGGAAATCATGGACAAACTGGCCGATTACCTGATAGAAAAAGAGACCATTACGGGCAAAGAGTTTATGAAGATATATCGGAAAGAAAAAGGCATTCCGGAACCGGAAGAAGAGGAGAAAGACAAGAAAGAAACGCCGGAAAAAGATAAAAAGGAAACCCCGGAGAAAGATAAAAAGGATATTTCGGAAATAGATAAAAAGGAAGCTCCGGAAAAGGATAAAAGCCAGGCCCCGGAAAACGCAAAAGCGGCGCCGCAAAACCAGAGCGTACCGCAGAATCAGAGCGTACCGCAAAACCGGTATGCGCCGATGAATGAGAATATCGTACAAGTGCAGAATGCGCCGCAGCCGGATGGCGCAAATGTGGGGCTTTTCTCTCACTCCAGTATTCTTCAGGATTCTGAGCCATTGCGTACAGACTTTTCGAAGACGCTTGCAGAAAAGGAAGCGCAGATATCAAATCAGGCAGAGGCGGAGAAAGAACCGCAGGCGGAGAAGCGGGAAGAACGGCCGGCGGATGACGGAGGAAACCAACAACGGTAAAATACAAAGGCAAAGTCTGAAACGGAAGAAGACTTTGCCTTATTTGCGGAATGGAGAAAGATATGTTTGACGTTACGGAAGAATTGAAAAAGCTCCCGAACAGTCCGGGAGTTTATATTATGCACGATGCGGACGACACGATTATCTATGTGGGAAAAGCGGTGAATCTGCATAACCGCGTGCGCTCCTATTTCCGGAAGATAGTAGGGCGGGGGCCGCAGATTGACAAAATGGTGGAGCAGATTGCCCGGTTTGAATATATCGTGACGGATTCGGAACTGGAAGCGCTTGTACTGGAAAATAATCTGATTAAAGAGCACAGCCCGAAATATAATACGATGTTGAAAGACGACAAGACTTACCCCTATATCAAGGTGACGGTCGGAGAAGAATATCCGCGCATTTTATTCTCCCGAGAAATGAAAAAAGACCGTTCCAGATATTTCGGGCCTTATACGAGCGCGGCATCGGTCAAAGATACGATAGAGCTGATGAACAAATTGTACCAGCTTCGGACCTGTAACCGGAAATTACCCCGGGATATCGGGCTGGACCGTCCCTGCCTGAACTATCATATCAAACAGTGCCTCGCGCCCTGTCAGGGCTATATTGATAAAGACGCATACCGGGAACGCGTGGAACGGGCGCTGGATTTTCTGAACGGGAATTATAAGCCTGTTTTAAAGGACCTGGAACAGAAGATGCAGGAGGCTTCGGAACAGCTCGCCTTTGAAGATGCCATTCGCTACCGGGATTTGTATAACAGCGTCAAAAGCGTGGCGCAGAAACAGAAGATTACCGACAGCGACGGAGAAGACAAAGATATCATCGCGCTTGCGAAGGATGAGAGCGATGCGGTGGTGCAGGTCTTTTTTGTGCGGGATGGAAAATTAATCGGGCGGGAGCATTTTTACATGACCCATGTGGCGGGCTGTGACAATGCTCAGATTCTGTTGGATTTTGTAAAGCAGTTCTATGCGGGAACGCCTTATATTCCGAAAGAATTGATGCTTCAGGAACAGATAGACGATATCGAAATTCTGGAAAAATGGCTCGGCACACGAAAAGGCAGCAGAGTTTATCTGCGCGTTCCAAGAAAAGGATATAAGGAAAAGCTGGTGGAACTGGCGGCACAGAATGCGCAGCTTGTCCTGAGCCAGGACAAAGAGCGCATTAAACGGGAGGAAGGACGCACCATAGGAGCGGTCCGCGAGATAGCCGCTTTGCTTGAGCTTGAAAATATCCATCGCATGGAAGCCTTCGACATTTCCAATATCAGCGGGTTTGCCAATGTGGGTTCTATGGTTGTTTATGAAAAAGGGAAACCAAAGCGGAGCGATTACCGGAAGTTCAAAATACAGTCGGTATCCGGTCCGGACGATTACGCCTGCATGAAAGAGGTTCTCACAAGACGGTTTGTGCACGGCATGGAAGAGCGGGTGGAACTTGACAGAAAAGAAATCGATAAAGAATTCGGCAGTTTTACCAAATTTCCGGATTTGCTGCTGATGGACGGCGGAAAGGGACAGGTCAACATTGCTTTACAGGTGTTGGAAGAACTGCGGATTGATATACCGGTATGCGGTATGGTCAAAGACGATAATCACAGGACGAGAGGGTTATATTACCGGAACGTGGAAATCCCGATAGATACGCATTCCGAAGGGTTTAAGCTGATTACAAGGATTCAGGACGAAGCGCACCGGTTTGCGATTGAATATCACCGTTCGCTGCGTTCCAAAGCACAGGTAAAATCGGTGCTTGACGATATACCGGGAGTGGGCCCCGCGAGACGTAAGGCGTTGATGCGGCGTTTTAAATCGATTGAAGAGATTAAAAATGCCGAAGTGGAGCAGCTTTGTGAAGTTCCGGAAATACCGGAGCATATTGCCGGGCAGATTTATGATTTTTTTCACAAGTCCGGGGACTGATTGCCATTAAAGAATGGGTGTGGTACAATGAAACGAGACACATATCTTCAGGGATTCGTGTAAGGTACAGAAGCCGGCGTACCGCCATTGGCGTACCGGCAGCGTCATATTAGACAGGGTAAAGGAGAGGGGTTATGGCAAGCATTAGTCTGACAAAAGTAATTGAGAAATGGAAATGGGAAAACCTGACGCCGGAAATCGATATTTCCAAAATTAAGATAACGCAGCCGGATATCAACAGGCCGGCATTACAGCTTGCGGGATATTTTGAGCATTTTGAAGCGACTCGCCTGCAGGTAGTCGGCTTTGTAGAATATTCTTATATGAATGGTCTGGATGAGGAAAAACAGTTAGAAGTCTATGAGAAGCTGCTGAACAATCCGATTCCCGGCATTGTTTTCTGCAGAGAGCTGCATCCCAATGATTTGTTCAGGGAAGTTGCCGTTAAATATGGCGTTCCGCTTCTGATGAGCAACAAAGCGACTTCAGCATGTATGGCCGAAATCATCAGATGGCTGAATGTGCAGCTTGCTCCCTGTATTTCGATACATGGCGTATTAATTGATGTATACGGTGAAGGCGTGCTGATTACCGGTGAAAGCGGTATCGGTAAATCGGAAGCGGCGCTGGAGCTGATTAAGAGAGGCCATCGTCTCGTAACGGACGATGTGGTGGAACTGAGAAGGGTCAGTGCGGATACCCTGATTGGCACGGCGCCGAATATAACAAAGCATTTTATCGAACTGCGCGGCATTGGCATTATCGACGTGAAAGCGCTTTTCGGTGTGTCAAGCGTTCGTGAGACACAGAACATCGACCTTGTTATTCATCTGGAAGACTGGGACAAGGAAAAGGAATATGACCGGCTTGGAATGGAAGAAGAATATATCGAGTATCTGGGGAACAAAGTAGTCTGTCATAACATTCCCATCAGACCGGGACGTAATCTGGCAATTATCTGTGAATCGGCCGCAATCAATCATCGTCAGAAGAAGATGGGCTACAATGCGGCACAGGAATTGTACCAGCGCGTGCAGAAATCTCTTGCGCAGAGACGGGAAGAGGAAGACTGAGACAAAGGCGGGATAAAGGTGGAAAAAAGATAGAATAAAGGCGGGAAGAAGTTCAGACCGCCGCGGCTTGCACGACAGGCGGCAGACAGAAAACAGTAAATAGAAAAAGAGAAAGGAAATCGGGGCGATGGCGAAGTATGTATTTGGGGTGGACGTAGGCGGCACTACGGTAAAAATGGGGTTGTTCAGTGCGGACGGAAATGTAATGGATAAATGGGAGATTCCGACGAGAACGGAAAACGCCGGGAAAGAGATTCTGCCCGATATCGCCGAAAGCATTCGGGCAAAGATGGCGGAGAAAGAAATTCCGGCAGACGATGTGGCCGGCGTTGGCGTCGGCGTGCCGGGACCGGTGGACGGAAACGGTATCGTGCATACGGCGGTTAATCTCGGGTGGGGACAGTTTGATTTGAAGAAGGAACTGACCGGTCTGCTCGGCGGGATGCGCGTGGAAGGCGGCAACGATGCAAATGTGGCGGCGCTCGGCGAGATGTGGAAGGGCGGCGGACAGGGACACAGGAATCTTGTCGCGGTTACGCTCGGAACAGGCGTCGGTGGAGGCATTATCATCAATGGCGAAATTCTGACCGGTTCCACCGGAGCGGGCGGAGAAATCGGACATATTCATGTAGAAGACAATGAGACGGAAAGCTGTAACTGTGGGAATTTCGGATGTCTGGAAGAATATGCTTCCGCGACCGGAATTGTCAGACTGGCCAACCGTGCGTTACAGGCAGACGGGAAAGACAGTATGTTGAGAAACGGAGAAGTTTCCGCCAAAGCGGTTTTTGACGCGGTTAAGGCCGGGGATGAGCTGGCTGTCGAGGTTGCGAAAGAATTTGGCGAATATCTCGGCAAAGGACTGGGCGTCATCGCGGGTATTATAAATCCGGAAATTATTGTAATCGGGGGCGGCGTTTCGAAGGCCGGCGAAGTGCTTTTTGATTATATCAGACCGCCTTTTGAAAGAACTGTATTCTCAGGCTGCAAAGATACGATTTTTGCGTTGGCGATACTGGGTAACGACGCAGGAATATATGGCGCCGCAAAGATGGTACTAGATTAAAAAATTAAAAATTTTTTAATCGCGAGTTTGTTCTGACAAACATCGCGGAGCATTGGAGATTCTTTCGTTGAAAGGAAAAATCAAAGATTTTTAACATGCTGAGAGAATATACGGGAATCAGATTAAAAAAACGGCATATAATGAGACAGACATCATATATTGAAGAAATGAGACGGTGCGGAAATTGAGCTTGAATACATCTATGTATGAATTTATCGAAAATATCATTCCAAAAGAGAGAATCTTCTTTGATGAGCCGATGAGCAGGCATACGACTTTCAGAATAGGCGGAACGGCGGAATGTATGGTTTTAATAGAGCAGGAAGAAGAACTGCTGAAACTCGTTCCTTATCTGAATCAGATAGAAGAAGACTATTTCATTCTCGGCAACGGGAGTAATCTGTTAGTGGGAGATAAAGGCTACCGGGGCGTGATTATCAAGCTCGGTGAGGGAATGAACCGGATTACGGTGGAAGGGGAGCTCATTTACGCACAGGCGGGGGCTCTTCTGGCAAAGACCGCGGCGGCGGCAAGAGACGCGGAACTTTCCGGGATGGAATTTGCCGCGGGCATTCCGGGCAGCATCGGCGGCGGCGTGGTGATGAATGCCGGCGCATACGACGGAGAGATGAAGCAGATTACGGAGTCTGTCAAGGTCATGGATAAGGAAGGCAGGATTCTGGTATTGGATAACGATACGATGGAATTTGGTTATCGGACCAGTATTATTAAAAACAGACCCTTTATCGTGTTGGAAGTGGTTTTGCGGATGCGTCCGGGGAAGAAGGATGACATTCAGGCCAAAATGGATGAATTGATGGCAAAGCGCCGGAGCAGACAGCCTTTAAATTATCCGAGCGCAGGCAGTACTTTTAAACGGCCGGAAGGATATTTTGCGGGAAAATTAATTATGGATGCGGGAATGCGCGGATATCGCATCGGCGATGCGCAGGTTTCGGATAAGCACTGTGGATTCATCGTAAATATCGGAAATGCGAGTGCGGCGGACGTAAGAGAGGTCATCGAGGAAGTACAGGAAAAAGTAAAAGAACGTTTCCATGTAAGGCTGGAGCCGGAAGTTATTTTTCTTGGAGACTTTTAAAATACAACAGCGGAAGAAAGAGATGTGTATACATGAGATTTGTAGTAGTAACGGGCATGAGCGGCGGAGGCAAAAGAACAGCGCTCAAAATGTTGGAAGATTTGGGCTTCTATTGTGTTGATAATCTGCCGGTTTCTTTGATTGAAAAGTTTGTGGAACTGATTATCCGGCCGGGCGGAGAAATCTCCAAAGTGGCGCTCGGGGTCGATGTGCGTGCCGACCAGCCTTTCGACGAGGCGCAGAGAGCGTTGGAACAGCTCCGGGAAAACGGTTATCTTTTTGAGATTTTATTTATGGATGCAAGCGATGCCGCCCTGCTCAAGCGGTATAAGGAAACGAGGAGAAAGCATCCGGTGTCGCCGGACGGGCGAATTGCGGATGGCATTGACAAAGAGAGAAAAATTCTGGAGAGCATTCAGAAAAAGGCGGATTATGTGATTGATACCTCTAATCTGCTGACAAGGGAATTAAAAGAAGAACTGGACCGTATTTTTGTCCGGAATGAAGAATATAATTCCCTGATGGTAACGATATTGTCGTTTGGATTCAAGAACGGGATTCCTGCGGACGCGGATTTGGTATTTGACGTTCGCTTTCTGCCGAACCCTTTTTATATAGATGAACTGAAGCAAAAGACAGGAAACGACAAAGCGGTGCAGGATTATGTCATGAATTTTCCCGAAGCGTCGGAATTTTTGGACAAGTTGGTCGGCATGCTGAATTTTCTGATTCCGAATTATATCCGGGAAGGAAAATACCAGCTTGTAATCGGCATAGGCTGTACGGGAGGAAAACATCGAAGCGTTACACTTGCCAACGAGTTGTACAGGCAGCTGAAAGACCATGGAAATTATGGGCTGAAACTGTATCACAGGGATAGCGGCGGACAATCTTAAGTGCCGCAAAACGACAGGTATGGAGGAAAAGCGATGTCATTTTCCGGTACGGTAAAAGAAGAGCTTGCGGAATATATCAGCCCGGCGAGGCACTGTCAGTTAGCGGAGCTGGCGGCGCTTTTTCACTTTGGCGGACGTCTGACAGAGGACGGATGTCATATAAAATTCGATGTGGAAAATGAAGCGATTGCCAGAAAGTACTTTACATTATTGAAAAAAACATTTAATATAAATAATGTTATGCGGGAAGAGGACGAGGAAAAAGTTTTTCAGGCGCTGCATTTATATGATGAAGAGCGTCGTATCATCCCGCCGGACACTCCGGTAAATGCACTTTTGATTAAAAACAACTGCTGCGTGCGCGCTTATTTGCGGGGCGCATTTCTGTGCGCGGGTTCCATGAGCGACCCGGAGAAAAGTTATCATCTTGAATTTGTCTGCACCAGGCCGGAACAGGCCGGGCAGCTAAAGCGTATTATTCAGGAATTTCAAATAGAGGCAAAGACGATTAAGCGTAAGAAGTATTATGTCGTATACCTGAAAGAGGGTTCCGGCATCGTAGATTTACTCAATGTCATCGGAGCGCATGTATCGTTAATGAATCTGGAGAATCTTCGTATTGTTAAGGAAATGAGAAATTCCATTAACAGACGCGTCAACTGTGAGGCGGCGAATATTACCAAGACCGTAACGGCGGCATCCAGACAGATAGAAGATATTTTGTTGATTAAAAAGCGCTGTGGATTTGAAAACCTGCCGGATAATCTGCGGCAGATGGCGGAAATCCGTCTGGAATATCCGGAAGCGCCGTTAAAAGAACTGGGAGAATATCTGGAGCCGGCAGTCGGGAAGTCCGGTGTGAACCACCGACTGCGCAAGTTAAGTGAGATTGCTGAACATATGAGGTGATAGAAGGAGGAGAAGTTATGATTCAAAAATCTGTCCAAATCAAATTGGAGGGCGGCTTGGAAGCGAGACCCGTTGCGATGCTCGTACAGGTGGCGAGCCAGTACGACAGCAGCGTCTATATCGAGTCTGCGAACAAGAAAGTAAACGCCAAGAGCATTATGGGCATGATGGGCCTTGGGCTCAACCGTGATGAAGCGGTAACGGTTATTGCGGACGGCAATGACGAGGAGGCTGCAGTTGCGGGAATTGAAAAATTTTTAGGCGGCAATCAGTAAGGCAGAATATAAAAAAGATTCCCATTCGGGAGTCTTTTTTTCACAAGAGAGGTTTTTGATATGAACAGGAGGAAATGCCATGGAAAAGAGGATGCTTTTTGTTTATAATCCGAAAGCCGGTAAGGCGCAGATTAAGAGTAATCTGATTGATATCATTGATATTTTCGTAAAAGCGGGATATGAAGTGACGGCATATCCGACACAGGGGCCGGGAGACGCCGTCCGCGCCGTAAAACACAGACGCGAAGGTTATGATATCGTTGTTTGCAGCGGAGGGGACGGCACGCTGGATGAAGTCGTCACGGGCATGATGCAATGTGAGGAAAAGCTGCCGATTGGTTATGTGCCGGCGGGCAGCACGAACGATTTCGCGAACAGCCTCGGCATTCCGCGAGGCATGAGCAAAGCGGCGGACGTGGTAGTGAACGGCAGAAGCTTTGCCTGCGATATCGGCGCTTTTAATGACGATACCTTTATTTATGTGGCGGCTTTCGGGATTTTTACGGATGTTTCCTACGAGACAAGGCAGGATATCAAAAACATGCTCGGGCATACGGCGTATCTGTTGGAAGGGGTGAAAAGACTGTCTTCCATCAAATCTTATTGGATGAAAATAAGCTATGACGACGTCTGCCTCGAAAATGAATATATATACGGAATGATAACAAACTCCAACTCCGTCGGCGGTTTTAAGGGAATCACCGGAAAAGACGTGGAACTGAATGACGGGCTTTTTGAGGTTACGCTTGTCAAAAAGCCGGCAAATCTGTTGGAGATGAATAATATCATAGCGGCGCTCGTGGATAAAAGGGTGCATTCGGACGCTTTCCGGAGCTTTAAAACATCGCGTATTACAATAGAGTCCGACCAGGATGTGGCATGGACGCTGGACGGAGAGTTTGGAGGAAATCATTCGATGGCGGTGATAGAGAATAAGAGCCGGGCGCTGGAGATTCGTGTGCCGGAGTAAAAAGGTTCAGCGTCGCCGTTTGCGGTTATTCTGCTCATAAGCGGGTGTTCCTTCGGCCGGAATTGTTAAAAAAAATACATTTGACAGGTTTTCTTTTTTTCAGGAATGCTGTATAATGACATCAAGCATCAGGTGGATAAGCCTGAATGAGAAAAAATAAGATGGAGGTAAATAAAAGATGTTAGTTTCAGCAACAGAAATGCTTCAAAAAGCAGTCGAAGGCCATTATGCAGTAGGCCAGTTCAACATCAACAATCTTGAGTGGACCAAAGCCATTCTTGCTACCGCACAGGAGTGCAACTCTCCGGTTATTCTCGGTGTATCTGAGGGAGCAGGAAAATATATGGGCGGTTACGATGTCGTTATGGGTATCGTAAATGGTCTGATTAAAGACCAGAACATCACGGTTCCGGTATCAGTGCATCTGGACCACGGTTCATATGACCACTGTTATAAATGTATGGAAGCAGGATTCCCGTCCGTTATGTTCGACGGTTCCAAATACTCTATCGAAGAAAATATTGAGAAGACAAAAGAACTGGTTGCAGCGGCTCATGCGAAAGGAATTTCCATCGAGGCAGAAGTTGGTTCCATCGGCGGTGAAGAAGACGGCGTCGTAGGAATGGGCGAATGTGCAGACCCTGCGGAATGTAAGCAGATTGCAGATTTGGGCGTTGATTTCCTGGCAGCAGGCATCGGCAACATTCACGGAAAATATCCTGAGAACTGGAAAGGTTTACAGTTCGATGTACTCGCATCCGTTCAGGAAAAAACAGGAACGCTTCCGTTAGTGCTTCACGGCGGCACAGGTATTCCGGATGATATGATTAAGAAAGCAATTTCTCTCGGCGTTGCTAAGATTAATGTAAATACGGAGTGCCAGTTGGTATTTGCGGAAGCTACCCGTAAATATATCGAAGCAGGCAAAGACCTTGAAGGCAAGGGATTTGACCCTCGTAAACTTCTTGCTCCCGGCGTTGAAGCAATCAAAGCAAAAGTGAAAGAAAAAATGGAGCTGTTCGGTTCTGTTGGTAAAGCCTGAGAAACACAGATGTGTTCATAAAGAGAGAGCTGTCCATGTGGCAGCTCTTTTTAAAATCTATAGTCGCTGCCGAGCGACGATTTTTTTCTGAAAGAAACAGAGAAATTATGAGGGAAAAGGAGTTAGTCTTATGAAAGCATGGGATGTTACGGTCGATGGCATCGGGTATCGTGTGGAGTTCAGAAACAGCCGACAGATTCATGTAAACGGCGCAGTATATAATTTGAAAGATTATAGGGTAAAGACAGGAATGATGCAGACGGATTATGAAATTCCGCTTGGTTTCAGGAAAGCGCTTTTCATCGTCAGAAGCCTGAGTGAGCCGCGGCTCGTCGTGAATAACATAGATTGCGCGACGGGAGAGGAATATGTACCCATAAAGACGCCAATATGGGCGTACATATTTCTTGCACTGCATCTTCCGAATTTTTTAAACGGTGCAATCGGAGGCGGGATGTGCGCGGTGGGAATGATGATAACAGCATCCGTTTCCAGTAACCGAAAGCTGAATCTGGCAGTAAAAATTATCATCTGTCTGGCGGCTCTTGTGGGCGCTTATGCGGTGGTGTATGGAGCGGCGTTTACGCTGGCGGGACTGTTACATTAGGAAAATATCCCCTGAAAAGGGAGGATGCCAGGTAAACTGGTTTACCTGGCATTTATTATGAAAAAGTATTAATTAATCTGTCTACTTCATATCTTCTTTTGTGTTATCTTATGATATTAGTATATGCAAAAGAAATGTCTAAAGAATGATACGCAAGTGAAGTTTCTTTAAATTAAATATGAATAAACTATGAACGCATCATACTTTTTCCGGTTCCGGATATTCTACGCCAAAACAATCTACGGTGACGCTTTCCATCACCTGTTCTTCCAGCGGTCTGTCGTTATAATCGGTGGCCGTTTCGGCGATTTTATTTACAACGTCCATTCCCTCGATGACCTTTCCGAATGCGGCATAAGCGCCGTCCAGATGCGGAGCGTCCTTGTGCATGAGAAAGAACTGACTGCCTGCGGAATCGGGGTGCATGCTTCTTGCCATAGAGAGAACGCCGGCGGTATGCTTTAAATTATTCGCATGGCCGTTTTGCGCAAATTCCCCGGGGATGGAGTAGCCCGGGCCGCCCATACCGGTTCCTTCCGGGTCGCCGCCCTGTATCATGAAGCCCTTGATGACTCTGTGAAAGATAAGTCCGTCATAGAAATTTTTCTGAATCAGGCTGATAAAGTTATTGACGGATATCGGTGAGATTTCGGGATATAATTCGGCTTTGATAACATCTCCGCCTTTCATGGTAAAAGTAACAATTGGATTTTGTGCCATTTTTTTGATTCCTTTCTGATTTTTTAATATAATAATAGAGGATAAGAGGGAGAAGGTAAAGAGTTTTGGAAAAAGAATATGGAATGTGTGCCGGTCAGGACGGACGGGGAGTGCGGAAATGCTGAAAAGAATTGTGTTTATCTGGAAACAGGAAAATATTGTCGAAGATATGAAAGGGCTTCTGCGGGAGCTTGAAGAGAAGCATATAGAAGTGGCGGTGGAAAGTGCGGACTGCGAAGAGAACCGCGTGATTCGCGTGGGCAGCGAGAACGGAAATGCGGAGAACGATTCGAAAACGCCGGAGAAAGGGGAGGCGGAGGAAACGCTTTTCGTCACGGATACAGCGCTCTGGCAGAAACGACTGTGGGAGAAGAAACTTCCGGCAATCATTTACCTGCATGAAGGCAATCGGGAAGAAAATTTTATGCTTGCGGAGTATGCCATAGAGCGGATAGAAGAAATCGAGTATGAATCGCTTGAGCTTGCCTGGTTAAGGCTGACCGGACAGCCCTGGACGATTTTAACGACGGACAGATGTATTATCAGAGAGACAACCGTAGAAGACGTGGACAGTTTTTACGAGATTTACGCAGAACCTTCCATCACGGAATACATGGAAGGGCTGTATGAGGACAGGGACGCGGAAATCGCTTATGTCCGGGACTATATCAGAAATGTTTATCGTTTTTACGGATACGGCATGTGGACGATTCTGGAAAAAAAGAGCGGAAAGGTAATCGGCAGGGCGGGGCTTAGCTGGCGGGAAGGTTTTGAAATACCGGAGCTCGGATTTGTCATCGGCGTTCCCTGGCAGCGGCAGGGCTATGCTTATGAGGTCTGTCAGGCCATTCTTGCCTATGGAAGAGAATCGCTTGGATTTGTTTCCTTTCAGGTATTGATTATGAAAGGGAATGAAAAATCCCGCCTGCTGTGTGAGAAAATGGGATTTGTAATGCAGGGAACAATAGAGGCGGACGGAAAGGAGTATACGAGGATGATATTGTCATAGGGAAATAAAATTTATCGGAGAGCATACAAAATAAAGCCTTATAAGAATTTAGAAAAATTTGGAGATATTTTAAAAAGTATATTGACATCCGGAATCTATGGTGCTACAATCCTTCTCATAAGAGCAAAGGCGCTGTGAAGAAATTCATAGCGCTTTTTTCTTAATAAATATATGGAAAAATGTGGAGCAATGGCGCTTAAAGGGAAGCGCATATTGTATCCACATTTTTTTGTATAACAGGAGACTGCGCTGCATTGCAGAAAGAAGCGCAGGCAGTCGTATGTGAGGAGGAGTCATGATGAATGAAGAAATTTTGAGTGTTGTGAGCGGTGAGGTGTTTGGCGTCTGGTTTCTGATTGGCGCCGCATTGGTGTTCTGGATGCAGGCCGGTTTTGCGATGGTGGAGACCGGTTTCACCAGGGCCAAGAATGCGGGAAATATCCTGATGAAAAATCTGATGGATTTCTGCATTGGTACGGTTGTTTTTATTCTGATTGGGTTTGGCCTGCTTTTGGGAGAAGATTTGGCCGGGCTGATTGGAAAACCCGGATTCGATATTTTTACGGGGTACGGAAGTTTTGACTGGTCAAATTTTGTATTTAACCTTGTATTCTGCGCAACGACGGCGACAATCGTTTCCGGCGCAATGGCGGAGCGGACGAAATTCTTATCCTATTGTGTTTATTCGGCTGTTATCTCCGCGTTGATTTATCCGATTGAAGCGCACTGGATTTGGGGCGGAGGATGGCTTGCGCAGATGGGCTTTCATGATTTTGCCGGTTCCTGTGCGATACATATGGTGGGCGGTATTTCCGCACTCATTGGCGCTAAAATATTGGGACCCCGTATCGGTAAATTTTCAAAAGATAAAGAAGGGAAAACAAAGGTTAATGCTTTCCCAGGGCATAATCTTCCGATTGGATGTCTTGGTGTTTTTATCCTGTGGCTTGGCTGGTATGGATTTAACGGAGCAGCCTGCACGAGCGTGGAACAGCTTGGTTCCGTTTTCGTTACGACAACGATAGCGCCGGCAATCGCGACAGTTGTATGTATGGTTTTTACCTGGGTAAAATACGGAAAACCGGATGTTTCCATGTGTCTGAATGCGTCGTTGGCGGGTCTCGTAGCAATTACCGCGCCCTGTGACGTAACGGATGTAACAGGCGCGCTGATAATCGGTGCGGTATCCGGTCTGCTGGTTGTATTCGGTGTCTGGTTCCTGGACTATAAACTGCATATTGACGACCCGGTAGGCGCGGTAGCGGTACATTGCCTGAACGGTATCTGGGGAACGATTGCGGTTGGACTTTTTGCGACGACATCAGCGCCGGGAAACGATAGTGTCGTGGGACTTTTTTATGGCGGCGGATGGAAGCAGCTTGTGTTACAGCTTCTTGGATTTGCGGCGGTAGCGGCGTGGACGGCGGTTACAATAACGATTACCTTTATTGTTATTAAAGCTGTTTTTGGACTCCGTGTCAGTGAAGAAGAGGAAATTGTCGGTCTGGATTCCTGTGAGCACGGATTGGCATCCGCATATTCGGGATTCAGCATTATGGATATTTCCAATACGATGACAATGGATGTCAACGAAAATACGAGTCTTGGTACGGATGTATACGAAGAAGCTTCCGATGCGCTCAAGGATGCGGCGGTTCCTGTTATTGCGGAATATCCGTCCGGTACGGCGGGCATGTATAAAGTCGTTGTGATTGCAAAATTGTCCAGATATGACCATTTGAAAAAGGCGATGAATGATTTGGGCGTGACCGGCATGACGGTGACGCAGGTCATGGGATGCGGCGTTCAGAAAGGTTCCGGCGATGTGTACCGCGGTGTGGAGATTGATGCGACGCTTCTTCCGAAAGTCAAGGTTGAAGTCATCGTCAGCAAGATTCCGGTTGATGCGGTTATTGCAGCAGCGAAAAAGGCGCTTTATACCGGACATATCGGAGACGGTAAGATTTTTGTATATCATGTTATGAAGGTGGTAAAAGTGCGTACCGGCGAAGAAGATTTTGCCGCATTGCAGGACGTAGAGTAAATCAGTTATCCACTTAATCCCTTAGTCATAAATTTCAAAGCCCCTGGCGCTTCCACCGCCAGGGGTTTTGGCGTAAATTTTGTGTTCAATTTACGTTCCGCTAAAAAGTAATCTTGAATATCGGTACTGTTTTTCGGTATAATAAAAAATATTAGTAAGGCATTCAAAAGAATTGGCTTGAGTATGTATCACAGGAGGGTAAAATATTGAGAAAGACAAAAATCGTTTGTACACTGGGACCATCGACGGATAATGAGGAAGTCATGCGGCAGCTGATGCTCGAAGGCATGAATGTTGCTCGATGCAATTTTTCTCACGGCGTATATGAAGAACATAAGAAGCGGATGGATATGGTCAGGAAAATCCGTAAGGAAGTGAAAAAACCGGTAGCGATTCTGTTGGATACGAAGGGCCCGGAAGTCAGAGTAAGACAGTTCAAGAACGGGAAGATTACATTGCAGGAGGGGCAGCTTTTTACTTTAACTTCGGAAGAGGTGGAAGGAACGGAAGAAAAAGTTTCCGTTACCTACGGCCGCCTTTATGAGGACCTTGAAGTGGGGATGAAGGTTCTGATTGACGACGGTCTGATTGAAATGAAGGTCGAAAAGGTAGAGAGAACCAACATCATCTGCCGCGTCATTAACGGAGGCGTCGTTTCCAATAACAAGGGAATCAACGTGCCGGATGTAAACCTTTCCATGCCATATTTAAGCGATAAAGACAGAGAAGACATTCTTTTTGGGATAGAGCAGGATGTGGATTTTGTAGCGGCATCCTTTGTACAGTGCAAAGAGGATATCCTGCAGCTCAGAAGGCTGCTCGATAAAAACGGCGGCGAGAGCATTAAGATTATTTCCAAAATTGAAAACGTGCAGGGTGTGGAAAACATCGATGAGATTATCGAAGTGTCCGACGGCATTATGATTGCGAGAGGCGATATGGGGGTTGAAATTCCTTATGAAGAAGTGCCTGTGATACAGAAGATGATAATTAAGAAAGTGTATCAGGTTGGAAAACAAGTCATTACAGCAACGCAGATGCTGGAATCCATGATTAAAAATCCGAGGCCCACGAGGGCGGAAGCAACGGATATCGCCAACGCGGTTTATGACGGAACGAGCGCAATCATGCTTTCCGGTGAGACGGCGGCGGGCGCTTATCCTGTGGAAGCGGTCAAAACAATGGTACGGATTGCGGAGCGCACCGAGCAGGACGTAGATTACCGGAAGCGATTCTTCAATCATGACAGAAATGCCAATCCCGATGTGACCGATGCGATTTGCCATGCAACCTGTACGACGGCGCTTGATTTGAACGCGAAAGCAATTGTTTCCGTTACCAAATCCGGACGGTCGGCGAGAATGATAGCCGGGTACAGACCGGCGAGCGGTATCATCGGTTGTGCGACGACGGAAAAAGTATGCAGACAGATTAACCTGACATGGGGTGTGACGCCGGTATTAATTAAGGAAGAAAGAGACGTTTTCGATTTATTCCACAATGCGATTGCTGCGGCGGAGAAGATGCAGCTTTTGGAGAAAGGCGACCTGACCGTCATTACGGCGGGTGTGCCGATGGGAATTTCCGGAACGACAAATATGATTAAAGTGCAGATTGTATAAATTTCAGATGAAGAAAGTTCCTTATTTAATATATTATTAAATAAGAAACTTTCTTTTATTTTGCGAAGCCGGCCGGGAACAGAACGCTTATTTTTGACCCATAAGAATATCTTACGCGATAAAAAACGTCACAATCGGAATGGTCAGCAGGCTTAGAAGCGTCGTCAGAATAATACCCTGTGAAATCGTTGATTCTTCCACATGAAGCTGCTTGGAAAGCATCAGCGGCATATTGCCGGCCGGAACCGCCAGCATCAGGGCGGTGGTATTCAAAATCAACGGTTCCCGGACAAAGAGGCCGAGCAGCAGCGTGAATCCGACGGGCAGCAATATCTGCCGGATGAGCGTGAAGCCATAAAGCTTCGGATGGGAAAAAATATCTTTCGGCGTCATCTGTGCGACCGAGACGCCGAGCACCAGCATGGATAAAAAGGTGGTAGTCCGGCCGGCATGCGTCAGGGAAGCGGAAATAATCTCCGGCACATGGAAATCGCCGAGATAGAAAAAGATAGTCAGCGCGGCGGAAACGGTTCCGGCATTGACAAGTTTATGCAGAATGCTTTCAGGCTTCTGCGGCGCGGCGTCCGGATGCTGTGCCAGGGATGCCTTTTTCAGCGTAGAAAGTCCGTAAGTATATACGAGAACGTTGTAAATCAGATTATTAATGGATACAAAAATAAGCGAGCCTGAACCGAGTACGGCCGATGCCAGCGGAATACCGATAAAGCCGACGTTGCCGAAAACGGTCAGCATATGGTAAGAATAGCGGGCATGGTTCGGGACCCTCAGGACAAGCGGAATCAGGTAAGCGAACAAAATTAAGACCGAATAGGAAATAATAAACACCAACAGACTGAGCCCAAGCGTCTGCAGCGGTACTTTCGGAGAATCATCGAAAGCGGAGCAAATCAGAACCGCTGGATTTGTAATATTGACAATCAGCCCGGAAAGCTGTCTTGAAGTATCTTCGGACAACATTTTTTTCCGGAAAAGAAGGATTCCGACGCTGATTAAAATCATGATGATAATCATTTGTTCCAGAACAACCGTAATACTCATAAATACTCCTATCTGTCCGCTTTGGCAGACATGCAGATTCCAAAGGGATTCATTCTATTTTTCATGCGGCCGTAAATACAGAAAAGACAACGGGCACAAGCAGTATTGTACCACATTTAAAAAAAATAGGAAGAGGCTTAACAGAAGAAAAAAAATATATTATACTATAACATAATGCTTTGTGAACAGAAGAAAAGCCTGTTTACGGATTGGAGGGTATATGCAGAAATATATCATGGCGCTTGACCAGGGAACGACAAGTTCGAGATGTATTCTTTTCGATAAAGAAGGCGCGATTTGCAGCATGGCACAGAAAGAATTTACGCAAATCTATCCGCAGCCGGGTTGGGTGGAGCATAACCCGAGGGAAATCTGGTCGTCGCAGATGGCAGTTGTGACGGAGGCGATGGCGAATATCGGTGTGTCCGCGCAGGACATTGCGGGAATCGGGATTACGAATCAGCGCGAAACGACAATCGTCTGGGATAAGAAAACAGGAGAACCGGTTTATCATGCGATTGTATGGCAATGCCGGCGCACGGCGGAAGTGATTGATGCGCTGAAGGCGCAGGGGTATGAAAAGATGATTCGGGAGAAAACAGGATTGATTCCGGACGCTTATTTTTCGGCGAGTAAAATTGCCTGGATTCTCGATAATGTGGAAGGAGTCAGAGCGAGAGCGGAAGCAGGAGAACTGTTGTTCGGAACGGTTGATACATGGCTGATTTGGAATCTGACAAAAGGAGCCGTGCATGTAACGGACTATACGAACGCATCCCGTACGATGCTTTTTAATATTCATAAATTATGTTGGGATAAGGAATTGCTCGCGCTTTTTAAAATACCGGTGGGCATGATGCCGGAAGTAAAGCCGTCAAGCTGCGTATACGGAAAGACGATGGCGGAAATTCCGGGCATCGGAATCCCGATTGCAGGCGCGGCCGGGGACCAGCAGTCCGCCCTGTTCGGTCAGTGCTGTTTTGAACCGGGGCAGGTAAAAAATACTTATGGGACAGGCTGCTTTTTGTTGATGAATACAGGAGAGAAGGCCATTTCCTCCGGGCATGGACTGCTGACGACGATTGCGGCAGGCGTTGGCGGCAAGGTGGAATATGCGCTGGAAGGAAGCGTTTTTGTGGCGGGCGCGGCAATTCAGTGGCTGCGCGACAGCATGCGGATGATAAGGGAATCCGGGCAGTCGGAGAAATATGCCGCGAGCGTTGCGGATACGAACGGTGTTTATATCGTACCTGCTTTTGCGGGAATGGGAGCGCCTTACTGGAATCCCTATGCGAGAGGCACAGTCGTCGGAATCACGAGAGGCTGCGAAAAAGAACATTTTATCAGAGCTGCGTTGGAATCCGTCGCGTATCAGACGGCGGATGTTCTGCTGGCAATGGAAGAGGATGCGGGGATGCCCTTGCAGGAATTAAAAGTGGACGGGGGCGCCAGCGCCAATCAGTTTCTGATGCAGTTCCAGGCGGATATTATCGGGCAGACGGTACACCGGCCGAGCTGTATTGAAACAACGGCGTTGGGAGCGGCCTATCTTGCCGGACTCGCCGTCGGTTACTGGAAAGACAGGGAAGAAATCTGTGCGAACTGGAAGCTGGACAGAACATTTGAAGCATCTATGGAAGAAGAGAAACGGGCAAAACTGTTAAAAGGATGGAAAAGAGCGGTAAGGTGCGCATTGAGTTGGGCGGAAGAAGATTAAACAGACGAAGATTAAACGGGGAGGAAGAAAGATGATTGTACAAAAATATAAAGATATGTTAAAAGGAAAATCTGTTATCCGGCAGTTATCGGAATTTGCAACGGCAAGAGGGGCGGAAATCGGCTATGAAAACGTGTTTGATTTCAGTCTCGGAAATCCGTCTGTTCCTGCGCCGCAGAAGTTTACGGACGTCATGATAGAACTGCTGCAGAACCGCGACCCGATGGAGCTGCACGGGTACAGCCAGAGCCTCGGCATTCCCGCAGTAAGGGAAAAAATTGCAAAGTCTTTGAATGAACGGTTTGGCATGCAGTATACCGGGAATCATATTTTTATGACGACGGGCGCGGCGGGAGCCATCGCTCATGCAGTCCGGTGCGTTACGCAGCCGGGAGATGAAGTCCTGACGTTTGCGCCGTATTTTCCTGAATATCAGCCCTATGTCAATCTGAGCGGGGCCGTGTTGAAAGTCGTTCCGGCCAATACGGAAAATTTTCAGATTAACTTCGGTGTATTTGAGGAAATGCTGACGGAAAAGGTTATGGCGGTTCTTATCAACACGCCGAACAATCCGTCCGGAGTCGTTTATACGACGGAAACCATCCGGGAGCTGACAAGAATCATGTCGGAAAAGGAAAAAGAATACGGACATGATATTTTCCTCATTTCCGATGAACCATACAGGGAAATCGTATTTGAAGGTACGGATGCGCCCTATGTATCAGGCTTTTATAACAATTCCCTGTCCTGTTATTCCTATTCCAAGTCGTTGTCTCTGCCGGGAGAAAGAATCGGCTATGTGGCGGTCAACCCGTCATGCACCGATGCGGAATACGTTACGAGTATGTGCGCGCAGATTTCGAGAGGGACAGGACACAACTGCCCGCCGTCCATTATTCAGCTCGCGGTAGCGGAAGTACTGGATTTAACGGCGGATTTATCCGTATATGAAAAGAATTGCAACATATTATATAAGGAACTGACTTCTCTCGGATTTGCGTGTGTGAAGCCGGGAGGCACTTTCTATATGTTTCCGAAAGCGCTGGAGGAGGATTCTGTGGCATTCTGTGAAAAAGCGAAACAGTATGACCTGATTCTCGTGCCCGGCGATACGTTCGGGGCTCCGGGTTACTTCCGCATGGCGTATTGCATCGATACCGGGAAGGTAGAGCGTTCTCTTCCGGCATTCCGGAAATTTGTGCGGGAGCAGTATTCATAAAATGATTTGGTGAAAAGAGGGAATTAAAATGTATCAGGCAGGACTGATTTTGGAAGGCGGCGGCATGAAGGGAATTTATACCGCCGGTGTGCTGGATTTTTTTCTGGATAAGGACATAGAATTTTCAAGCTGCTATGGCGTGTCCGCAGGAGCGTGCTGTATGTGCAGCTATCTTTCGAAACAGCGAAAAAGGGCATACCGGACGAATGTTGAATATCTGGGGCAGAAGGCATATTGCAGCGTGGAGAGTCTTTTGTTTACCGGAAATCTGTTCGGGGCGGATATGTGTTATGGATTAATTCCGGATTATCTGGACCCCTATGATTATGAAGCGTTCGAAAAATATCCGGGCAAAGCTTACGCGGTCGTGACCAATATAGTGACGGGCGAGGCGGAGTATATCCGGCTTGAGGATATGCACCGGGATATTGTGGCGATTCAGGCGTCCAGCTCCATGCCGCTTGTTTCCAGAAATGTCAGAATCGGCAGCGGACTTTATCTGGATGGCGGTATTTCGGATTCCATACCGGTCAGACGTTCCATACAGGACGGAAACCGTAAAAACGTCATTGTGATGACAAAAGAGGAGGGCTATACAAGAAAGCCTTCGGGCGCGGCAGAGCTTGCCATGATAAGGGCCCGCTACCTTCGGTACCCCAAAGTATATGAACGTATGCGGGAAAGGCATATCGCCTATAACGGCACGCTGCAATATATGAATGAGCTGAAAGAACAGGGGAAAGCATTTATTATCCGGTCAAAGCATAAGAGTAATGTAGGACGTGTTGAAAAAGACCGGGCCAGGCTGGATGCGCTCTATGAAGAAGGCTACAAGGATGCGGAGGACTGTTACATCGATTTATTGGAATTTCTGGAGGAAGAATCATGTTAGAGATTATCAAGGCAATTTTGTTCGGTATTGTGGAAGGGATTACGGAATGGCTGCCCATCAGCAGCACGGGACATATGATTTTGTTCAATGAGTTCGTGAAACTGAATGTAGATGAGGACTTTCTGGAGATGTTCCTTGTTGTGATACAGCTTGGCGCGATTCTGGCGGTCGTGGTGCTCTTCTGGGATAAGATATTCCCGTTTGAATTGAAAAAGCGCAATCAGCCTTTTATCCGAAAGGATATATTTGTCCTCTGGTTTAAAATTATCGTGGCCTGTATTCCGGCCGCGGCGATAGGGCTCGCCTTTGATGATATTTTTAACGAGCTTTTTTATAATCCGTGGTGTGTTGCCGCGGCGCTGATTGTATTTGGTGTGGCGTTTATTGTGGTTGAGAACCGAAATAAAAGTATGCGCCCTCATATTACGAGTCTGGAACAGATTACATACCGGACCGCACTGATGATTGGCTTCTTTCAGCTCATTGCAGCGATTTTTCCGGGAACATCCCGTTCCGGGGCGACGATTGTGGGCGCGCTGATGATTGGGGTATCAAGAACCGTAGCGGCGGAATTTACTTTTTTTCTGGCAATTCCGGTTATGTTCGGCGCAAGTTTGCTGAAAATCGTTAAGTTTGGATTTTCATTTACGGAAAGTGAGCTGGTCATTTTGTTTGTCGGTATGATTGTCGCGTTTCTTGTGTCCGTTCTTGTTATCCGTTTCCTGATGGGTTATATCAAAAAGCATGATTTTAAGGTATTTGGCTGGTATCGCATTATTTTGGGGGTCATCGTCCTGATATATTTCTTTTTTGCCTGATTTTTACAGCATTTCGTATACAAATGAGCAGAAATCACAATGGATTTGTGACAGTTTGTTAGTTGACAAGGCAGAATGCTTTGGGGTAAAATTGCTCTGTAATCAAGTGATAGTATATTCATATTATATAAATCAGTAGATTATAAAGTGTTGAACTAGATGATTGCAGCATAAATAAAAAGTTTTGGTAAGTACATGGGAGGAGAATTCATGGCAGAAGTAAAGAAAGCGGCTGAGAAAGCGGCTGTGAAACCGGAAGCAGTTCAGACTGCAGAAGCAGTACAAGAAGCAGCAAAAACCGAGAAGAAGAAACCTGGAAGAAAGCCTTCGGCAGCAAAGGCTGCGGAGAAAAAGACAACTGTGAAGAAAACTGCTGCAAAGAAAACGTCGGAGAAAGAAACAACGACAAAAACGGCCGGAAGAAAACCTGCGGTAAAGGCAACTGTTGAAATACAGTTTGGCGACAGCGCACATACGACCGAAGAGCTGGTAAAAAGCGCGAAAGATATCTGGGAGTATGATTTACACAGAGACCCTGCGGATTTCAAGACTGTTGAACTTTATGTAAAACCTGAAGAAAATAAGGTATACTATGTTATCAACGGTGAAGAGCGCGGTGATTTCAATTTCTGACGATTTATCCGCAGAAAAGAGAGCACAATAAAAGCAATCAGTTTGAGTAAGAACTTGAACCGGTTGCTTTTTTATTTTTATAGGAAATTGCTGTAATCTTAGTGGATGCCAAAACGCAGGCTGCTGAGTCTGCGTTTTTTATTTTTTTTTCATAATTTTTTTGGTAAGATATGTTGACAATTAAATAATGAAGTGATAACTTATCACTAGAACATGTTAGCACTCTAAGGAGTTGAGTGCTAACAACAGGAGAAAATGGTATGCAGATGGATGAAAGAAAATATAAAATATTGCAGGCCATCATTCGGAACTATCTGGAAACGGGAGAACCGGTTGGAAGCAGAACAATTTCCAAGTATACCGATTTGAATCTGAGCTCCGCGACTATCAGAAACGAAATGGCGGATTTGGAGGAACTGGGTTATATTTTACAGCCTCATACATCGGCCGGCCGTATTCCATCGGACAAAGGATACAGACTATATGTAGACAGGATGATGGAAGAGAAAGAGCGGGAAGTGGAAGAGATGAAAGAAATGCTTCTTGCAAAGGAAGACAAAATGGAACATCTCTTAAAGCAGGCGGCAAAGCTTCTTGCGAACAATACGGAATACGCGGCTATGATATCGGCTCCGCAGTATCACCGTAACAAGCTGAAATTTATCCAGCTTTCCCGTGTGGATGCAAATCAGATTCTGGCAGTTATCGTCGTAGAAGGAAATGTGATTAAAAATTCCATTCTGCCTGTTTCGGAAGAGCTGCATGAAGAAACACTGTTAAAACTGAATATTTTGCTGAATACGCATTTGAACGGACTTTCGCTGGAAGAAATTAATCTCGGCATGATAGCGGCGATGAAGCAGCAGGCGGGGATTCACAGTGAAATCGTAGCGGATGTCATAGACGCCGTCGCAGAAGCGATTAAAGCCGATGAAGATTTGGAAATATATACGAGCGGTGCGAAAAACTTTTTCAAATATCCGGAGCTTTCCGACAATCAGAGAGCCAGCGAGCTGATAACGACTTTTGAAGAAAAGCAGTTTCTGAATGAACTCGTACAGGAAAATCTGGCGGATGAAAATACGGGGATACAGGTTTACATCGGAAATGAAACACCGATTCAGAGCATGAAAGACTGCAGCGTCGTAACGGCTACTTATGAATTGGATGAGGGCATGAAAGGAACGATTGGCATCATCGGCCCGCGTCGTATGGATTATGAAAAAGTAGTTCACAATTTAAAGATGTTGAAAAATCAGCTGGACGATTTATACAGGAAATAAAGCTTTAAAATGGCAAAAGGAAGGGATGAAGACTGTGGCAGAGAAAGAATTGGATAATGCAATGGAGAACACGGAAAATGAAAGTTTAGAGAAAGAAGACATGCAGGAAGAAGTAACTTCTGAGGAGGCAGCAGCCGGAGAAGAAATACCTGTTTCCGGGACAGAGAATCAGGAAACGGAAGAAGCGGCCGATTCAAAGGAAGACTTCAAGGCGGCCAAAAAAGAGAAAAAGAAAAAAGAAAAAGCGGATAAGAAACAGGACGCGCTCAAGACGAAAATCGATGAACTCGAAGACAGAGTAAAGCGGCAGATGGCGGAATTCGATAACTTCAGGAAGCGCACGGAAAAAGAAAAATCCGCGATGTTTGAAACGGGAGCAAAAAGCGTCATCGAAAAAATTCTTCCGGTTGTAGATAATTTTGAAAGAGGGCTGGCGGCTGTGCCTGAAAGCGAAAAGGGAGATGCTTTCGTACAGGGCATGGAAATGATTTATAAACAAATCCTGACGGAGCTGGAATCGATTGACGTCAAACCGATTGAAGCGGTCGGCAAGGAATTTGACCCGGAACTTCACAACGCCGTCATGCAGGTGGAGAGTGAAGAGTATGAGACCGGCATCGTTGCACAGGAACTGCAGAAGGGATATACTTACCGCGGCAGCGTGGTGCGGCATAGTATGGTGGCTGTTGTAAGCTAAAAAGAATGGCTTGCAGTCATTCTTCCGGGGATTATGAGAAGTTATTGTAACAGGTTATTATTAAAGCTATTAATGAAGATATAAATTTTATAGGAGGGCTTGGAAATGAGCAAGATTATAGGTATTGATTTAGGAACGACAAATAGCTGCGTAGCGGTTATGGAAGGCGGTAAACCGGCGGTTATCGCTAATACGGAAGGCGCGAGAACGACACCGTCTGTCGTAGCGTTTACAAAGACAGGAGAGAGACTTGTCGGAGAACCGGCAAAACGTCAGGCCGTAACCAACGCGGATAAGACGATTGCATCTATTAAAAGGGATATGGGTACGGACAGAGGCCGGACCATTGATGACAAGAAATATTCTCCGCAGCAGATTTCCGCTATGATTCTTCAGAAACTGAAAGCTGACGCGGAAAACTATCTCGGCGAAAAAGTAACGGAAGCCGTTATCACGGTTCCTGCATATTTTAACGATGCACAGAGACAGGCAACCAAAGACGCCGGCAAAATCGCGGGACTGGATGTAAAGCGTATTATTAACGAGCCTACGGCGGCGGCGCTGGCATATGGTCTGGACAACGAGAAAGAGCAGAAAATCATGGTATACGATTTGGGCGGCGGTACTTTCGATGTATCTCTGATTGAAATCGGAGACGGCGTTATCGAAGTTCTTGCGACGAACGGCGATACCAAACTCGGCGGCGATGACTTTGACCAGAAGATTATCGACTGGATGCTGGCTGAGTTTAAGGCTCAGGAGGGCGTTGACTTATCAGGGGATAAGATGGCGCTGCAGAGACTGAAAGAAGCGGCGGAGAAAGCAAAGAAAGAACTGTCTTCCGCGACAACGACCAACATCAATCTGCCTTTCATTACAGCGACGGCAGAAGGGCCGAAACATTTCGACATGAACCTGACAAGGGCTAAATTCGATGAGCTGACACATGATTTGGTAGAAAGAACGGCAATCCCCGTTCAGAACGCGATGAAGGATGCAGGCCTTACCAATGCCGATTTGGGTAAAGTATTGTTAGTCGGCGGTTCCACCCGTATTCCGGCAGTTCAGGAGAAAGTAAAACAGCTGACCGGACATGAGCCGAATAAGAGCCTTAACCCTGACGAATGCGTTGCGCTCGGCGCTTCCATTCAGGGCGGTAAGCTGGCAGGCGATGCGGGTGCAGGTGAAATCCTGCTGCTTGACGTAACACCGCTTTCCCTTTCCATCGAAACAATGGGCGGCGTGGCAACAAGACTGATTGAGAGAAATACTACGATTCCGACGAAGAAGAGCCAGATTTTCTCCACAGCGGCAGATAATCAGACTGCGGTTGATATCAACGTTGTACAGGGCGAAAGACAATTTGCGAAAGACAACAAGTCTCTCGGGCAGTTCAGACTGGACGGCATTCCGCCGGCAATGCGCGGCGTTCCGCAGATAGAGGTTACGTTCGATATCGACGCAAACGGTATCGTAAATGTATCTGCCAAAGATTTGGGAACCGGAAAAGAGCAGCATATTACGATTACGGCAGGCTCCAATATGTCCGATGACGAAATCGACAGAGCGGTAAAAGAAGCGGCGGAATATGAAGCGCAGGATAAGAAGAGAAAAGAAGCGATTGATACGAGAAATGAAGCGGATTCTTTCGTATTCCAGACAGAGAAAGCATTGAGCGAAGTCGGCGACAAGATTGACGCATCCGAGAAAGCCGGTGTCGAAGCTGATTTGCAGGCAGTCAAAGATATTCTGGAAAAGACCAAAGACCAGGAAATGAGCGACAGCCAGATTGATGAATTAAAAGCGGCGAAAGAAAAGCTGACAAATTCCGCACAGTCTTTATTCACGAAGATGTATGAGAACATGCAGCAGGCACAGCAGGGAGCGGCGCCGGATATGGGCGAGGCGGATGCACAGGGCGGCGCGGAAGCAGGCGCGGCAGATGATGTCGTAGATGGAGATTACAGAGAAATCTAATACAAAAAGAGCTTCTTGGATGCCATAAAACGGCATCCAAGAATTTCTGTATTTTGTCTGGAAGAGCGCGTTGCATTCTTTCGGGCGTGAGAAGGTTCCGGAGTAAGAGGGTTCCGGGTTGAGGGAGTTTTGAATTGAAGGGTTCTGAGTGAAGAAATTTGATGTGATGAGTCTTGGAGGATAGAGGCATGGCAGAGCAGAAAAGAGACTATTATGAGGTTCTTGGCGTTGACAAGAATGCTGATGAAGCGGCGCTTAAAAAGGCATACAGGGTGCTTGCAAAAAAATATCATCCGGATATGAATCCAGGCGATGCGGAAGCAGAGAAGAAGTTCAAAGAAGCCTCAGAAGCTTACGCTGTGTTGAGTGACCCTGAAAAGAAAAGGCAGTATGACCAGTATGGCCACGCTGCTTTTGAAGGCGGTGCAGGCGGCGGATTCGGCGGTTTTGATTTTAACAGCATGGATTTCGGTGATATATTTGGAGATATTTTCGGAGATTTCTTTGGCGGCGGCGGCCGTCGGGGAAGCAGAGGAAACGGCCCGATGAAAGGCGCGAATATTCGTACCAGTGTGCGGATTACGTTTGAGGAAGCAATTTTTGGGGTCGATAAAGAGATAGAACTGACATTAAAGGACGAATGTACGACATGCCGCGGCAGCGGCGCAAAACCGGGAACCAGCCCGGAAACCTGCCCCAAATGCGGCGGAAAAGGTCAGGTCGTGTTTACACAGCAGATTTTCTTCGGAACGACCAGAAGCGTTCAGACTTGTCCGGACTGTCACGGAACCGGAAAGATTATTAAAGAGAAGTGCCAGGATTGTTACGGCACGGGATATATCGCAAATAAGAAGAAAATCCAGGTATCGATTCCGGCGGGGATTGATAATGGCCAGAGCGTCAGAATCAGAGATAAGGGAGAACCGGGAACAAACGGCGGACCGAGAGGCGACCTGCTCGTAGAAGTAATCGTCGGACGGCATCCGATTTTCCAGAGACAGGATATGAATATTTACTCGACGGTTCCGATGTCCTTTGCGGTAGCGGCGCTTGGCGGTGAAATTATGATTGATACGGTAGACGGCAAAGTCATTTATGATGTGAAGCCCGGCACGCAGACGGATACAAAAGTCCGCCTGAAAGGGAAAGGCGTTCCGTCCCTGCGTAACAGAGATGTACGGGGAGACCATTATGTGACACTCGTTGTACAAGTGCCGGATAAAATGTCCCGTGAGGCCAAAGACCTCCTGAAACAGTTCGATGAGCAGACCGGGAATACATTGAACGCCGTGAAACAGCAGACTGCTTCCGGCGGCGAGGAACCGAAAGGAAAGAAAAGGTTCAGGAAATAATGATATTGAAATATTTTGGTTTTTAATGATATATAAAAAGACGAGTAAGATGGAGTGTTTCTTACTCGTCTTTCATTTTAATTTCAGAAACAATGAATAGAGCATTGATGGGCTTGTCTCTCGCCTTGAATATACCAGATAAAAATCCCATAGGAATCACGCCCCTTCTAAAATTGCTACAATAGAAAATGTTCCCCAAAGCGAATGTCGTTTATGACTCTATTGTTTTCCAGCAGCGCTCTTTCATAAAAGCTGCAATAATAGCAATATCTTCTCCTTCATAGTATTTTACAAGCAGCTGTTTGAATTCCGGTACTTCTTTTTCAGGAATTACCAAGAATCCTCCACCATGTGAAATAAGGTAATGGTTTGCAAAGATGACAGAAGCACGTTTATTACCATCCAAGAATATTTGAGTCTTCATGCAGTAAAGGCACAGCTTGATAGCGATGTTGACAGGCTCATAGTTTTCTTCAACGATTTCTCGGATTCTGTCTTTTACATCCAGTTCATTTGGCAGAGGAGGAACATAAGACGAACTACCAATGGTAACCGGAACACCTCGGATACGACCGCCTTCAGCGAAAAAGCCTTCGTTTACCAGTCGTGCGATATGACTGAGCATATAATAGTCGGAACGGCTGGCGACCACATCTCGGTCCAGAATAAACTCCCATGCGTGTTTCAGATTCAAAATCTTCTGCACATCGGTAGCTGTCATACCAGAAACTTTTCCATTTTCTATGATTTCCTCTGTCTGCGGGAAGGATGTAGCAACGCCCTCTAAGACAGCCTGGTCATAGATATTCATTTTCATATTGGCACGTGCAAAGGCGATGTTGTTGACAACATCAGCAGAAAGCTCATCTTCAGAATATCCGGCTGCAGCAAGTTGCTTTTCTATGCTGCGGAGTGATTTTCTAATCTCACGGACTTCTCTGGCATTTCGAAGAAGCAGGTTATACAGTTCTTCGGTATATGCACCAACATAAGTCGATGTCTGTTTGCCAGCGACACGTTTTCTCACATAGAGGTATTTTCCGTCACCACGTTCTTTGATTTCAGGTGTACCATCGTATGGCATCAAATTCAGCCTTGCATGAAGGTCAGCACGGCTTCTGAGCAATTCTTGTATTTCACTATATTGTACTGCCATTGCCGGTCCTCCTTTTTGGGGAACAATTCTTGTTGTTATTATACCATAATGCTCCCCAACAGTCAATGAAGAATGGGGAACATTTCTGTGTGTAAAGATATAAAAATGCTCCCCAATCATATAGATTCAAGACATAGTATGCCCAATTTACGCTGCTGTATTCAAATGAAAAGGATTCCACGCTCATCATATACAGAAGCGCCCGTCAATATCTTGTCAAGAATATATGAAAACATTTGATACAGGAGGGACACTTATTATATAATCAGGAAAACGACGTAACATTGAGCTACGCCGTTTCAAAATCCAATCTTATCTATTTCCACTCTACACATTGCGTGTATTCTTCATCATCCCAAATATTGCAAATCCAAGTGCTTCCCTGATTCATAATGATTTCGTCACCGTTTTCATCATAGAAACGGGCGGGTGTAAAGTCGCCGTCAAAACGTTTCCACGTTCCTTTGATGACCTTGCCGCCGGTAAAGACAATCGCAGGACCTTCTCCATGTACGCCGAAAGCGAGATAATCGTGGTCATCGCGGACTTCTCCTTTGCAGTACTGGAAAATAACGTTGGAAACGGTCAGCTGACCGCCGGAATACTCATCAATCTGCGCTTTACCATCCTGATAACGGTAATACAGGTGGTCGTCTTCATGGTATTCGAAATACGGATGATAGGAACCATAACCGCTCGCATTGCTGCCGGATTCGCCGCCCGGATAGATAAGGGTGGCGGATTCATTGTCGGCATAGTCCGCAAAAGAACCGTCTGCAACAAACAGGAAAGGACGAACATAGGCATCGTCATAATTCCAGTCGTAACCAAGCCTGTCCACGGCTTTCTTCAGGCCGTCAATCATCAGATATCCGGTAAACTCCAGCGCATAATTCGGTCCGCGGCTTACACGGGCGTACGCTTCGTCCGCGGGATTGTGAATCCCTGTCACCGCGGCGCTGACATTATAAACTTCAGGCCGGTTAATCAGCTCTTCCACATAAGGCACGGCGAGACCCCAGTTACAATAAATCGCTTCGTAGCCCATAGCCGTGTAAAGGAAATAGTCGCGGCTGCTTCTGACCGGGCCGATGCGCTCCATGTCATCGAAATCCTCAAAAACAGCCATCAGTCTTGTAATACGTCCTTCAACGGGCGCTTCATAGATGATAGCGGCTTTGGAAAGGCCGTATTGCGGCATTGCAGGTTTATTATTGGGAATCATGACCGCTATGGGTCTTCTTGTTGCAATCGCTTCGTCTATCCATTGTCCTGTCAGGTAACTCTGTATCTGTCCGTTTACGGATTCCCGTTCTTCTTTGACAACGGGGTAAGCGGTCGTCAGTTCCTCCTGAACTTCTTCGGGAGCCGGAGCCTGTGTTTCTTCCGCGCCGCCGGAGCTGTCTTCACCAACAACTATGATTTCAGGCTCTTTGACTTCCAGTCTGCTTTCTTCCTCGCCACAGCCGGAAAGGCAGGCGATGGCAAACAAAAGAGAAGCCGTCAACAGTGCAATTTTTTTCTTGTGCATACAAATCCTCCGTAAAATCTTTTGTTGTCCAATCATTTCCCACATTATACCCCAAAATCGACAATCTGTATACTGGATAAATTGCTGAAATACTTTCCAGATAAATGAATTGTGTGATACAATCAAAAGGTCAGAGCCAGAATCGCCCAAATGGCAAAAGCTGGCGGAAGAAGGAGGAAAAGACATGTATATTGCGAAAGAAGAACGGTATGAAAAAATGATATATAACAGATGTGGAAAGAGCGGTTTAAAACTTCCCGCATTTTCTCTTGGCATGTGGCATAATTTCGGTTCGGTTAATAATCTGGAAAATATGAAAAAAATTCTGTTTACGGCTTTTGACAACGGAATTACGCATTTTGACCTGGCCAATAATTACGGCCCCGTATACGGAAGCGCGGAAAGCAGCATGGGCCGGATTTTGAAATCGGATTTGATGCCATACCGCGATGAGATGATTATTTCCACGAAAGCAGGCTATGATATGTGGAAAGGGCCGTATGGCGACGGCGGTTCCAGAAAATATCTGACGGCGAGCCTGGACCAGTCTTTACAGAGACTCGGCCTTGACTATGTGGATATTTTTTATCATCACAGGCCGGACCCGGAAACGCCAGTCGAAGAAACGATGTATGCGTTAGACCAGATTGTCCGTTCCGGTAAGGCGCTGTATGTAGGAATTTCCAATTACAAAAAAGAACAGGCAAAAGAAGCATACCGGATTTTAAAAGAACTGCGGACACCTTTTATTATCCACCAGCCTTCCTATTCTATACTCAACAGATGGATAGAAGAAGACGGATTAAAAGATTTCCTGTATGAGAACGGACTCGGCTGCATCGCATTCAGCCCGTTGCAGCAAGGAATCCTGACGGGAAAATATTTAAACGGCATTCCGGCGGATTCCCGTATCGGCGGCAAAAAAAGCCCGTACCTTCACGAAGATGCTTTAAAACCGGAGCTTTTGGAGAAGGTAAAAGAGCTGAATCAGATTGCGGAAAACAGAGGGCAGTCCTTAACGCAGATGGCGCTCTCATGGATTTTAAAGGACGGTAAAGTAACTTCCGTTTTAATCGGGGCGAGCAGGCCGGAACAGATATTGGAAAATATCAGGGCGCTGGATAATCTTGTTTTCAGTGAAGAAGAGCTTCGCAGAATAGACGAAATTGCCAGAGGATAGACAGTTTTTTTAAAATTCTGGTATTTTGGAAACAGACGAAGGAGGCTGACGGAAATGAAATGGACAAAATTTAGGATTAAAACGATTACGGAAGCGGAAGACATCATTATCAGCACGTTGTATGACATCGGTCTGGAAGGGGCTCAGATTGAGGATAAAGTGCCGCTTACGGCATGGGAAAAGGAGCAGATGTTTGTCGATATCGCGCCGGTGGCCGGAGAGGACGACGGGATTGCATATCTCAGTTTTTTTGTGGAAGAAAAAGAGGATGGAAGCCTGATTCTGAACGGAGAACCGACGGACGCAGACGCCGTACTGAAACAGGTAAAGCAGGAGCTTGAAGACCTGCGGATGTTTATGGATATCGGAGAAGGCTCTGTCAGCGTAGACGAAACGGAAGATATTGACTGGATAAATAACTGGAAAAAATTCTTTCATCAGTTTTATATTGATGATTTGCTTGTCATACCTTCCTGGGAAGAAGTCAAGGAAGAAGACCGGGATAAAAAAATCCTGCATATCGACCCGGGAACTGCTTTCGGAACCGGAATGCACGATACGACGCAGCTTTGCATCCGCCAGATAAAAAAGTTTCTGACTCCGGAGACAACGCTTCTCGATGTGGGTTCGGGAAGCGGCATTCTTGCAATTCTCGCGCTGATGTATGGAGCCAGAAAAGCGGTCGGCACGGATTTGGACCCCTGTGCGGTGGAGGCTGTCAGACAGAATATGGAAGCGAACGGCATTCGGCAGGAAGATTTTACAATGATGATAGGCAATATCATTACGGAAAAAGAAGTACAGGACAAAGTCGGTTATCTGTGTTATGATATCGTGGTGGCGAATATTCTGGCGAATGTGCTGGTGGAACTGACGCCGGTCATTGTAGAGCAGTTGAAACCGGGCGGCATTTATATCACATCAGGCATTATTGAGGATAAAGAAGAATGCGTTGCGGAAGCGGTTCGGGCAGCGGGTCTGGAAATCATTGAAGTTACGCGACAGGGCGAGTGGGTATCCATAACCGCCCGTAAATCATGATGCGGATAGTCAGAACAGCGGCAGGAATCCTTGCGTTGTTCTGGATGTGTGTGATTTTTGCCTTTTCCGCACAGGAACAGGAAGAGTCCAGCGCGGTCAGCGAATCTTTCAGCTACCGGATGGTGTGTTCCGCGGACAGCTTTCTCGGCCTGAACTGGGACGATGAGAGGCTGCACGAGATAGCGGATGCCATCGAAGGGTATGTCAGGAAAGCGGCGCATATGACGGAATTTGGCATTCTGGCGGTTTTAATCTATATATGGCTCGGAAAATGGCAGTTTACGACGAGGAAAACGATGCTTCTCGCAATTCTGGCCGCCGCGTTGTATGCCGCCAGCGATGAGACGCATCAGTTATTCGTTGCGGGACGCTCCGGGCGCGTTACGGATGTAATGATTGACAGCGCGGGCGCGATTCTGGGTGTACTTATTTTTGCAGGAGTGGAAAAATGTATCATTTTTTTGTGGAACCGTCGCAAATCCAGGGAAAGCGAATCGTTATAACGGGCGGCGACGTCAATCATATAAAAAATGTGCTTCGCATGAAAATCGGAGAGGAAATCGCGGTCAGCAACGGCGAAGACGGAAAAGAATACCGCTGCGGCATCGAAGCTTTTTCGGAAGATGAAGTTATTTGCGGGCTGCGCTTTATGAAGGAAGACGGGGTTGAACTGCCGTCGAAAATAGCCTTATTTCAGGGCCTTCCCAAAGCGGATAAAATGGAACTGATTGTGCAGAAGGCGGTGGAACTCGGCGTCGGTGAAATTATTCCGGTAGCTGCCGGACGTTCGATAGTGAAGCTGGACGAAAAAAAAGCAAAGGCAAAAGTAAGCAGATGGCAGGGGATTGCGGAAGCTGCCGCGAAACAGAGCAGACGCGGCGTCATACCGAAAATCTCGGAAGTCATGAGCATCAAAGAAGCCGTTGCTTATGCCGATTCAATGGATGTCAAACTGATTCCGTATGAGCTTGCGGAAGACATGGCGAAAACGAAAGAAATCATAAGCGGAATCCGGCCCGGTGAGTCGGTGGCCGTTTTTATCGGTCCGGAGGGCGGTTTCGAAGAAAAAGAAATCGCGGCGGCAATGGAACGGGGCTTTCTCCCCGTCACGCTTGGCAAACGGATTCTCAGAACGGAGACGGCAGGTTTTACCGTGCTCGCATGGCTGATGTATCATCTTCAATAAGATGAAAAAGATTTACGCCGCGATGGGGGATTCTTTCCGCACGGCTGTGCCGCCGGGCGAAGTACATCATATACTATATTATGAGATGCAAAAGCATAATATGACTAAAATAGGAGCTGTTTATGGAAGTATATTTGGATAACTCGGCTACCACCAGATGCTTTGACGAAGTGGCGCAGCTTATGATGAGAATTATGTGTGAAGATTATGGAAATCCTTCCAGTATGCACCATAAGGGCGTAGAGGCAGAGCATTATATACGGCATGCGCGGGAAACACTCGCTAAGATACTGAAAGTAAATGAAAAGGAAATTCTTTTTACCTCCGGCGGAACGGAATCGGATAATATCGCCTTAATTGGTACGGCAATGGCCAATCACCGTACAGGGAGACACCTGATTACGACCCAAATAGAGCATCCGGCAATTTTGCAGACGATGCGGTATCTGGAAGACCAGGGATTCCGGGTGACCTATCTGCCGGTGGACAGACATGGAAAAATCCGCCTGGAGGATTTGCAGGACGCCATTTGTAAAGAAACGATTCTGGTGTCCATTATGCACACCAATAACGAAATCGGCACGCTGGAACCGATTGCGGAAGCGGGAGAGCTGATTAAAAAAATAAATCCGCATACGGTTTTCCATGTGGATGCGGTACAGGGGTTCGGAAAGTTCCGCATTTATCCGTCCAGAATGAATATTGACCTGCTTTCGGTCAGCGCGCATAAGATTCACGGACCAAAAGGCGTGGGATTTCTGTATGTGAACGATAAAATTAAAATAAGCCCGATTATTTACGGCGGCGGCCAGCAGAAAGGAATGCGTTCCGGTACGGAAAACGTAGCCGGCGCGGCAGGGCTTGCAAGAGCAGCCGAACTGATGTATGAAAATCTGGATGCGGATATGGAAAGGCTTTATCGTCTGCGGGAGATGTTCCTTCAGGGTATTTCGAAGATAGAACATGTGAAGGTCAACGGATGTGAAGGAAAGGAAGGCGCTTCCCACATTATCAGCCTTTCCGTCAGGGGCGTGCGGAGCGAAGTGCTTCTGCATGCGCTGGAAGACAGAGGGATATATGTTTCCGCAGGGAGCGCCTGCGCCTCCAACAAGCCGATGCCTTCGGCGACGCTCAAGGCAATCGGAATCGAAAGAGAATTGCTGGAATCGACGATACGATTCAGCTTTTCTGTTTTTACAACGGAAGAAGAAATCAGGTATACTTTAAAGGCTCTGTATGAGATGATACCGATGTTGAGACGGTATACGCGGGCCTGAGACAAGAGAAATCCGATAGACGTTTCACCTTAGGGTGAAACGTCGGGAAGAATCGTCCCATGACAATTCTGCCGGTGTGTTTTACAGTAAGGAGTCTGCAGAGCAGACGGACGGGGGTAAATATGTTTACATCATTTTTAATTAAATATGCGGAAATCGGAGTAAAGGGGAAAAACAGGTATCTTTTTGAAGACGCGCTCGTGAAGCAGATTCGCCATGCCCTGAAAAAAGCAGACGGAGATTTCCAAGTGCGGAAGACGGACGGAAGAATCTATGTGGACGCCGTCTCGGCGTTTGATTATGAGGATACCGTGGAGGCTTTGCAGAAAGTGTTCGGAATTTCCGGTATCTGTCCGGTTGTTTCCGTTGAAGACGAAGGCTTTGAGAAACTGGGGGAACGGGTCGTAAAATATCTGGACGAAGTCTATCCGGACAAGCATAAAACGTTTAAAGTGGCGGCGAGAAGGGCGCGGAAAAATTATCCTCTGGATTCCATGGAAATCAATATGGAAATGGGAGGCGTTATTCTGGACGCTTATCCGGAAATGAAAGTGGATGTTCATAAGCCGGATATTATGCTGCATATCGAAATCCGGGACAAGATATATATCTATTCGGAAATCATTCCGGGACCGGGCGGTATGCCTGTCGGAACAGGCGGCAAGGCTATGCTTCTGTTATCCGGCGGTATTGATTCTCCGGTAGCGGGCTATATGATTGCGAAGCGCGGCGTGAAAATTGACGCGGTATATTTTCATGCGCCGCCGTATACGAGCGAACGGGCCAAAGAGAAAGTCGTTGACCTGGCGAGAAAAGTCGCGCAGTATACGGGGCCGATTTATCTGCATGTCATCAATTTTACCGATATTCAGATGTATATATACGATAAATGTCCCCATGACGAATTGACGATTATCATGCGGCGTTATATGATGCGGATAGCGGAGCGCATTGCGAAAGAATCCGACTGCCTCGGTCTGATTACCGGCGAGAGCATCGGCCAGGTGGCTTCCCAGACGATGCACAGCCTGATGGTGACAAATGAAGTATGCGAACTTCCCGTTTACCGGCCGCTAATCGGTTTTGATAAAATGGAAATCGTAGATATTTCGGAGAAAATCGACACTTATGAGACGTCAATTCTGCCGTATGAAGACTGTTGTACGATTTTTGTAGCCAAACATCCGGTTACGAAACCGAATCTGAAATTTATCAAAAGACATGAAGAAAATCTGGCGGAAAAAATTGACGAACTCGTACAGACCGCACTGGACACCGATGAACTGATTATCGTGTCTTGAAAACGCGGCTTTGGAGCGCCGACGGCACAAAAAAATGATACCACAGGATGAATCTTCATCCCGCAATATCATCATTTCGTCAGTATGTACCGATGAAAAGACTGAAAATACAAATTTTCAATCTCTGACTTTGCGGCGCCGCGCGCCTCAAAGTTTACATCAGATAAGGTTTTAATGCTTCCATAATTTCATCTGCGCCGTCTTCCGTATGAATATTCAGGTCAATCGGTTTGGACAGGTCAAGACTGAAAATACCCATAATGGATTTTGCATCGATGACATATCTGCCTGATACTAAATCAAAATCATAATCAAATTTTGTAATATCAGTTACGAAGGATTTGACCTTATCGATTGAATTTAAAGAAATCTGAACGGTTTTCATTGAGATTACCTCCTTTATTTACTTGCTATTAGCTATAATACTAAAGGGTGGAACACCAAAAGTCAATGTTAAAACAACACAAAAATACGGGAGTTATTATGGAAAGTATAGCGCTGCATAATCTGGGGTGTAAGGTAAACGGATATGAAATGGATGTTATGCAACAAATCTTGCAGGAAAAGGGTTATAAAATTGTATCTTTTGATGAGAAAGCCGATATCTATATCATCAATACCTGTACCGTGACCAATATTGCGGACCAGAAAAGCAGGCAGATGCTTCACCGCGCAAGAAAGAAAAATCCGGAAGCCGTTGTGGTGGCGGTGGGATGCTATGTGCAGACCGGGGAAGAAAAAATCGCGGAGGATATGGCAGTTGACCTCGTAATCGGCAACAATCGGAAAAAAGATGTGGCGGAAATACTGGAAGCTTATCTGGCGGAAAGAAAAAGAGGAACGCTGCCGGAAGAAGACAGAACGCTGCGGAGCCGGACGGTTATCGATATCAATCATACGAAAGAATATGAAGAGATGAAACTGTCGGGAACGGGCGGGCATACGAGAGCCTATGTGAAGATACAGGATGGCTGCAATCAATTTTGCTCTTACTGCATTATTCCTTATGCGAGAGGAAGGGTCAGGAGCCGCGGGGAGGAAGACATTCTGACGGAAGTGAGCGGACTTGTGCGGAGCGGCTATCAGGAAATCGTACTAACCGGAATCCATATCAGTTCCTATGGGGTGGACCGCGGCGGCACGGAGTTATTGCGTCTGCTCGAAAAATTAAATGCAGCAGAAGGGTTGAAACGCATCCGCCTCGGTTCTCTGGAACCGGGAATCATTACGGAAGAATTTGCCCAAAAGCTGTCAGGGCTTTCCCGCGTATGCCCTCATTTTCATTTATCCCTGCAGAGCGGATGCGATGAGACGCTGCGCCGGATGAATAGACGTTACACGACGGGGGAATACTTGGAAAAAGTGGAAATACTGCGGAAATATTTTGACCGCCCGGCCATTACGACAGACGTTATTGTGGGATTTCCGGGCGAAACGGAAGCGGAATTTGCGATGACGGAGGCTTTTCTTGAAAAGGTGCATTTTTATGAGATGCACATTTTCAAATATTCGAAAAGACAGGGGACGCGGGCGGCGGCGATGGAAGGCCAGGTCACGTCTCAGACAAAAAACATCAGAAGCAGCAGGCTGATGCAGCTTGAACAGCGTATGTCACAGGAGTACCGCAGCGCTTTTGCCGGAGAAAAAGAAGAAATTTTATATGAGGAAGCAAAAACTCTGAACGGAGAGGTTTATCAGATTGGACATACCGCACGATATATTAAGGCAGGGAAGAAAACGCAGGGAGATTTGAGAAACCACATTCTGACAGAAACACTGACAGAGCATTTTCTGGACGATATGATGCTTGTGCGGGACGCAAAAGGATGAAATTCTTTAAGGATTCATTAAGATTGCCCGGAATTTAAAGGAAAGATTGAATTTTATCCACAGATAGAGTATGATATACAGAAGGTATCGGACAAAAGCGGAAGAAAGGGGAAGCATTACGAAAATGCAGGATTTCGAAAATACACAATATTTCAGAGTAGAGACGGAACCGGAAACAGGCGTAAAATTAGTCCTTGCAACGGTTTATGAGGCATTGACGGAAAAGGGATATAATCCGGTGAACCAGATTGTCGGATATATTATGTCCGGCGACCCCACATATATTACCAGCCATAAAAATGCGAGGAGCCTTATCATGAAGGTAGAACGGGACGAGCTTGTGGAAGAAATGCTGAAAGAGTATATTAAAAAGTCTCTTCGTAAATAGTGTGAAGAGAAGTTCTAAGGCTCACAGCATAGGCTGTTTCGCCAAGAACTTCTACGATTTGCCTTTGGCAAAACTTTTTCACACCGGAGAATGCCGAAAAACGGGCATTCCCCGCACGGATTTGAGCGGTAAGGCATTGTTTTTGGGGGCAGAGAAAACATCGGCAGTAAGGTACGGATTATGAGAATAATGGGTTTGGATTTCGGTTCCAAGACGGTAGGAGTGGCGATTAGCGACCCCCTTTTGATTACTGCGCAGGGGACCGAGATTATCAGAAGAAAAGAAGAAAATAAATTGCGAAAGACTTTGGCAAGAATCGAAGAGCTGATTGTTCAATACGAGGTAGCGGAAATTGTTCTTGGATTTCCCAAAAATATGAACGATACCATCGGGGAGCGTGCGGAGCTGTCTCTGGAATTTAAAGATAAACTGGAGCGAAGAACCGGGCTGCCCGTAATTATGTGGGATGAAAGACTGACGACAGTGGCGGCGGACAGAGCGATGATGGAAGCGGGAATCCGGAGAGAGGACCGTAAGGAATATGTGGACAAGATAGCGGCAGTCTTTATTCTGCAGGGATATCTGGATCGGCGGAAGATGGAGAAAACGGCGGCAGACTGAGAGAAAGGTATGGTTATAAGGCTGAATAAATTCTCTGATGAGCAATTTAGTTCAACAAACTGAACAAGTTCAGCGTAAAACACTTCAGAATGGAGAAAAGAATGGAAAAGATTATTTTCAGGGCAGAAGGTGAAACGCCGGTCGAATTTTATGTTTTGGAACAGACAAGAATCGGCGGCGTGGATTACATTCTGGTGACCGATACGGAAGATGAGGACGGGGAAGCCCTGATTTTAAAAGATATGTCACAGCAGGGAGAAGAAGAAGCGCTCTATGAAATTGTGACGGATGATGAGGAACTTGATGCAGTTTCGGCTGTATTTGAAAATATGCTTGAGGATATAGAGCTGTCCTGACGGCATGAGAAGTTTCGTAGAACTCGGAAACAAATGAATGGAAACAAATCAATGGGAACAAATTAATTAAGAAACACGGGTACATACAGAGTATCATCGGGCTGTTTGTCCGAATCGGAGAGGCGGTAAAATCCGGGAAAAGAGCGGGGATATCATGGAAATACCGGAAGCTTTTGCGGAAAGGCCAATCAGGCGATGGAACACTATACTGACCTGTGGGAAAGTGGAGGAAATTTTTTTGAAGAAAAATGAACAGGGAACGGCATCCGGGCTGAAGATTATTCCTTTGGGCGGCCTGGAGCAGATTGGGCTGAATATTACTGCCTTTGAATATGAAGACAGTATTATTGTAGTTGACTGCGGCCTGTCTTTTCCGGAAGACGAAATGCTTGGAATCGATTTGGTTATTCCGGATGTAACTTATCTGAAGGATAATATCGATAAAGTCAAAGGATTTATGATTACGCACGGGCATGAAGACCATATCGGAGCTCTGCCTTATATTTTGAAGGAAATCAATGTGCCGGTTTATGCGACAAAACTGACGATGGGCATTATTGAGAACAAACTGAGAGAACACGAGCTGATGAATACGACCAAACGAAAGGTCGTAAAATTTGGACAGTCGATTAATCTGGGCCAGTTCCGGATTGAATTTATCAAGACCAATCACAGTATCGTGGATGCCGCTGCGCTGGCGATTTATTCTCCGGCGGGTATCGTTGTGCATACCGGAGATTTTAAAGTGGACTATACACCCGTATTCGGGGATGCCATAGATTTGCAGCGTTTTGCGGAAATCGGGAAAAAGGGCGTACTTGCGTTGATGTGTGACAGTACGAATGCGGAACGCCCCGGTTTCACACCGTCCGAAAAAACAGTGGGAAAGACGTTCGATACGCTTTTCTCGGAGCACAGCGATACAAGAATTATTATTGCGACTTTTGCATCCAATGTGGACCGGGTACAGCAGATTATCAATTCGGCATATAAATTTGGCCGGAAAGTAGTTGTGGAAGGCCGCAGCATGGTAAATATTATTGAGACGGCTTCTACGCTCGGCTATCTGAATATCCCCGACCAGACGCTGATTGATGTGGAACAGTTGAAAAATTATCCGAATGAAAAAACCGTTATCATTACGACGGGAAGCCAGGGCGAAAGCATGGCGGCGCTGAGCCGTATGGCGGGAAGCATTCACAAAAAGATATCCATCGTGCCGGGAGATACGGTTATCTTTTCATCCAACCCGATACCGGGAAATGAAAAAGCGGTCACGAATGTCATCAATGAGCTTTTAATGAAGGGCGCGGACGTCATTTTTCAGGATGTTCACGTTTCGGGACATGCCTGTCAGGAAGAAATCAAGCTTTTATATACCTTGCTGCATCCAAAATATGCGGTTCCGGTGCATGGAGAATACAAGCACCTGAAAGCACAGGCAAAAATCGCGAAAGAACTCGGCATCGATAAGGAAGATATTTTTATTCTGCATTCGGGAGACGTTCTGGAAATCAGCGATGAAAAAGCGGAAGTAACCGGACGTGTGCCGGTCGGCGCGATTCTGGTAGACGGCCTCGGCGTAGGCGATGTCGGGAATGTGGTTTTGCGGGACAGACAGCACCTTGCGGAAGACGGTATCATCATTGTGGTACTCGCGCTCGACTCTTACAACAGCCAGCTCGTTTCGGGACCGGATATCGTATCCCGCGGCTTTGTGTATGTAAGAGAGTCCGACGAGCTGTTGGAGGAAGCGCGGCTTCTTGTGGACGGCGCGGTTGAAGGATGCCTGGAAAAAGGACAGACAGACTGGGGAAAACTGAAATCTACAATTAAAGATGTTCTGAGCGAATATGTGTGGAAAAAGACGAAACGGCGTCCGATGATACTCCCGATTATTATGGAGGTCTGATGTTGAAAGAAAAGCATTTCAACGATTGAACCGTGAAAAAGGAGAAGACAGCATGTTAGACAGCATAGTGCAGAAAGCGACGGATAACTTTATAGAAGAAATCAGAAAATCGAATATTTACAGGGAGTATGTCTTTCAGAAGGAAAAGCTGAAAAAGGACCCGGTGTTATTTGATGGCGTAACGGAATTTCGGCAGCGGAATTTTGCCTTGCAGACAGAAACTCCGGCGGACGAACTGCTTGACAAACTCGATGCTTTTGAACGGGAATATGAAGAATTCCGCGCCAATCCGCTGGTGGATGATTTTCTGAGGGCGGAACTGGCTTTCTGCCGTATGATGCAGGAAGTAAACGTGCTGGTGACCGCGGAGCTGGATTTTGAATAAAAACCTGAATCTGCGATTCAAAGTGGAGGTTTTTGTATGAACATAAAAGAAGTAGTGGGTTCGATTGTAGAAACAATTATTAAAGTGGCGGCGCTTCTGTTTCTGATTTCTTTTGTCTATGATGCGGCAATCAAGGCTTATGATTTCGGATTCAGGGTTTTTGCGGAAGAAGCGGTGACGACCGGAGAAGGAAGAATTATAAGTATATCTGTGGAGCAGGATGATTCCGTATTGGATATCGGCAAAAATCTGGAGGAAAAAGGGCTGATAAGAGATGCCAACCTCTTTTTCGTACAGGAGCTTCTTTCTGAAAACCACGGAAAAATCAATCCGGGAATCTACGACCTCAGCACATCCATGAAAAGCGATGAAATGATTGCGATTATGTCAGCCAAATCGGAAGAGACGGAGGACGAAAGCAAAGATAAGGCGGCATCCGCCGGAAACGCAGATACGGAAGGCTCAGAAGATACGCAGGATGAGAGCGGCGCGGAAGACGGCGGCGCGGCTGGAGACGGGGAAACAGAGTCTTCGGAAGGAGAAGAAACGTCTGACGGGAACGAATAAGAAGCGGCCGGAAAGTTTGCCGGAAACGAACAGAATCAAGCGGAGGTATCAAAGCGATGACAGGAGATGAACGTACGACAGCGTTTATCAATTCCCTTGATTCGGGCAATACTCCCTTTTTGGATGAGATAGAAAAGGAAGCGAAAAAAACCAATGTGCCGATTATCCGGACGGAGATGCAGAGCTTTATCAAATTGCTGCTCGCGATGAAAAAGCCCATGTCCATTCTGGAAGTCGGTTGTGCCATTGGTTTTTCTGCATTATTGATGAGCGAGTATGCCCCGGAGGGATGTAAGATAACGACAATCGAGAAATATGAAAAGAGGATTCCCATCGCGCGCGAGAATTTCAGAAGAGCGGGAAAGGAAGCGTCCATTACTCTGTTGGAGGGGGATGCGGCGGATTTTCTGAAAGAACTGGAAGGACCTTATGATTTTATCTTCATGGATGCCGCAAAGGGGCAGTATATTCACTTTCTGCCGGATATTCTGCGTCTGCTTCCGGCGGGCGGCATTTTGCTGTCCGATAATGTACTGCAGGACGGCGATATCATAGAATCCCGTTATGCCGTGACGAGAAGAAATCGTACCATACATACCCGTATGAGAGATTATCTGTACGAATTAAAGCATCATCCTATGTTGAAAACAGCGATTCTGCCGTTGGGGGATGGGGTTACTGTGAGCGTAAAAGATGAAGAATAGCTTCACGATTTTGTAAGAGTTTTTGGAAAGAGGTCAGGGATGAAGAAACCAGAATTACTGATTCCGGCGAGCAGTCTGGAAGTATTGAAAACGGCGGTAATATTCGGCGCGGATGCGGTGTATATCGGAGGAGAGGCTTTCGGACTGCGTGCGAAAGCGAAAAATTTTACGAAAGAAGAGATGGCGGAAGGAATTGCTTTTGCACACGCGCATGACGTGCGCGTACATGTGACGGCGAATATTCTTGCGCATAACGATGATATGGAAGGCGCGGCCGCGTATTTCAGAGAACTGAAAGAAATGAAGCCGGACGCGCTGATTATTGCTGACCCGGGAATGTTTATGCTGGCGAAGGAAATATGCCCGGAAATCGATATTCATATTTCCACGCAGGCCAATAATACAAATTATATGACTTACCGTTTCTGGCACGGGCAGGGCGCCAAAAGAGTTGTTTCCGCCAGAGAACTGTCCTTGCGGGAGATTAAGGAAATCAGAGCGCGGATTCCTGAAGAACTGGAAATCGAAAGCTTTATTCATGGGGCGATGTGCATTTCCTATTCGGGGCGCTGTCTGCTGAGCAGTTATTTTACGGGAAGGGATGCAAATCAGGGCGCGTGCACGCATCCGTGCCGTTGGAAGTATGCGGTCGTGGAGGAAAAAAGACCCGGAGAATATCTGCCCGTCTATGAAAACGAAAGAGGGACTTATATTTTTAATTCCAAAGACTTGTGCATGATAGAGCATATTCCGGAAATGATAGACGCCGGAATCGACAGTTTTAAAATAGAAGGCAGGATGAAGACCGCGCTGTATGTCGCGACGGTGGCGCGCACATATCGGAAGGCAATTGATGATTATCTGGAATCGGAAGAAAAATACCGCGAAAATATGGGATGGTACAGGGCGGAAATCGCCAAGTGCACTTATCGTCAGTTTACGACAGGGTTTTATTTCGGAAAACAGGAAACGGAGCATGCACAGATTTATGATAACAATACCTATGTGAACGAATACATTTATCTTGGCATCGTGGGTTCCGTGGATGAAGCCGGCCGCGCCCGTATCGAACAGCGGAATAAATTCTGTGTGGGAGACGATATCGAGATTATGAAGCCGTCGGGCATCAATGTGCCCGTGAAAGTACTGCATATGTATAACGCGGAAGGGGAGGCGGTGGAAAACTGCCCGCATTCCAGACAGATAGTGGATGTGGAATTGTCGCAGGTTCCGGAACGGTATGATATCCTGCGGATTATGTGCCGGTAGAAATATTATTTTTCTTTGAAAAGCATGGCAGCCGGCGCCTATTCGGCGGCCAGCTGCTTTATGGAAATGGTGTTAATGATTTTTAAAATCGTACAGGTTGCCAGGAAAATACAGACCGGCGCCAGGAGAAAACCTGTCAGTGTTCCGGCAGGGGAACCTGCAAACGGAAATTCTGTCAGCCCCAATCGTTTTGCATATGGGGACAGCAAAGCAGGAATGATAAATGTGCCCGCCGCGACGCCGGCGGCGCTTCCCAATATGGCCGGCAGACAATTCCGGTAAAGATATATTTTGAGCGTCTGCCGCGAGGTCAGTCCGATTGCTTTCAGCAATCCTATCAGGTTTTGTTCCCGCTTAATTAATAAAAATGTGAGGGTAGTTGTAATCAGAACGATAATAACCACCAAAACGGTTAATATCATTCCGGCAGCAGGCGCCAGAACGCCCGTAAAACTTTCTCCGTTCGACTTCGAAGCGATAAAGGCAAATTTGCCGTCGTATCTATCTGCGAGTTCTTTTGCATATTCCCATTTATCCGAACTGTTTCGGAGCACAAGCATATAATCCCCGTAATGGCCGTCTGCTTTAACAAATTCGTCCAGATTGTCCGTGACCATCCGAAAGACATTTCCGGAATTGGAAAGCGTCTGAAAGATTTCGGTGATTTCATATTCTTTCCGCTGACCGTTTACAAGTAATTCAATTTTATCTCCGACCTCGAACCCATACGTTCTTGCAAGTCCAAGCCCGACGCCTATCTCATTTTCGCTGAGAGGACGTCTTCCGTATAACGCTCTGTCGTTTATTTTTTCATGCCAGGGCAGTTCATAAAGTTCTGTCGTAATACTCCGGTATGTTTTTTCCGCAGCAGGCTTGTATGTAACATATATTTTGTTCGCCCCATAGGTATAATCTATTCCGGGGTCTTCTTTCAATTCATCCAGAATGGCGCTCACCGGCGTGTTTTCCAGAGCGGTGACATAGATATCCGTTTTGATGAATCCCCATGTTTCCGGCTCTTCATCTATATTCCCGACGGCCTTCAGGCATCCTGCACAAAGGACGGTCAGACTGCTCAAAAGAAAGGAGACTGCGGCCATATAAAGGTATCTCAGCTTTCTTTGCTGCATTTTTCTGACGGCGTAATAAAATTCGAAAGATACTTTTCCGTTATATGGCGGAATTTTTCTGTTTCCAGCGCCTATTTCATCCGAATGCCATGCGCCTTTTCTGAGTGCGTAAGAAGCGTTTAAACGACATACCTGAAAGATGGCGCCAAAACATATGAGCAGGACGAACAACAGGACGACAGCCCATGTAAAAAACTGATAGCGGGCTATACCTGTGAAGGAAATTGTGGATATGGCTGTTTCCTTTAATATTTGGGCGATAATTTTCCGAGTGAACAGACCGCCGGCCATGCTTCCGGGCACGGTTCCGGCAAGACCTATGATACCATAGCAGATAAGATATCCGTTAAAAATCTGTGTGTCTGTCATGCCTAATGCTTTGTAAATACCAATATTTTTAACGTCTTCATCGATGTCGTTTTTTATCAGAAATACGGACAGAGCCACGACGGTTATGACAAGAATCAGGCTTACAAAACACAGGACCGCGCCTGTCATCTGCCAGACTGCCGTATAGCCGCTTTTAATCATATCATAAGTATACAGCGCATTGCCTAATGGCATTTCAAAGTATTCTTCCGTTTCACGGATGAAATTCTGCTCTGTCAGATGGCTGTATTCGTCAAACTTGATTTCAAGATAACTTGCCGCATTATTTTCTGCTGCCGGGAAGCCATCGAGCCGGTTATATCCGCACCACATGCGGTATACATTTGTGCCGCTGCTTCCGAAAACGGGGTCGGTGACAATTTTTACGACCTTCACGAAGACGGATGTATCGCCAAACTGCAGGGAAAATGTGTCTCCGTTCTTTAGCTTAAGAATAGCTGCGAGCTTTGTCGTGACCCACACTTCGCCATCGCCGGGCATTGTAAACTCAGAAGTGTCAGAAATTTTGGGTGACATCATATCTTTTCCCGGTTTTTCAGGAAGCTCTAAAAGAATGCCGTTGCTTAACTTCGTGCCGGATTTTTCGATATAATCGATTGTTTTGGTTTTTTCGGTTATCTGATATTCAAATTTTTCCGGTGAAGAATCCAGGTATTGTTTTACAACATTTGCCGAAAATATATCATTGCTCCACAGACAGCATAGCTGCGGGCCCTCCATTTGCGCGTATGCGCTGTCAAATATCGAATCTAATTCTGTAAACAGTACGAGGGCGTTTACGGATAATGCCGTGGTGATAAAAATACAGATGCCCAGAAACAGATTTGGGAGTTTCCGTCTTCTCAGTTTTGCGAGACTGCACATCAGACTTGCCTTCATAATAATCCTCCATTCTCTACCAGCCTTTTTGCTCCAGAAAATCCATAAGTTCCTTTTCCCTGTGGCGGTAGATTTCGCCGGAAGAAGTTTTGCCGGAAGACATTTTGCCGGCGTGAGATTCGTCAAACCGCAGTTCTTCGCTGATACGCCCGTCTTTGATGTAAATAACGCGTTTTCCTCTGGCGGCGACCTTAATATCATGAGTGACGAGCAGGATGGTCTGGCCTTCTTTGTTTAATATGTTTAACATCTTCATAACAATATCTGTCTGTGCCGAATTCAGGCTGCCGGTGGGTTCATCGCATAATAACAGAGGCGGTCTGTTTACGACGGAACGCAGTATGGCGGCTCTTTGCTGCTGGCCTCCGGAGAGTTGGGACGGAAATTTTCCGATATGTTCCTGCAGGCCGCACTGTCCGCATAATTTTAAGATGGTATGTTTGACAGAATCCTTTTCTTTGCCCGATTCCATTTTTCCTGACAATATCAATGGCAGGATGATATTTTCATAGACGGTAAGGTCGGGAATCAGAAAGTGCTGCTGGAATACAATTCCAATGTTTTCCCGCCGGAAGATTGTTTTTGATTTTTCACTCATATGGCCAAAATCAATGTTTTTGTAGTGGATTGTTCCCTCATCAAAATCGTCAATACCGGCTATCAGATGCAGAAGACTTGTTTTCCCGGAACCGGAGGCGCCCATCATGATGACAAATTCCTGCTCGGCGATATCCAGATTCATAGCATCGACAGCCTTGCCTGCGGCTGTTCCTTTCCCATAGTTTTTTGTCAGATTTCTGACTTCCAATAATTTTCCCATGTGAACTCCCATCTGCCTGCGCTGGCTTGCCCGTTGATTTTTTATGGTCGAATTGACCGGTGCTATGATTAAATTACCATACCCTTTTCCGGTTCTCAATTACTCTGTCGCCAAGTACTGGATTTTGTCGTATCATGCAAACAGCCTGCCGTAATAAGCGGCAGGCTCATGGGATAATACAGTGTGATGGAAATGCTTTTCATATTTTAAAATAGAAATCGGTAATACTTTTCACATTTCAAAATAGAAATCGGTAATCAGTTTTCCGTCCTGAAAAAGACAGTCAGTTTCTCCGTTGTTTTCATAAAGCGCCCGTTGGATATTTTCCATGCCGAACCCGTGATTGATGCAATCTGCTTTCGTCGTTCTTCCGCTTTTTACCGCCTCGTACATCCGGATGGTTGCCGGGTTTGTAAATTGAAAAAGTACTGTATTCCGATGGGTCAGTATGGAAACGGTGATAAGCGCATTTGCGTCCGGCATTGCTTCACATGCTTCGATGCAGTTATCAAGCATGTTGGAAAATAGCGTACATAAATGATAGGAATCCATAAAGTCCGGTTTATCCAGTCTGCCTTCAACCGTTATATGGATGTCCTTCTTTTTTGCTTCCAGTATTTTCTGATTCAAAATGACATCTAATATCTCATTCCCGGTGTGGCACTTCTGCATTGTCAGTTCTTCAAAATGATGTTCAATACGCTGTAAATGTTCCAGCGCCTTTTGGGTCTGCCCGTCCGCAAGAAGAAGCCCAAGACATTTTAACTGAGCATGTATGTCATGGCGGAATCTGCGCATTTCCATATCGTTGTCATGTATATTCTGATAGTATTTCTGCTGAACGCGGATGATTTCTTCTTTCATTTTATTTTGTTTCAGGTAATACTCTTTATGGTATATAAGAAATACAAACAGAAGAATGCCGGTAAGAGCGGCTCCTGTAAAAAGGATGGCAAACGCGGACAGAATCGTGCTGATTACGGGGCTTCCGATATATTCCGGCATAAGGGTAATGACACCGGGAAGCAGAATGCCGCTCCATATAATCAGTATAATGATAAAACACTGAAACCGGCTCAGCGAATGAAAATACAGGACAAAATTCTGCGCCCATTTTCTGTTGACAATGAACAGAAGCAAAACGGTAATTACGATTGCGAAAAATAAACTGAACATACCCGATATGAGGGGATTGATTTCATAATGTGTGGAAGACAGATTTAACAGAAGAGAGCCGATTCGGAAGATAAGACTCTCTGTCATGTTTATGATTAAATATACGCAGATAAAATGAGCGATGCGCGTGAAAAAGGTTCCCTGAAACAGCGCTATGTACAGGAAAAAGTTCAGGGTCAGCATGATAGCGGCATAATGATTGAAAAACAGGACTGCCGGTATCATAATAAGCAGATATGCCCCTGCTGCCGCAATATATTTCTTTATTTCTTTCGTTCGATTATGAAAGATGCCTTCGCCGATTAAAAATATTTCCACGGCGTACATGATGAAATAAATCATTATTAAAACCGTATCTGCCACTTACATCACTTTAACCTTTCTCCGCAGAAAATCTTTATACTTCTCCATGATTTCATGTTTCCGAAATCTGCTTATTTTAACATGTTTTCCTTTGTCCAGCCAAACCTCGTCGCCTTTTTTCTCGAAATATTCCAGATGGACCAGGTAGGATTTGTGAATACGCACAAAGTCCTGACCAGGCAGAGCATTTTCCCAGAATTTCATGGTTTTGCGCATCAGATATTCGCCTGTCTCTGTAACAAGTAATGTATATTTATCCTGGGCTTCGATGTATTTAATTCGCTTCATCGGTATCATGAAAGTGTTTCCGTTTTCTTCCGTTTCCAGAACCGGTCCGCATATATCGGAGAGCGTTTTCTCCATCACGTTTTGAAAAGCCGTCTCATCTATCGGTTTTACCAGAAAACCCGTCACATTTTTCCCGAAAGCTTCCAGTACCCGTTCCTGATGGCTGGTTGTAAAGATAATTCGTGTCTGCTTCCGGTTCGTTTCAAAATCATCTTTGATAACGATGCCGTCCTGTGCAGGCATTTCGATATCCAAAAGCAGAATATCATAGTCTGTGCCGGATGTCATAACCTCTTCGCCGGATGCAAAAGCGTGAATATCCGTTTTCGTGAGTTGTTCCTTTTTCTGGAAAAATGCTCTGCACATCCGTTCCAGAAGTTCTCTGGAGGACGCTTCATCATCGCATATCGCTATTTTTATTTCTGTATTCATTGTCTCTGATTTTCCTTATCCAGATTTCCGTCAAAGTTTTGATGCTCTAAAATGAATATATCAAAGATTCCGGGAAAGCGAAATAAAAAAATCTGGAAGTTTGCCGGAATGGAGAAAATCATTTGTGAAAAATGAACAGGAATACCGCTTTTTATTTCCTGTTTCCCGTAAAATATACAAAATTTGTATTCGGGTATTGCATTTTAAAGAAAAATGGCGTATTTTAGTAAAGGAAATAGCAACCGGATATTTATAATTTTATAAAGGTATCTTGAACGAGGATGTTCCAAAATGATTATTTTTGGAGCATTTTTTTGTACGAAGCGCGGTGATATACCAGAAGCGGGGAGCGTTCGGATATCCTGAAAAGAAAGGAAGTAGTAAGATGGGCGAAATTTTCAATGTGGAAGAGATTTTTGGACAGAACTTATTTACTCTCAATAAAATGAAAGAGCGTCTTCCGAAAAATGTATACAAAGAAGTCGTGGATGTCATGAATAACGGCGGTGAGCTGTCAATGGGTACGGCAAACGTTGTTGCGAAAGAAATGAAGGACTGGGCGGTAGAACATGGCGCGACGCATTATACGCACTGGTTTCAGCCGCTGACCGGCATTACCGCGGAGAAGCACGACGCGTTTGTGGCACATCCGGATGAATCCGGCAGGATGCTGACAGAGTTTTCGGGAAAAGAACTGATTAAAGGTGAGCCGGACGCTTCTTCCTTTCCTTCGGGCGGTCTGCGTGCCACGTTTGAGGCGAGAGGATATACCGCATGGGATATTACCTCTCCGGCATTTTTGAAGGAATCCACCTGCGGAACGATACTTTGCATTCCCACCGCCTTCTGTTCCTATACGGGAGAGGCATTGGATAAAAAAACGCCGCTTCTGCGTTCGATGGAAGCACTGAACGAGCAGGCCCTCCGAATCGTCCGCCTGTTCGGAAACACCGGAGCAAAAAAGGTAACGGCGTCTGTGGGCCCGGAGCAGGAATACTTTCTTGTAGATGAAAAATTGTATATGAAGAGAACGGACTTGATGTTCGCCGGCCGGACGCTGTTTGGCGCGCCCGCACCGAAAGGACAGGAAATGGATGACCATTATTTTGGCGTTATCCGGGAACGTGTCGGCGCATACATGAAAGATTTGAACGAGGAACTCTGGAAGTTGGGCGTTACGGCGAAAACGCAGCATAACGAAGTGGCTCCCGCGCAACATGAGCTCGCGCCGATTTATGAGACGGCCAACATAGCGGTAGACCATAATCAGATTGTCATGGAGACGATGAAAAAGGTCGCAACGAAACATAATATGCGATGCCTGCTGCATGAGAAACCCTATGCCGGCGTAAACGGTTCCGGCAAACATAATAACTGGTCCGTTACGACGGACAATGGCGTTAATCTGCTCGACCCGGGTGAAACGCCGAATGAAAATATCCAGTTTCTGCTTGTGCTCGCCTGCATCATGAAGGCTGTGGACACACATGCGGACCTGCTTCGCCAGTCTGCTTCCGATGTGGGAAATGACCACAGACTGGGAGCGAACGAAGCGCCTCCGGCAATTATTTCTATTTTCCTCGGAGAACAGCTTGAGGACGTTGTCAGCCAGTTGATTGAAACAGGTTTTGCAACTTCGGTCAAGGAAGGCGGCAAACTTTTGACCGGCGTTAAGACACTTCCCGATTTTCAGAAAGACGCGACCGACAGAAACAGGACTTCGCCGTTTGCTTTTACCGGAAATAAATTTGAGTTCCGTATGGTGGGTTCCGCGGATTCCATTGCGAGCCCGAACACGACGTTGAATGCCATTGTTGCGGAAGCTTTCTGTGAGGCAGCGGACAGACTGGAAAAGGCGGATGATTTGGAAGTTGCAATTCATGACCTGATTAAGGAATATATGACCAGACATCAGAGAATTATTTTCAACGGGAACGGTTATGCTGACGAATGGGTCGAGGAAGCGGAGCGGAGAGGGCTTCCGAATATTAAATCCATGATTGAAGCGGCGGATACGCTGACGACAGATAAGGCGGTGCGCCTGTTCGAGAAATTTAAAATTTTTACGAAAGTGGAACTGGAATCCCGTGAAGAAATTATCTATGAAACATATGCAAAAACAATCAACATAGAAGCGCTCACAATGATTGATATGGCCGGCAAGCAGATTATTCCGGCAGTCGTAAAATATACGAAGATGCTCGCAGATACCGTCAATGCGGTAAAAGAAGCGGGTGCGGACGCCTCCATGCAGGTAGAGCTGTTAAAATCTGTCGTCGAAAAACTGGCGGCAATGCAGGCGGCCCTGACCGAATTAAAGAAAGTAGAGGCGGAAGCTTCCGCAATGGAGAATGTAAAGGAGCAGGCATTTTTCTATAAAGATAAGGTTAAGGCAGTCATGGAACAGCTTCGAAAACCGGCGGATGAGCTGGAAATGATGGTCGATAAGAATATCTGGCCGATTCCGACGTATGGGGAGTTGATGTTTGAGATTTAGAGGGGTTTAGAAACGGACAGGGAATTTGATGGATTCCTGTCCGTTTTTGCTTTTGAAAAGAAATATTTTGTTATGTGGAAGTGGGATTAGGAGTATTTGCTTTCTTATTTAAGTTTCTTAGCTCATTTAGGCTGTCTTTGGCAAAACTGTTGTTAGAATCGCATTTTAAGATATCCTGACATACTTTGACAGCCATCTGTGGCTTGTTCCATTTTTTATATAATTTAACGAGGACAGTCCGGGCCTGTATATCTTTTGCATCAATATCTATGACTTTTAACAGGACTTCTTCCGCGTCTTCTTCGCGTCCGGGCTGTGTGGTAAGAAGTCTGCCCAGTTTGAAGCGGGATTGGATATGCCTTTCATCAATATTCATGGCTTTGCGAAAAATTTCTTCTGCTTCTGCCTCCCGTCCGGGCTGCCTTGCGAGAAGCTTGCCAAGCGCGGTATGGGGAGGAAGGTTTTTCCGGTCAATTTGAATTGCTTCACGGAAAAGAGACTCTGCTTCTGCTATTCCCTCCGGACGCTTTGCAAGGAGCATACCCAATTCAGTCCGGGCATTAATATTCTTTTTATCTATCTTAATCACTTTGCGGAAGCAAGATTCGGCATCTTTTGTACGGTTGGGCTGATTTGCCCAAAGCTTTCCAAGTTCGGTAAGCGCAACAACATCTTTTTCGTTTTTTTCAATTACTTTTTGCAGGTTCTCTTCGGCGAGCGCATCGTATCCTGTAATGCGTGCCCAAATCGCCCATTCCGTATATAGTATGGCCATAAGATGGGTGTCGTCTATTTCCGGAGCGATATCATTTAAAATATTGTTTATTAAAGTCTTTTGTTCAGGCGTATCCTGCTGAAATCGGCTCCACAGATATCCAAGACATAGGTATGCTCTTCCAATTTCGGAAAGATTGAAGGTATGATTCTGCATACGGTCATATATTGCATTCAGGTAATCTACATATTGAATCTGAGCAAAATTATTCTTTTTTTCTTTTTTAAAATCATCTTTATTTATTATTTTGCCCAGGAAAGCTTCAATATCATTTTCATCCATGGATTGCAATAAGCATAACATAAAAGGACTAATCGAATACTTTCCTTTGTGGAATAGAAAGAACAGTTCCGCAATTACATCATGTTTGGGCTACAAAGTATCGTGTTGAACGATGACAGGTTCAATATGCTGTGACATCAACCGTTCTTTCAGGTGATTCCGGAATTTATGCTCATTTAATTCAAAATGCCTGCAAAAAAGCTCAATCGAAATCGGTGTATTAAATATCTTTAAGGCAGCGATAATGCCATATAGCTCATTACGCGTATAGGATTGACTTTTTCCGAATGCGTCTTCAATAAAATCGGCCCATTCCTCCCAGTCCATTTTGATGTTTGCAGTTTTTGACACTTTGTTTTGCAGCTCAAAAAGTGTTCGATAAATCAGTTCAACCAGACTGACATAGGGCTTATTGTGTTGTTTCAACATTAATTGGATGATGTGCAGATTTTCACTTTTTTTAAGGTTTCCTTCCCTGACAAAAGGTTGGGTACATCTTTCCAGAATTTTCTGCCGGCGCTTCTGTGTCTCCGGGAATGGGAAGGAATCATAATCTTTTAATTCCAATGTTGTCCGAAACTGGTTTAACCCCTGCAATATAAGCAGCTGAGCGTCATCGAACCAATATAATAAGGCATCTGCGTCAGAACTGGCAAGCGATGTAAGCCTGTTTGCCCTTTCCGCCATTATCAGCTGTATTTTAGTCGTATCAGGACATTTATTTTGTAAACTTAAAAAAGACTCTTTTCCCTCATAGGGATTATCAATACATAGCAAAGCCCGTTGTCCATCCGGTATGGACGCGGTCAACTGATGAAAAAAAGCTTCGGCCTTCTGTTCGGTAATGATATCTTTACCCGATAACGAGAGCCAGACTGCAATTCTGCCGGAAGAGGCCCATTGTATCGCTGTGCGCATCATCAGGCTTGTCTTTCCCAGACCGCTGTTACCGGCAATAATAACCGGATGGCGGCTTTCGACAGATTCCAGTGCTTTTTGATAAGCCTCCGTATGGGGAACATCATGTCCGGCGCTGATGACTCGGAACATTGTCTGAAAACGGTTATCTACCATATAATAACGTTTTATGTCCGAATCCGTGCAGGAGCATTTTGCGTCCACGATACGGTCAGGTGAAATAACAAATGCGATACTGCTAATATCCTGTTGCATTAATTCTTTTGTGAATGCAGAAATACCTTCCAGATTTTGCTGTAAAGAAAGTAGCGTTTCGGATAATTCCTTCATCTGATTCTGTGCAAGTATGCCGTGCAGCCATTCCACAAAGTCAGGGACACCCATCCATGATTTCAGCAAATAGGGCAGCATAATTTCAGCTTCTTCTTTCGCTGCGGTATCTGAATTTACCATATCGTCAACACTTGGCAGGGCATTGCGTTCCAGGCATGATTCCCAGTAGCCGAGAATTTTTTCTTCTGTCGGCGTGCCGATTTCGCTTTTTCGATATTTTCGGTATTCACAATAAGAATCATATGCTTCTTTGGATTTTTTGCGTATCGCCGTGAAAGTTTCTGTAATATGGGTTTTGTTGTGATTTTTAAGAAAGTCACAAATCGTTATGGCGGAACCAGGTATTCCCAAACTGTGATTTAAAGCATTTAAAATAAGCTCTAAAATAGTATCCATTTTATTTCCTCCGGATTAACAAAATTAACAAAAGGCGTATGTAGTTGCAATAAAACAGCCTGTTTGTTTGGAGATTATATCATATTTTGTTAAATTATGGTGATAGAATATTAAATTAACATGTTTTTAGGAAAAAAATGTAAGAACTATTGATTATTGAATTAACAAATGGTATATTTTAAATTAAGTACTACAAATATAGTACAAGAAAGGATAAGAATTTAGACATTATGAGTATGACAGAAGTTATGCGCCATATTCCGAAACCTTGAGTTTCTCCGCAAGTGAAGTATAAGCAAGAAGAGATGAAAAAGAAAACAATCCTGTCAGTTAGTATAATTGTTATTTTGGTCATATGTGTATTCGGTTATTTGTATATTTACAAGCCCTATGCTGATGAGAAAAATAAAATCAGTGCTTTTTGTGATTATCTCAGCCAATATCATGAAGAAATATTTGTAAATGATATAGGAATGGATTCAGCGGAAGCCACCGTAGAATATCATGAAGAATTAAACCAATATTCCATATCAATATCATTGGAATCCTCAGAAGCAGTAAGTGAAGAACAGCTTGCATCGTGTAGAGCAGTTCTGGAAAAACAATTTCAGGAAATAACATTGATAGTTAACGGCGAAGTCAGATAGCCATCTAAAACCTGAATAAAGTCAGAGAGAATTACAAGTCCTGCATATGCAAAACTTGAAATTCTCTCTTTCGTTTTTATGATTGGAATTTGATGTAATCCATCCTAACCCTGTCTCACAGGAACCCATAATTCGCAGAACAGGTTATTTTCGCCATGTTCAAAATATATTTCAAAATCGGTGTCGTCTGTCTGGGCATAGCCTGTCTGCGGAACAAATTCTTTGAAAAATTTGCTCCATGTTTCGCCCAGACAGTCGCCGTCAGGACCAAAACATTTGAATACCGCATAGTCGGCGGGGGCTGTTTTCCAGATAGTGTAACCGTTATTGACAAAATGCTTCAGTTTTGTATGGTCGGTATCTTCGTCGATGAGAATGCCAATGCCGTAATTAAAATGGGTTCCGTTTTCTTTAACAGGGCTGCAAAGACCATATAAGTCTCTTTTCCCCTCCGTACGAAGCTGCTTCATTGGCCCGATAAGGTCTTTTTTAAAGCATTCCGTCCAAAAATCGGGGATGCTGTGGTCATTATCGTCATTGATAATTTCGTTCGGAAACGATTTTACAAGTACAAGAAACTGCTGACCTTCTTTGTGTTCAATTTTGTAATCCATAATGCTACCGCCTTCCACCATTATTTTTATGACAAGTGGATTGAACAAATGAAGTTTTGCGCTTTTGTGCTTTGCCTGTTTTGGCGTGGAGCCATGAAAGCGTGAAAAGGCTTTTGAAAAGCTTTCCGGTGATTCATAGCCGTACTTGTAAGCGGCGTCGATGACCGATAAATTCGTCGTCTGCAATTCTATGGCCGCTAATGTGAGACGGCGTTTTCTGATGTATTCATTAGCCGTCATTCCCGTCACAAAACTGAAAGTCCGGTGAAAATTGTAACTGGACATGTGCACATTCCGGGCAGCATCGGCATAGCTTATATCTTCCAAAATATGTTCTTCCATATAGCGTACTGCCTGCTGTATGAGCTGCATCGACATTTTGTTCCATCCTCCCTGCATGTAATGATTATAGATGACCGTATCGGGAAAGTCCTGTCCTTGTTTGCACCGATTTGTCCGAGGCGGCAAAAGCGGTAACGCGTTTTATAAAGGCAGGCAAAGCTGCGATTCTTTCAGGCTCTTTACTTTGCGTTCGGTAATTTTATCCAGGTCTGTGAGCCGGCTGCACAGCAGCGGGGAATGGATGTCATATGCCTGAAAATTCCGGAAGCGCAGATTGTCATTGTGATTGGCGTAACAATAGATGCACCCGTTTTGGCATGTATTGTACAGGCCGAGGTCGATGCTGGCCGCGCATCCGCATGCGGGGCGCTGCCCCTTATCTTTTCCCGCCTCGATGGGACAGCCGAGCAAACGTGATATCAGTTTATCATCGATACAATGGGAATGACCGATATCGAAATCCGACAAATCTATTTCTTCCGCGCAGGTATTGATAGAAATGCCGTTTGCCCGGGCTGCGGAAGAAAATCGGCTGGCAAGGCTCCGTTTTTCCTCGGTAAGCAGTTCACGAATTGCTTTATCTTTCATTCTTTGGGAATTTACCGGGTACAAATCGATAAAACTGATAATACACTTATCGGTGCAGGAAGATAATGCGCCGGCAATGGCGGCGTACTTTTCGGCGTGCCATTCGATAGTATACCGTTCGTTCAGGATAACGGGGTCATAGCGCCATATCATGCGCTGCCGGCCAATGATTTTCGATAATTTCCGAAAGGTATCGATTCTGTCCGCAAGAGAAGGAAGATTTTGCTCGGTGTCCTGGTCGTACGCGTTCAGGGTGTACTGGAAATAATACATATAATTTTCAAGCTTCTCGAGTTTTGGCAGCATGGGAGCGGGGTTTTTGCTCCAGAATACGATGCAGTCAACGACATCGGGAGACAGGTTGATTTTGCTTACCTGATGAAAGCTCATGGGATTTCTGACATAAGCATAATTTTCTTCGATTCGTTTCAAAAACCAGTCGGAGAAAAAGGCCGGAATGTCGGTTCTTCTGCTTGCGCTGATAATCATGGTGTATTCCTCTTATTTTACCGCGTCAAAGGCATTTTGCAAGTCGTTGAGAATATCATCAATATGCTCCGTACCGATGGAAAGGCGGATGGTATTGGACCTGATACCCTGTGCTTCTAATTCTTCCTCCGTAAGCTGGCTGTGCGTTGTGGTTGCGGGATGAATGACCAGGCTTTTTGCATCCGCAACATTTGCGAGCAGAGAGAAAATTTTCAGATTGTCAATAAATTTATACGCTTCTTCTATGCCGCCCCTGATTTCGAATGTAAAAATGGAACCGCCGCCGTTTGGAAAGTATTTCTGATAAAGCGCATAATCGGGATGACCGGGCAGGGACGGATGATTCACTTTCTCGACCTGTGGATGGTTTGCGAGAAATTCAATCACTTTTCTGGTATTTTCAGCATGCCGTTCCAACCTCAGAGAAAGTGTTTCGATTCCCTGAAGAAGCAGAAAAGCCGCGAAAGGAGAAATTGTCGCTCCGGTGTCGCGCAGTAAAATTGCACGGATGTACGTTACGAATGCTGCCGGGCCGGCTGCTTTTACAAAAGATTCGCCGTGATAGCTCGGATTAGGCTCCGCAATTGCCGCATATTTGCCGGACGCTGCCCAGTCAAATCTGCCCGAATCGACGATGATGCCGCCAAGCGTTGTACCGTGGCCGCCAAGAAATTTCGTGGCGGAGTGCACAACAATATCCGCACCGTGTTCGATGGGACGAATCAGGTAGGGAGTTCCAAACGTATTGTCTACAATCAGAGGCAGCCCGCGCCGGTGTGCGAGTTCTGCCAGAGCGTCAATGTCCGGGATATCGCTGTTGGGGTTGCCAAGTGTCTCGATATAGATGGCTCTTGTGTTATCCTGTATGGCGGCTTCGACTTCCTCTGTATTATGGATATTTACAAAACTCGCGGTAATGCCAAATGCAGGAAGGGTATGCGCCAGCAGATTGTAGCTTCCTCCATAAATCGTCTTTTGGGAAACAAAATGTCCGCCGTTCTGGCCGAGGGCTTCCAGTGTATAGGTAATGGCCGCCGCTCCGGAAGCGAGAGCCAGAGCCGCCACGCCGCCCTCCAGAGCCGCTACGCGCCGTTCCAGAACGTCCTGTGTGGTGTTTGTCAGTCTTCCGTAAATGTTTCCGGCATCGGAAAGGCCAAAACGGGCGGCGGCATGGGCGGAGTCTTTGAAGACATAAGAGGTGGTTGCATAAATAGGAACCGCGCGGGCTCCGCTTGCCGGGTCGGGAGATTCCTGTCCTACATGCAGTTGTAAAGTTTCAAATTTGTAATCAGACATCCATATTTCCCCTTTCATATTACAGTTTGTTAATAGATTTTTAAATACTACTAAAACAGTAGGTTTTAATAAAGATAGAATATATTTTAAATTCTGTCAATAGAAAATTGAAAATTTTATCCCTTTTTTCCAACTTTTTGAAAAATTTGAAAACTTTTAAAAATTTTTTTCCATTTTTTAAAAAAATTTTAATTTAGGGCTTGTCAAATGATTCAACTTGCTGTATAATTCCAAGTTGTAACGTTGATGGGCTATCGCCAAACGGTAAGGCAACGGACTCTGACTCCGTCATTTCAAGGTTCGAATCCTTGTAGCCCAGTTAAATGACCCGGTGAAGATACTTCACCGGGTTTTCTGTATCACGCGGCAGGCAGAAAGAGGGCATATGAATTATGTATACATTTCAGAGCAGAATCCGTTACAGTGAAGTCGGACCGGACGGAAGACTGACATTGGAGTCTTTGCTGGATTATTTTCAGGACGCTTCTACTTTTCACTCGGAAGACCTGGGTTTGGGTGTCGGCTATTTAAAAGAAAAGAATATGGTATGGGTGCTTTCCTCCTGGCAGATTGTCGTGGAACGTTATCCGCAGTTATGTGAAAACGTGATTGTCGGAACGGCGCCCTATGCGTTCAAAGGGTTTGTCGGTTACCGTAATTTCTGGATGGAGACGGAAGCGGGCGAGCGGCTTGCTTACGCCAATTCTATCTGGAGCCTGATGGATACGGTGAAAATGACGCCGGCCAGGCCGCCTGCGGAAATGCTGGAAGGCTACCGGCTGTCGGAAATGCTTCCGATGGATTATGCTCCGCGGAAAATCGCAATACCGGATAACGGACAGGAGCAGGAAGAACTTCAGGTCAGACCGCACCATCTGGACACAAACGGCCATGTCAACAATGGGCAGCATGTGCGGATGGCGATGGATTATATTCCGGCGGACTGGCGGATTCGGCAGATGCGGGCGGAATATAAAAGACAGGCGGTTTTGAATGACCGGCTGATACCGGTGGTGGCGGTAAATACAGAGAAAACGCTGTATACGGTATCGTTGAACGGAGAGGATAAGAGGCCGTACAGCATTGTTGAGTTTACGGGACAGCAGTATACAGACTGAAAGGATTGCCGCCTTTCTCTGATAGGGCGGGCGAATGGGAGTAAAAATGATTAAGCTTGGAGAAATACAGAAATTGGAAATTATCAAAAAGGTGGAGTTTGGCGTTTACCTCGCGGACAAAGAGACGCAAGCGGCGGATAAAGTTCTGCTTCCGGCCAAACAGGTTCCGCGGGAAGCGAAAATCGGCGACGAGATAGAAGTGTTTGTATACCGGGATTCCAAAGACCGCTTAATCGCGACGACGACAAGACCCCTGATTACGCTTGGAAACGTAGCCAGACTGCGGGTTGTGCAGACTGGCCAGATAGGCGCTTTTTTGGACTGGGGGCTGGAAAAAGACCTGCTGCTTCCTTTTAAGGAACAGAAAAAACGGGTAAAAGAGGGAGAATCCTGTCTGGTTGCGCTTTATATTGATAAAAGCGACAGACTGTGCGCAACGATGAATGTTTATCGTTACCTGCGGCAGGACAGTCCTTATAAAAAGGATGACAGGGTAACGGGAACCGTGTATGAAATCAGTGATAATTTTGGAGCCTTTGTGGCCGTGGATGATATTTATTCCGGGCTGATAGCCAAGAAGGAGCTGTATGGCGACATTCAGGCAGGAGGAACGGTGTCGGCCCGCGTCATTGATGTAAAAGAGGATGGAAGATTGAATCTGAGCGTTCGTGAAAAGGCATACTTGCAGATAGAAAAGGACGCGGAAAAAATATTAAAGGTCATAGACAGTTATGACGGTGCGTTGCCCTTTACGGACAAGGCCTCCCCGGAAACAATCAAGAGGGAGATGCAGATGAGCAAGAATGAGTTCAAGAGAGCGGTAGGCCATCTTTTAAAAGAGAAAAAAGTAATCATCACAGAAAGAGCAATTCGAAAATTATAGAAAACTTGCAACTTTTGAAGAATTGAGTATAATTTAGATAGATGAAACAATCCATAAAGTTCAGAAAGGAAAATACCGAAAGGACGGTATGAGGTGACAAAATGAAAATACAGAATATTGACAATGTGGAGAAATTTTTTAAAGTAGTGGACAGCTGCAAGGGAAAAGTGGAGCTGGTAACCGGAGAAGGCGACAGACTGAATCTGAAATCAAAGCTTTCCCAGTATGTGTCTCTGGCAAATATTTTTTCCGACGGCACGATTGACGAGCTGGAAGTAATCGCGTATGAACCGGAAGACACGGCGAAGTTAGTGGAATTCATGATGGAAGGTTAAACTTTAAATGAACAGTAAAAAAGTCAATTGGGTCTTTTTGTGCCTGATACTGTTAAATCTGGCTTTATATGCCCTGATGTTTATCTGTTACGCAAAGGGCATTGCCTTATTTGATATCGGCATTGTGACAAATCTGCTGATTAGTCAGCTGATTATTCTGTCGCCGGCGTTTCTGTTTATGCTTGCGTCAGGAAAAAAGACGGAAACAGGACGCCTTAATGAAATGTTAGGCTTTCAGAAAATAAAAGTATCGTCTTTTTTTATGGTGCTTCTTTTTACGTTTCTGATTATGCCGATGTCAACGGCGTTGAATGCCATTTCCATGCTTTTTGTGGACAATACGGTGAACGCTATCAGCGGGGATGTCCTGCAGATGCCGTTCCCGGTCATGTTGTTCATGATAGGAATCTTTGGCCCTTTTTGTGAGGAATTTGTTTTCCGGGGCATTATTTTCCGGGGATATAAAAAATCCGGTTCCGTGTTCTGGGCCGTATTCTGGTCGGCGCTGCTGTTCGGCCTGATGCACCTTAATTTCAATCAGGCGGCCTATGCAATCGCGCTCGGCATTATGTTCGCACTGTTGGTAGAGGCGACAGGAAGCCTGTGGTCATCGATGATTGCGCATATGGTATTTAATTCCTGGCAGGTGTGTATAATGTATCTGGCGGAGTTCATTCCGACGGAGTTAGTCGAACCGGAAATGGAACTTACGCAGGATTTACTGATTATGGCAATCGGCCCGTACCTGCTCATTGCAGCGGTTGCAACGCCTCTGGCAGTCTGCGTTTTAATCTGGCTGTCGAAAAATGAAAAACGGGAGGCATGGTTCTGTTCCATCTGTGCGCGCCGCAAAGAGAAAAAGGAAGCGATGGTCAGTATCCCGCTTGTGATTGCGATTGTCCTCTGTCTTGCCGTTATGAGTATGGAATATATCATGGCGCTTTTTGCGGGATAAAATGTTATGGGATATGTCAAGAGGTATGTCAATAAGAGAAAATAAAAAACGCCGCTGTGTGAACAGTGACGTTTTTGCTTTTGCATTGCAGCGTTTAGATGTACGTATCAAAATTAGCGCCAACGGAAGGGTTGACGGAACGTTCCATGGCTGCGGAATCCATCATATCGGTAATCTGGTCTCCGACAACAGCCATAGCGTCAAGAGATTTGCTCAACATTGCCACTCCGAAAGCGGAGTTGGTCTGAGACGCTGACATTGCCATAGATAATCCTGGAATATCCATATAAATCCTCCATTCTTTTCATAAAATGAATACATAAATCTGTTTCCAGTATAGCATATCGGGAATTGGAAAGCCATAGGAAAACAGGGGGATTTGAAGAATTTTTTTTGTACAGTTTGTATAAATGAATTTTATGGAAAAAATTACCTGTTATTTTAAAAAATACACAAAAATTTTAGAATTTGAGGTAGATTTTTTTGTTAAAATAGATTAAAATGAATAGCGAACGCAGAATTTTATAGAAAATCCTGTTTTATATACTGTACAAATTGCTAAATACGATGCGGGGGTTCGCAGGGTATACCGGGGAGGGTACTATGATTTCTAATCAGATTCTACAAAATACGATAGAAGGTTTGAAGAGCATTACAAGGGTAGAACTTTGTATCATGGACATCGACGGAAAGGTTGTGGCCATGACTGCGGACGAAATGGAAAAATGCAGCAAACCTGTGGCGGAGTTTGCCAAATCACCTGCGGATTCTCAGGAATTACAGGGCTATCAGTTTTTTAAGATTTTTGATGAACAGCAGCTCGAATATATTCTGATTGCCGGCGGCATCGGTGAAGACGTTTATATGATTGGCAAACTGGCGGCTTTTCAGATTCAGAATCTGTTGGTAGCATATAAAGAGCGTTTCGATAAAGATAATTTTATCAAGAATCTTCTTTTGGATAATCTGCTTCTTGTCGATATTTACAGCCGTGCAAAGAAGCTTCATATTCAGACGGATACGAAGCGGGTGGCGTTGATTATCGAAACGGACAATACCAAAGAAAGCAATGTGCTGGAAATTATGAGAACCTATTTCAGCAGCAACAGCAAGGATTTTATCACGGCGGTGGATGAGAATAATGTCATCGTCGTCAAGGACCTGATGGAAGGAGACGGCAGCAAAGAAATTGAGAGGACGGCGGCGGGAATCGCGGCATTTCTTGAGAAAGAGCATATGAAAAATGCGAGAATCGCTTACGGTACGATTGTTAATGAAATCAAAGAAGTCAGCCGTTCCTATAAAGAGGCTAAAATGGCGCTGGATGTCGGAAAGATTTTCTTTGGTGAAAGAAACGTCATCGCATACAGCGAACTGGGCATTGGGCGTTTGATTTATCAGCTTCCGATTCCGTTATGCAAAATGTTTATCAAAGAAATTTTTGACGGCAAAAGTCCGGATGATTTCGATGAAGAAACTTTAACGACGATAAACAAATTCTTTGAAAACAGCCTGAATGTTTCGGAAACTTCCAGACAGCTTTTTATCCACAGAAACACGCTGGTCTACCGGCTGGATAAACTGCAGAAGAGCACGGGACTTGATTTGAGGGTTTTTGAAGATGCGATTACTTTCAAAATTGCGTTAATGGTCGTTAAGTACATGAAATACATGGAGAACTTTGAATATTAAGAGGTGAATACAGTGGGAGAAAAAAAGGGAAGCGCGAGGGGAGAAAGAACGGCTGCGCCCGCACGGGGCAGAAGGAGAAGGCCGTTATCGGAGAACAGTGAAATTATTTCGCTGTCAAAAGTCTGTAAGGCATATTCGACAGGTGCGCCGGCGTTAAAAGATGTTGACCTTCATATTAACAGAGGAGAGTTCGTCTTTATTGTAGGCGACAGCGGTTCGGGAAAATCTACATTGATAAAACTGCTTTTGCGGGAACTCACGATTACAAGCGGCAGCATCAATGTCATGGGCTATGATTTGGCCAAAATCAAACATCGGAAAATACCGAAATTCCGGCGTAATATCGGTATTGTTTTTCAGGATTTCCGTCTGTTAAAGGATAGAAATGTCTATGAAAACGTTGCGTTTGCACAGAGAATTATCCAGAAATCCAATAAGGAAATTAAGAAAAACGTCCCCAGTATACTTGCGATTGTGGGGCTGGCGGGTAAATATAAGGCGAAGCCGAAGGAGCTTTCCGGCGGTGAGCAGCAAAGAGTCGCACTGGCAAGAGCGCTCGTAAACAAGCCGACGGTATTGCTCGCCGATGAGCCGACCGGTAATCTGGACCCCAAAAATTCATGGGAAATCATGAAGCTGTTAGAGCAGATAAATGAAAACGGCACGACCGTGCTCGTTGTCACGCATAACAGGGAAATTGTCAATGCGATGCAGAAGAGAGTTATCACGCTGAAAAAGGGCGTAATCGTAAGCGACGAAGAAAGGGGAGGATATATCGATGAGGATTAATACATTGTTTTATACGCTTCGTCAGGGCTTTCGAAATATTTTCAGAAATAAATGGTTTACGCTTGCTTCGATTGCAACGATTAGCGCATGTCTTTTTTTGTTCGGATTGTTTTATGCAATCGTCAGCAATTTCCAAAGCATTGTAAAGAATGCGGAGCAGGGCGTGTCCGTCACCGTGTTTTTTCAGGAAGGTCTGGAGGACAGCAGAATACAGGAAATCGGGGAAATGATTGCAAGAAGAACCGAGGTGTCCAACGTTCATTTTGTATCGGCAGAGGAAGCGTGGGAAAGCTTTAAAGCAGAATATCTGGGCGAGTATGCGGATGGATTTACGGAAAATCCGCTGGCGGATTCCGCCAACTATCAGATTTATCTGAGCGATGTTTCCATGCAGCCTGCACTGGTGACTTATCTGGAATCCGTGGATGGTGTCAGACAGGTCAACCGCTCTGAGGTGACGGCGACGACACTGACGGGCATTAATGCTTTGATTGCTTATGTTTCGGTGGGCATTATCGCGATTCTGCTTGCCGTATCCGTCTTTTTGATTAGCAATACGGTCACAATCGGTATTTCTGTCAGAAAAGAGGAAATCAATATTATGAAATATATCGGGGCGACGGATTTCTTTGTCCGTTCACCCTTCGTTATTGAGGGCATGTTAATTGGGCTGATTGGAGCGGCAATTCCGCTTGCGCTTATTTATCTTCTGTACAATGTCGTTATGGAGTATATACTGGAAAGATTCGCGATGCTTTCTCACCTGTTGAATTTCCTGACGGTGGAGCAGATTTTCAACGTATTGATTCCGATATCTCTCGGAATCGGCGTGGGAATTGGATTTTTTGGAAGTATTACGACGGTAAGGAAGCATCTTCGCGTTTAATCTGGGACGTGAGTGCGGGGCAGATACGGAAGGAGGAAAGACGTAGATTGAAAATTTTAAAAAGAATGCTTGGTATTCTGATATGTATCGGTATTATCTTCGTTTTTCCGGCAGGGACCGCAGAAGCAGTTACGAATGACAGTATTAAGGAAAAAGAAGCGGAAATTGATTCAGCGCGAAAAGAAGTCGAAGGTCTGAAATCTAATCTGACGGATATAGAGGCGGTCAAAAAGGAACTGGAGCAGTCCAAGAGTGACCTGAATGCTTATGTGGAACAGCTTGATGCGCAGCTCGGCAGCATTCAGGATAAAATAGCCGAATATAATAATTTAATTTTACAAAAAGAATTTGAAATTGAAATCACAACAGAGGAATTGAATGACGCAATCGTGAAGCAGGAAGAGCAGTATGCAGCGATGAAAAAGCGCATCAAATTCATGTATGAAAAAGGCAATACGCTTTATATGGAGCTTATTTTTTCCGCCACAAGCCTTTCGGATACGATGAATAAGGCGGATTACATAGAGGCGTTATCCGCGTATGACAGGGAACAACTGGACGAATACGTCAGGACAAGAGAGATGATAGCGCTTTGCAAAGAAGAGCTGGAAGCACAGAAAGAAGTGCTGGACGAAGCAAAGCTTGCGGTGGAGGCGGAAGAGGCGTCCGTCAATATGCTGATTGCGGAAAAAGAAGCGCAGATTGTATCCGTATCGGAAGATATTTCTACGAAAGAAGCCGCAATCAAAGAATATGAAGACATGATAGCCGCGGAGAATGCGGAAATCGCGGCGCTGGAAAAGGCGGTTGCGGAAGAAAAGGCAAAGCTTGCGGCGGAAAACGCCAATGCAAGGTCGTATGACGGCGGTATGTTTGCCAATCCATGTCCGGGATATCGGAGATTATCGGATGACTACGGGAATCGTATTCACCCGACGCTCGGCGTTGAAAAATTCCATAATGGCATTGACCTGGCGGCGCCCAGTGGAACACCCGTTTATGCCGCATACGATGGAGACGTGGTTGCGGCCGATTACAGTTCGACCATGGGGAATTATATTATGATTAATCATGGAAACGGTCTGTATACAATATACATGCACAATTCAGCATTATATGTATCGAAGGGGGATTCTGTTTATAAAGGACAGAATATTGCTGCAGTCGGCAGTACCGGGCGTTCGACGGGACCGCATCTGCATTTCAGCGTGCGTCTGAACGGCAGCTATGTAAGCCCCTGGAATTATTTGGGCTGACAGTCGGTAATCGTTAAATTATGCGCAGATGGAGATGAATGATTGTGGATAATGATGGATATAGTAGTAATAATGAAATAAATCAGGGGGCAGGGAATCAATTGTATCCAAATGAGCCGCAACGGGAACCAGAACAGACGAAAGGATTATTTCTCGTCGGTCTGCTGACGGGAATCGTCGTCAGCGTGCTGGCGGCAAGCTGTATTTTTATCGGGATTCAGTTTGGGGATATGATGCAGCATAAGCAGGCAAAACTGGCGAGCACGGAACAGGCGTCGGCGGAGAACGTCGTGAGTGACGACACAATAGCCAAACTGGAAGCCATAGAGGAAGTAATCGGAGAGTACTATTATCAGGAAGAAGACATCAATACGAACGATATGATAGAGGGGATGTATGCCGGCGTCGTAGCATCTTTGGGAGACCCCTATTCCGTATATTATACGGCGGATGAGTGGAAAGAGATGATGCAGGAGACAGAGGGAATCTATTACGGCATCGGGGCCTATATCAGTCTTGATAAAACGACAGGATTCGGAAAAATCAACGGCGTCATTGAGAATACGCCGGCGCAGGATGCAGGTCTGCGGGAAAATGACATTATCTATAAAATAGACGGAGAATCCGCGCAGGGACTGGATTTGACAGAAATTGTCTCAAGAATCAAGGGAGAGGAAGGAACAACCGTACATCTTACCATTTACAGAGAAGGCGAAAAAGACTATCTGGAAATGGATGTAGTCAGAAAACAAATAGAGTCTCCCACAGTCAATTATGAAATGTTGGAAAATAATATCGGGTATATTCAGATTACAGAGTTTGATGACGTAACGGTGAATCAGTTTAAAGAAGCGATGACGGCGGTTAAAAAAGCCGGGGCGTCGGGACTGATTCTCGATTTACGGAGTAATCCGGGCGGAAGCCTTTCGGCTGTTGTGGATATTTCAAGGCAGCTTCTGCCGGAAGGATTGATTGTCTATACGGAAGACCGGGCCGGGGAACGGGTAGAATACAGCTGCGACGGTACGAGCGAAATACAAATGCCGTTGGTTGTGCTGATAAACGGAAATTCTGCCAGCGCATCGGAAATTCTGGCCGGAGCCATTAAAGATTATGACAAAGGTATTTTACTCGGCACAACAACATTCGGCAAAGGAATTGTACAGCGGATATTGCCTCTGACAGACGGAACGGCATTGAAACTGACGGTCAGCGCCTATTATACGCCAAAAGGAAATAATATTCATAACATCGGCATCGAACCGGATATCGTATGTGAGTTTGACGGCGACGCCTATTATGATGAGGGATTCGATAATCAGCTGGATGCGGCTGTCAAAGAACTGAATAAAATGATAGGATAATGGTAAGCGGTTTATCATTTATGAAATCAGGGAAAAGCGCAGCTGAAAGGCTTGCGCTTTTCCTTTTGTCCGGGAAAGTTTCTCTCGCGGCTTTTATGAAATATGAATCTCGATTTCCGTGGCGGAAGCGGCCACCCGGATTCTGTATACTTCATGCTCCCAGGCTGTCTTCAGCCGGGTGTCGGAAATGGGTATTTCTTCTATAACGGGTGTTGTCCCGCCGGTAAGCCGCATCGTGCCAAGCGTGCCTATGTGAAAAAGGAATCCGTCGGGCATTTTCTCATAAACCGGTTTTTCATAGGTCATAAAGCTTAAAATAACGCTGTCTTTCACCGGAGGAAAGCAGTCCCGGATTAGGATTTCCTGTCCTTTTATCAGAGAAGCGGTTCTCCGATAAAAAGATACGCCGCATTCCTGCGGGTAAGCCCGGGCAATGTCCATGCTGATTTCGCAGACTGTGTCCGAAAACTCACAGCATACATTTTGGGCGGAATACGCTTCCCCGTCTTGCTGCATGCAGCCATTGATGGTGGGCAGGTTATGGTAGGCGGACTGCATGGTCCAGATATCATACCGCTGTGGTGAAAAAGTTTTTTTCGTATAACTTTCCACGCCGATGTCGATGAAAAGAGGATTACCGTCTTTGTAGACCGTGAAGCTGCCGGTATCGTTATGATTATGGCTGTCCGCATTATCTCCGGCTTTTACGGCAAGAAGAAGGCGGTCGTCTCTTGCGATGAATAGTCCCGTGCTCGGATAATATATATCGGGATAAGCAATCGCTGTTGTATTATTCTGAGAAGCCGATTTGATTTCTCTGGCGGTAAAACCGTTCTGCAGTCTGTAATAGAGGTTATTTTCATTTGGCAGCGTCAGAGAACCGGGAAGACCGGCCATGTAGTCGGCGGCGGCAAAGGCAGCCATATCCCTGTTTTCTGTTTTTCGGGCAAAAAGATATTCCCGGACGCCGGCCCGGCCCGCAACGGGAGAACAGTCGGCAAAATTGACATAGTATTTATCTTTTACATGTACGTTCATGATATAAGAAGCGATATTCCTGATTTTCCTGTTTTGATACAGATGACAGAACGCATTGTTTGTTACGGCGTTTAAAAAGTCTGTCGTATTGAACAGGCACAGTCCCGCGTGGCGGTAGTAAGAAGCGCCTTCATCACAGCAGCCGTCATTGCCATATTCCTCCAGAAAATAATCAATGCTCTGACATGCTTTCAAAAAAACACTACGCCTGAGAGTTTCATCGGTGTCCGCCAAAAAAACGGAATGAAGGACATTCTGGGTGCACCAGACCGTCCAGTTATTGGTAAATTCTCCGTTGCCGCCCATCCACCAGAAATGATGGTTCAGATACGGCGTAAAGATTCTGGCAGAAAGCTCCTGCATCATGCGCTTTGTAATAAAAGGGCTGATTTGTTCCAGCGTAGTTTTCAGAAGATAACAGGTGCAGCCGAGAACGGAGCCGGTTTCAGCGGCAAATAAATCCAGAACCGGATTTTCTGTATCGGGAAGCGGCAGCTGCGGCGTATCTCGAATATATGAATTATGGGCGGGGAGCTGCCAGGCGCTTTCATCGCAGATGGCATAAATTCCGTTGACAATGTCGTCCGTAAAGCGGCCTTTGTTTTCGACGCATTCGGCGAGAACAAGCGCGCCAAGAGCCTGGCGTTTGGAGAATAATTTGTCTTCATAGCGGACGCGGTTTCCGGTTCTTGTAAAATCCAGAAAGTCCGTAGCTGACAGGTAAGGATAGGAGAAATGCAGATAGCGTTCTCCCAGTTTTACGGTTTCCCGTTTCCAGTCTTCGTCCAGAGCTTCCCAGGATTCTCTGTCGTGAATCGGGGGATAGAGGGAAAAAGGAAAGAAAGAAGTCTGAAAGTTGGCGGCTGTTTCATAAAACATAAACAAATTCTCCTGTTTTTTCTTTTTAGTATATAAGAGGGGTAATGCAAAGTAAATATCAAATCAGCATATACCGGACAAAGGAAAATGGACTAAGTGCAAAAAATGAATTAAAAATAAACAAGATAACTAAAAAATAACAAGAAATAGTATTTGAATACAAAAACAGTGTACATTTTTGATTAAGAAAATAGTCAAAAAAGCAATTTGTGTTGACAAATGCGATATGTGCCATATACTGGTCATATGACATTGGCAGAGATAAAATATGTCAGAATTTTTATCAGACTGATGGAGAGCTTTTATGGAAACGATTTTGAAAAACAGATGTGATGCCGTAGAATTGTTTCTGCGTACGATTCGGCCGTTGAAACCATTTTACAGTAAACATCATGCGTTCTTACATGTCGGAAACACCGGCGTGCATTACGGGGAAAAATCGGCAAGGATGGAAGGATTTGCCAGAATTATGTGGGGACTTGGCCCGTTGTGGTCTGCAGATAATACAGGGCTTCCCGTAGAATTGCAAAAAGAAATTGAAGAATGGCTTGATTTGTATAAAGACGGACTTGTTCACGGAACGATGCCGGATGACGAAGAGTATTGGGCCGATATCTTTGATTGTGACCAGAAAATGGTGGAAGTCGCAGCGATTGTTTTTTCGATTGCCATCAATCAGAAAGCTTTGTGGGAAGATTTTTCGGATACGGAAAGGGGGAACCTGTACCGCTGGCTGAACCAGATTAATGAGTATGACATGCCGAAAAATAACTGGCGTTATTTCCGTGTTCTTACGAATATGACATTCCGTCTGCTTGGGCTTGCATGGAATGAAGAGCGGATGGAAGAAGACTTTGGCCTGATTGAGAGTTTTTACATAGGAGACGGCTGGTACTTTGACGGGCAGCCTGCTCAGATTGACTATTATGTAGCTTTTGCAATTCATTATTACGGACTGCTTTACGCAAAGCTGATGGAAGGGACAGATTCGGAAAAATCCCGAGTGCTGAAAGAACGCAGTACGCTGTTTTTCCCTGATTTTGTTTATTGGTTTGCCAATAATGGAGAAGAAATTCCATTTGGAAGAAGCCTGACATATCGATATGCGCACAGCAGCGTTTTTGCGGCGATGGCGTATGCGGAACTCGATGTGGATTATGGCGTGCTGAAGAATCTGGTTCTCAGGAATCTGGAAAGCTGGATGAAGCGGCCGATTTTCGATAACACCGGCATATTGACCATCGGATACGGATACCCGAATATTTTCATGAGTGAAAACTATAACGGATGTGGTTCTCCCTACTGGTGTAATAAAGTGTTTCTGATTCTGGGATTAAATGAGAATCATCCGTTCTGGACAGCACAGGAAAAAGAGTATCCATATGAAAAACGGAAACTTTTAAAACATGCCAGAATGCTTATTACCCATGATGAGAATCATCATGTGCTGGCTTATGTGACAGGGCAGCATTGTGCGGGGGAACTCGGCCAGGATTTACCCAAGTATGAGAAATTTGTTTATTCCAATCAGTTCGGAATCAGCGTTCCAAGAGGAACGACGCTGCAGCAGGGCGCGTTTGATGATGTGCTCGCTTTTTCCAGGGAAGGCGAAAATCGTTATTGTATGCGGAATGGCTTTACCGCTTATGATATCGATGAGAAGTGCCTGTCAGTCAGTTATAGTCCGATGAATGGGGTAAACGTAAAGAGCAGAATCGTGCCCTGTATGAACTGGCATGTAAGGATTCATCAGATTGAAACGGAAGAGGCAATAGAAATTGCGGACGGCGGTTTTGCCCTTCCTCAGGAAAGATGTTACCAGCTGACGCCGGGACGGGCAACCGGAGGATGTACATCGGAAGGAACATATGCTGAATGCTGATTTCCCGTGGGGCAGCAGCGTTATTGTAAGTGAAACAGGACAGAATGCAGAACTGATTGTTCCGTTTTCCAATACGAATCTGTTCTATAACCTGACAGTAATACCTGCCGTACAGGCGCATTTAAAACCGGGAAAACATTTGATTGTGACAAGCGCTGCGGCAGATTTCCACCGAAACGGAAAAGAATTGCTGACAGGAAAGCCGGAAGTAAAAATTACAGAGCATGAAGTAGTGGTTACGGACGAAGGTGAAGAAATCAGAATCAGTCTGGATGAAAAGTAACGAAGACAGGAGGGTTATGGAGTCGGTTCGTCATGGACCAGAGGACAGGGGTGGGGGCTGTACGGTTTTGCACTCAGTTATCTCCATACCAAAGACAAAAAATATCTGGATACATCCAGAAGGATTGCGCATTATTTTATTTCCAACATACCTGAAAACGGTCTGATTCCGGTTGATTTCAGACAGCCGGAAGAATGCGTATGGGAGGACTCCACAGCGGCGGCTATTGCGGCATGCGGTCTGCTGGAGCTCGCCAAAAACGTAGAAGGCAGAGACAGTGACGTTTATCTGAAAGCGGCTCTGAAATTGTTAAAAGCACTGGATAAGGAGCGTTGCAGATGGGACAGCGGTGTAGATAATCTGTTGGAGAAATGTACGGCGGAATATCACAGCGAAGAGCATGAGTTTTCTATTATATATGGAGATTACTATTTTATTGAAGCTCTTTTAAAACTGTCGGAACAGGAATTATTTATTTGGTAATATAAATTTTTAAATATTATAGAATTAAGGGAGAGAGGAAAAAGGGTAGAGATTTTATTTCTATGATGTCCTGATGCGGCAGTTCTTTATGGCAGCGGCGACAGTTGCACTGATTCCGGTATTTATCCTGTTTGTATTTTTACAGAGATATTTCGTGGAAGGCGTTGCAACTTCCGGTCTGAAAGGATAAGGATTAGCAGAAAGAACAATGTAAGAGGTCTGATTTTATTGAAAAGAATCGGACCTTTTTATATTATGAAAATTTCTGGAAAAAAGGATGCGGGAAGGAAAGTTCCCGGGACTGTATATTAGGAGTTGACATAATATGCAATACAATGATACATTTAGATAAAATGCGCAGACTAATGTGCTGTATCATTCATTTTCAGCCAAATGACGCAGAATGAATTTTCATTCTGCAAGGCGGAGAAGGGAGTCGATGCGGTGGAATCGTTGACCGACGACAACACGGCAGATGAAAATTCAAGCAAGTTATTTGGTGAAATGTGAATGATACAGTACACTAGCAGTCATGGGATTTTAAATCGAATGGATAATTGTTAATTGCATTGAAAGGATTTCGAACGAATGAGAAAGAACGTACATACAGGGCGGAAAATCGGGTTTTTATCTTTTATGATGGCGGCATTGATGGCATTTATGCAGCCATGCAGCGTTCTGGCGGCGGAAATGGACGGACTTGCTGCGGAAGACGAACTGTCTTCAGAGGAGGACCTGCCGGAGGAAGAGGAAACGCCGGAAGCAGATGGCACGGTGAAAGAAATTGTGGCATTTGAAGAGCTTGCGGAAGAAGAAACTTATTATCCCTGCATGTATAAACCCATGTTGGAAGAACTTCTTTCTGTTTTTCCGGAAATGCTTCTGGTGTGGCTGGAAGACGAAGAATCTCCCGTGGAAATTGCCGTAACATGGGAATGTGAAGAAGATTACGACGGGAGCAGCCAGTCCACTTACTATTTTTATCCAAAGTGGGACGAGTCATTGTATATGCTTTCGGAGGCATGGGAGGGCAGCATTCAGGTCCCTGTGATTACAGTTGAAGTGCCTCAGGAAGGCGGCAGTATCAAAAATCCGGAAGAGGCAAAGAGCAGTCTCCAGAGCATCGTCCAGTCAAAAGCGGTTCTTGCATCCGTTTATCTGTGCGATACCTATGAGATAAAGGTCGGTCCGTCCTCGGAAAGCGAGACCGTCCAAACGGTAGTCAGCGGACAGTCCGTGCAGATAACGGGGGTGGAATCTGACGGTTACGGCATGGTGTGGTATCAGGTGCTTTTGTACCGGAACGGAACTGCGTATACGGGTTATGTGGAAAAGACGTATCTTGTTTCTTCGGATGAGAGTTTTACAAAATGGGAAGAAACCTATCTGGATTTGTCCGCCATGCCGACGACGATGGACTTTTCGGAGGGATGCCCGGATATCGACCAGTTTCCGGCGTCCTACCAGAACGCGCTCTATGCTTTGAAAGAAAAGCATCCGGACTGGACTTTTGTCAGAATGAATACGGGGCTTGACTGGAATACGGCCATCGCCAGTGAAATGGGAGATAAAAGCTGGATTTCCAGCAATCGTTCCGGTTCCTGGCAGAATGGAAGCACTGGGCAGAAGGGATGGAGTTATGCTTCCGAGGGTATTTTGAAATATTATATGGACCCGAGGAACTTTCTTGCCGAACCTTATATTTTTCAGTTTGAACAGCTGGTTTATAACAGCTCTTACCATACGGTGGATGCCGTACAGGGAATGCTGAACGAATCTTTTATGGCGTCAGCGATTCCGGACGACGGCCGGACATATGCGCAGGTCTTTACGTCGATTGGACAGGAGCTCGGCGTCAGCCCTTTTCATCTCGCTTCCAGAGTATTACAGGAACAGGGGCCCAAAGGCACTTCATCACTGATATCGGGCGTCAGTCCGGGATATGAAGGATATTATAACTTTTTTAATGTCGGCGCATCGGGAACAACCATAGAAGAAGTAATTGCAAACGGATTGAAGAGAGCCGTAAAAGAGGGATGGAACAGCCGTTATGCCTCTTTGCGCGGCGGCGCGTATATTATCGGCAATCAGTATATTCTGTGCGAACAGGACACGCTTTACCTGGAAAAGTTTAATGTTGCCAGCGGAAAATATCCCAATTATACGCATCAGTACATGCAGAATATAGAGGCGCCCTATGCTGAGAGCAGTAAAATTCACAGGGCCTATTCCAAAGCGGGCGTGCTGGAACGGAAATTTGTGTTTAAAATCCCGGTATACGAGAACATGCCTGCATCCGCCTGCGCGCAGCCGGAAAAGACAGACGCGCTCACGCTGAATAAAACGACGATAAGCAGTTTGGAAGTGGATAAGAGCGTAACGCTGATTCCTTATGTGAACGGCTCCAAAGTGGACCATGTCAGCGATATGACATTCACAAGCAGCAATACGGCGGTTGCTGTCGTTGACGCACAGGGAAAAGTTACAGCTGTTTCACCGGGCGATGCAACCATAAGCTGCTCCAGAAGCGGAGCAAATTCGGCCAATTGTACGGTTACGGTGGTAAAAGGTAAGCCTGCCGTGTCAACGCCGGTTTTGTCGCCTGTTACCTATCGGGAAGGACTGAAACTCTCGGATGTTATCCTTCCGGCCGGATGGGCGTGGGCAGACGGAAGCATTTCGTTGGAGGTGGGAACGCCGTCCTATGAGGCAGTCTATACGCCGACAGATACGACAAAATATAATACACTGACCAAAAACATCAGTTTTACGGTAACGAAAGCAATTCCGCCCTGTCAGGTTCCGGACGGGCTGGAGGTGAAAATCGGGGAGAAGTTAGGAAATATTATGCTCCCGGAAGGATTCTGGTGGGAAAGCGATGCCGATACGGTTCTGGCAGATGCAGGAGAATATATCTTCTATGTTTCCTATAATCCGGATGATAACAATTATTATACGGTCAGCCATATTCCCATTATCGTTCAGGTAAAAGAAACGATAACGGAACCGCCGTCCGGCGGAAATACATCCGGCGGCGGAACGACAGGAAGCGGCAATGGAGGAACCGGGTCGGGAAATGGAACGACCGGCGGCGGAACCTCCGGAAGCGGTAATGGAGGAACCGGGTCGGGAAATGGAACGACCGGTGGCGGAACCTCAGGCAGCGGAACGGGCAATGGCAGCAGCACTTCGAGCGGAAGTACCTCAACAGGAAGTACGGGAAATGGAGGAACGCAGCCGCCGACTTCGAGTGGAAGTACCTCGAATGGAAGCACAGGAAACGGAGGAACGCAGCCGCCGACTTCGAGCGGAAGTACCTCGAGTGGAAGCACAGGAAATGGAGGAACGCAGCCGCCGACTTCGAGCGGAAGTACCTCGAGTGGAAGCACGGGAAACGGAGGAACGCAGCCGCCGACTTCGAGCGGAAGTACCTCGACGGAAAGCACAGGAAGCGGAGGAACACAGCAGCCCACGTTGTCCGGGAGTGAAAACGGTGGAGGGGCGCAGTCAGGAAATTCCTCTTCCGATAATGCACCATCAGGAAATTTGCCTTCTAACAATACACAGTCTGAAAACAGACCTGAAGCTAATAAACCTTCGGATAATACGGAGGGACAATCCGGAAATCAGACATCGGGCGGCGAAGTATCGGGGAGTACGTCAGGCGGGAATACGCAGATAATTACGCCGGGCGGAAACGATGAAACGCAGGAGAGTGCATCCGACGGCAATCAAAACGGTGGAGAGGAAGCCGGTTCGCCCGCGGCAGACGGAGCGGAAGGAACCGAATCGACAGGCGAAATGAATCATTATCGCCCTGCGGTAACGATTCAGATGGAAGATACGACGATTCTGACACCGGAAAAAATGCAGATGGCCAAAGAACAGAATTTTGACCTGCTGCTGGACATGGGCGGAGCGGTTACATGGAGTATCAATGTCGATTCCATCGATGAAAACAGGATGACGGATGTGGATATGGGCGTCACGCTTGGAACCGAAAATATTCCGCAGGAATTAATATCGACAATTCTGAACGGAAATAAGTATCTGGAAGTGACATTAGCTCATCAGGGGCCGTTTGGCTTTGAACCGGTCCTGAATATTGCGATTGGAAAAGAATACAGTGGACAGTATGCAAATCTGTTCTATTATGACCCAGAAAAAGAGTCGCTGGAATTTATCTGCGATGCGGTTATCGGGCCGGACGGCGTTGCAAGCCTCCGCTTTGAACATGCTTCCTGCTATCTTGTTATTGTGAGTGAGCAGTCTATGTCAGGCGTATCTTTTGATGACGATTCCGTGAATCCTTTGACGCGTTGGATTATTATCGGCGTATTAATCTGCATGATTCTGGTCGTTATCGGATATGGCATTTTCTTTTTCCTGAAGAAAAAACGGGAAGAAGAGGAAGACGAACCAGAAGATGACGACCTTGAATACGAGGAAGAAGACGACGGTTTGGTATATGAGAAACTCGACGATGAGGAAGATGATGGTTTGGTATACGAGGAACTCGATGAGGAGGAAGAGGACGATGACCTTGAATACAAAGAACTAGACGAGGAAGATGATGACCTCGAATACGAGGAGTTCGATGATGACGGGGAAGACGACAGCCTTGAATACGAAGAATATGAGGAGGAAGAGGGCAGTTCTGAATATGAGGAATTTGAAGAGGAAAGAGCCGGCCTGAAATACGGGAACAACGATAAGAAAGAGGGCTTCGAACACGAGGAATCCGAGGAATTTGAAGATAACGTCGAAGATGACTGGATAGAAGATGAGGAATGGCAGGAACCGGAATCGGATAAGAAGTTTACGGCGGGTTCGGCAGACATCATCAATAAGCGAAAGAAAAACGACTGGCCGGAAGAGGAAGAAGAGAATGCGGAGGATGACTGGATAGAGGATGAAGATTGGGTAGAGTAATGTAAAAACCATAAAAGGCTGCCATATTGAATATGGCAGTCTTTTATGATGAAGATATTTAATCCGAGATTTCAGCGGAAACCGGAAAACATCCACCACAGGTAGGGGAAGAGCGTAACGGCGGCCAAAATCGTCCAGCCGATGCTTTGTCTGCTGACAGCCATGATAAGGAATATCAGTATCATGAGAAGATACGGACTATGAATAAGACGAAAAACGCGTTTTCTCTGTTGCGGAATATCCTCCAGTTTATCGGGTTCCGTAGAGGTACAATGAATGGTTGCGCCGAAGCGGTCAAAAGCACGATAAGCCGTGTATGCCGTCCCATTGAGTTCGAAAGAGGGATACATTCCTTCTTTTGTGATAAACAGATTCATCCCATTTTCTTCCGCATACTGGCATAAGGCTTCTGTAAATTCAGAAGAATTTCGTATCATGGTATCCGGTTTGAAAGAAAATCGTTTTTGACTTTCTGATGCAACAAATTTTTTGTAATCTTGAATAATCGACATAAATCTTCCTCCGTTCTCTTCAATTGTTTTCATTTTATCAAGTGTTTCATCAACATTTAATGATTTGAGTTCCGTATGGAGCAGAGATTTACAAATATTGATACAGCCATTTAATTCTTTCTGCCGGTTCTCTAATACTTGAAGTTGCTCTTCAAGCGCGGTCTGCAAGGGCATTTCCTCTGACAGAATTTTTCCGATATCCTCCAGCGGCAGGTCGAGCTTCCTCAGCAGTTTGATTGTTTTCAGCCTTGCCAGGTCGTCAGCCGAATACTCCCGGTAATTATTTGCGAGATTTCTCATCGGTTGAATCAGTTCCTTTTTTTCATAAAAACGGATATTCTGTTTGGTAATCCCCGTAAGATGTTCCAGTTCATTTATATTCAATGGTTATTCCCCCTTTACTGGTTAAGTTAAATATAAAGGATATAGTCGGTATAAGGTCAAGTGTTTATGTGAATTTTATATAAAAAAATTTCAGATTTGTCAGAATATACAAAGGAAAAACGAAAACAGAACAAAAGTTCGGTTTTGATATGTACAAATAGAATTTTTCATGATATAATCAAGTTCAATTTATGACTTTTAACTTATCGAAACGATTAACGAAAAATGACGGAGGTAATTTGAACTTATGAATTTTCCTGGCGTGACAGGTTCCGGCAAGGCTTTAGCGGCAGGGTGAAAAGCGCATTATTTAGTGCTGATTGTACCGTATTTTGTGGATAAAATGGTTGATTATGGACGAAATAACACTAGGCGGACGGGTGGAGTTTGTGACTTAGATTTGTTTAATGGACTATATAATATCATACGGATGAGAGCTAATATTTGTTGCCTAAAAATATTATGTTATATAATTTAAAGAGGTAGGTATCTATGCAGGCTCATGAGATTATTTTATATCAGTTAGAGGATAAAAATGTTTATGTGAAAGTCATTTTTAAAGAAGAAACATTTTGGATGACGCAAAGAGCAATGGCAGAATTATTTGATTGTACAGCAGATAATATTTCATTGCATTTAAAAAATATTTATAAAGAGGAGGAATTAAATGCAGAAGCAACTACCGAGTTTTTCTCGGTAGTTCAAAATGAAGGTGGGAGAAATGTTAGCCGAGAAGTAAAATGTTTTAATTTAGATGCGATTATTGCTGTAGGGTATCGTGTAAATTCAAAAAAGGCCACCAGATTTCGGCAGTGGGCAACGAAAACATTAAAAGAGTATATTATTAAGGGCTTTGTGTTAAATGATGATATGTTAAAAAATGGAAAACCCTTTGGAAAAGATTATTTTGATGAATTATTAGAACGTATCCGGGAAATTAGAGCAAGTGAGCGTAGAGCCTATCAGAAAATCACGGATATATTTGAGCAATGTAGCTATGATTATGATAAGAACAGTGAAATTACAAAGAATTTCTATTCTTTTGTTCAGAATAAACTTCATTTTGCAGTTACTGGAAAGACAGCCGCTGAATTAATATATGAGCGTGCAGATTCGGAAAAGCCAGCTATGGGGTTGACAACCTGGAAGGATGCGCCAGATGGAAAAGTTCTAAAACGAGATATAGGCATTGCCAAAAATTATTTAAATGAAAAGGAATTGTCCCGTTTAAATAGACTGGTAACAATGTTCATTGATTATGCTGAACTGATGGCAGAAGATGAGATTTTAATGAGTATGCAGGATTGGGTGGAACAGACGAATCAGTTTTTAGCGAATAATCGACGGGAAGTGTTGGATGGAAAGGGGAAAATATCACATGAGGTTGCCATGAAAAAAGCGGAGAAAGAATATGAGGTGTTTCGGGTAAAACAGGATAAAGAGTACATTTCGGAATTTGATCGGGAAATAGACAAGTATCTTAAAGGTGAGCGGTAAAAAAGTTATTTTATATCATAGAGAGACAAAAGAATGAATTTGACAATATCATTTTCGAAGATAATGTTATTGTGACTAAAATACCGGATTTTGGTAGCTTGGCTGTATGTGCTCAGGAATGTGGAAAAGCAGTTTTTGAAGTAGAACAAGAAGATACAGCATTAATTAACAATGGGAATAAATGGACTGGTGCAACATGGAATGATGCTAAAGAGAGAATGACGCTATATGAGAAAGAATTTGAAAAAATATTTCAGAGGTTGGAGAGAATGAAATAATGATAAATTCGAGTTGTGATTTAGATTATGCAGTAGTTGCGTTTGTAGATATTTTAGGCTTTTCAGATATGGTAAGAAGCGATTGTGAAAATAAAAATGGCTCTTTGAAATTTTTTGAAATATTAAAAAACATAAATTTAGAGACAAAAGAAATTACTGGTTGTAGTATTACGCAATTTTCAGATTCAGTTATTTTTTCTCTGCCATTAGAGGAAGAAAATTATGTAAAAATGATACCAATCCTTTCTGAATACCAATATAAATTATTATGTAATTCTATAATATGCAGAGGGGCAATGGCATACGGAAAACACTATACAGAAAATGATTTTATGTTTAGTCAAGCTCTAATAGAAGCATATCAATTAGAGTGCATGGAAGCGAAATATCCGAGAATTATTATATCGCCTAATTTAAAAAATCTTTTTGAGCCAAAGTGTGAGCATATTCCGGGTGTGATAAAAGAGAAAGATGGATATTATTTTATAAATTATTTTGTGAGAAAAGAAAAAGAAAAACTTAGAGAAATTCTACAGAGCTATAATTTAAGCTTGCCTAGATATACTTTGAGAGTAAGGGAAAAATATTATTGGTTATTTGAGTATTGGGAATATACATTTAATGAGAAATTGCCGTTTAATCAGCAGAGATTTTTATAGAAGTATCAATTCATAAAGGAGGAAGCTTTATGGATCATTTTGAATTAGTATCACAATACGCCCCGACGGGCGACCAGCCACAGGCAATCGAAGAATTAGTAAAAGGCTTCAAAGAAGGCAATCAGTTCCAGACACTTCTTGGTGTCACCGGTTCTGGTAAAACCTTTACGATGGCCAATGTCATCCAGCAATTAAATAAACCAACGCTTGTTATAGCCCATAACAAGACGTTGGCGGGACAGTTATATGGCGAATTTAAAGAATTTTTCCCTCATAACGCCGTAGAATATTTTGTCTCCTATTACGACTACTATCAGCCGGAAGCCTATGTCCCCTCTTCCGATACTTATATTGCAAAAGATTCTTCTATCAATGACGAAATCGAAAAATTAAGACTTTCGGCCACCGCATCCCTGGCGGAACGGAGAGATGTCGTTGTAATCGCCAGCGTTTCCTGTATATATGGTCTTGGAAGTCCGGACGATTATGAAAATATGATTGTTTCCCTTCGGCCAGGCATGACGAAGGACCGGGACCAGGTCATTCGGGAACTGATAGATATACAGTATACAAGAAATGACATGGACATGGACTATGGCTGTTTCCGCGTGAGAGGCGATGTGCTGGAAGTATATCCGGCTGAGGGCGGAGATTATCTGATTCGCATTGAGTTTTTCGGGGATGAGATAGACAGAATCGCGCAGACGGACCCGTTGACCGGACAGGTGCGTGCGACGCTGGAGCATATCGCTATTTTTCCGGCATCCCATTATGTTGTGCCACAGGAGAAGATTCGTGCGGCATGTAAGAACATTGAAAAAGAAATGGAAGACCGGGTCAGATATTTTAAAGGTGAAGATAAACTGTTGGAAGCGCAGAGGATTGCGGAACGTACCAATTTCGATATCGAGATGCTGCGGGAGACAGGGTTCTGTTCGGGAATCGAGAATTATTCCAGACATTTGAACGGCTTGGAACCGGGCGTTGCGCCTTTTACGCTGATGGATTATTTTAAGGATGATTATCTGATTATCATCGATGAATCTCATATGACGGTTCCGCAGATACGCGGTATGTACGCGGGCGACCGTTCCCGGAAAACAACGCTTGTGGAGTATGGTTTCCGACTGCCTTCGGCGTTGGATAACCGGCCGCTTAATTTTGAAGAATTTGAACAGCATATTGACCAGATGCTTTTTGTGTCCGCGACGCCTTCCGAATATGAAGCGGCGCATGAACTGCTGCGTGCGGAACAGATTATCAGACCGACGGGACTGCTTGACCCGGAGGTGGATGTGCGGCCTGTGGAAGGGCAGATAGATGACCTCGTGTCGGAAGTAAACAGGGAAGTTGAGAAAAAACATAAGGTGCTCGTGACTACTCTCACAAAGCGTATGGCGGAGGACCTGACGGATTATATGAAAGATGTTGGCATTCGGGTGAAGTACCTGCATTCCGATATTGATACGCTGGAGCGTGCGGAAATTATCCGTGATATGCGGTTGGATGTGTTCGACGTGCTTGTGGGAATCAACCTGTTACGGGAAGGTCTGGATATTCCGGAGATTTCTCTGGTAGCGATTCTGGATGCTGATAAGGAAGGTTTTCTGCGCTCTGAGACGTCGTTGATTCAGACAATCGGGCGTGCGGCAAGAAATGTGGACGGACGCGTTATCATGTATGCCGACCAGATGACGGATTCCATGAAAAGGGCAATATCGGAGACAAACAGAAGACGCGCAATCCAGCAGAAATATAATGAAGAACATGGTATTACGCCGCAGACGATTCAAAAAGCGGTCAGAGATTTAATCAGCATTTCCAAAGTTATCGATAAGAAAGAACTGAAGTTTGAAAAAGACCCTGAATCCATGAACAGACAGGAGTTGGAAAAACTGATTAAAGAAATAGAGAAAAAAATGAAGAAGGCTGCGGCAGACCTGAATTTTGAAGAGGCTGCCGAACTGCGGGACCAGATGGCAGGTCTGAAAAAATTGTTGCATGATATGGAAGGAGTATAAACACTGAGATGGAAGACGCAGTAAAAATGAGACCGAGAGAATATATTAAAATCAGAGGCGCAAGCGAGCATAATCTGAAGCAGATTGACTTGGATATTCCGCGGAATGAATTTGTGGTGCTGACGGGACTTTCCGGTTCCGGCAAATCTTCTCTGGCATTCGATACGATTTATGCGGAAGGGCAGAGAAGATATATGGAATCCCTCTCTTCTTATGCGAGACAGTTTTTGGGACAGATGGAAAAGCCTAATGTAGAAAAAATCGAAGGGCTTTCCCCCGCGATTTCCATTGACCAGAAATCCACAAACAGGAATCCCCGCTCCACCGTCGGAACGGTAACGGAAATCTATGATTATTTCCGACTGCTTTATGCCAGAATCGGCATTCCGCACTGTCCGTCATGCGGTAAGGAAATTAAGAAACAGAGCGTTGACCAGATGGTAGACCAGATTCTTTCAATGCCGGAAGGAACCAGAATCCAGCTGCTTGCGCCGGTTGTCAGGGGAAGAAAAGGCGAACATGTAAAGGTGTTCGACCGGGCCAAAAAAAGCGGTTACGTCAGAGTCAGAGTAGATGGCAGTATGTATGAACTGTCGGAAGAAATCAAACTGGATAAAAACATTAAGCATAATATTGAAATTATTGTGGACAGGCTGGTTGTCAAGGAAGGCATCGAGAGGCGTCTGACGGATTCAATGGAAAATGTGCTGGCGCTGGCGGAAGGCCTGATGGTCGTAGATGTAATCGGTGGGGAGCCGATTACGTTCAGCGAGAAATTTTCCTGTCCGGACTGCGGCGTCAGCGTCGGAGAAATCGAACCGAGAAGCTTTTCCTTTAATAATCCGTTTGGGGCCTGTCCGGAATGTTTCGGACTCGGTTACAAGATGGAGTTCGATGTGGATTTGATGATACCCAATAAGAGCCTGAGCATCCGGGAAGGCGCTATCAGCGTGATGGGGTGGCAGTCCAGCAGCAGCGAAGGAAGTTTTACACATGCCCTTTTACAGGCGCTTTCCAAAGAGTATAAGTTCAGCCTTGACACGCCTTTTGAGGAATTGCCGGAGTCCGTTCAAAACATGATTATTCACGGAACGAATGGCAGAAAGGTTGAGGTACATTATAAGGGGCAGCGCGGAGAGGGCGTATATCCGATTGCTTTTGAGGGATTAATTCTCAATATGGAGCGCAGATACAGAGAAACCGGCTCCGAAGGGATGAAGCAGGAGTATGAATCCTTTATGCGTATCACGCCCTGCCGGGAATGTAAAGGAATGCGTCTGAAAAAAGAATCCCTTGCAGTTACGGTATGCGATAAAAATATTTATGAGATTACATCCATGTCTATCAAAGACCTGCATGGATTTGTCGGAAATATGAATCTGACCAGACAGCAGGAGCTGATAGGAAAAAGAATTTTGAAAGAGATTCGGGCGAGGGTCGGTTTTCTGATCGAGGTGGGATTGGATTATCTTGCGCTGTCCAGAGCAACGGGAAGCCTTTCCGGCGGAGAAGCGCAGCGGATTCGTCTGGCGACGCAGATAGGCTCCGGTCTGGTCGGGGTCTGCTATATATTGGACGAGCCGAGCATCGGTCTGCACCAACGGGATAATGATAAACTCATTGCGGCTCTGAAAAACCTGAAAGATATGGGAAATACGCTGCTCGTGGTAGAGCATGATGAAGATACGATGCTTGCGGCAGACCACATTGTCGATATCGGCCCGGGAGCCGGTTCGCACGGCGGAGAAGTCGTGGCGGAAGGAACAGCCGAGGAAATCATGCAGATTGAAGAATCTATCACCGGACAATATCTGAGTGGGAAACTGCGGATTCCGGTACCGGATGTCAGAAAGAAGCCACAGGGCTGGCTCACGATTAAAGGAGCCGAGGAAAATAACCTGAAAAAGGTAAACGTTAAAATCCCGTTGAGCGTTATGACCTGTGTGACGGGCGTATCGGGGTCCGGGAAAAGTTCTCTTATCAATGAGATTTTATACAAACGCCTGGCAAGGGACCTGAACAGAGCGAGGATGATACCGGGAAAACATCAGAGCATACTTGGCATCGACCAGCTCGATAAAGTCATCGCAATTGACCAGTCCCCTATCGGCAGGACGCCCCGTTCCAATCCGGCGACCTATACGGGTGTTTTCGACCAGATACGGGATTTGTTTGCATCGACGACGGATGCAAAAGCAAGGGGATACAGCAAAGGCAGGTTCAGTTTTAACGTAAAGGGCGGCCGCTGTGAAGCCTGCAGCGGCGACGGCATCATAAAGATTGAAATGCACTTTCTGCCGGATGTATATGTGCCCTGTGAAGTATGCGGCGGGAAGCGTTACAACCGGGAAACGCTGGAAGTAAGGTACAAGGGAAAAAGCATTTATGACGTGTTGGATATGACTGTGGAAGAGGCGGTTCCGTTCTTTGAAAATGTTCCTTCTATCCGCAGAAAAATTGAAACACTGTATGATGTGGGACTGTCTTATATAAAACTTGGACAGCCTTCCACGACGCTTTCCGGCGGTGAGGCGCAGCGCATCAAGCTGGCAACGGAATTAAGCAGACGAAGCACGGGAAAGACTATTTATATTTTGGATGAACCGACGACAGGGCTTCATTTTGCGGACGTTCATAAACTGGTAGAGATTCTTCACAAACTGACCGAAGGCGGTAATACTGTGGTGGTTATCGAGCATAATCTGGATGTCATCAAGACGGCGGACTATATTATCGACCTGGGGCCGGAAGGCGGTGACGGAGGCGGGACGATAATCGCGGAAGGCACGCCGGAGAAGATTGCGGAGAACCCGGATTCCTATACAGGAATCTATATTAAGAAAATGCTTGAACGGGCCCGTAAGCTATAAAATGTTGCGAAATGCCCTCAAGCGCGTATGAACGGTCATTCATTTTCCCCATATTGCCGCCGATATTTATAATAGGAAGAAAAGGACTTATTCGAGTGCGGTAAAAGACGAACAGGGAGGGCAGAAATGAATATTAATATACAAAGCATTACAAATACATTTTTCAAAAGTTATTCCGGGTATTCCCACAAAGGGCTGAAAAGTACGGAAGAAAAGATGGAGCGTCAGGAAAAGCGGGACAATGAAGTGGCTTTTTTTGAGAACCAGAAAGAAAATCTGAAAACCCGAAAATGCACCACGGTGGAAGAGATAGCGGAGAAGCTTGATATGTTAAAGTCCTACGACGACCAGATTGCAGGCATCAAGGCGGCTTACAACAACGAGCAAATGTTCCATATTCTTGACGAAGCGAGGGAAATGGGAGAGAAGATTGCCGAAGCGGCGGAAGAGATGGAGCCGAAGACGCCGGAAGAGCGCCGGGAAGAAATCGTGGAAGAAGCGATGGGCACGGAAGATACGGGCGGCATGTTAGACGAAATCATGGAAGATGTCGCACAGGTGCAGGAAGAATTAGAAGAAGCGGTGCAGGAGCAGCTTTCGGAGGAGCTGCCGGAAGCCCTTCAGGAAGAACTTTCAGAGGAGCTGCCGGAAGCCCTTCAGGAAGAACTTTCAGAGGAGCTGCCGGAAGCCCTTCAGGAAGAACTTTCAGAGGAGCTGCCGAAAGCTTCTCAGGAAGAGCTTACAGAAAATTTGCAGGAACAGCTTTCGGAAGAACTGCCGGAAAAAATTCCATATAATACCATTAATATTCTGATTTGACAGGGGTTAAGAAAATTGTCATAAATGCCGATAAATAATTATAGCATGGATGCTGGAGACCAGAGCGGATGGAACCGTTCTGGTTTTTGTACCATAAATTATAAAAAAATTATGAAATCCCTTTGAAAAACTCTTTCTTTAGGTTATAATGTATTAGCATACTGCGCAAATTGTTTTGATTTGGCGTATTCGGACGTTTAGATTGATGGCAAATGGAGATTATGTAATATAGAATCCGCGAGAAAGGGGATAACAGAAATGCAGTACACAGATATAGGGATTGATTTGGGAACGGCCAGCATTCTGGTTTATATCAGAGGGAAAGGCGTTGTTTTAAAAGAGCCTTCCGTTGTTGCTTTTGATAGAGATACGGACAAAATTAAAGCGATTGGCGAAGATGCAAGACTGATGCTCGGAAGAACGCCGGGCAACATTGTAGCGGTAAGGCCGCTGCGCCAGGGCGTTATTTCAGATTACCGGGTGACGGAAAAGATGATGAAATACTTTATCCAGAAGGCGCTCGGAAAGAAGACTTTCAGAAAACCCCGCATTGCGGTCTGCGTGCCGAGCGGTGTTACGGAAGTTGAGAAGAAAGCGGTAGAAGATGCAACTTATCAGGCGGGAGCCAGAGAAGTATCTATTATAGAAGAACCGATTGCGGCGGCAATCGGAGCGGGAATCGACATTTCCAAACCATGCGGAAACATGATTGTGGATATCGGCGGCGGTACTTCCGATATCGCAGTTATTTCGCTTGGGGGCACGGTTGTCAGCGCTTCCATCAAAATTGCAGGCGACGATTTCGATGAAGCAATCGTGCGTTATATGCGTAAAAAGCATAACCTGCTGATTGGTGAAAGAACAGCGGAGGATTTGAAGATTAAAATCGGTTCCGCCTATAAGAGGCCGGAAGTCGATTACATGGATGTAAGAGGAAGAAATCTTGTAACGGGTCTTCCGAGAACAGTGAAAGTTTCTTCGGAAGAGACTGAGGAAGCGCTGCATGAAACGACGGTGCAGATTGTGGAAACCATTCACAGCGTATTGGAGAAAACACCGCCGGAGCTGGCGGCCGATATTGCGGACAGAGGGATTGTGCTGACGGGCGGCGGCAGTCTGCTGCGCGGGCTTGAAGATTTGATTGCGGCGAAAACAGGAATCAATACGATGACCGCAGAAGACCCAATGACGGCGGTAGCGATTGGAACGGGCAAATACGTTGAATTTCTTGCAGGATACAGAGAGGATTAACTGAAACGGGGGAGTAAAAATGCTGAAAGGTCTGTATACTGCCTATACGGGCATGATTCATGAACAGCACAGAATGGACGTCATGACGAACAATCTGGCGAATGCAAATACGAACGGATTTAAGAAAGAAGGCGCAACAAGCCAGTCTTTTGACAGCGTGCTTGCATATAAAATAAAGGATACTTCACAGGCGGGGAATCTGCCGAAGCGTCTTGGCAACATGTCGCTCGGTGTAAAAACGGGTGAAAACTATGTGGACTATTCGGAGGGGCCGCTTAAGGAGACCAGGAATCCGCTTGATATGGCATTGTCTTCCAACGGTTTTTTTACGATAGAGTATACAAATAAAGCGGGAGAAACTTCCACCATGTATACAAGAGACGGTAATTTTACGATGACGGCACAGGGCTATCTTGTGACGCAGGATGGTGATTTCGTTTTGGGCGAAAGAGGACGGAGAATCCGTCTGGACCCGCTGCAGCCGGTCAGCGTGGACAGAGCAGGTAATATTTATCAGGACGGTGCGTCGGTTGCGACGCTGCAGCTGACGGATTTTGAAGATTATAATTATCTCGAACGCTACGGAGAAAACTATTTTGTGCCGGTAGAAGGCGCAACGACAATGGAGGCGGATACGGAAGTGCATTCCGGCTATCTGGAACTGGCGAACATGTCCGTTGTCACCGAGATGGTCAATATGATTGCGATTCAAAGACATTATGACGCAAACCAGAAAGTCATTACAACATATGACGATACGCTGGATAAAGCGGTTAACCAGACGGGAAGGCTGGCATAATTAAATAAAACAGGGTTTGATACAGGAAGGTAAAAGGGAGGAACAGTAAAATGGTCAGAAGTTTATGGTCAGCGGCAACGGGAATGAATGCACAGCAGACGAATGTAGATACCATTGCAAACAATCTTGCAAACGTCAATTCGGCTGGATATAAGGCACAGAAAGCGCAGTTTAAGTCGCTTCTTTATCAGACGCTGCAGAGCACGACGACAACGGCGAACGGAGAACCGAAGCCGACGACTTCGCAGGTCGGACTCGGTGTAAGGACGTCTTCCATCAATAACATTTATACACAGGGAAGTCTTCTGGAATCACAGAGCGATACATCTTTCGCGATTGAAGGAGACGGCTTCTTTGCGGTGAGAGGCGATGACGGTTCGACTTTCTATACGAGGAACGGCGACTTTACATGGGCAATCGGAACGAACGGCGGAATGACACTGACCAATCAGGACGGCCTTCCGGTACTCAGTTCCGCGGGAAGAGCGATTACGCTGAACCGTACATATATTGCCAACAGGATTTCAATTTCTCAGGAAGGCGAAGTATGTTATCCGGACGGCGATAACAATCCGCAGCCAATCGGCGTTAAGATTGGTGTATACCAGTTCAGCAATGCGGGCGGCCTTGAGAGATACGGCGATACGCTTCTTATGGCGACCGATGCGAGCGGAAACGCAATTAATGAAGATACGAATAACAATGTCCGCAAGAGCAGAATCCTGCAGGGATATCTGGAAGGCTCCAACGTATCCGTTGCGGATGAAATGGTAAACCTGATTGTGGCACAGCGTGCTTATGAGATGAACTCCAAAGCGATTACAACATCGGATTCCATGATGGAAACAGCGAATGCGCTGAAACGTTAACAGGCTGAAATTTTAAACCGCGGGTTTCTAAGCGGGCCCGTATGTTGAACCATAGGAGGAAATTGTATGGATTTGGGAATGTCGGGAATCGGTAATTATATACTCTCTTCCAATAAAAATTCAACGAATGCGTTGGAAAACAAATTAAATTCCGTGTCGGTAAAGGATGCCGAACAAACCCAGGAGGAAGCGGAGGCAGAACTGCTCGAAGCCTGTAAACAGTTTGAAGCATACCTTTGGGAGCAGGTCTTGAAGGGAATGGAGAAAACTGCGAAAATGTTCAGCGATGACGAAGACGAAGAGGGCTACGCCGGCAATATGGTAGGCGTGTTCCAGGATACCTTCGTGCAGGAAATGGCTTCGCAGGTAACTTCGGAAAGCCAGGGCGCCAATTCTCTTGCGCAGACGCTGTTCGAGCAGATGAAGAGGACTTACAGCGTAGAGAACTATTAATGAGATAATGTAAACAGGCACGAATTGTAAATATGTAAAAATTGCAGGATTGCAAATATTGGGAAAAGGATAAAGTAGGCTGCTGTTTCCGGCAGCCTACTTTGTGTATAGATTTGCGCAGCCGCATCGAAGCGGCATGGGAGCGGTATGGAAAAAGTAAAAGGTTATATCGACCATATCATCTATCGGAATACGGACAACGGATATACTGTTTTGAATCTGATATCCGATGAGGAAGAAATCACATGCGTCGGAACCTTCCGGACTATCGATAAGGGAGAAAATATCGAAGCGGAAGGCATTTATACGTCGCACCCTGTTTACGGAGAACAGTTCAAGGTAGAGAACTATCAGATTACAGCGCCGGATGATACGCTGAGCATGGAGCGCTATCTCGGTTCCGGAGCGATAAAAGGCGTCGGGGAAGCGCTGGCGGCGAGAATTGTTAAGAAGTTCGGGAAAGAGACTTTTCGCATTATCGAAGAAGAACCGGAGCGGCTTGCGGAAGTGAAGGGAATCAGCGAGCGGAAGGCAAAAGAAATCGCGGTGCAGGTATACGAAAAGCGGGATGCCAGAGACGCAATGACTTTTTTGCAAAAATATGGTATTTCCAATACACTGGCCATTCGTATCTATGAAGCATACGGAATGAATCTGTATGGCGTCATGAAAGAAAATCCGTATCAGCTGGCGGAAGACATTGACGGCATCGGATTCCGGATTGCCGATGCGATTGCCTCCAAAATCGGCATTCATACCGATTCCGATTACCGGATTCGAAGCGGGCTGCTGTTCACGCTGCTGCAGGCCGGAGCGGAAGGACATTGTTATCTTCCGGAAAGCCTTTTACTGCGAAAGGCGGGAGAACTGCTGGAACTGGAGCCTTCTTTGATGGAAGCGCAGCTGCAAAACCTGGCGATGGATAAGAAAATCGTCATCAAGATGCCGGAAGAAGGAAGCGGCGACAGGAAAGTCTATGGAATGACTTATTATTATGCGGAGCTTAACTGCGCCAAAATGCTCCATGATTTGAACATATCCGTTCGGGAAGACGATTACCTTCCCTCGGAAGAACGCAAAATTCTGGAGAAAATAGCGGCGTTGGAAAAAGAACTGGAAATAGAGCTCGACGAGCTGCAGAAAAAAGCGGTTCTGGAAAGCATTAAGAACGGGATTCTCATCTTATCCGGAGGGCCCGGGACCGGGAAAACAACGACGATTAATATGATTATCCGTTATTTTCTGTCGGAAGAAATGGATATTTTTCTGGCGGCGCCGACCGGGCGGGCAGCCAAACGAATGACTGAAACGACGGGATATGAAGCGAAAACGATTCACCGGCTGTTAGAGCTCAACGGAGCGGTGTCGGGAGAGGCGAAAGCCGCCCGGTTTGAAAAAAATGAGGAAAATCCACTGGAAGCGGACGTTATCATCATCGATGAAATGTCTATGGTGGACATTTTCCTGTTTCAGTCCCTTCTCCGCGCCGTACCGGTCGGAACACGGCTGATTATGGTCGGAGACGTCAATCAGCTGCCGTCGGTCGGTCCGGGGCAGGTCTTACAGGATTTGTTAAAAAGCGGACGATTTCCCGTAGTCATGCTGGAGAAAATTTTCAGGCAGGCGCAGGAAAGCGACATTATTCTGAACGCACACCGCATTCATGCGGGACAGGATATCGTACTGGACAACAAGAGCCGCGACTTCTTTTTCCTGGAAAGAAATGACGTAAATGTCATATACAAACATATGATTCAGCTGATTCTGGAAAAGATGCCTCCGTATGTGGGGGCGCAGCCTTACGACATTCAGGTATTGACGCCGATGCGGAAGGGGAAGCTCGGCGTGGAGACTTTGAACGGTATTTTGCAGAAATATCTGAATCCGCCGTCGGAAAAGAAGAAGGAACACATGGGCGGGAATACGTTATTCCGGGAAAAAGACAAGGTCATGCAGATTAAGAACAACTATCAGCTGGAATGGGAAGTTGTCAGTCAGTATGGAATACCAATCGATAAAGGAACTGGCGTTTTTAACGGAGACATTGGCATGATAATGGAAATCAGCGAATATACTCGCAGTATGGTCATTGAATTTGATGAACACAGGCGGGTGACGTATTCCTTTGACCAGCTGGATGAAATAGAACTTGCCTATGCGGTGACGATACACAAATCTCAGGGCAGCGAATATCCGGCGGTTATCATGCCGCTGCTGTCCGGTCCCAAAATGCTTTTTAACAGAAATCTGCTTTATACGGGAGTTACCCGCGCGAGGAATTGCGTGACGATTCTGGGAAGCAGCATGACACTGCGGGAAATGGTCGATAATAATTACGAGAACAGGCGGTATACGGGCCTTGCGGAGCGGATTACTCAACTGTTATCGTAATCGGGAAATACAAAAGGGAAAATCAATATGCGGAATCTTTTCTGTGGGATGCTTCTGGATTTGTTTTATCCGAGAAGATGTCCTGTCTGCGATAAGGCGGTAAAGCCTTTCGGAAACCTCATCTGCGGGGAATGCGAATCGAAAATTAAATATGTAAGGACGCCCTGTTGTCAAAAATGCGGCAAAGAACTGAAAGATAAGCGGGCTGTATTTTGTCATGACTGCGCGCACCGGGAACATATCTATGACAGCGGCATGGCGCTTTTTGCCTATCAGAGCGTAGCGGATTCCATTTACCGCTTTAAATACAAGGGAAGGCAGGAGTATGCGGCATATTATGCGGAACGGATGGCCCGTATTCTTGGGAAAAAGATTTTGCGGCTGCGTCCGGACGCACTCGTGCCGGTTCCGATTCATGCAGAGAAAAAAAGACTGCGGGGATATAATCAGGCGGAAGCGATTGCCAGGGAACTTGGAAGGCTTCTTCATATTCCGGTAGAGACAAAACTGGTGAAAAGAGTGCGTAAAACAAAACCCATGAAAGATTTATCGGCGCAGGAAAGACAAAATAATTTGAAAAGGGCTTTTAAAATTTGTGAGAATGATGTAAAATTAAGTACGATTATAATTATTGATGATATTTATACGACGGGAAGCACCATTGACGCGATGGCAGGAGAGCTGCGCCATGCGGGAATAAAGCATATTTATTTTGTGGCGCTTGCAATCGGAAACGGCATGTAATATGCGGAATGAATTTCGCATACAAATTTATTCTTACGCCTGGCCTGCGGGTTGAGAAAGAATGGAGGAATATATATGAACGTAAGAAATTGCAAAAAATGCGGGAAAATTTTTAACTATGTATCCGGACCGCCGATTTGTCCACAGTGTAAGGATGCGCTGGAAGAAAAGTTTCAGGAAGTAAGGAAATATATTCAGGATAACCGCCATGCTACCATCCCGGAGGTATCGGAAGCATGCGAAGTTTCTACGAATCAGATTCAACAGTGGCTGCGCGACGAGCGTCTGGAACTGGCAGAAGGTTCCGGTATTACATTGTTCTGTGAGAACTGTGAAGCGCCTATTATGTCGGGACGTTTCTGCGAAAAATGTAAGAGTTCCATGGCGACGAGACTTAGCAGCAGCATTAAAAAACCGGAAGCACCGAAACCACAACAGAAGAAGAAGGATACGAAAGAGAATCCGAAGATGCGCTTCCTGAATTAAACGGGACAGGAGAATGTCATGTTAAATGAAGAACGCGTGATTCTGATGACGAAACTTGCATCATATGAGGCAAATGACGGCAGACGGAATGTAGCGATAGGAAGTTATTTTCGCAGTGATTATATCGGATGGCAGGTATTGAAATCCATTATAAGTGCAACGATTGCATTTATAGTGGTATTTGCCATGTATATTTTTTATGATTTTGAAATATTTATGATGGATATTTACAAAATGGATTTACTGGAATTTGGCACAAACGTTCTGAAAACGTATATCTGGGTAGTGGGAATTTATGCTGTCTTATCGTACTTCATTTATTCCTGCCGATATGCAAGAGCGCATAAAAGCCTGAGATTATACTATATGAACCTGAGAAAATTATCCGGTATGTACAGTAGTAATAATCATACAGTATGAGAGGATGAATGATGACAACGTTACTTGTTGCAAAACAGTATATTAAGCTGTTTTACAGTAAATTTGAGATTTACATTACGCCCGTTTTAAAGTTTCTGCTGGCATTGATAGCGCTGCTTCAGATTAATTCCCGTCTCGGATACATGGCGGCAATTGACAGAATGCCGGTAGTTCTGGTAGTGGCGTTAATGTGTTCTTTTATGCCGACAAATTTTACCATGATAATGTCGGTGCTTTTTATACTGCTGCATTTGTATTCGTTCAGTCTGGAATGCACGATTGTCATAGGAGCTGCTTTTCTGCTCATGTTCTTACTGTATTTCAGATTTTCCCCAAAAGATACGGCGGCAGTCGTGCTTACACCGATTTGTTTTCTGCTTAAAATACCATATGTGATTCCGATTTCCATGGGGCTGATTGGAACGCCGGCCTCCGCGGTATCGGTTGCGTGCGGCGTTATCGCGTATTATATGATTCATTTCGTATGCGCAAATGATACGGTATTAAGCGGTATGGCGGAAGAAGAAATTGCGGCAAGATTTAAGTTTATCGTTGACGGTTTGCTGAACAATAAGGAAATGGTCGTAACAATCGTTGCATTTGCGGTTACACTGATATTAGTTTATCTGATTCGCAGACTGAGCATCGATTACGCATGGACGATTGCGATGGTCGCGGGCGCATTCGTCAATGTTATGGTTCTCCTGATTGGGGATTTGATGTTTGATACGAATGTATCTATTTTTGGAATCATTGTCGGAAATATCTGTGCGTTCCTGATAACGGTGGTGCTGCAATTCTTTGCGTTTCATGTGGATTACAGCCGGACGGAAAAGGTGCAGTTTGAAGACGACGAATATTATTATTATGTAAAGGCAGTTCCGAAAGTAACGCTCGCGAGACCAGAGAAAAAGGTGAAACGGATTACCGGACAGAAGAGAAACAGGACAATGGATTAACCGTCCTTTTCATTGAGGGAATTTATTATAAAACAGTAAGGAAAAGCAGTTATGCAGCAGGTGAATGACTTAATTGAAAAATATTTTTCAAAATTGCATATACCTTCGATTATCTGGACTGATGTTGTAGAAGTTTTTATTATTGCATTTCTCCTGTATCACATCATGCTGTGGATTAAAAATACGCGTGCCTGGGCGCTGTTAAAGGGTCTCCTTGTAATAGGCGCTTTTGTGTTGATTGCGGTATTTTTTAAGATGAATACGATTTTGTGGATTGTGACGAATCTGTTCAGCATCGCGGCGATTGCAATCGTTGTTGTGTTACAGCCGGAGCTGCGAAAAGCGCTGGAAGAATTGGGGCGGAAAAACCTTTTTTCTTCCATTCTGACCTTTGACGTCTCCAAAACCGATAACGGCCGTCTGTCGGACCGTACTATTAATGAAATCGTAAAAGCATCCGTAGAGATGGGAAAAGTAAAAACAGGCGCGCTGATTGTCATACAGAATGAGCAGCCGTTAAATGAATACGAGAGGACCGGCATCGATGTAGACGGTATTGTTTCGAGCCAGCTCCTGATTAATATTTTCGAGCATAATACGCCTTTGCATGACGGGGCAGTTATTGTCAGAGAAAACCGTGTTACAGCGGCGACCTGTTACCTGCCCCTGTCGGATAATATGGCGCTTAGCAAAGAACTGGGAACCAGACACCGGGCGGGAGTCGGGATTTCGGAAGCAACCGATTCCATGACGGTTATCGTTTCTGAGGAAACCGGTAAAATCAGCGTTGCATATCTTGGCGAGCTGTCCCGGGGGTTGGATGCGGAACGGCTGAGAGAGATGCTTCGCAGCATTCAGAATAAAGCGCCGGAAGAGAAAAAAAGGAAGTTGTGGAAAGGCAGATCCAAAGTTGAATAAAAATGCGTATTCAACGATTGAATTAATGCGCGGAGCAGCGCGCAGATGGGTGTAAAAATGAGGAATAAATTGTTGCGCAATTGGGGACTGAAACTTTGTTCTTTCCTGATTGCCGCCGTTTTATGGCTTATTGTGACGAATATAAATGACCCCGTCGGAACGTTCAGGGTCTATAATGTCCCGGTCACCATTCAGAATGCAGATTTGATTACGGACAGCGGGCAGGTTTATGAAGTGCTGGACCATACGGACGTAATCGATGTCGTTACTATTTCAGCGAAGCGTTCGATTATCGATTTGCTGGACGAGAGCAATATCATTGCGGTTGCCGATATGAATGAGCTGACCAATCTGAACACGATAGCCATTAAACTTTCAACGAACAAATATAATGATAAACTGGAAAGCATCCGGGGAAATATCGACAACGTCAAGCTGAATATAGAAGATGAAAAGACGAAGACGCTGCCTCTGCGGACGGTGACAATCGGTACGGTTAAAGAGGGCTATATGATTGGCGATATTACGACGGAGCAGAATCTCGTTGAGATAACCGGGCCGGAATCGGTCGTTTCTCAGGTGAAAAGGGCTGCGGCAACCGTTAATGTTTCCGGATTTACCAATAATATCGGAACGGATTCCGCAATTCGCTTATACGATGAAAACGACAAAATTATCGATGTGGGCAGCATCGAGAAAAATATCAGTAAAGTGCGTGTCACCGTGGAAATTCTGGAGTTGAAGTCGGTGGACATCATCTGGAAGACAAAGGGAACTCCGGCAAGAGGATATCTGGCCAACGGGGAGATTGTGGCAGGAAGAAACAGCGTTACCGTCGCAGGTAAGTCGAAAGCAATTGCAAACCTTAACGCCATTGAAATTCCTGATACGGCGCTCGATATTACGGGCGCTACGGAAAATCTGGAGACCATTGTGGATTTGACGGATTATCTGCCTGACGGCGTGATTCTGGCGGAAGAAGACTTTAAAGGCAAGGTTAATGTGACTGTCGGCGTGGAACCGATTGCGGAAAGAGTCGTTGCGATAGATAAGAATAAAATTCAAATCGTGAATCTGCCGGAGGGATATGAAGCCGAAATCGATATGGAAGAAGATGCGTACGATATTACGCTTATCGGTCTGGAAAGAGATTTGAATGCGCTGGATGTGAATGCAATTCAGGCATCTGTGGATATCACGGAATTGATGGAAGCGGAAGGCCTGAGCGATACGGGCGCAGGAAACTATACAGCGAATGTGGCATTCAATCTTGGAAACAATGCTGTTACAGTAAGAAATAATTTCAGTATAAGACTAATTATAACGGAGGCAGAACAATGAGCAGATTATTTGGAACGGATGGCGTCAGAGGCGTTGCTAATGAAGAACTAACCCCGCAGCTTGCGATGCAGCTCGGGCAGGCGGGAGCTTATGTGCTGTCCAGAGAGAACCAGCATAAACCGACGATTATGGTCGGATGTGATACAAGAATTTCGGGAGATATGCTGGCGAACGCCCTGATGGCAGGCGCGTGTTCCGTCGGCGCAAATGCGGTGTTTGTGGGCGTTGTGCCTACTCCAGCAGTCGCTTATCTGACGAGAAAATATAAGGTGGATGCAGGCGTTGTGATTTCCGCATCTCATAATCCGGTGGAATTTAACGGCATTAAGTTTTTTGACGGAAACGGCTATAAGCTTCCGGATTCTCTGGAAGACGAAATTGAAGCCCTGATTCGCAACGGCATGCAGGGAATTAAATTTCCAATCGGAGCGGGAGTCGGTAAAATCAAATACCGTACCGACGCCAGAGAAGAATATATCAATCATGCGATTCAGGCGGTTAAAGTGGATTTGGCGGGCATGAAAATCGTCGTAGATTGTGCGGAAGGCGCGGCATTCTATACTTCCATCGAAGCCCTGAAAGAGTCCGGCGCGGAAATCGTTGCAATCCATACGAACCCGGACGGAACCAATATCAATGCGAACTGCGGTTCCACGCATATGGAGGAATTGCAGGCGAGAGTCGTTTATGAGAAAGCGAACCTGGGCCTTGCTTTTGACGGAGATGCGGACCGTCTGCTGGCCGTAGACGAAAACGGAAAAATCGTGGACGGCGACCAGATTATGGCGATTGTCGGAAATCATATGAAAGCGCAGGGCAAACTGAAACTGGATACCATCGTCGCTACGGTTATGAGCAATCTCGGATTTTTCCTGATGGGAGAAAAGAACGGCATCCGTATTGAGCAGACCAAAGTCGGAGACAGATATGTTCTGGAAAGAATGCGTGAGATGGGTGCGAGCCTCGGAGGCGAACAGTCGGGACACATTATTTTCCTGGATGAAAATACGACGGGTGACGGGCTTCTCAGCGCGCTGCATCTGTTGCAGGTCGTTGTGGAAACAAAGAAGCCGTTATCGGAACTGGCAAAGATTATGGAAGTTATGCCTCAGGCGCTTTTGAATGCCAAAGTACCGAACCATAAGAAAGAACATTATATGGATTATCCTGAAATTGCCGACGCAATCGCCGCGCTGAATAAGAAGTTCGCGGGAGAAGGACGTGTCCTGATAAGGCCGTCCGGAACGGAACCTCTCGTGCGCGTTATGATTGAAGGCAAAGACCAGAAAATGATAGAGGCGGAGGCCCGTAAACTGGCCGAACTGATACAGAATATTATGTTGTAATCATATTCGGGAAATGGTATAGTAGAGGATAAAGGGAACGTATTTCAGAGGGATTGGGTTAAAAGCTGCATTAAGTTTGGATAGATATAAAATGAATTGGAGGTATTGAGGGTATGGTAAGTCAAAAAGTAGTCATCAAGAATCCTACGGGGCTACACTTGAGACCAGCAGGCATCCTATGTAAGGAGGCAATGAAGTTCAAGTCTTTAATTACATTTTCGTTTAAGGAAAATACAGCGAATGCCAAAAGTGTATTGAGCGTGTTGGGAGCATGTGTTAAGTGTGGAGACGAAGTAGAATTTGTTTGTGATGGCGAGGATGAAGAGGAAGCGTTAAAGGCTCTTATCAATGCCATTGAAAGTGGTCTCGGAGAATAATGCTCAGGATAAGCCCGTTGTATTGACGGGCTTTTTTTATTCTAAAATTTTAAAACAATGGAGGAGAGATTATGTTAAATTATAAGCGATATCAAAAAAATCCGGTTGTAAATTATCCGGAAAGAGAATGGCCGAATAAAGAAATAACAAAGGCGCCGATTTGGTGCAGCGTGGATTTGCGTGACGGAAATCAGGCGTTAATCGACCCGATGATTGTACAGGAAAAAGTAGAATTTTTTAATTATCTGATAAAACTCGGTTTCAAGGAAATAGAAATCGGTTTTCCGGCGGCGAGCCAGATAGAATTTGATTTTTTACGCCAGCTCGTAGACCGCAGAATGATACCGGACGATGTTGTGGTGCAGGTGCTTACCCAATGCCGGGAAGAGTTGATTGACAGGACATTTGAGGCGATTGAGGGCTGTAAACAGGCAATCGTCCATATTTACAATTCGACTTCCACTTTACAGAGGGACGTTGTATTCCATATGGACAAAGAACAGATTATCAATATTGCGGTAGAAGGCACGAAAATGGTAAAAGAGCGCGCGAAGAATTTTCCCGGCAAAATTATTCTGGAATATTCTCCGGAAAGCTTTACCGGCACAGAACTTGATTTTGCGCTGGAAATCTGTACCGCGGTTCAGAAAACCTGGGGGGCGGATAAGGAAAATCCAATCATCATCAATCTTCCCTCCACCGTGGAGATGAATACGCCGAATGTTTATGCGGACCAGATTGAATGGATGAACAAACACTTCAAGAACCGGGAAAGCATTATTTTAAGCGTTCATCCCCATAATGACAGGGGAACCGGTGTTGCGAGCGCGGAACTTGCGCTGTTAGCCGGTGCGGAACGCGTCGAGGGCACGTTATTCGGAAATGGGGAAAGAACCGGAAATGTGGATATATTGAACATTGCCTATAATATGTTTTCCCAGGGGCTGAATCCCGCGTTAAACATCGAACATATTAATGAGAGCATAGAGATTTACGAACGATGCTGTAAGATTCCGATTCATCCGAGACATCCCTATGCGGGTAAAATGGTATTTACGGCTTTTTCCGGTTCCCATCAGGATGCAATCAATAAGGGCGTTAAAGCGATGAAAGAGCGAAACAGCCAGATTTGGCAGGTTCCCTATCTGCCCATCGACCCGGCGGATATCGGCAAAGAGTACGAGCCAATTGTCAGAATCAATTCCCAGTCCGGCAAAGGCGGCGTTGCATTCATTATGGATACATACTTCGGATTCAAACTGCCGAAGGCCATGCACAAAGAATTTGCCAATGTCATTCAGGCAATTTCCGAGAAACAGGGTGAAGTTTCACCGGACCAGATAATGGACTGCTTCCGCAGAGAATATCTGGACCAGAAAGAGCCGGTTCATTTCCGGAAACTGCGCATGGATGACCTGAGCGACCATACAAAGACCGAATTTGACACGCGGGTATCCGTAACCTATACGGACCACGGCGAAGAAAAAGTATTTGAAGCTGTTGGAAACGGTCCGATTGATGCGGCCAAGAGAGGATTACAGGAAGAACTCTCCGCCGATATTAAGATTCTGGACTATGAAGAACACGCATTGCAGAGCGGTTCCAATTCCCAGGCGGCGGCTTATATCCATCTGCTGGATGTAACCAGCGGAAAAGTAACCTATGGCGTCGGCGTTAGCTCCAACATTACGAGAGCGTCCGTCCGGGCAATCTTCTCTGCGGTCAACAGACTGGGGCTTGGAGAGAAATAAACTGAAATGGGGGATTATTATGGGGAACGCAACGGAACAGTTGAATGAAATGATTCAGAACAGCGACAACATCGTTTTCTTCGGCGGCGCGGGGGTTTCTACCGAGAGCGGCATACCGGATTTCAGAAGTGTGGACGGATTGTACAATCAGAAATATGATTATCCGCCGGAGACGATTTTGAGCCATACTTTTTACAGGCAGAAAACGGCGGAGTTTTACAGGTTTTACCGGGATAAAATGCTCTGTCTCGATGCGAAGCCGAATACAGCGCATTTAAAACTTGCCGAATGGGAGAAAAAAGGGAAACTGAAAGCGGTCATAACCCAGAATATTGACGGACTTCATCAGGCGGCGGGAAGCCGGGTCGTACTGGAGCTGCACGGCTCCGTGCACCGCAATTACTGCGAGGACTGCGGAAAATCCTATGACGCGGAATACATTCTGCATTCGGAAGGCGTGCCGGCCTGTTCCTGCGGCGGCAGCATCAAACCTGACGTCGTCTTGTACGAAGAGGGGCTGAACCAGCAAACGCTGCAAGACGCTGTACGTTATATCAGCGAAGCGGACGTCCTGATTATCGGGGGAACGTCGCTTGCGGTCTATCCGGCGGCCGGTCTGATTGACTATTATCGTGGGAATAAGCTCGTATTGATAAATAAGACGCCGACTCCCCGCGACCGGATGGCGGATTTGGTGGTTCAGGGAAGCATCGGAGAAATTTTCGGAAAATTGTCATAAAGGTGGATATGAAATGGATATTCAGGTCGGCGATATCGTAAAATTGAAGAAACAGCATCCCTGTGGTGCAAAAGAATGGGAAGTGCTGCGCATCGGGGCTGATTTTCGATTAAAATGCAAAGGCTGCGGGCATCAGATTATGATTGCCCGCAGACAAGTCGAAAAGAATGTGAGAGAGGTTGTTCGCGGAGAAGATTGATTATCATGGGCTTTAAACTTTCTGGTATTACAAAAAACAAAAACGTAAGAATGAATAATATAAGAAACCATAAAAAGATAATCATTCTGGCGTTGATTTCCATGTTGTGTCTTGTTGTTTTCACAGGCTGTATCCCAAACGGCTATACGAGAAAAGAGAAAAACACCTTTCTGAAAGAGGCAAGAAAAATGGCCGCAGCATATCTGGAATCTACATACAGCGGCGCAAAGGTCAAATCAATTGATATAAACACGGCTGTGGAAAATATGGAATATGTGCTGACAGAATTTGCGACCGGACAGTTTTCCTGGCAGGGAGAATCCTATCGTTTTGTGGTCGATACCGGGACGGGGGAAGTTTATACGTCTGTTCAACTGGAGAACGTAAAAGAATTATTGTGCGAAATGCTTTTGATGGATTTTGGAATTGACAGCCATGAAGCCGCGGTTGTGAATTGCAATATCCGCTATTTACAGGGGGGCGGTCCGGGAGAAGGGCAGCTGAACTGGGGATGGGTCGAAGAGAGGAATGTTTTTCCGGAAGGTAAGACGGCGGGAGAGCTGGTTCTGGAAATTCTGACGGATGAGAGAGCATATTCTCTGGATATCGATATTCAGTACAAGGGCGGAGAGATTCCGCAGGAAATACTGGAGGAAGAGCCCTTCGTTCTGACGCTGGAAGATATCGGCATCTACCATGTCGCAGAAGACTACGAACTTTATGAGGGCGAAAGGGGATATGCCTTTCTGCCTTGCTTATCGGAGGAATTTATACAGTGCAGTTATAAGGACGATACTGCGGAATACGTCAGAAATCAGGTGTTGGAACGGGATAACCTTCGTGTGGTCTATAACGCGTATGAAAGAACGAGAAGCCATGAAACCATTTCGGAGAAGACGATCGATGAACGAAACATTGACCTGACGGTGCGGGACGATTATATCGCGTTAAGCTGTACAAAAGAACATTTTCGCATGTATCTGCTCACAACGGACAGGAAAATCGCGCAGAATTATCTTTATGCTTTCGATTATGCAGTCAGCCAAAAGAAGCCCCGGAAAGGCGAATGGCATGCCCAGGGGGATTATTACATCTATTCGGGTCCCAAAGATTCAGAGACGCCCTATGCGTTTAACAGCCTGAAAGAAGAAAAGAACGTTATATTTTCCGAGGAGAACTATCACATATTTTAAAGCGTTTCCGCCTCCGCCCCGGACAGGCCATTGTTTTTGGCGGAGGCAGAATCACTTTTTTGAAAAAATTTCATTTTTAGAATTGAAAATTTCAAAAAACTATGGTATTATTATAGTCCGTGATGTTATAATTTAACAAACAGTCAATATCCTTGCTCCTTCCGTATAAGGAGGGGCCAGAGACCAAAAGGAGGTAACAGGCATGAACAAATATGAATTAGCCGTTGTTGTTAGTGCGAAAATCGAAGATGACGAAAGAGCTGCCACAGTAGAAAAATGCAAAGCTCTCGTCGAAAGATTCGGTGGACAAGTTACGAACGTTGATGACTGGGGTAAAAGAAGATTAGCTTATGAAGTACAGAAAATGAAAGAAGCATTCTACTACTTTATCCAGTTTGACGCTGAGAGCACTGTCCCGGCAGAAATTGAGAGCCGTGTTCGTATTATGGACAATGTAATCAGGTACTTGTGCGTGAGACAAGACGAGAAAAAGTAGAAAGAGGTACTTATGAATAAAGTTATCCTTATGGGGCGTTTGACAAGAGACCCTGAAGTGAGATACTCACAGGGGGAGAATGCGACGGCAGTTGCAAGATATACATTAGCCGTAGACCGCAGATTCAATCGTAACGGAGACGAGAACACCGCAGATTTTATTAACTGTGTTGCCTTTGGCAGAGCAGGTGAATTTGCGGAGAAGTATTTCCGTAAAGGAATCAAAATCGCAATTACAGGACGCATCCAGACAGGCAGTTATACCAACAAGGATGGAGTCAAAGTATATACAACGGATATTGTTGTGGAAGACCAGGAGTTTGCAGAAAGCAAGAACAGCAGCTCTGCGGGTGACGGAGGATATTCCGGCGGAAGCAGCAGACCGGCGCCGGCTGCGGCTGGCGATGGCTTCATGAATATTCCCGATGGAATTGACGAGGAACTGCCATTTAACTAATTTTTGATAGGAGGTAAATGATATGGCTTATAATAAAACAGAAAAGCCTGATTTCCCTGCAAAGAGAAAAGGCGGAATCCGCAGAAGAAAAAAAGTCTGTGTATTTTGTGGAAAAGACAATTTAATTGACTACAAAGATGTTAATAAATTAAAAAGATATGTATCCGAGAGAGGCAAGATTCTGCCCAGAAGAATTACCGGAAACTGTGCGAAGCACCAGAGAGCGCTGACAGTAGCAATCAAACGCGCAAGACATGTGGCACTGATGCCCTATGTTCAGGACTAAGTCCGGCGGTATTTTTCCAAAGAATCAGTAAGACAGCATTTCAAAGGCGGAGCGGTAAATGGCTCCGCCCTTTTTATGCACAGGCCTGTGCGAATGAAATCTTCCCTGCCAGATTTCTATATACTGTCAAAAAATGGGGAAATGAAACTATATATAGATGTGGCGCGATTTGCCAAAAAATGTTATACTTATGATGTTGTGTAATGAAAACTGGGAAAGTATGTGTACGGATAAAAATACGAATAAGAGGCTATTATGAAAAATAGTGTAAAATTAAAGGGAAGAATGAAGTCCTATTTACAATCTTCCTTGTATTTGGGCTTTTTGCTGATTGCAGTAGATATTCTGATTTATTTTATTGATATTCGCGCGGGACTGGTATTGAGCTGTTTTATCCTTTTTTATCTTGCGATTATTCTTTCCCTGATGTTTTATAATAAACCGATTATTATAAACGAGCTGATTAGTTTTGCAACGCAGTATGGGCAGATACAGCGGAGACTGCTCCGGGATTTGGATTTGCCGCACGCGCTGTTGGATGAAAGCGGCAAAATTATCTGGACAAACATTGCTTTTGAGAAAGCAGTCGATAAAGAGAAAGGCTACCGGAAATCGATTACTTCTCTTTTTCCTTCCATTACAAAAGACAGGCTTCCGGGAAATATTGAGGAAGACGAAGTTGAATTTGACGTCGATTATGAAGCGCATAATTATATAGCGCGGCTTAAAAAAATCTCTTTGAAAGAGATGGCTGAGAACAGCGATATCATCGAGGCAAAAGACTATGACGGCTATCTGATTGCCTTGTATCTGTTCGATGAAACGGCCTTAAAGATTGCCTTGCAGGAAGTGGATGACCAGAGCCTTGCGGTAGGCCTGATTTATCTGGATAACTACGAAGAAGCGCTTGAAAGCGTGGAAGAAGTCAGAAGGTCGCTGTTAATCGCATTGATTGACAGAAAAGTAAATAAATATATATCCGCACTGGACGGCATCTGCAGGAAAATGGAAAAAGACAAATATCTTGTCATTATGAAGAAAAAATCCGTTTCCCTGTTACAGGAGAATCGTTTCGATTTGCTGGAAGATGTGAAGACGGTTAATATCGGAAACGAGATGGCCGTCACAATCAGCATCGGCGTAGGTCTGAGCGGTCTGACGTATGCGCAGAATTATGAATTTGCGCGAAATGCGATAGACCTTGCATTGGGACGCGGCGGCGACCAGGCGGTCATGAAGATGCCGGAAAACGTCATTTACTATGGCGGGAAGAGCCAGCAGATTGAAAAGAGCACCCGCGTTAAGGCAAGGGTGAAGGCGCATGCTTTGAAGGAAATTATTTCGATTAAAGACGAAATCTATGTCATGGGGCATCGCATGGGAGATACGGACAGCTTCGGCGCTTCGGTCGGCATTTACCGGATTGCGAAAACACTTGGTAAGCAGGCGCATATCGTTTTGAACGATGTAACAGCGTCGATGCAGCCGATGGTCGATATGTTCCGGGATAATATAGAATATGAAGACAGCATGATTATAAGCGGCACACAGGCGCTTGAAATGATTGGGAATAATGCCGTACTCGTCGTCGTCGATGTGAATAAGCCGAGTATTACGGAGTGCCCGGATTTGTTAAAGCATTGTAATTCCATCGTTGTGTTTGACCATCACAGGCAGGGTTCGGAAGTGATTGAGAATGCAACCTTATCTTATATAGAAGCCTATGCTTCCTCGACCTGTGAAATGGTTTCGGAGATTTTGCAGTATACGAGCGATACGCTGCGCATTAAATCCGAAGAGGCGGATTGTCTGTATGCGGGTATCATGATTGATACGGATAACTTTATGGCCAAAGCGGGCGTCAGGACTTTTGAAGCGGTTGCATTTCTGCGGCGTAACGGCGCGGATGTAACAAGAGTCAGAAAGCTGTTCCGCGATGATGCGATAGAGTACAAGACAAAGGCGGATGCGGTCAGTCAGGCGGAAATATACAGACAGTCCTATGCGATTACCGTATGCCGGGGGGAACATGTGCAGAATCCGACTATCGTAGGCGCGCAGGCGGCAAATGAACTTTTGAACATCAAGGGTGTGAAAGCCAGTTTTGTGCTGACACCATATAACGGTAAAATATTTGTTTCCGCACGTTCTATTGACGAGGCAAACGTGCAGGTCGTTATGGAGCGGATGGGCGGAGGCGGCCATATGAATATGGCAGGGTGTCAGCTGGAATGCGATATACCGGACGGCATCGTTATTATTAAGAGGACATTGGATACGATGATAGAAGAGGGAGAACTCAGCTGAGAAGATTCTTCATGAATAATACTGTGAAAGAGAAAGAGAGGCTGAAATATGAAAGTTATTTTATTACAGGATGTAAAATCTTTGGGTAAAAAAGGAGAAATTGTCGAGGTCAGCGACGGATACGCAAGAAATTATGTGCTGCCGAAAAAACTGGGTGCGGAAGCAAATTCAAAGAACATGAATGATTTGAAATTACAGAAGGCAAATGAGGAAAAAGTTGCGAAGCAGCAGTTGGAAGCGGCTCAGGAAATGGCAAAGCTGTTGGAGACGAAGGAAGTTGTTGTTAAAATGAAATCCGGAGAAGGCGGAAAGACTTTCGGTTCCATTTCCTCTAAGGAAATCGCGGAGGAAGCGAAAAAACAATGTGATTTGGCGCTGGATAAGAAAAAAATTCAGCTTCCGGAAGCGATTAAGTCTCTCGGCGTATATGAGGTTCATGTAAAACTTCATACAAAGGTTACAGGCAGGCTGAAGGTAAAAGTAGTTGAAGAATAGAAAAAGGGATGGGAACTGAAATGCCACAGATGTTGGAAGAGGCATTGCTGAAAAGAATATTGCCGCACAGCATCGAAGCGGAACAGTCGGTCATCGGCTCTATGATTATGGACCGGGAAGCGATTGTCGTTGCTTCTGAAATTGTATCCGGGGAAGATTTTTACAGCAGGCAGTACGGCGTTCTTTTTGAAACGATGGTAGAGCTGAACGATGAGGGAAAGCCGGTCGATTTGGTAACGCTTCAGGACAGGCTGAAAGAAAAGGATGTTCCGCCCGAAGTCAGCAGCCTGGAATTTGTCAGGGATTTGATTACCGCAGTTCCTACTTCCGCCAATATTAAGTATTATGCGAATATCGTTGCGGAGAAATCCACGCTCCGCCGATTAATCAAAATAAATGAAGAGATTGCAAATACCTGTTACGTCGGAAAAGAAAGCCTTGAAGTGATACTGGAAGACACGGAAAAGCGCATATTTGACTTGGTGCAGCGCAGGAACGCGGACGATTTTGTGCCGATAAGGCAGGTCGTCATGAATGCGATGGACAGAATCGAAAAAGCGTCTCATAATAAAGGCAATGTAACGGGTGTCGCAACAGGTTTTATCGATTTGGATTATAAGACCGCCGGAATGCAGCCATCCGATTTGATTTTGATTGCGGCAAGGCCGTCCATGGGCAAGACCGCTTTTGTATTGAACATTGCGGAATATGTTGCATTCAGGCAGAATCAGACGGTAGCGATTTTCAGCCTGGAAATGTCCAAAGAGCAGCTTGTGAACCGTTTGTTTTCGATGGAGTCCAAAGTGGATTCCCAACATCTTCGAACGGGCAATTTGTCGGACGATGAGTGGGAAAAGCTCATCGAAAGCGCGGGCGTTATCGGCAAATCCAATCTGATTATCGACGATACGCCGGGAATCAGCATATCGGAGCTGCGCTCCAAATGCCGGAAGTATAAGCTGGAACATCATTTGGATATGATTATTATTGACTATCTGCAGTTGATGACGGGCAGCGGCCGCAGCACCGATTCCAGACAGCAGGAAATATCTGATATTTCCCGTTCGCTGAAAGCGCTGGCCAGAGAATTAAATGTGCCGGTTCTGGCGTTATCGCAGCTCTCCCGTGCGGTGGAGCAGAGACCGGACCATCGTCCGATGCTTTCGGATTTGCGTGAATCCGGCGCAATCGAGCAGGACGCCGATGTGGTAATGTTCATCTATCGGGATGATTATTACAATAAAGATACGGACAGAAAAAATATTTCTGAAATTATCATTGCAAAACAGAGAAATGGTCCTATCGGAACGGTAGAACTGGTCTGGTTACCGGATTTTACCAAGTTTGGAAATTTACAGCGATAAAGTGAAGAGAAGCTCTGAAACAGGTATTCTTCATCAAAATTTGATATGAAATACATTATACAAAAGAGACAGGCCCGGGTGGGGCGTGTCTCTTTGCGCTTATCTGGCAGAAAGGGGATAAAAACATGAAACAGGAGACATTGTTGATTTCGGAAGCGGCGAAGCAGGTACAGGTGGAGAGTCATGTGCTCAGGTACTGGGAAGAAGAACTGGGACTTCCGATAAAAAGAAATGATATGGGACACCGTTATTATACGATGGAAGATGTCAGTCAGTTCAAGGAGATTAAGCTTTTAAAAGAGCAGGGACTGCAGCTGCGGGCAATTAAAAACATTTTGCAGAAAGAACATGCCGGAACGGACGGCGGGGACAAGCCTGTCAAGGAAACGGAAGTATCCGCGGAAGCGGCGTCCGCAGAAGAAAAGGCAATGGATTATATTATCGGAAGAAAGCAGAAATATATCGTTTCTTTATCGGAGGAGGCGAGCAGGGAAGAAAAAGCGAACCGCTTACAGTATTTGCTCCAGCATATGATGGTGGAGACGGTTAAAGCCGCCAATAAAGAGCTTTGTACGGAAATTAAGGAAAGCATTCTAAAAGAGCTTGACTATCAGTTCCGCGCAAGAGAAGAGCGCGAAGAAGAGCATTGGAAGAAAGAAGAAGAGCATTACCGTAAAGTGGACGAAATGCTGCGGCAGCATTATAAGCTGAAAGAAAAAGCGCCTAAGCCCAAAAGAGAGAGGAAGCGGGGGAAATTTTTGAAACATTAACCGGAACACCGGCGGGAGACAGCGCATAGCGGAACGCCAATTCCCCGATAAAAAAGCATTCAGTCACACAGCGGTATACACTGTGGATGACGAATGCTTTTTCGTGTCTGTATTTGTTTCCGTATTTATTTCCGAGCCGGTTTATCAGCCCTGAGAAATCGCGCCGGTCGGGCATGTTCCTGCACAGGAACCGCAATCGATACATTTGTCTGCATCAATTTCAAATTTTCCGTCGCCCATGCTGATTGCGCCTACCGGACACTGAGCCTCACATGCACCGCAAGCTACACAAGCATCTCCAATTACATAAGCCATAATCATTATCCTCCTTTTATCTGCAAATCATTTTGATATAAAATTATCAATACCATTATAATAGCAAAATCGCCAATATACAAGACTAATTTTTTCCAGATTCCAGTTCTTTGCGCCGTTCCCGGATGCCTTTCAGGATGACTTCCTTTTTCTCAAGAAGGTCTTTTTTCTCCATCGCAGGAACACCTTTTAACTTGTATTCCATGCCGAGCTTCTCATACTTGTTTTCGCCCATCGTATGATACGGAAGAGCGTCCAGCGCCTTCAGATTCTGAAATTCACCGATAAAATAGCCGAGTTCATATAAATATTTATCGTCGTCGGTGACGCCGGGTACAATGACGTGGCGTATCCACATATTGACATTCTTTTCGTCAAGATACTTTGCAAAAGCGAGAATGCCTTCGTTGGGCTGAGAGGTCAGTTCTTTATGCTTTTCGGGATTAATATGCTTAATATCCAGCATGACGAGGTCTGTCAGCGTCATCAGCTTATCCAGCTTTGCGAGCCATTCGGGATTGCCGTTTGGCTTGTAGGCGATACCGGAGGAATCAATACAAGTATGGATATTTTTCTTTTTGGCGAGCGTAAAGAGGTCGAGCAGGAAATCAACCTGCATCAGCGGTTCTCCGCCTGTCACCGTGATACCGCCTCCCTTATAGAAACTGATATTCCGTTCGTACTGTTCGATGATGTAGGACGGCTCCATCAATGTGCCGCCGTTCATATCCCATGTATCGGGATTGTGGCAGTATGCACACCGCATCGGGCATCCCTGTACGAAAACAACAAAGCGGACGCCGGGTCCGTCTACGGTTCCAAAACTTTCCAAAGAGTGAATTCTTCCCTGCATAATAACGCCTTCTTTCTGATTTTTAAATTTATGAAAAATATCTGCTGAGTCATTACTTTCAATAGATATAGTATAACCTGTGTTGAATAAAAAAACCAGTCTTTTAAAGAGAAACCGGCCTTTTAGAGAGAATAAAACAGGGCTCCGAATATTCAGAGCCCTGCACTTGTTCTTACGCTTTATCTCGCCTTCTCAGAGATTAGATGTTCTCATGGAATGTACGGGAGATAACGTCTGCCTGCTGTTCCGGTGTTAATTTAATGAAATTAACCGCATATCCGGAAACACGGATTGTCAACTGAGGATAGTTCTCAGGATGTTTCTGCGCATCCAGTAAAGTATCTCTGTTCAATACATTAACATTGAGGTGATGACCACCTTTTGTTGCATAACCATCCAATAAAGATACGAGATTATCTACCTGAGCTGTATTTTCTGCTGCCATTTTTGTTTCCTCCTTTTTATTTTACCAGTATTCAGTGGAAGTCATCCAATCCCTGTTCCAAAGTCGGTACGCTGCATGCCAGCGGCGTTCTGGAGCAGTCTGTGCACCCCATAGTCTGCACATTTTTGGAATCATTGGAATTTTCGTCAACATTAACGTTCACATGTCCAACCCCCTGTGCCATACCGGAATCCAACATCTTAACAAAATCATCAATCATTTGCTTATCGTCCATAACATCCACCTTACTTTTCGTTCATTTTGTTTTGGGGCATATTATTTGCTTAAATCGAGTTCAAGGTCTCCTGCAAATACCTGGTCTTCCTTGCCGAGTGCGCCAGGGATAATGGTAAATGTATTGGAAATACCATCCTGTGCATCTTTAAACGGAAGCTTGGATACGGAAGACAGAGAAGCTACTGCACCGTGAGTATCACGTCCGTGCATCGGGTTTGCACCAGGTGCAAACGGCTGTCCTTTTCTACGTCCGTCAGGTGTATTACCGGTAGCTTTACCATAAGTTACGTTAGAGGTAATTGTCAGGATAGAAGTTGTCGGAACACCGTCACGATAGGTATGATGTCTTCTGATTGCTGTCATAAATTTATGAACAACTTCCTGTGCAATTGAATCAACGCGGTCGTCGTCGTTACCGTATTTCGGGAATTCGCCGGTTGTCTTGAAGTCAACGATGATGCCGTCTTCGTCTCTAATCGGCTCAACCTTCGCATACTTGATAGCGGATAAGGAGTCTGCAACGATGGAAAGACCAGCAACACCGGTAGCGAAGTAACGCTTAACGTCTCTGTCATGAAGAGCCATTTCTGCTCTTTCATAGCAGTATTTGTCGTGCATATAGTGGATGATGTTCAGGGTGTTTACATATACATCAGCCTGCCATTCCATCATATCCATGAATTTGCTGTATACATCATCGTAGTCAAGAACATCGCCTGTAACCGCACGATATTTCGGTCCAACCTGTTTCTTGGTAACTTCGTCAACACCGCCGTTCAACGCGTAGAGCAGACATTTTGCAAGGTTTGCACGAGCGCCGAAGAACTGCATTTCCTTACCGATTACCATAGAGGATACGCAGCATGCGATACCGTAGTCATCGCCGTGTGTTACTCTCATCAGGTCGTCGTTCTCATACTGGATGGAAGAAGTCTGGATAGACATCTTAGCACAGTATTTCTTCCAGTTCTCAGGAAGTCTTGTGGACCAGAGAACTGTCAGGTTCGGTTCCGGAGAAGGTCCTAAGTTTGTCAATGTGTGCAGATAACGGAAGCTCATCTTGCTTACTAACGGACGTCCGTCAACGCCAACACCGCCGAGAGATTCTGTTACCCATACCGGGTCGCCTGCGAAAATCTGGTTGTATTCAGGTGTACGCGCAAATTTGATAAGACGCAGCTTCATGATGAAGTGGTCAACAAATTCCTGAATCTGTTCTTCTGTAAAGGTTCCGTTTGCAAGGTCTCTTTCTGCATAGCAGTCAAGGAATGTAGAAGTACGTCCAAGAGACATCGCAGCGCCGTTCTGCTCTTTAACCGCACACAGATATCCGAAGTAAGTTGCCTGAATCGCTTCCTGTACGTTCGTAGCAGGTTTGGAAATATCGCATCCGTAGGAAGCAGCCATTTCTTTCATCAGTTTCAGAGCTACCATCTGCTCGGAAAGCTCTTCACGAAGACGGATAATATCATCTGTCATAACACGGCCGGTAGAATCTTTCTGAGCCTGTTTGTCTTCAATCAGGTAATCGATACCGTACAGAGCAACACGTCTGTAATCGCCGATGATACGTCCACGTCCATAAGCATCCGGAAGACCTGTGATGATATGGGAAGAACGGCATGCTCTCATCTCTGCGTTATAAGCGTCGAAGCAGCCGGCATTGTGTGTTTTTCTGTGTGTTGAGAAAAATTCGCTGATTTCAGGGTCAACTTCGTAACCGTTGTCGGAGCAGGCTTTCTCAGCCATTCTGATACCGCCGTAAGGCTGTAAGGAACGTTTGAACGGTTTGTCTGTCTGGAAGCCAACGATTGTCTCTTTGCTCTTGTCCAGATAACCAGGTCCGTGGGATGTAATGGTGGAAATAACTTTTGTATCCATATCCAATACACCGCCTGCCTCACGTTCCTGTTTCTGTAAATCAAGAACCTGTGCCCATAAGTCTTTTGTGTTCTGTGTAGGAGCAGCTAAGAAGGACTCGTCGCCTTCATAGAGGTGATAGTTTTTCTGAATGAAGTCGCGCACATTTACTTCATTCTCCCATTTGCCGCCTACAAAATCTTTCCATTCTGGTCTCATTTTGAAATAGCCTCCTGTTTTTCTTATTTTGTTTGATATATTCAGCATATTTTATGGGGAAATATGCCTGAAAATATGCTTATCCTGTAAAATCATTATATGTTAAAGAAGGAAGTCACGTCAAGTCGGCGCGTGTACTTTTTTGCATACAAACTATAAATTTTCAAGTAATTTTTTGTGAAATTTGTATGTATTTTACAGAAACGAAATATTATGATAAAATGTAGTAGATTTTGGAATATAAGCGAGACAGGAGAGAATCTGTGAAAGAATTAGAATACCCTTTTGATTCGGAATTTATTTTAAAAAAAAGAAAGGCGCTTAAAAAGACGCTGCTAGGAGAAAAAGAACAGAGCAGGCTGAAGAAGCGCATAGCAATTCTCGGCGGTTCCACGACGCATGATATCAGGGACATGCTGGAGCTTTTCCTTTTGAACACAGGGATTGAGCCTGTTTTCTATGAATCGGAATACAATCAGTACTGGCAGGATGTGATGTTCGATAATCCGGAGCTTGTGTCGTTTCAGCCGGATATCCTGTACATTCATACGAGTTCCAGAAATATCAAAGACTTTCCGGCGGTCGGGGATTCGGAAGAACAAATCGAAGAACTGGCGGAAAGCGTTTATGCTCCTTTTGAACAGATGTGGAGTAAAATCGAAGCGTCTTACCGGTGTCCGGTTATTCAGAATAATTTTGAACCGCCTGCTTACCGTATGCTTGGGAACGCGGACTTCTCAAATCCCTGCGGGCGCGTCAGCTTCATAAACAGACTGAACGCGAAATTTGCGGCTTATGCCGCGGCTCATCAGAATTTTTATATTCATGATATTCACTATATGGCTTCCTGTTACGGCATTCAGAAGTGGTCTGACCCGTTATACTGGCATATGTATAAATATGCCTGCGCGGTGCAGGCGATACCGGAACTCGCCTATAACCTGGCCAATATTGTGAAATCCATCTACGGAAAAAATCAGAAAGCGTTCGTGCTGGATTTGGATAACACGCTCTGGGGCGGCGTCGTGGGAGATGACGGCGCGGACAACATTGAAATCGGACAGGAAACGCCGGTGGGACAGCTGTACAGCGAATTTCAGGCGTATTTAAAGGCGCATAAGGATTTGGGAATCCTGCTGACGGTCAATTCCAAAAATGACGAAGAAAATGCGCTGGCAGGGCTGAATCGTCCGGACAGCATTCTGAAACCGGAGGATTTTCTCGTTATCAAGGCAAATTGGGAGAACAAAGACCGGAATCTGTTGGAAATTGCGGAAGAGCTGAATATCGGCACGGACAGCCTTGTGTTTGTGGATGACAATCCGGCGGAACGCCATATTGCCTCATCCCGGGTTCCCGGCGTAAAAGTGCCGGAACTTGCCGATGCGGCCGGATTTATTACGACCCTCGACAGGGCGGGCTATTTTGAAGTGACGAATCTTTCCGCTGATGATTTGGAGAGGAACCGGATGTATCAGGCGAATGCGGAGCGGAAGAAACAGGAAGCAGGTTATGCAAACTATGCGGATTATCTGCTTTCTCTGGAAATGGATGCGCAGATATGTCCTTTTGCGCCGGTGTATATGGCGCGCATTGCCCAACTGACCAACAAAAGCAATCAGTTCAATCTGACGACGAAACGGTGCAGCCAGAGCGATATCGAGCGGATTGCAGAAGATGCTTCTTATATCACATTATACGGCAGGCTGGAGGACAGGTTTGGCGACAACGGTGTTGTATCGGTTGTTTTCGGACACCGTGATGCGGAGGACGAAACACTTTTTCATATTGACCTGTGGCTGATGAGCTGCCGCGTCCTGAAGCGGGATATGGAGTTCGCCATGATGGATGAACTCGTGTCACAGTGCGCCGCGCGGGGGCTGAAACGCCTGAAAGGCTATTATTATCCGACCGCCAAAAATGGAATGGTAAAAGATTTTTACGGGATGCAGGGATTTACGCAAACGGGCGGGGACGCCGAAGGAAATACGGAATGGGAGTTTGTCATTCCCGAACGGTATGAGAAGAAAAATAAGGTGATAAAGGTCAATGGGGAATTGCCGACGGCATGATGTTGTAATATGCGGATTCTGAAAAACATTCGAATAACATTGCGGAAAATATTTTCGGCTGATACTTGTGGGAATTTCATTTTCGGTTTATACTGTGAAGGCATAAAATAAACGCAGCAGGTAAAGCTGATATTGTGTGGACATACGCCCGGCGGACAAAGAAGAGAGAGTTTTCTGTTTACCGGGGTAAATCAATCTGAGAAAAATGGAGGTATGAATCATGGCAGAAATTACAAAGGATATGACAATCGGTGAAATTTTAAGAACCAATCCGGATGTTGCCCCCATTCTGATGAATGCGGGAATGCACTGTCTCGGATGCCCTTCCGCACAGGGAGAATCTCTGGAAGAAGCGGCAATGGTACACGGCATGAACATCGACGAACTGATGGCACAGATTGCGGCGTTATAACGGGGCAGAAGCGGTTTTCAGAGTCAGAAAAGAAAGCCGGAAAATAAAAGGCAGCATACCGGTGAGGCATGCTGTCTTATTTTTGCAATAAAATTTTATCGACTAAATTAAATGGCTGCCAGCGACTGAAGCGCGCTGTTTTTGATAACCGATTCGCAATGCTCTTCCAGATAGGATTCCACAGCCGAGGTAAAACGCTCCTGTCTGCCGTATTCCGTAAGCATATTGCAGAGCCGGTTGAAATCTGCGGCGGCGGCATTTGCCGGATTGATTAGAAGCAGATAGGAACCGTCATGCGCTTTCTTATATAAAGAGTTTTCATTATGGCAAAGAGGCGCGGCAATATGTGCGAATCTCATGATGTCGTACAGGGAAGAAAAAGAGTACATACGGGGCGTATGCGCTGTCTGCACGGATTCGCCTGCCGGAGCGGCCTGTTTGTTTCCCGTCCCGGAAAGAGACGAAGAACGGCTCTGCTGGTCCATTTTCCGCAGCATATCCAACATTTCATCGGCGCTGTCGGCAAAGGCTTCCATAATATCATCCGTTTCCTCGGATTCTTCATGATGTACGGAAGGCGCAAACTTGGAAAAGCGGGTATCCAGCTCTTCCGGGTCTTCTACTTTGGTAATGATTAGAACGATACATTCCGCGTTTAAAGGAATCGCTTCTATCATAAGCGGAATATCTTCTGCTTCAAAGCCGCATTCACAGGCGGCCTGCTGCATCATATCACGAAAAAGGCTTTTGGCTTTTTCCGTGCCATAAGCAAGTTCACTTATTTTCAGTTCTCTATCGGCAAGGTCTTCCCTTGTAAGCGTGCAGCGAATCTGGTGCTCATTTACTTTTTCGATTTTCATAATATCACATCCTTACTATAAGATACTGATACTGTTAATGTATGTGACGATGAAACTAAAAGTATCTTATACTTTGTATTAATTTAAGTCAATAGTATGACAAAACTCTTTAAAAAAAATTTATATTTTTAGAAATTGCTTGCTTTTTTGTCAAATCATGGATATAATGACCACAAGATGTCTCCTGACAATCTGCACGGGAAGGGGGCAATGTATAAATTTTTTTCAGAGAAATCTGTTTCCCATATTTTGGAATGAAGACGGTTCATAATCATTCTTAATATAATATGAGGAAGTCTTACAGGCATATGTGTCTGGTCGTAGAATAATTTTTTTCATTCGTTTTCACAATTATAATTCACAGGGATTGAAAAGGTTATACAGGTATTTTTTAAATTTTTATGCACGTCGGAGATGTCTTGTCTGTTCTTTCAAAGTCTGCCGCCGGACAATGTACGGAGCGGAGTCGATTGTCATATCATCACGGAAATCCTTTTGGGGCGTCCGCCGGATAGAAAACCGGTGTTTGGATGATTGTTTTGCGGATATACTGTTGTACAGGAGGTTCCCGCTTATCTTTGCGCTGATTTCCGCAAAAATAGTCAAAAAAAGTAAAAATATTAATGACGATGAAAGAATAGTCTGGTATAATAAGGGCGGTCAGAAAGGAGCTGGATAAATGAAAAAATTAATCCCGGTGATAGTCGCGGTCGTCCTTATTTTGATTGTCGTGGCAGCAGGATTTGGAACAAAACTGATAGATAAGTATACCTATTCCAAAGAACGGGCTGATTTGGAAGCGTATTTCGGCCTTCTGGAAGAAAACGATGCAGCCATCATCATGCAGGATGCCCAGGTCGAAGAATATGCGAAAGTCTGGGACGGCATATGTTATTTTGACTTTGCCACGGTGCATAAATATTTCAATGACAGATTTTATGAAGACAAGCTGGAGAGTCTTCTTCTTTATACGACGCCGGATTCCATTATCCGCGCGGAAATTGGAACGTCCGTTTACAGCACGAGCGCGGGAGAAGCGAAAGACGTCGGTTATATCATCGCGAGATATGAAGATGACGTTCTTTATGTTGCGGCGGATTATATCAAAAAATACACGAATTTTTCCTATAAATTATTTTCGGAACCCTATCATGTCCAGGTGGATACGGAGTGGAACGAACGTCAGGTGGCGGATATTACCAAAGATACGCAGGTCAGATATCAGGGCGGCATAAAGAGCGATATCCTGACAGACGTAGAAGAGGGAGACAGCGTCATTATACTGGAGGAGATGGAGAACTGGTCAAAGGTAAAAACGCGCAATTCCTATATCGGTTATGTGGAAAATAAGAGGCTGTCGGAGAAATACAGCGAAGAACCTGTGCCGGTGACTGACTATGTGGAGCCGGAGTATACGAGCATTTCCAGAGACCATACGATTAATCTCGGATGGCATGCCATTTACAGCATGGCCGGAAACGACACCCTGAATGAAGTGCTTATGACGACACAGAGCATCAATACGATTTCGCCGACATGGTTTATACTGACCGGGAATCAGGGCGATTTTACCAGCCTTGCTTCGATGGAGTATGTGAATGCCGCCCATGAGAAAGGGCTTGAAGTGTGGGCGCTTATCAGTAATATAACGGATACGGAAACGCTGGACATGTATGAGATTCTTTCCAGAACAAGCGTCAGAACGCGTCTGATAGATAACCTGATTGCGACGGCGTTGGAATATAATCTGGACGGGCTGAATATCGATTTCGAGAATATCGGCGTCGATGCGGGAGAAGGATTCATTGAGTTTATCAGAGAGTTATCCATTCCGTGCCGGGCGAACGGCATCGTCCTGTCGGTGGATAATTATGTGCCGATGGGTTATAACAATTATTATCACCGGAAAGAACAGGGTGTGGTAGCCGATTATGTGATTATTATGGGCTATGACGAGCATCATGGCAACAGCGAAGAAGCGGGTTCGGTGGCTTCGATTAATTTTGTGGAAAACGGTATTGCCAATACCGTTGCTGAAGTTCCGCCGGAGAAAGTCATCAATGCGGTTCCTTTTTATACGAGGATATGGGAGACGAACGGAACGACGGTGACCAGTCAGGTTGTCGGCATGGATATGGCGCAGGAATATATCAGAAATCACGGCATTGTGACCAACTGGGATGAAACGACCTGCCAGAATTACGGAGAGTACCAGTCCGGCAACAGTTATTATCAGGTATGGCTGGAGGATGTGGAGTCCCTGAAAGTGAAGCTGAATATTATGAAGAAGTATAATATTGCAGGCGTTGCGGAATGGAGACTGGGACTGGAATCGCCGATTGTCTGGGATGCAATCGCAGAATATGTGAACGGGAATTAAACGGAATATATGACCAGCGGTCTTGGAAATGATTGTACGGAAATGCCGATGGTTTCATATAGAGTATGGCCAGGAGAATGGTCAGGCAAGGATAAAGGAGGATAAAGCAGTATGAAAAGTAAATTTGGTATTAAAGAAGTGGTGGCAATCGGTATCGGAACCGCATTGTTCGTAGCTTTGACAGAAGTGCAGATTCCGCTCGGATTTATTCCGAACACGGCTTTGCAGCCGAGAGCGGCGCTGATGGCATTTCTGGCAGCGGTATTTGGCCCTGTTGTCGGCGGTATTGTCGGTCTTCTCGGACATGCGCTCGGCGACGCGCTTTTCTATGGAAGCGTATGGTGGAGTTGGGTATTCCCGGAAATGGTAGCCGGTGTTGCAATCGGTCTGTTTGCAAAGAAGTTTGCGATTAAAGACGGTGGATTTGCGGTAAAAGAAATCATATTATTTAATATCGTACAGATTATTGCCAATGGACTGGCATGGATTCTTGTTGCACCGGTCCTCGATATTGTTATCTATGCGGAGCCGGCAGGAAAAGTTTTTGCACAGGGCGCATGGGCATTCCTCGGAAATATCATTATCGTAGGTATTCTCGGTACGCTGATTGCGGTTGGATATTCTAAGATTGGCGGAAAGACGTCCAGTCTGAGTAGAGAAGACTAAGGTGAGAAGAACTTCTAAAGGCTCGCATCAATGGATGCTTCGCCAAGAAGTTCTGCGGCCTGCGCAGCAGGCCTTTCTCGCCTGAAAGAATGCCCGTTTTGCGGGCATTCTTCCGTGGGTATGGAAATTGTGGGAAGAGGCTGTTTCCATTTCTCGGAAGATGAAAATTTGGCAGAAGCGTAAGCAGGAAAGCAAGAGGGATTCATGGAACCGATAATTGAATTTAAAAACTTTTCGTTTAAATATCGTTCCCAGAAAGAGCCGACAATCAAGGATATCAATCTGTCCATTTATCCTGGGGAAAAGGTTTTGATTGTGGGGCCTTCCGGTTCGGGAAAGTCTACTTTGGCGCACTGTATCAACGGTCTTGTGCCTTTTTCTTATAAAGGAGAGATTACGGGAACTTATACGGTTGCCGGTCAGAATCCGGAAAAGCTTGGCATTTTCGGGCTGTCCAAACTGGTCGGAACGGTGCTTCAGGACACGGACGGGCAGTTTATCGGACTGACCGTTGCGGAAGACATCGCTTTTGTGCTGGAAAATGATATGATACCGCAGAAAGAGATGCTTGAGCGGGTAGCCAGAGTAGCGGAGACGGTAGAAGTGCAGTCGGTACTCGGTAATGCGCCGGGCGCGCTTTCGGGCGGGCAGAAACAAAGAGTGTCGATGGCAGGCGTTATGATTGACCAGGTGGATATTCTTCTGTTTGATGAGCCGCTTGCCAACCTGGACCCGGCGACAGGAAAACGGGCGATTGAACTGATTGACCAGATTCACCGGGAAGAAAAAACAACGGTTGTTATTATTGAGCATCGTCTGGAAGATGCGCTTACTTGTGGAGCCGACCGGATTGTTGTGGTCGGAGAAGGCAGAATTGTGGCGGATATGACGCCGGATGAACTGCTATCCGGTAATATTCTGCAAAAAGAAGGAATCCGGGAACCGCTGTATGTGACGGCGTTAAAATATGCGGGATGCAAAATCAAAGCGGAAAGTTTTCCTTCGGATATTCGGAAAATGAATGAGACGGGACGTCTTGCGGATTATAAAGGTAAGGTTACGGACTGGTTCCGGCAGACAGTCATCCCGGAACGGAAGCGGGACGAAGATGTCGTGTTGGAAGTGAAAAATCTGGATTTCTCCTATGTGCCCGGAAAGCCGGTTCTGCAGGACGTTTCTTTTCGGATACATAAAGGCGAAATGCTCAGTATTGTCGGAAAGAACGGCGCGGGAAAGTCCACGCTGTCCAATTTAATCTGCGGATTCCTGATGCCGGATAAAGGCAGTATTTCGCTGCATGGTGAGGATATTCTGACTCGTTCCATCAAGGAAAGAGGAGAGAGTATCGGTCTGGTAATGCAAAATCCGAACCAGATGATTAGCAAGACGATGATTTTCGAGGAAGTGGCGCTCGGTCTTCAGGTGCGCGGCATTGCGCCCGAAGAAATCGAGAAGAGAGTCCATGAAACATTGAAAATCTGCGGTTTGTATCCTTTCCGGAACTGGCCCATCTCGGCGCTGAGTTACGGGCAGAAAAAGCGTGTGACCATTGCTTCGATTCTGGTGATGAATCCGGATATTATCATTTTGGATGAACCGACGGCGGGGCAGGATTACAGACATTATACGGAGATTATGGAGTTCCTCAAGGGGATTAACAAAAACAGTGGCATAACTATTGTTATGATAACACACGATATGCACCTGATGCTGGAGTATACGGACCGTGCGCTTGTCATTGCGGAAGGACAGCTTCTGGCGGATGAAAAGCCGAGCGAGGTACTGACGGATGATGTGCTGACGCAGAAAGCTTATTTAAAGCGGACTTCTCTCTATGATTTGGCGGTAGGGTGCGGTATAGACAGACCGTCCGATTTGGTGGACTGTTTCATTTATTATGAGCGGGAACATGGCCGGGAAAAGGAGGTAGAATAGTGTCGCGGGTACTGTCCTATGAAGAAAAAGATACATGGATTCACAGACTGAGCGGTGTTACGAAGCTAATCTTTTTTTTACTCTGGTCAATTACGAGCATGATTTCTTATGACACCAGGGTGCTGCTTGTGATGCTTGTGTTCAGCCTTATCATTTTCGCCATGTCCAAGACCAGGTGGAAACAGGTCGGAACGGTGTTTAAGTTCATCATGTTGTTCCTGTGCATCAATTTAATCGCTATATTTTTCTTTTCTCCCGGACAGGGAACAAAGATTTACGGAACGGAGACGCCGCTGTGGCATCTGTTCGGTCATTATACGATTACGAAGGAACAGCTCTTTTATGAGTTTAATGTCATGCTGAAATATCTGACGGTTATCCCGGCGGTTTTCATGTTTATCGTGACCACGAATCCGAGTGAATTTGCGGCTTCCATGAACAAGGTGGGGATTCACTATAATATCGGTTATGCGATGGCAATTGCGCTCCGGTATATTCCCGACGTGCAGGACGATTTTGCGAAAATCAAGCATGCGCAGGAGGCGAGAGGAATTGAAATGTCCAGGAAAGCGCCTTTTATAAACCGTATTAAGAGCATGGCATCGATTATTTTTCCGCTTGTTTTTTCCAGCATGGACCGAATCGACGTTGTGAGCAATGCGATGGAACTGCGCGGTTTCGGGAAGCACAAGAAGCGCACATGGTATTCCGCAAGACCTTTTAAAAGAAACGATTATCTGACGCTGGCGGTTGTCGTTCTTTTCACAATAACGGCATTTGTCATTACTTTTTGGGATGGCAGTCGTTTTTATAATCCGTTTATATAAGTTTATAGTTTATAAAGTTTATATTTAAGAAGCGAGGGAGTCATGCCGGAACAATTTGCACGAACAGAGCTTATATTGGGACAGGAAGCGATGGACAGGCTGCGCAGGTCGCGGGTGGCGGTATTCGGAATCGGCGGTGTAGGCGGCTATGTCGTGGAAGCGTTGGCGCGCTCCGGCGTCGGGAGTCTGGATATCATCGACCATGATAAAGTGAGCATGACGAACATCAACAGACAGATTATTGCGTCCACGAATACGGTCGGAAGAGATAAGGTGGATGTGATGAAAGAGCGGATTCTTTCCATCAATCCCGATGCCGTGGTGAATGTGTCAAAAAGTTTCTTTTTGCCGGAAACCGCCGACCTTTTTGACTTCGGAAAGTATACTTATGTGGTGGATGCCATTGACACGGTTACGGCTAAAATCGAGCTGGTTCTGCGCGTAGGGGATGCAGGCGTGCCTGTGATAAGCTGTATGGGAACCGGCAACAAGTTAGAGCCGGCAATGCTTGAAATAGCGGATATTTACCAGACTTCCGTGTGCCCTCTTGCGAAGGTTATGCGCAGAGAGCTGCGGAAAAGAAATGTAGAAAAGTTAAAAGTTTTATATTCTAAAGAAGAACCTGTCAAAAACTATCTTTCCATACAGGGACGTGCCGTTCCGGGAAGCGTGTCGTTTGTTCCTTCCGTGGCAGGTCTCATCATTGCATCGGAAGTCATCAAAGAGATTGCGGGAATCGGCAAAGTATAAAAGCATCGGATTTCTGTTCATTCCGTAGAAGCGCGGGTCATTGCGGCCGGCGCTTAAAAATTTTCAGATAGCCTATTAACAAAGTAGGAATTATGTGATAAGATAGTCGTGATAAATCATATTAAGGCGATAGGAAAACTGGAAGCTGCTGCGAAATGAATTTCGCGGGCTGAGCAGGAACGGAGGAAGTTTTATGAAAATCTCGACCAAAGGAAGATACGCCCTGCGTCTGATGCTGGATTTGGCGACATACAGTACGGACGGGCCGGTTTGTCTGAAAGATGTGGCGAGAAGACAGCAGATATCGGATAAATATCTGGAGCAGATTATAGCGACGCTGAATAAGGCCGGTTATGTAAGGAGTATACGGGGAGCACAGGGCGGATATCTTTTGAAAAAGAATCCGGAAGAATATACGGCGGGTATGATTCTGCGGCTGACAGAGGGAGATTTGGCGCCGGTGAGCTGTGTCGGGAAAGAAAAAGAAGAATGCGAACGTAAGGCGGGATGTGTGACGACCCGTATCTGGCAGCGGATAAACGATGCCGTCAACGACGTGGTGGATAGTATTACACTTGCGGATATGCTGACATGGCAGGAGGAACTGGCGGACGATGGAGCCGACAGCACGGAATAAAAAAGCAGGGAACTCAAAAAGCACAAGATAGAAAAGTACGAAATAGAAAAGCACGGAACAGAAAAGAGCGCGGAATATATGACATACAGAGTATGGATGGAGGTTTGGCGATGAAAAAAATGATATATCTGGATAATGCGGCGACGACGCAGGTTGCCCCGGAAGCGCTTGACGCCATGATTCCGTATTTTACGGAATTTTACGGTAATCCTTCCTCAATTTATTCTTTTGCGGGAGAAGCAAAAAAAGCAATGGAGGAAGCAAGAAGAACACTGGCGGCTGGAATCGGCGCAAAGCCGGAAGAAATCTATTTTACCGGCGGGGGAAGCGAGGCCGACAACTGGGCATTAAAGGGTGCGGCGGAGGCTTATGCCGCGAAGGGGAAACATATCATTACGACCAGAATAGAGCACCACGCGATTCTGCATACGGCGGAATATCTGGAAAAAAACGGCTGTGAAGTGACGTATCTGGATGTGGACGAGAACGGCCTTGTCAGCCCGGAGGCGGTAAAAGCTGCGATTCGACCGGGGACAATTCTGATTTCTGTGATGATGGCCAACAACGAAATCGGAACCGTGGAGCCGATTCGCGAAATCGGCGAAATTGCGAGGGAGCAAGGCATCTTATTTCATACGGACGCCGTACAGGCATTTGGCCATCTGCCGATAAATGTAGAGGAAATGAATATAGACCTGCTGAGCGCAAGCGCGCATAAACTGAACGGTCCGAAGGGAGTCGGTTTTCTGTATATCCGGCAGGGATTAAAGCTTCGCGCTTTCCTGCATGGCGGCGCACAGGAGAGACAGCGGAGAGCGGGAACGCATAATACGGCCGGAATTGTCGGGTTCGGTAAAGCGGCAGAGCTTGCTTTTCACAGTATGGAGCAGCGGGCGGCATATGAGACAAAACTGCGGGATTATCTGATAGAACGAGTTCTTACGGAAATCCCTTATACGAGGCTGAACGGTGACCGGACGAAGCGGCTGCCCGGCAACGCAAGCTTCTGCTTCCGTTTCATCGAGGGAGAATCGCTGCTGATTCTCTTAGACCAGAACGGCATCTGCGCTTCCAGCGGTTCGGCCTGTACCTCGGGCGCGCTGGAACCTTCCCATGTGCTTCTGGCAATCGGCCTGCCTCATGAGATTGCGCATGGTTCGCTGCGCATCAGCCTGTCCGATAAGACGACGAAGGAAGAAATAGATTTTACCGTGGACAGAATAAAGGAAATCGTAGAGCGGCTCAGAAATATGTCTCCGCTCTATGAAGATTTTGTCAAAAAGAACGGTTGAAGGGAGAGACCTGTTTATGTATAGCGAAAAAGTAATGGACCATTTTAATCATCCGAGAAATGTCGGAGAACTGGAACAGCCGAGCGGCGTCGGAACCGTCGGAAATGCGAAATGCGGCGATATCATGCGCATTTATCTGGATATTGACGACGAGGGCGTTATCCGGGAGGCGAAGTTTAAAACGTTCGGCTGCGGCGCGGCGGTAGCCACAAGCAGCATGGCGACGGAGCTCGTGAAAGGAAAAACAGTCAAAGAGGCGCTGCTGGTAACCAATAAGGCGGTAATGGAAGCGTTGGACGGTCTGCCGCCGGCGAAAGTGCATTGTTCTCTTCTTGCTGAGGAGGCAATTCATGCGGCGTTGTGGGATTATGCGGAGAAAAACGGGATTCAGATTGAAGGGCTTAAAAAACCGGTAACGGATATTGAGGAAAAAGAAGAAGGACAGCTGTACTGAGTCATCAGTGCACTGTCCCTTTTCCTATTTTAGACGGCGGCACATCATATTTTTTCTTAAAGAGCTTGCTGAAATGATAGGCATCGTCATAGCCTACCTGTGCGGCAACTTCCTGTATGCTCGTATAATTTCCGCTTTCCAGTATTTCTTTCGCGTGTTCCAGACGGATATCAATCAAATAGCGAATCGGTGTGTCGCCGGTTTCACTTTTAAAGATTCTGGAAATGTAGAAAGGACTTAAATACATGTTTTCCGCAATCTGGTCCAACGATATTTTTTCCGCGTAATGGTCCGAAAAATAGTTGACAATCTGCTCCACAACGTATTTTTTGCCGGCGGATTCGAATTCATAGCCTTTATACTGCGTCAGAGGCGCGGACTGCTCCCGGATAATCAGCAGAATCAGTTGAATCAGGTAGGAGCGGAGCATAAAATAACGGCCCTGCCGCAATATCTCATTTTCCGCTTCCATGCCGGAGACGATTCGGAACAGCTTCTGCCGGAAATCGCCGGAGGAGTGCAGAATCGGCCCGCCCGGGATATCAAAACGATTCGGGGCCATATCCCGGAACGTCACGTCCGTAAAGCCCACAAAAAATTCTATCGTCGGCTTGCCGTTCCCGTCCGTAAGCGCCTGATGGCATACGCCGGGATTCAGGATAAGCAGGTCGCCTTCTTCCACGGAATAGAGTTCATCGTCAATCTTATACCTGCCTTTACCGGAAATAATAAAGGCGATTTCAATATGGTCGTGGCTGTGATATTTTTTTTCATCACGAAGCCTCGTTCCCTTCCAGGTGAACAAAAAGGTAGGATTCAGTTCGTCTCCAACAATTTCTTTTCTGTCTGTCATATTTATAACCATGCCTTTCTCTCAGCCTTTTCACTCCTGTTGTTTCATTGTACTGAATATTTCCATAAAAGTAAAATACAAAATATATCCAAAACAACTGTTATTCAAAACAGCATCCGCGGAATGAACATCCCGGGGGCAGCGGCATGTATATATCCCTTTGAGGCGCGCTTTCGCTCCGCGAAAAGTCGCAGCGGTACTAAGTTCAAAAGCTGCAAAGCCGCTTTTTCACTAACTACCGGCGCTTTTCCAGGGCCTCGACAGGGATATATATATGCCGCTGCCCCCGGGACGCTCATTCCGCGAACGCTGTTTTGGCCTACAAAATTATACAGGAAGGCCGCAAGATATTACATTTCCTTTTCGCGGCAGAATCGTATACTGAAACTAAAAAGGAGGTGCACCATGACGGCGAATAAATGGTTTTTTTCTTTTTTGAAAAAATACAGATGGATGATGGGAGCAGCGTTATGTCTGACGACGCTGATTGCCGCGCTGGCGATTGTGAACCCTTATATTTCCGGGCTGATTGTGGATGATGTCATTATCGGAGGGAAGTATGCGCTTTTGCCGAAAATGATTGCCGCGCTGCTTATGGTCACCGGAATACGGGGCATTTTGCGCTTTTTCTATCAGGTCATCTTTGAGACTTGTTCTCAGGGTGTATTATATGAGATGCGGGATAAAGTATACCGGAAATTATTACAGGAGGACTTTGCTTTCTATAATAAGAAGCGGACGGGCGACCTGATGTCCAGACAGACGGGCGATATGGATGCGATTCGACATTTCGTAGCATATGTTATTTATAGTTTGTATGAAAATGCGCTGCTCTTTTTGTTTGCGTTGTTTATGATTTTTACGGTGAATGTGAAACTGGCGCTCTGTATGCTCGCCGTGCTTCCGTTTACGGGGCTTACGACTTATTTACAGTCCAAAGCAGTAAGGCCGGCCTTTCAGCGGAACCGGAACTGTTTTTCATCTTTAAATGCTTTCGTACAGGAAAATATCAGCGGAAACAGGGTCGTCAGGGCTTTTGCGAAGGAAGATTTTGAAATCAGCAAATTCAATAAGGAAAACGACGCTTTTCGGGCGTCGCAGCTGGATGCGGCCAAAATCTGGAAAAAGTATCTGCCCATTTTCGAAATGCTGTCCCATCTGCTGACAATAATTCTCATGCTGTATGGCGGATATATGGTCATTCAGGGGGAAATCACGGTGGGAAATCTGGTGACGGTGAACGGTTATCTGTGGATGCTGACCGTGCCGCTGCGTATGGCAGGATGGTGGGTGAACGATATTCAGCGGTTCACGACTTCCGTGGAAAAAATTTATGCGACTTATCGAGAGGAGCCGAATGTAAAACCGCCGCGAAAGGGAATCGAGCGAAAACATTTTGACGGCAGGGTGGAATTTCGGAATGTGTCTTATCGGGCGGACGATGAAGAAATTGTGCATAACATTGATTTTAAGGCGGCACCCGGACAGACAATCGGCATCATCGGTTCCACCGGAGCGGGAAAATCCACGATTATGAATCTTCTATGCCGTTTTTATGATACGACGGCCGGAGATGTGCTGGTGGACGGCATCAATGTGAAAGAGCTGGACCTGTACGAGCTGCGGGATAATATCGGGATGGCAATGCAGGATGTCTTTCTTTTTTCCGATACGATTGAAGGAAACATCGCCTATGCAAGGCCGGACTGTTCTTTCGAGGAAGTGAAAAGGGCGGCGATTATGGCGGATGCCAATCATTTCATTCAGTCGCTTCCGGAAGGTTATGATACGATTGTAGGAGAGCGGGGCGTCGGGCTTTCGGGCGGCCAGAAGCAGCGTATTTCTCTGGCGAGAGCGCTTTTAAAGGACCCGGCGATTCTGATTTTGGACGATACGACTTCCGCCGTGGACATGGAAACGGAAAGTTACATACAGGAACAGTTAAAGAAAATCGAAAAAAATTGTACAATTTTCATCATTGCCTACCGCATTTCCTCCATCCGGGACTGCGACTTGATTCTCGTCATGAACAACGGCCGGATTATCGAGCGCGGTACACACGATGAGCTGGTGGCGATGGACGGATATTACGCGGCGGCATTCAGGAACCAATACGGAGAAATTCCCGAAGAAGTGAAGGAAGGTATGCGATATGGCACGGAACAGATATGATGTGGATGAAATATTGGAAGACCATTTTGACTTCGGTCAGCTGAAACGTCTCGGAAGTTATATGACGCCCTATAAAAAGCGAATGGGAACGGTGATTTTCGTTATGCTTTCCGCGTCGGCGCTGACGATGCTCATTCCGCAGTTTTTTATGAAGGTGCTGGACGAGTGCATTCCGGCAAAGGATATGAAATCCATCGGCATGTACTGTGCCCTGACATTTGCAATCGCTTTGTATTCGGCGTTTGGCCTCCGCTATAAAGTCAGGGTGACAAACGACATCGGACAGAACATTATTCATAAACTGCGCTCGGATATTTTTGAACATTTGCAGGAATTGCCTTTTTCCTATTATGATGACAGGCCGCACGGAAAGATTCAGGTACGGGTAGTGAACTATGTCAACAGCCTGAGCGATTTGCTTTCCAACGGTATTATCAATACGATTACGGATTTGTGCAATCTGATTTTTATTCTGGTGTTCATGCTGCTGATTAACGTGCGGCTGACGCTTGTCTGCCTGTGCGGACTTCCGGTACTCGTTGCCGTTGTGGTGCTGATTAAGAAAAAACAGCGTCGGGCATGGCAGATTCAGAGCAACAAGCAGTCGAATCTGAATGCTTATATCGCGGAAAGCATCAACGGCATCCGCGTGACCCAGTCTTTTACAAGAGAAAAGAAAAATTCGGACATTTTCAATTATTTGAGCGGAAGCTACCGCCAGGCATGGATGCGCGCCGTCAAATTCAATTTTCTGATGGGACCGAGCGTGGATATTATTTCTGCCGTTACCACATCTTTTGTCTATGTCATCGGTATTTATTATATGCTGGACGGCGGCAAAAGCGGCATAACGGTAGGTGTGCTGACCGCGTTTACGGCCTATATCAGCCGTTTCTGGAATCCGATTAATACGCTTGCCAGCTTTTATAATTCGCTGCTGACGGCGATTTCCTATCTGGAACGGATTTTTGAGACGATTGATGAGGAAGTTCTCGTAAAAGACGCCCCAGATGCGGTGAAGATGCCTGAGATTATCGGCAAAGTAGAGTTTCGCGATGTAACGTTCAGTTATGAGGAAGGGCACAGGATTCTGAACCGGATTCACTTTACGGCATCTCCCGGCGCTTCTTTTGCCATTGTCGGCCCTACCGGAGCGGGTAAAACAACCATCGTGAATCTGCTTAGCCGCTTTTACAATGTGGATGCCGGACAGATTTTAATCGACGATGTGGATATTTCCAAAGTGACAATCCGTTCGCTGCGGGAACAGATGGGCGTCATGATGCAGGACAGCTTTGTTTTTTCCGGCACCATCATGGATAACATTCGTTATGGAAATATGGAGGCTACGGACGAAGATGTCATTCGCGCGGCCAAAACCGTCTGCGCTCATGATTTTATCATGAAAATGGAGAACGGATATGAAACGGAAGTAAACGAGCGGGGAAGCCGGCTGTCTGCGGGGCAGCGTCAGCTGATTTCTTTTGCGCGGGCGCTTCTTGCAGACCCGAAAATACTGATTTTGGATGAAGCTACTTCCAGCATTGATACGGAAACGGAACTGATTTTGCAAAAAGGGTTACAGGAGCTTTTGAAAGGGAGAACGTCTTTTATCATTGCGCACAGGCTTTCCACGATTCAAAATGCGGACTGTATCATGTATGTTGACAAAGGCGACATACTGGAGCGGGGAACGCATGAGGAGCTTCTCGCCAGAAAAGGAGAATATTACAGGCTTTATATGTCTCAGTTCGATTTTCTGAAGACGGCAAAAGTCTGCTAAAGAATGATATTTTGCTCATTGCCCGCATAGAGTATAACAACACCATATGCGGGAATGAGCGGATGAAGAAAGAAGAAAAGTTCAAAACAGTAATCAGAATTATGACGGCGCTTCTGGGAATTGCGGCCGTCTATTTTGTGTTATACGGGAGAGCGGAGCATGCTTCTTCCGGAAGTGTTGAGCGGGATAAGAAGAAAATCTGTGTGGTAATCGATGCCGGGCACGGGGGTGCGGACCCTGGGAAAGTGGGAATCAATGGCGCGCTGGAGAAAGATATTAATCTGGAAATCGCAATGAAATTAAAGATGTTTCTGGAGCAGGAAGATATAGAGGTCATTCTGACGAGGGATTCCGATATGGGACTGTACGATGAAAATGCTGCCAATAAAAAAGTACAGGACATGAAAAAGCGGGTCGAGATTATCGAAACCAATTCCCCGGTTCTGACAGTCAGCATCCACCAGAACAGCTACCATGAAGAATATGTGCACGGCGCACAGACTTTTTACTATGCGACGAGCGAACAGAGTAAGATACTCGCAGAAAAAATACAGTTGTTATTATTGGACAAAATCGAGGATGACAACACGCGGCTTGCTAAAAGTAACGACAGTTATTATCTGCTGAAAAAAACATCAACGCCGATTGTCATCGTAGAGTGCGGATTCCTTTCCAACAGCGAAGAAGCAAATAAGCTGGAAACCGAGGAATATCAGGAAAAAATGGCCTGGGCAATCCACCTCGGGATTTTGCAATATATTAATAGTCAGGAATAAAAATGTATGATATAATGAGCGCAAAAGAAAAACAAGCGACGCGAAGCGGCATTTGTTTTTCTTGCGCCATTAGCGAGCAAACGTTCGGCGTAAGCCGAACAGAGAGCGCGGAAAGCGCGAGTTTGTGAGCCGCACAACCTAGAGAGCGCAGCACCCCGGGTCTGCGCGCCAATATTAACACAGGAACGAGGAAACGCTGTGGACACACAGATTATTCAGGTGGATGAACAGCATATTCAGATAAATCTTTTGCGGCAGGCGGGAGAAATTATCAAGGCGGGAGGACTGGTCGCGTTTCCGACGGAAACGGTTTACGGACTGGGAGGGGATGCGCTGAATCCCGACTCTTCGCGCAAAATATATGAAGCCAAAGGCAGGCCTTCCGATAATCCGCTTATTGTACACATATGCAGGATGGAAGATTTGCCTTATCTTGTAAAAGAAATTCCGGAAGCGGCAAAGAAGCTGGCGGATGCTTTCTGGCCGGGGCCGCTTACGATGATTTTCCGAAAATCACCGGCGGTTCCGACCGAAACAACGGGCGGGCTTGCCACGGTGGCCGTGAGAATGCCTTCTCATAAGACGGCGCTTTCTTTTATCCGGGAGGCCGGCGGATATGTGGCGGCGCCAAGCGCCAACCGGTCCGGGAAGCCAAGCCCTACCTGTGCAAAATATGTGGAAGAAGATATGGCGGGGCGCATTGAGATGATTCTTGACGGCGGAGATGTGGAAATCGGGCTGGAATCAACGATTGTCGATATGACGGAAGAAATCCCCGTGATTTTAAGGCCGGGTTATATTACAAAGGAAATGCTGGAAGAGGCGCTCGGTTCCGTCCGGGAAGATGGGACGATGATGTCGGATGAAAGCGGTCAGGCGCCCAAAGCGCCCGGTATGAAATACAGGCACTATGCGCCGAAAGGAAGCCTGGTAATTGTGGATGGCGAAGAAGCGCGGGTAACGGCATATATCAACGAGCAGCTGGAACGTCTGAGACGGGAAGGACACCGGACAGGCGTCATCGGTACGGACGCCACAATTGCCCGTTACAGAGGGGACGTCTGTAAGAGCGCCGGAAGCCGGGAGGATGAAAACACGATTGCAAAAGAACTGTACCGAATCTTGCGGGAGTTCGATGATGAAGAGGTCACGGCTATTTTTTCGGAATCTTTTGATACTGCCGGTATCGGACAGGCCATTATGAACAGGCTGCTCAAAGCGGCAGGACATCATATGATACATTTATGAAAATAATATTTACGGGAGGGACACAAAATGATAGGACTTGGAAGCGACCACGGCGGTTATGATTTGAAACAGGCGGTAATCGCTTATCTGGAGGAGCAGGGAATTGCCTATAAGGATTTTGGATGTATGGACAAAAATTCCTGTGATTATCCTGTTTACGGCAAAGCGGTGGCGGAAGCTGTGGCAGACGGCACATGTGAGAAAGGAATTGTCATCTGCACGACAGGCATCGGTATTTCCATCGTGGCAAACAAAGTGCCGGGCGTTCGCTGCGCGCTGTGCTCAGATACGGTATCCGCACAGCTTACCAGGCAGCATAATGATGCAAACATGCTTGCGATGGGAGGCGGAATTGTCGGAAACAATCTTGGGCTTAGTATTGTGGACGCATTTCTGCATACGGAATTTTCCGGAGAAGAAAAGCATTGCAGGAGAGTTGGCCTGATTGAGAAACAGTAATCCGTGAATGGTTGCGGGAAAGGCATGGTTAATTATATGAAATTCAGACAGAATACGGCTGCCGCATTGTTCCTGATTTTACTTGCGGTATTACCTGTTTCCGTCTATGCAACCGAGGAAACGAAGCATAAAATCGAAGAGGCGGAGCGCGAAAAAGAAAACACGGAATCGCAGCTTGATGAAACGAAAGAAAACCTGGAAGACCTGAATGAGCAAAAAGATTCTCTGGAAGGGACTTTGTCAAATTTAAATACGGAATTGTCTCAGGTGAGCAATAATCTGAATGAACTGGAAGGTAAAATTTCGGCAAAAGAGACGGAAATCGAAGAAACCAACCAGATGATTGAGATAACAAATCAGGAACTTGAAGAAGCGATTGCCCTGAAAGATAAACAGTATGAGAGCATGAAGCTGCAGATTAAGTTTATGTATGAGAAAAGCGATAATCTGTATTTGGAAATGCTCTTTTCGTCGGGCAGTTTTGCGGAAGCGCTGAATAAAACGGATTATATTGAACAGTTGTCGGCCTATCAGCAGAAAACGCTTCAGGAGTATCAGGAAACGCAGGCGCAGATTGAAGAAATTGCGGCGGAACTGGATGCGGCGAAAGCACAGCTGGAGAGCGATAAGACAGAGCTGGATAATTATAAGGTCCAGGTAGTGGCGGAGCAGAGCAGGGTTTCCGGTCTGGTCAGCCAGGCGAACAATTCTCTGGCGGCTACGTCCAATCAGATTTCCGACGCGGAGGCAGCAGCACAGGCGTATGAGCAGAAACTGAAAGAACAGGAAGAAAATCTGACGGCTCTGCGGGCGAAGCTCGCGGAAGAAATCCGTATGGCGGAACTGGCTGCTCAGTCGAGCTGGCGGGATATTTCCGAAGTGCATTTCGCGGAGGGCGACAGATATTTGCTTGCCAATCTGATATACTGTGAGGCGGGAGCCGAATCTTACAGCGGGCAGGTCGCGGTAGGAAGTGTGGTGATTAACCGGGTGCTGAGTTCTGTTTATCCGGATACAATAGTGGGTGTTATTTATCAGTCAGGACAATTTTCACCGGTGGCGAGCGGAAGGCTTGCGCTTGCGCTGACGGAAGGAAGAGCAACGGCGAGCTGCTATCAGGCGGCGGATGAAGTAATGTCCGGAACAACGAATGTCGGGACATGCGTATATTTCAGGACGCCGGTCGAAGGGGTTACGCCCAGATACACGATAGGCGGGCATATTTTCTATTAGATTTTTTCAGAAACTTATCAGAAACGGTTCTCCTGTTTACGGAGGATATCAATCGTTATGTATAAACCGCTCGATGGGCGCTTTCATCGAATCGAACCGGCCGGAATAAATGCTTTCCAGAAGGCGGCTCAGACTGAGCAGGGATTTTTTGAGGGTATCTTCGGAAATAAGTTTGTCATTGCGGGCGGATACGAGTTCGTCGATGTCTACAACTTTGACAAAACCGTCGGGATAAACGATAACGTCGGCGAGAAGGTCCGTAAAGACATAAGTATTTGTTTCGAGCTGATAGTCGTGCTCTACGATATCGCAGTACCAATAGAGCAGAGAATTGTCTTCTCTGTAAAATTTGCTGACTTTGCAGTCTTCTTTCAGAAAATAGCAGGAATAGCCGTGATGAAGGTCTTTTCGGGGCTTTAAAGAGCGCCAGCCGGTAACGATAACCTCTTCATCCTGATATAAAATCCGGTCGTCTTTAAGAAGGATACACTCTTCGGGTATGATTCTTTTGCGGTATAATGTGGGCGCTGGCATAGTACCTCCTGAAATATTGAAATCGGTGTCTGCATATAATGAAGTGTATAATAAGAAGTTACACTGGCGGAGGGGAAAAGTCAACGGAAATTTGTCTGATATCTGAGTTGTTTTTACCTGTTTTTAACAATAATACTGGACATTGCGGTAAAAAATAGGTATAATTTAATCTGCGTATAAGGTGAAAAGAAGGGGAAGGCATTGAAATTTAATCGTAACGTCTATCATTCGCTGATGATGATTAGTCAATTCGGCATCAATATGCTTGTTCCCATATTCCTGTGCTCTTTTATTGGAATCGAAATAGATAAAAGGTGTGGGACTTCTTTTTGGGTAGTTGTCCTGTTTTTTATAGGTGCGGCAGCCGGATTCCGAAATGTTTTTCGGTTCGCCAGGAAAATCTATGAAAGGCCGGCGGAAACACGAAAACACAGGAAGGTTGAGCAGAAAGAAGTGCAGCATGGAAAAAGACAGGAAGATAAAAATTGATGCGACATTGTTTGACTTGTGTCTTGGTATTTTTCTATATGGCATCGTATGCCAAATCGTCATTTTGTTTTTTTCCCGAAAACCGGAATATAGTATAGGCCTCTGGATTGGCGTCGTTCTTGCGGCAGCCGGTTCCGTTCATATGTGGTGGACGCTTGACAGAAGTCTGGATATGGCGTCTAAGGACGCAGGTAAAACAGTCGGAACGCAGTATCTTTTACGATATTTCTTTCTGGTGGCTGTTATGGCCCTGCTTGCGGTAAGCGGATTTGCCAATCCGCTTCTGGCTTTTCTGGGTTATATGGGAATGAAAGTGTCGGCCTATATGCAGCCTTTTACGCGCAGGATAAGTTCTAAAGTTTTTAAAATATAAAGAAGATGTAAAATACGTTGACAAGGAGGTGAGAATATGGGACAGGGAATTTTAATGTCCGGCGGTGCGGATATCGATTTTATGATACACGGTATTTTTTCGTATCAGTTCTTCGGGCAGACAGTCTGGATTACGACAACGCATGTCTGTGTTTTGATTGTTATGCTGGTAATCATTGGATTTTGCCTGGCGGCGAACAGAGCGGTTAAGCACGCGTCCGAAGTGCCGGGAACTTTCCAGAATATTGCGGAAATGGTTGTAGAAATGCTGGATAATATGATTGGCGGCGTTATGGGTAAGTTTTCGCCCCAGTTCCGCAATTACATCGGAACTATTTTTATCTTTATATTATTAAGTAATATATCCGGTCTGTTCGGACTTCGTCCGCCAACCGCGGATTATGGCGTAACGCTTCCGCTTGGTATCATGACTTTTACGCTGATTCATTTTAACAAATTCAGATATCAGAAAGTAAAAGGCGTTATCGCCGGATTATGTGACCCGTGGCCGATTTGGGCGCCCATTAACGTGATAGGTGATGTTGCGGTGCCGATATCTTTATCGCTGCGTCTTTTCGCAAACGTTCTTTCGGGTACGGTAATGATGGCGCTGATTTACGGATTGCTGTCCAAAATAGCGATTATATGGCCGGCGGCGCTTCATGTTTATTTTGATTTGTTCTCCGGAGCAATTCAGACGTATGTATTCTGTATGTTGACGATGACGTACATTACCGACGCTTGTACGACGTCGGACAGCTAAGTCTAAGTCGAAAATCGGAGATTTTCGACTGCGAGTTTGCGTTGCAAACATCGCGGGCTGAAAGAAAATTTAAGTTTATTTAACCTGAAAAATCAGGTAATTAATAAGGAGGAAATGAAAAATGGAATTTAACACTAATTTTATCTTGGGATGTTCGGCAATCGGCGCAGGTCTTGCGGTTATCGCAGGTATCGGACCTGGTGTTGGACAGGGTATTGCAGCAGGACACGCGGCAGCGGCGGTAGGAAGAAATCCGGGCGCTAAATCCGATGTTACCTCTACGATGTTATTGGGTCAGGCAGTTGCCGAGACAACCGGTTTGTACGGTCTGCTGATTGCGATGCTGCTCTTATTCGTAAAACCCCTTGTATAGTGCGAAGAGAATTTCTAAGTCAGCAGAAAACGCAGACTGAGAAATTCCAAGATTTGCATTGCAAATCCTCTTCGCACGGCAGAATGCCCCTCACAGGTCATTCTGCTGGTGCTCTATAACGAATAAGAAAGGAGGCAGGGGCTTGAATACGATAGTAAGCACGGGTCTGGTATTGGCATCTGCGGAAATGACGCCAAGATTGTTCGATTTGGATTTTCAGCTTCTCCATGATGCGATTTTGATGATTATCGCGGTATTTGCGTTATTTCTGATTGCGTCACACATGTTATTTAATCCTGTCAGGAATATGCTTCAGAAGCGACAGGATAAAATCAAGGGAGAACTTGACAACGCCGCAAAGGATATGGCGGAAGCAAGGGATTTAAAAGCGGAATACGAGACCAGATTAAAAGAGATTGATAAAGAAGCGGAAAACATTCTCAGCGAAGCGCGCAAAAAAGCATTGGCGAACGAAAATAAGATTGTGTCGCAGGCGAAGGAAGAAGCGGCCAGAATTATCGAAAGAGCGAGTGTGGAAGCCGAACTGGAAAAGAAGAAAGCGGCTGACGAAGTGAAGCGGGAAATGGTAGTATTGGCATCTTTGATGGCAGGAAAGGTTGTAAGCGCGGCGATTGATACAACTGTGCAGGACAGTCTAATCGAGGAAACGCTGAAAGAAATGGGTGACAGCACATGGCTAAGCTAATTTCAAAAACATACGGAGATGCGTTGTTCGAGCTTGCGGTAGAAGAAAACAAAGTGGATGAAATGCTTGACGAAATCGGTCAGCTTCAGAAGATTCTGAAGGAAAATGATGATTTCGGAAGACTGATGACTCATCCGAAAATTAATAAGGATGAGAAGTGCAGGGTTGTCACGGATGTTTTCAAAGGCCGGATTTCAGATGAGCTGCTTGGGTTTATGACGATTATTATTTCGAAAGACCGTTATCCGGAAATAGAAGGAATTTTGGAATATTTTCTCACAGAAGTCAAGAAGCACAAAGGAATCGGCGTTGCTACTGTAACGACAGCCGTACCTCTGAGAAGTGAACAGTGTAAGAAGGTCGAACAGAGACTACTCGATACGACGGATTATAAGTCTATGGAGATTCATTACGAGCAGGATGCTGCGTTGATTGGCGGTATGGTTATCCGCATCGGCGACAGAGTCGTAGACAGCAGTATCAGTACGAAATTAAATGAACTTCAGAAAGATTTGTTGAAAGTTCAAATATAATGCCGCAGGCGAAAACGGATTGTGGCGAAATTCAGAAAGAAAGGTGCGAATGGCATGAATTTAAGACCAGAAGAAATAAGTTCAGTCATTAAAGAGCAAATTAAGCGATATTCCTCTGCACTGGAAGTATCAGATGTTGGTACGGTTATTCAGGTAGCAGACGGAATTGCCCGTGTACATGGACTTGAAAATGCGATGCAGGGTGAATTGTTGGAATTCCCCGGCGATGTTTACGGCATGGTACTTAACCTGGAAGAAGACAATGTTGGCGCCGTACTTCTCGGAAGCCAGCATAATATCAACGAAGGTGATATCGTTAAGACAACGGGAAGAGTTGTTGAAGTGCCGGTCGGTGACTGTATGCTTGGCCGCGTTATTAATGCTCTTGGTATGCCCATCGATGGTAAAGGGCCGATTCAGACTGACAAATATCGTAAAATTGAAAGAGTTGCATCCGGTGTTATCACAAGAAAATCTGTTGATACGCCGCTGCAGACAGGTATCAAGGCAATTGACTCCATGGTTCCGATTGGAAGGGGACAGAGAGAGCTGATTATCGGTGACAGACAGACCGGTAAAACAGCTATTGCGATTGATACCATTATCAACCAGAAGGGACAGGGTGTAAAATGTATTTATGTGGCAATCGGCCAGAAAGCATCCACAGTCGCTTCCATTGTTAAGACATTGAATGAGTTTGGCGCAATGAGCTACACGACCGTTGTTGCGGCTTCGGCGAGTGAGCTTGCGCCGTTACAGTATATCGCGCCATATTCCGGCTGTGCGATTGGTGAAGAGTGGATGGAGAACGGGGAAGACGTTCTTGTCGTTTATGACGATTTGAGCAAGCACGCCGTTGCTTATCGTACACTTTCCCTGCTGCTGAGAAGACCGCCGGGACGTGAGGCTTATCCGGGCGACGTTTTCTATCTGCATTCCAGGCTGTTAGAGCGTGCGGCAAGAATGAGTGACGAATACGGCGGAGGTTCCCTGACCGCGCTTCCGATTATCGAGACGCAGGCAGGAGACGTATCGGCCTATATTCCGACAAATGTTATTTCCATCACGGACGGCCAGATTTATCTGGAAACAGAGATGTTCAATTCCGGTTTCAGACCGGCGGTTAATGCCGGACTTTCCGTATCTCGTGTAGGTGGTGCGGCGCAGATAAAGGCGATGAAGAAAATTGCAGCTCCGATTCGTGTGGAATTGGCACAGTATCGTGAACTTGCGGCGTTTTCACAGTTCGGTTCCGAACTGGATGCGGACACGAAAGAGAAGCTTGCGCAGGGTGAAAGAATTAAAGAAATCCTGAAGCAGCCTCAGTATAAGCCGATGCCGGTACAGTATCAGGTCATCATTATCTTTGCGGCGACCAATAAGTATCTGCTGGATGTTCCGGTAGAAGATATTACACGGTTCGAGGCAGAACTTTTTGAGTTCCTGGATACAAAATATCCTGAGATTCCGAGTTCTATCGCGGAAAACAAAGTGATTTCCGACGAAATAGAAGGCAAGCTCAGAAAAGCAATTGAAGAATGTAAAGCGCAGTTCAAATAAAAGTAGAGAAAGTGGAAGGTAAGGTGATGCTATGGCCTCAATGAGAGACATAAAAAGGCGTAAGGGCAGCATACAGAGCACTCAGCAGATTACCAAAGCGATGAAACTTGTTTCTACTGTAAAACTGCAGAGAGCAAAGCAGCGTGCAGAGCAGTCCAAAGCATATTTTAACTGTATGTACGAGACGGTAACGTCAATGCTTGCCAAAACAGGAAACTTGAACCATCCCTATCTGAACGGTGGAGACTCTGCGAAAAAGGCAGTCATCGTAATCACTTCAAACAGAGGGCTCGCGGGCGGTTATAACTCCAATATCGTAAAGCTTGTTACACAGCAAAGCGGTTTCAGGAAAGAAGACCTGCGCATTTATGCGATTGGTAAAAAAGGAAAAGACGCGTTGAACCGGCATGGTTATGAAATCGTGGAGGAGGATTCCGACATTATTGAAGAGCCGCTTTATGTCGATGCGATGGCGTTAAGTTCCAGAGTCCTGGAAGCTTATACGAAAGGCGAAATCGGAGAAATTTATATCGCATATACCGCTTTCAAGAATACCGTAGTACATGAACCGACGCTGTTGAAACTTCTTCCGGTAGAAGCGGAGAAGAAAGCGGATGCGGCGGAGGAAAAGGAAAGCAAGGCGCTTATGAGTTTTGAACCGAACGACGACGAGGCGCTGGAAATGATTATTCCTAAATATGTTACGAGTTTGATATATGGCGGTTTGATTGAAGCGGTAGCCAGTGAGAACGGTGCAAGAATGCAGGCAATGGATTCTGCAACGAGCAATGCTGAAGAAATGATAGACCACTTATCGCTGATGTATAACAGGGCGAGACAAGGCTCTATTACACAGGAGTTAACGGAAATCATCGCAGGAGCGAATGCGATTTCCTGATAATTGAAATATAGAAAGGAAAAGAAGATGGCAGAAGTGAAAAATGGCGAAAGCCGTGGAAAACTTACCCAGATTATCGGCGCCGTACTCGACGTTAAGTTCGACGAAGGCAATTTGCCTGAAATCAACGATGCAATCAGAATTCCGTTAAAAGACGGTTCTGAGTTGATTGTCGAGGTATCACAGCATCTGGGTGACGATACAGTAAGATGTATCGCTATGGGTTCTACCGACGGACTGGTCAGAGGCATGGAAGCAGTTTCGACAGGCGCTCCAATCAGTGTTCCGGTCGGTGAGAATACATTAGGACGTATCTTTAATGTGTTAGGACAGCCGATTGACAATATTCCTGCTCCGACAGGAGTAACTTATGAGCCGATTCACAGAGCAGCTCCCAAATTTGAAGAGCAGGCTACCGAAACGGAAATGCTGGAGACCGGTATTAAAGTCGTAGACCTTCTCTGCCCGTATCAGAAGGGTGGTAAGATTGGACTGTTCGGCGGCGCCGGCGTTGGTAAGACGGTTCTGATTCAGGAATTGATTCGAAATATCGCGACGGAGCACGGCGGATATTCCGTATTTACCGGTGTAGGGGAACGTACAAGAGAAGGTAACGACCTGTATTATGAAATGAAAGAATCAGGTGTTATTGATAAGACAACGATGGTATTCGGACAGATGAACGAGCCGCCGGGAGCGAGAATGCGGGTCGGTCTGACAGGTCTGACGATGGCGGAATATTTCCGTGACAAAGGCGGTAAAGACGTGCTGCTGTTCATCGACAATATTTTCCGGTTTACACAGGCAGGTTCCGAGGTATCCGCGCTGCTTGGCCGTATGCCTTCTGCGGTAGGTTACCAGCCTACCTTACAGACGGAAATGGGCGCTTTGCAGGAAAGAATTACTTCTACAAAGAACGGTTCCATCACATCCGTTCAGGCGGTTTATGTACCGGCCGATGACCTTACGGACCCGGCGCCGGCAACGACTTTTGCGCATTTGGATGCAACCACGGTATTGTCCAGGTCTATCGTAGAACTCGGTATTTATCCGGCGGTTGACCCGCTGGAATCGACTTCCAGAATCCTTGACCCCAGAGTAGTCGGAGAAGAGCACTATCATGTAGCGAGAGGCGTGCAGGAAATCCTTCAGAAATACAAAGAATTACAGGATATTATTGCAATTCTCGGTATGGATGAGCTTTCGGAAGATGATAAATTAGTCGTTTCCCGTGCAAGAAAAATTCAAAGATTTCTGTCTCAGCCGTTCTTCGTAGCGGGACAGTTTACCGGTCTGGAAGGTAAATATGTGCCGATTGCGGAAACAATCAGAGGCTTTAAGGAAATACTGGAAGGAAAACACGATGATATTCCGGAGAGTTATTTCCTGAATGCAGGAAGTATTGACGACGTACTTGCCCGTGTAAAATAAATTCACAGGCTGAAAGAAAGGCAGGGTGAAGTATGGCTGAGAATGATAACAGGTTTACATTAAAAGTAATTACACCCGACAGGGTATTTTACGAAGAAGAAGTCTCTATGGTGGAATTTAACACGGTGGAAGGCGAAGTCGGAATCTATAAACAGCATATTCCGATGACGATGATTATTTCACCGGGCATTCTGACAATTACGCAGGAGAACGAAACCAGAGAGGCGGCGCTGCACGCCGGATTTGCGGAGGTATTGCAGGATAAGGTAACGATTCTTGCGGAAATCATCGAATGGCCTGCGGAAATTGACTTAAAGCGTGCGGAAGAGGCAAAGGAACGTGCGGAGAGCCGAATCAGGGAGCATGCGCCCGGAACGGACATGAAACGCGCAGAAATGTCTTTAAAACGTGCGGTTGCGAGAATCAATGCAATTAACGAACAATAATGCTATCGATAGGACAGGCAGAAAGCCTGTCCTATTTGAATAATGGACGTTATTCAACAAAGGGGATTTATGCGCATATGATAAAATAAATCAGGTCAGAAGCTGGAATCATATGAATCAATCAAGAATTCTTCCCTTTTATATGGCATATCCGCTTCCCATGTATTATCAGGAAGAAGATACCGTAACACGAGATTTGGAATATTTACAACAAATGTACCCATCGGAAGCGAAACGTTATCAGAAAATTATTGCGGAAATACTGAATCAGATAGATTATGAAGGAAGCTGCATTTACGATGAATATCCGGATAAATGGCAGTTATACCGGCTGACAAAGACAATTATGGATAAAATCAGGCGTACGGAAGGAATGGGAGATAACCGCACCCAGGAAGGCATCAGCCCGGCTGCCGGAGAGACCGGAGCGGAGACAGTGGCCGCTTCCCATCTAGAGGAGAAACCCTGGGAATGGATTGAAGAATTTGTTCAGGTACTGCTTTATTATGAAATATACAGAAAAAGACATGCAAACCATAACGGAATCTTAAAATTTTAGTTGAGGTTTTGGGAAAATCTTTATACAATAGGTTGAGAAAGATTTGCATGCAAATCTTTTTCAACCTGCAGAACTGCGTGATTTGCAGTTTAACCTTGATATGGAAAAACAGCGGATAATGTGACAATATAGATAAACGAGTAGGAAAGCATATGAGTATAGAAGGAAAAGAAGAGGTCAGAGCGTTGTTGGAAGAGACGGTCAATGACGGACTGTATCAGATGATTCTGAGCAACGCACGGAATAAGGAAAAAGCTTTTAAGGTGAAAATCAGACCCGTCATGCTGCGGGGAAAGCTTATGTTTCAGGAAACATTATATCAGGGAACGAAGGTCTTTCATGAGAATTATCAGGATGTGGAGATAATTCCACGAATTGGTAATTACCTTCTTCAGGATTTTAAACAGTGTGAAATAGAGCATACTAATAAAAAAGCCGTGATTCTGGTCAGCAAAAAGGGGAAGATGACGGTCAGGGAAAAAATGCCCGCACAGCGTATGGAAGAACCGGCCTGCGGGGCGTGGAATCGTTCTATGGTCAGGAGAGACGGAGCAGAGCGGCCTCTTACGCACAACCGGGTCAAAAAATATATTCTGGAAGAAGGGAAAACGGTTCCCTTCTTGGTGGATTTGGGCGTTCAGGGAAACGACGGACAGGTGATTCGTGCAAAATACGATAAATACAAGCAGATAAACCGGTTTTTGGAATTTATAGAAGATATTCTGCCGGCCCTTCCCTCCGACAGAGAAATTCAGATTGTAGACTTCGGATGTGGGAAATCTTATCTGACTTTTGCCGTTTATTATTATCTTCATGAATTATTGGGATTGGATGTAGCAATTACGGGGCTTGACTTAAAGGAAGATGTGATAGAGCGTTGTAATAAGCTGTGCCATCAATACGGTTATCAGAAGCTTCGCTTTATACGGGGCGACATCGCGGAATATGAAGGACTTACGGCGGCGGATATGGTAGTAACGCTGCACGCCTGTGATACGGCGACGGACTATGCGCTGGACAAGGCGGTAAAATGGGGCGCAAAAGTTATTTTATCGGTTCCCTGCTGTCAGCATGAAGTGAATAAACAGATTTCCTGCCAGGAATTAAAGCCCATTCTGCAATACGGCATCATCAAAGAAAGAATGTCCGCGCTCATTACGGATGCCCTGCGGGCGGATATATTGAAATCAGAAGGATATGAAACGGATTTGCTGGAATTTATCGACATGGAACATACGCCGAAGAATATTCTGATACGGGCGGTCAGAAAAGAAGGAATGAAAGCGGAACGTCAAAAAGAAGAAAAAGATAAAATAATTGATGTTATGAAATTTTTGCAGGTGGAACCGGCTTTGTGGAAGCTGTCAAACTCCACGGAAGAATCGATAAACAGATAGAAGGATTAGGCGTTTATGAAAAAAACTGTGATAAAGGGCGTATATTTGACCGTCATTTTTCTGGCAGCGTTATTTGGCGTCAGTGCGGTTATGAATAAAGGAAATACGGATATGACGGTGGAGATGGGGGAAGCATCTTTTCCCGTCATTACGATGCGCATTGGTGAATATCAGGTGAACAGGCTTCACGGTTATGCGAAGGATATGGATACCAGCTATCTGCGGGACACGCTTTTACCGATTGGAAGCCGCAGAAATGTTTCTTTTACGGTCGATACCTACGGAAATGAAATAGAAGCGCTTTCTTTCGAGGTGCGCAGCATCAATGGAGAACGCCTTGTTGAAAGTACGGAAATAGAGAATTACAAGGAAACAGAGGGACAGCTGGAATGTGAAATCACGTTGAAAGACTTAATCAGCGAAAATAAAGAATATATGCTCATCATTTTTCTGACGCCTGAAGGAAAAGATACCATACGTTATTATACGAGAATTATCCAGTCGGAGGATATGTTCATACAGGAAAAACTGGAATATGTAAGAGATTTTCATGACAGGACGTTTGACAGGGAGGCAGCCGCAGAGCTGACCAAGTACCTGGAATCCAACGCGGAAGGCGATAATTCCACACTTCATAAAGTGACGATACACAGCAGTTTTCACCAGGTGACCTGGGCCGACCTGGAGGTTGAAAAAGTTACCGAGCCGGTCATTGATATCAAAGAACTGGAAGAACGGACAGGCTCTTTCCAGCTGGAATATATGGTCGGTACGCGGAGCGGCAGAGAGCGGACTTATTATCAGGTGAAAGAATATTATCGAGTGCGTTTTACACCGGACCGAATGTACTTATTAGACTTTGACCGGGAAATGACCCAGATTTTTGACGAGAATGCGGATGTTTTTGTCAATGATAAAATTATGCTCGGCATTGTGGACGAAGATGTGAAAATGAAGGAAAGCGACGGAGGAAATGTTTTTGCCTTTGTCAGTTCCAACAAACTGTACAGTTATAATGTGACGGACCAGAAACTGGCGCGCCTTTTTTCCTTTTATGAAGAAGATATCACGGACCCGCGGAGCAGTTATACGCGGCATCAGATTAAGATTATGAATGTGGATGAAGCCGGGAACGTAGTTTTTATCGTATATGGTTATATGAACCGCGGCAGACATGAAGGAGAGGTAGGCGTTTCCGTCTATTTTTATAACAGTATGACCAATACGGTGGAAGAACAGATTTATATCCCGTATGAACATTCTTATGAACTTCTGAAAAGCGATGTGGAGAAGCTTTCCTATATAAATAAGTCCGCCATCTGCTATCTGATGCTGGAAGGAAATGTCTACGCGGTCGATTTGCGTGCGAAGAATTATACGGTCGTCGTATCAGGGCTGACGGAAGAAAATTATAAAGTATCCAAATCCAATAAGATGCTTGTCTGGCAGGAAGGCGGGGAACAGTACAGCAGTACGGTGTTAAAGCTTCTGAATCTCGGAACGGAGCAGGAAACGGAAATTACGGCAGGAAACGGCGAGTATATTGCGCTGTTGGGCTTTATGGAGGAAGACCTGATTTACGGTCTTGCCAGACAGGAAGATATTGTCAGCGACCATGCAGGAAATACGACTTTTCCGATGTACTGCCTTCGAATCCAGGGAGAAAGCGGAAAATTACTGAAGACCTATCAGGAAGAAGACGTTTATGTGGTGGACAGTGTTATCACGGATAATCAGATTACGCTTTCCAGAGTGACCTGGGATGAGGAAAGGGCCGAATATGTATCTGCAAGCGATGACCAGATTATGAGTACGGAAAAGACGTCCGTCGGAAGCAATGGCATCAGCAGCGTGGTCATTGAAAAATATGAGACAGTATTGGAAATTGTGGTCAAAGAGATGATTGATACCAAAGCGCTGAAAATACTGACGCCCAAAGAAGTTCTTTTTGAAGGAAAACGCGAACTTGTCATGAAAGAAAAAGAGGAAATGGGAAGACGGTACTATGTCTATGGAAAGAACGGTATCGAGGGAATTTTCTCGGACCCCGGCAAGGCGGTCATCTATGCGTATAATCACGTTGGCGTTGTGGTGGATAATGAAGGCGATTATATCTGGAAGAGAACTGCGCGGAGTACGCGAAACCAGATTATGGCGATTGAAGGCGAGCAGGTGACGGAACTGAATACATGCCTTTCCGTCTGCCTGAATACGATTCTGAAATACGAGGGCGTATCGAGGCGTACGGAATATCTGCTCGAACAGGGTAACACGATTCCTTCGATTCTGGAAACAAGTTTAAAGGATGTGCAGGTGTTGGATTTGTCGGGAAGCAGTCTGGATGCCGTATTATATTATGTGAATATGGATATTCCGGTACTTGCGACATTGCAGGACGGCAATGCGGTTCTGATTGTAGGATTTAATGAGCTGAACATCGTGGTAATGGACCCGTTGACCGGAACGGTTTATAAAAAGGGAATGAACGATTCGACGCAATGGCTTCTTGAAAACGGAAATCATTTTATCACCTATGTAAGAAAAGAAGAAGACTGATAATGCGAAGGAAAGAGGTAGCCTGTATATGAAGAAAACAGTTGTTATTTTTGATATGGACGGAACGATTTTTGACAGCGAACAGCTGGTGCTGGACAGTTGGGAAAGAATCGGTGAGAAATACGGAATTGCTGATGTCAGACAGGCATTGACGGATTGTATCGGCGTGAATATTCAGAAGACGAAGGAAATTGTCCATGCACATTATGGGAAAGACTTCGAATTTGAGAAGTACAGGAAAGAAGCATCGGCGCTGTTTCACGAATATGTCAGAGAGAACGGGCTTCCCCTGAAAAAAGGCGTAAAAGAGCTTTTACAGTATTTAAAAGAAAATGAAATTCCGGTCGGCCTTGCTTCTTCCACCAGACTGGCGGTTGTGGAGGAAGAGCTGCGGCAGGCCGGACTATATGATTATTTTCAGGTCGTAGTAGGTGGAGACCAGTTGAAGCGGAGCAAGCCGGAACCGGATATTTATCTGATGACCTGTGAAAAAATGGGCGCAGCTCCGGAATGCGCCTATGCGGTGGAAGACTCCCATAACGGCATCCGCGCGGCATACAGCGCCGGCATGATGCCCATTATGGTGCCGGATTTGCTGCCGGCGACAGAGGAAATGTATGCGAAAAGCGCCGCTGTTTTCGATGATTTGCTGCAGGTGATGCAATACTTTAAGGAGCGTTTATGAGCGCTTATAATCTGCCGAGAAGATATGAATAAGCGGCGGACAGCGTGTTCTGCCGTTTTCCTGCAATAAAGTAATAATCAATAAAATTTTCTTCCGTATACAGATAAGAGCCGTAAGTGGAAATATCGCAGCAGACAGCGGGGCCGTCTGTGGCTAAAAGGATTCCGTAACCTTTGTCGGAAAGAAGAAAAGGCAGTTCTCCGGCCTCGTTTGGGCGGGAGATATATCTTGCCGAGCCACGCAGCTGTATGCTGCCCTGTGCCTGATTTCCGATTCCATACAACTTTTCATTTTTCTGAAAATCCAGAAAAAGCCATGTTTTCGAATGACCGCCGGAACCATTTTCAATCTGGCGGCACTCTTTGCTCCGTTCGGAAAGCAATGGTTTCTTATCTCGCGTCACATATTGGATTGCGCCTGTTATTTTATTTATCCGCACACTTACCTCATCCGTTAATAACTCTATGATACCGTTGCCGTCCCGGTACATCCAATTCCGGTCGATATGGCTGACCGCAATCAAAGGATGCGTTTTATCTGTCATTTGTTGTCCCTTTACAAAAGTGACCCGGATGATGGCATTTCCGACCGGACTAAGACGCAGAATGCCGTAGCGGCTCTGCAAATACAGGCCGTCGGGATGCCTGGCGGCCCATCGGATGGCCAGGTCAATTTTGGAATGCCCTGCAGGACGCAGGATTTCCGTTGCGGGCATATCGCCAAAAGAAGAGCTGCCGGAAGGAATTGCCCCGAGAGGCTTTCGGGCCAGAGAATCCGGCTTCCGGAGGGTAATCGTTTTAGAACCCGGCGCTGCATGGCGGGAGGGGACTTTTGACAGCGCGGATGGCAGCGGTTTTGGCCGGATGGCGGAGGGCTTCTGTATTGTAACGGCATTGGCAATCGGCATCGGTTTTTCCGCAGTCCGTGCGGTGCGGTTTTCGGGGACGTCCGGTATAACAGGGACGGTTTTCGCCGAAACTGCCCGTTCGGGAAGCGGGTCCGCTATCAGCCCGGTCAGGTGACTGTCATGCAGAACACACAATTCATGGAGCGCACGGGTAGCCGCTACATAGAGAAGTTTGGCATGACCGTCGTCAACCGGATATTCGTCTCTCGTCGGATTCAGGATGAGTACCGCGTCAAATTCGAGTCCTTTTGTATATTCGACCGGAAGCGTCATAATGCCGCTTCCGAATACGGCCGTTTCCAAATCGCTTTCGATGACGTCAATATAGTTGCTGAGTTGTTTGGCCGCTTCCTTTGCGGTATGCCGGTTCCGGCAGACAACGGCAATCGTGTCGAGCCCCTTTTTCTGCCAGTCTTTGCAGATAGCAGCCGCTTTTTGAAATCGTTCGGTCTTTTCCGAAACTTTCAGAAGCCGTACCGGACTGCCATGACGGATAATCGGTTCGACCGGATAAATGGAAAACTGTCCGTGATGTAGAATTTTCGTTGCAAATTCCGAGATTTCAATCGTGTTGCGGTAGCTTTTTTTCAAAATCCCAAAACTGTCCATATCATCGGTAAGCATCAGATTTTTCAACTCTTCCCAGTCATTGAGTCCGTAGCCGAAGTGAATATTCTGGGAAATATCGCCCATGATGGTGTAAGTGCAGTCTTTGATGCAGAATTTCAGGACGCTGTATGCCATCATGCCGAAGTCCTGCGCTTCGTCAATGACGATATGATGCGCTTCGCTGATAATATCCGTTTCTTTTACCCGTTTATATAAATAAGCAAGGGCGGCCAGGTCATATACATCAAAAGCTGTTTCAGGAAACGTGATTTCATATCCTTTTGCTGCCTGTTTTAAAAGAAAATGCTGATATAATTCGTAAATGGACTGCTTCCAGACTTTTTTGCCATAAGTTCCGCGATAAGCTTTACGAATTGCTTTTCGCTCATTTTCCGTATAAGAGACGCCTTTTCCGAGAAATTCCTCTTTGATTTTAATCAAAAGCCTGTCATTCAGCATATTTATCTTGCTTTGAATGGATACGGACGGATTCTGCCGTATATAGCGCTCCACCGTTTCCCGGGAAACGAGTTCCTTCAAATCGGCGGGATTGACCTTTTGACCGGCTGTCATATCAAAAACCCCGGTTTTTCCGTTTTGGATTCCTTCTACAAATTGACGGGGATTGAGGAAAACAGATTCCCGGGGAATCGTCTGCCATTCCAGTTCCTGACAGTAAGCCTGCAGGTCACGGAACCAGAGAAGCGTTCCCTTGACGCTGTCTTTCACAGTCTGCCCCGTGCCTGTAATCTGATATTTTTTCTCATCCCAGTCCTCATACAGGAGACGGACAAAAAGTTGTTCCATCGTCATCTGACGGATGCCGTACACATCCAAATCAGGAAGAACACCTGTTATATAATTGAGCAGAATCCGGTTGCTTCCAACAATATAGAAATCGTCCGGCCTGAAGCGTTCGGCATAATTGTAAAGGATAAAAGAAATCCTGTGCATGGCAACGGTCGTTTTACCGGAACCGGCAACACCCTGTACAATCATATTGTGATAGGGAGATTTTCGAATGATTTCATTTTGTTCTTTCTGGATGGTCGCAATGATTTCTCCCAGTACTGCCTGCTTGTTTTTGGCGAGATATTTCGTCAGAAGTTCATCATTTGCGACGACTTCCGTATCGAAATAGTCGAGCAGCCTGCCGTCTTCCATTTCGTAGGTTCGTTTCAGTTCCAGGTTAATAGGAATCTGTGTATCGCCCGGCGCCGGATAGCTGCATTTGCCGAGACCATTTTCGTAGTAGACATTGGCAACCGGAGCGCGCCAGTCAACGACCACCCAGTGCGTTGTGTCTTTGGAAATGCCGCCTTTGCCGATGTAGAGAGATTCTTTTTTGCATAAATTTTCATCCTGAAAGATGATTCTGCCGAAATACGGTTTGGCCAGCGCTTTTTCGTTGCGCAAAAGAGCGCGCTTCATATGTTCGTGCAGCGTAACCGTATTATTCAAAATGGTAAGAACTTCGGTATCGTTATCGTGATAATGAGCCAGCATCTCATCGATATCAGCCTGCATTCTTTCCACTTCTTTGCCATAATCCGCTACATTGTGCCGGACGATGGAAAGCGTCTTTGCAAGATACGCCTCTTCATCCTGTCTGGATAACCCGATAAAGTCTGTTCCCTTTCTCTGCTTCATTTGCATGTCCTTTCATCGATGCTGTGTTTTGCGGTTTTGTGTTTTCAGGAATTTAAACCGGAAATGACGCCGACATGTTTCTGCCGGCTGAATGGTTATCTTTATTTTACAGAAAAGCTGAAAAAATAGTAGACTATATTTTTAGAATGTGGTAAACTATAAAATGAAGTGTGGCCAAAAATCCACACTTCATTTTTTTTGAAAAGGATGCCGCAGCGTAAAACTGCCGGCAGGAACTTATGAAGTCGGAAAAATCTTTTCCCTGTATTTTTCCAGCGTGAACAATAAACTCATGCCAAGAATGCCACAGGAGATTATTTCGCCGGCCCCTACCGTAATGACATAGAAGAAATAACAGTAGAGAAGGGAATAGCCTTCTTTCAGAAACCCATATCCGTAAATCAGGACGAGCGGAACAACCAGTATATTGGCCAGTATCGGTGTAATTGGAGCACACCACTTCCACTTTCTGAGCGCATATGTACCGAGTGCACCCGCCAGGGTGGCAAGGCTGCCGAAAATGACATCGGGCAGTATGCAGCCGGTCAGAATATTGCTAATCAGACACCCGAGAAACAGGCCGGGTATGGCGGCCGGAGTGAAATAAGGCAGAATGGTAAGCGCTTCGGAAATGCGCACCTGAACGGCATGATTTGCGAGTCCAAAAGCATTGGCGATAAAAGTCAATACAACATAGAGGGCGGCAATCATGGCTGCCTGTGCCATTGTAGTTACAGAAAAGGGATGGACGATTCGGAAAGGAACCGCCTGGTTGCTAGATTGTTTTTTCATGTTTTGTTGTCTCCTTTAGTTTTGTTTAACAGAACCGTTTGCGGTCCTGTTCGTCAGGAAGGTCTCGAACTGACGTTATATCTTGGGAAAACTTCAACTCTATGAGATTTTCCGAAGTTTAATTATACAGGGAATTGAGAAAATGTCAAGAGATTTGCCTGACGAAGATATTAATCTTCTCTGGCTGTCGATATAAGAATTATTTTTTGCAGCTGAAATATTGAATCAAAATATAAGATGAAAGTATGTTTGTATAAAAATAAAACACAAAATACAGTATTGTGCAATTTCATGATATTTTCCCAAATGATAGGGAACATTCATCCTAAAATAATTCGTCCAACAATATATAATATCGTATTTTATCCCAGTCCGGTTCCAGTCCCAGTTCGCGGAACAGGAGCAGGTCGTCCGGGGCGCTGTATGCTTTTCCGTTATATGCGCCGCTGTAATTATGGGATATGCTTCTGTAACACAGAGCAATGTCGCACCATTTGTCTGCGATACCTGTTTTTCCGAGGTCAATATAGCTGATTTCATGCTCCGAAAAGAAAATATTTGGAAGACAGTAATCGCCGTGGGACAACACGAGTTCTTCTTCCGGCTGGTTATCGTAAAGCCATTGAAGAAGCCGGGCGGGATTTTCGAATCCGTTTTCTCCGAAAGTGTCTGGTTCTGTGTTTTCGATATCGACCAGTCCATGTTCCACCTGATAGCGGGCAAGAGCGAGCTTGTGTTTCAGACGGCAGTCGGAAGGGCAGTCTGCGATATCGGTGCGCCACAGATTTTTCAATCCCTGCGCGAGAAGTTTTATTTGCCTGTCCGGGTTGCGCATATATTTTTCCGAGCACGCGGCTTCCCCGGAGCAGCGGCTCATGAGCAGCCAGGATTTCTGACCGTCCTTTTCAAAGGCGAGGACTTCGGGAACCGGGAGTCTGCCGTGCAGCCATGCCATCATCCGATATTCGTTTTCGGCCTCTTCATTATCGGGCTGTATTTTCAATACGTTATCCTGAAATAAGAGGACGGAGGCATCGGACATACCGATATCGTCTGTCCGGTATGTTTTTTCTGAAAGCAGAGCGGCAATTTTGTCAGGAAGCTGCATGGCAGTCATTTCAAATCATATCCCTTCTTTTACCCGTGCGCATAACGGCGTCTCGCAGTTTATATTTGCATTATTGGTTCATTTTGCTGCCGCACTTCGGGCAGACATTGCCTGTTTTATAGACAAAGCCGCATCTGTAACAGCATTTTACGTCATGCGTTTCTTTCGCCATATATTCCAGACTTCTGGATTCCGGCCGTTCCTGGAGATAGATAATAAAATCGTACAGGACGGCTGCAAAGGCCGGCCAGTCTTTGGAAGCAATATGGTTCGGAAGCTTTTCTCTGGAGCCGTCAAAGTATTTTACATAAACGCCCTTTCCAAACAGCTTCCTGCTGGAATGGATTTCCTCAATGTCTGCAATATTGATGACGCCCGAACGAAAAAGGCTGTGATAAAAAATATGGTCCGGGGTAAGGACAAATCCTTCTTTTCCGTTCTGGCTCCTGGAAGTATCGCAGACCATCAGGGGATATTCGTATTCGCCCCGCTGTGCGGCATAGCCGTTGATGGCACATAACATGGCGTCCCGATGATTTTCGGCCTCCAGTTCCTCCTCGTTTCCATACAGGTCGGCCTGCACGGAAGAGCTTGCGGAAGGCTCCGGCGTCCGTTTCATTTCTTCCCTTGCATTATAATAATAAAAAATATAGTGTGTCGGGAGGCTTTCTTCCAAATCGTGCTTTAATTTCCGCATTAACTGGACGCTCTCGTCGGTTTTCAGCCGGGTCAGGCGTCTTTTTATCATTTCCAGCGTGTTGACTTTCAATTCGGGAAGGAACATGCCCTGGCTAATCCGGTCATATGCCTTCAGGGCGTCCGAGTAGGAAAGCGTAACGATACTCGGGCAGAGCTGCTCGATTTTTTCTTCGTCCATCTTTTTGATTTTGGCGTATATTTTCTCGAGGAAAGGAGCTTTGTTCTCTTCCTTAAAGTCTTGTTTCTGTATTTGCTCGTAAAGATTCCAGAGCGCGTTCCGCTCTTTTTTTCCGCCGCGTTTAATCATGGCAGTTATTTCTTCTTTTTCAGCCATGTCTTTCCGCTGTTCCAGCTGATTACGATAGGGTGTGATATCCACGCCGTCATATTGATTGATTTTTTCAAGATATGCGGCGAGCTGTTTTCTGTCAAGATGAAGCGGCAGGTGTTCGATGAGCTGTGCCACTTCCTGCTCGGCGCGTTCCTTCCGAAACTGTTTCAGCTTCCGGACGGTTTCCTGTTTCAATTCTTCCGGCAGACTTCTTTTTTCGATATCCTCTATCATGCGGCCGATTTCCGCATAGCTCCGGTTTCGGCTCAGCTCTACTTTCTGCGCCAGAACCTTTTCCTCTTCCTGGAAAAGTCGGCCGTTGATTTTCTGAATATACGTTTTCTTTTTCTCTTCGGAAAGAACGGATTCTTTTTCTATCTGCGTCTTCAATTCCGTAAGCTGTCGGGAAGAGAGATTATTTAAAGTTCTTACACGAGCGTCATATTTTGCAGTCAATTTTTCCGCGAGAGCCTGTTCTACGACTTTCCGGTAGCGTTCATCGCTTTCGGCCTGTTCCGGGGAAGTCTGTTCCTGCTTTCTTGAAAGCCCGGACAGAATCGCCCGTAATTCATCGGTCGTCTTTCCGGCGAGACGGAAAGCGGCGGGAACGGGGTCGGGCTGCGGCTGAACCGGAGCCTGTGCAACTGCGGCCTGAGCCTTTGGCGCCCCGGCCTGCGTCTTTGTCGCTGCGGTCTGAGCCTTTGGCGCCCCGGCCTGCGTCTTTGTCGCTGCGGTCTGTGTCTGCGGCGTCCCGGCCTGCGTCTTTGTCGCTGCGGTCTGCGTCTGCGGCGTCCCGGTCGGGGCTTTGGGCGTTGCAGTCTGAACCTGAGTCCGGCCGGTTTCCGGCTGAGCCTTCGCGGAGGACACTGTCGGAGCCTGCGGCCTTTGGTCTCTCGGAGCCTGTACGGAATCGGCCGTCGTTTGAACCGCCGCCGCAGAAGAGTTGTTTTCCGCTTGGCGTTTTTTGGCGCCGGCTTTGATGCGTTCGGAAAGATGCTCTTTCAGGCTTTTCTTGTCCGGTATGGAAGAAGGAACGGGTTCCGGTTCTTCTGTTCCGGCATTCCGGGCGGAATCATTGTTCTTTGAGCGGTTCCGTTCGCTCTCAAATTCATTGAAGTTGGAATTGGAGGTTCTTTCGGCTCCACGGCCGAGAACATCCAGATAATCTTCGAAAGCAGTCCGGTCTTCATCGAATTTCAGACCGTATACATCCCCTTCCTGAATCAGCTTTTTGGGGCAGGGGGTATAGAATTTATTGCAGACATTGCAGGCATAAGCCCGTGCCATAAAGACACGTCCTTCGTCTGTTTCAATCAGTATTTCCTTTCCGGCGGGATATACGCCCATGTACAGTTTTTCATTGCATTTGGGACATAAATAATTGGTCTGGTAAAAGTTATTGCCGATTCGTGATTTGGCGTCATCCGCGCTCGTATGGGGAACCCTTCTGAAATCAGCGGTCTCGCTTTTCCAGCGCATGTTATGCCAGAGGCCGAGCTTGTAATAATCTTCGTCCGGGTCGGGTAAATCCTGTCCGTCGGCCCGTGCGCTGTTTCTGGCGGAGCCGGAACCGGCGTTATCGTCCTGTTCGTCCGAGGTCACGAGACTCTGGCCTTCTTTTAACTTTCCTTCCTGCTTTAAAAGTTTCAGGATAGCAAGCGCCGTATCTTCATAGGTAATCTGAACACCGCCCTTAAAAAAGCGAAAGTTTTCTCTGCCGAATCCGGGTTCGATTCCAACCGGGCGGAGCGCATCCGCAAACAGAGCATTGAGAGCGTTATAATCCTTGTCCACTTTCAGGCCGGTTATGACACCCCATTTTCCAAATGCGTAGAGCGCCATATTCATAATATTATTCAGGATATGGTCTGTGGGCATACTTTGCAGCCGTATTCCGTCTTCCGGAATCTCTATGATGCTCGTATAGGATTTTTTGTTATCGAAATTAAAAATCAGGGAACGGACATCGCCGGCAAGAATCAGGCAGTTGTTCGATATGACAAAAACCTGGTTCCATGTGACGGGAACTTTCATTGTTTTAATAAGTTTTCCAAAAACTTTCTGTAATTCGGGATTTGCTTTTAACAATATCATGGCGTCCACCTCATGAAAGCATTGATACGATATAATCGGATATATCTCCTACTTATTGTATACCACAATCGAGGAAAAAGAAATTCTTTCTTTAAAGATTTCTTAGAGACAGGTCTGCTATTCTGTTAATATCCTCAGGATTCACCGGGGATATTCAGAAAATATAAGGAGAAAAGGCTGAAAAGCAGAAAATGCAGCCTGAGAAAGGAGTACAATCACAAAGATGAAAAACAGAAAGAAAAAAGGGAAAACGGCAGTATTTCTTGGGACGGCCGCACTGTTGTGCATGATGACAGGATGCGGAGAAGCTGAGGGAGACACGAGAGAGCAGTCAGAAAATATCATTCGTATCGAAGATACGGAGCCGGATGGCGGTCAGGATGGCAGGAACGGTCAGTCGCAGCAGGAAACGGAAAAAGACAGCGGTCAAAACAGCGAAGGGGAAAGCGGACGGATGACGGAGAATGAGGAAAGCGAAACGCCGGGGAACGCGCCGGCAGACAATCAGGAGGCGGATTCCGATATTGTCCTGAAAGAGACAGAGAGCGATACGGAACTGGAGGGAAGCGTCACCAGCGTCGGAGAAAACAGTATCGTTGTGAGCAAGATACATACTTATACAGATGAGAACAGCGAATGTGCAGTTGCGGAAATTGCGGTTGATTACGGGGATGGGGTGGCAGGAGCCGAACTTATTACCGTATATTTTTCTGAGAATACCGGTTTTATTGTGCGGACGGTAAAAAACGGCGGCGTGAACGGGGATTCCGATGTGACAGAGAGCGCCGGAACCGTGTCTGATATCCGGGAAAACGATACCGTTATCATGACAGGCGGTTATGAAGGCGCGGATTTCCACGCGGAGCAGGTAGTCATTTACAATTTTATATAAACAATACGGAGGCATATCTTATCATTCTGCCGCCTGCCGCTTGTTATTTTCCGGAGCAGGTAGTATAATTTATTTGTTTACGGAGTGTTTGTGCCGGCAGCGGCGGAATGAGAGGAAATATGAAATATCTTATTGTAGTGGATATGCAGAAGGATTTTATTACAGGAAGTCTCGGAACGGAGGAAGCGAAAGCCATTCTTCCGAAGGTCATTGAGAAGGTCGGCCGTTATGAAGGGCAGATTCTTTTTACAAAAGACACCCATACGGGGGATTACCTGAATACGCAGGAAGGACGGAATTTGCCGGTAAAGCATTGTATTCTCGGAGAAGAGGGCTGGCGGCTTGCCGATGAGCTGGAAGAAGCGGCGGAGCGCGGCGGCCGGACAATTTATCAAAAGCCTGCGTTTGGCAGCGTAGAGCTTGCGGAAGCGCTGAAGAAAGAACATGCGAAAGAGCCGATTGAAGAGATTGAACTGTGCGGGTTATGTACGGATATCTGCGTCATTTCCAATGCGTTGCTGTTGAAAGCATTTTTACCGGAAGTGCCGGTTTGCGTGGATGCCGCCTGTTGTGCGGGCGTTACGCCAAAGAGTCATAAAAATGCACTGGAGGCAATGAAAATGTGTCAGGTTCTTATCAAAGGGGAAGAAGGGAATGCCAAATGATGAATACGCAGTTCAATGAGAGAAATGTTTCTATGGTCATGGACATGTATGAGCTGACCATGTCAAACGGTTACCTGAATAAGGAATGTCATAATACGCTGGCGGCTTTTGACGTATTTTACAGGAACAATCCGGACAATGCGGGTTTTGCCATATTTGCAGGTCTTGAACAGGTAGTGGAATATATTCAGAATCTGCATTTCGAGGAAAAGGATATCGCGTATCTGCGCTCCAGAAATCTGTTCACGGAAGAATTTTTGGACTACCTGCTTCACTTTGAATTTAAGGGCGATATTTATGCCATGCCGGAAGGGACGATTATGTACCCCAATGAGCCCATCATGACGGTGGTTGCGCCGTTAATCGACGCACAGCTCATCGAAACGGCCATTTTGCTGCAGATAAATCATCAGTCTTTGATTGCGACGAAAACCAACAGAATTGTGCGTGCGGCAAACGGGAAGCCGGTGTCGGATTTTGGAGCAAGGCGCGCGCATAATGTGGATGCGGCCGTTTATGGCGCGCGGGCCGCTTATATCGGCGGAGCCGTTGGCACGGCGACCGTTCTTGCCGGACAGCTGTTCAATATTCCCATTTCGGGCACGATGGCACATAGTTGGGTGATGTGTTTTGACAACGAGTATGAGGCTTTCAAGGCATATGCGGAGAGCTATCCGGATTCCACGGTTCTTCTGGTGGATACTTATGATGTGCTGAAAAGCGGTGTACCCAATGCCATCCGCATAGCAAAAGAAATACTGGAGCCGATGGGAAAACGGTTAAAGGGAATCCGTCTGGACTCCGGAGATTTGGCATATTTATCCAAAGAAGCGCGGAAGCAGCTCGATGATGCCGGTTTAAAAGACTGCATCATCGTCGCATCGAACAGTCTGGACGAATATACGATTACCTCATTGAACCGGCAGGAGGCCAGAATCGACAGTTACGGCGTCGGTGAAAAGCTTATCACCTCTTTTACAACGCCTGTTTTCGGTGCGGTATATAAACTGGCGGCGGTCAATAAGGACGGTGTTTTTGCTCCCAAAATTAAGATTTCCGAGACGATAGAGAAAATTACCAATCCGGGAATCAAGGAGATTTACAGGGTGTACGACAAGGACGGAAAAGCCATTGCGGATTACCTGACCGTGAAAGGCGAAGAAATTGATACGGCGCATCCGGTGCGCTATGTGGACCCGAAACATTACTGGAAAGACAGAAATTTTGTTGACTGTACGTTCAGACCGCTGCAGAAACAAATTTTTAAGGACGGCAGGCTGGTTTATGAGCTGCCGGCATTGGAAGAAATCCGGAGCTATGTAAAGAAACAGCTGGAATGCGAGATATGGAAAGAAGAGCAGCGTTTTGAAAATGCGCATCCGCATTATCTTGATATGAGCCCTGCGATGTTTGAATTAAAAATGGGGCTTCTTCATGAAAGTTCCGCGTCGGATAACGCGTAACAAATACATAACAGATTGTTGAGAAGGGGGATGGCTGAAATTGAACGCGATAAAGTGGAATAATCGGTTCAATATTGGTGTAGAAGTAGTGGACAAGGCACATCAGAAGCTGTTTTCAATAGTAGGCAAACTGATTGCGCTGAATGAAGAAGAAAAACAGCAGCATGCGTGCCGCGAAGGCATCAAGTATTTTAAAAATTATACGCTGAAGCATTTTGCGGAGGAAGAAGCGTATATGAAGTCCATCGATTATCCGGGATATGAGATACATAAGAAGCTGCATGACAATTTGTGTCATAATACGCTTCCGGCTCTCGAACTGGAAATGGAAGAACAGGATTATTCCAAAGAGTCGGTGGGACATTTTATCGGAATCTGTATCGGATGGCTGAACGAACATATCATGATTGAAGACCATGCGATAACCGGTGGGTACGCCAACAAATGGGTGCATCAGCCATCGGAAGACGCAATAGCTTCTCTGCAGAAAGCGGTCGTACAGTCTGCCAAAAATCTGTTCCGGGTGGACGCCCGGCTTGTCAGCGACCATTACAGCGGAGAAGACTTCTGCGAGGGCAGTAAATTGTGCTTCCGGCTGACTTATAAGACGCCCGAAAAGAAAAAGATATATGTTTATTTCATTTATGAGGAACGGCTGATTCTGGCTTCTCTCAGCGAGATGTTGGGAAGGCAGATTCAGTATGCGGATAAGACGGTGCTGTATACGGTCAAAGTTCTTTCGCAGAATTTCATAGAACAAATGTCAGCCCATTTTTCAGAGGGGGAGACGGCATGGGAAAAGACGGATGTCATGTCATTCGACCAGGTGATGAATGCTTTTTATAAAGAGTTCCCCCCTTACAGCATGTTGTTTGGAACAGGAGGAAAAGGATATTTTGCAGTTTGTATCAGAAACTAACCCCACATTATATGTATCTGCCGAAAAAAGAAATGCGGATGATTTTTCTTCCGTTACGGAGGCGGTAAACAGCATTCCGGAAGGAAACCGGACGCCGGTGACAATTTTCATTGCGCCGGGTCGTTATCATGAAAAAATCACGGTAAACAGGCCTTTTGTCACATTGGAGGGAACCGGAAAGAGCGGCGCGGATACGGTTCTGACATATGACGATTACGCAAATGATTTGATGGAGGACGGAACGAAGAGAGGGACTTTTCGTTCTTATACCATGTTTATCGACGCGCATGACGTTACTTTGAAGAATCTGACGATTGAAAACGCATCCGGAGATTCGCTCACGCATGGCCAAGCAATTGCGCTGTATGCGGACGGCGACAGACTCATTGTGGATTCCTGCCGTCTGCTCGGGCATCAGGACACGCTTTTTACCGCGCCTCTGCCGCCGAAAGAAATTCAGAAAAACGGGTTTATCGGGCCGAAACAGTCCGCGCCGCGTCTTCATGGCCGGCAATATTACAAAAAATGTTATATCTGCGGTGATATCGATTTTATATTCGGCGGGGCTGCTGCTTATTTTGAAGACTGTACCATTGAATCTCTGAGGCATTTTCCGGAAGAAAACGGGGAAGCGAAGACGCAGGGATATGTGACGGCGGCGTCCACGCCGGAAGAAGAACAATATGGATATGTATTTTCAAAATGTAAGCTGATTTCGGAGGAATGCCCGGAAGGCACGGTGTATCTTGGCAGGCCCTGGCGGAATTATGCGAAGACGGTTTATGTGGATTGCTCTTTCGGAAAACACATTCATCCGGCGCTTTTCCATGACTGGGACAAGCCCGATGCCAGAAGTACGATTCAGTATGGCCTGTATTATGAGAAGTTGCAGAAGGAGTACCCTGACCGAGCGGACTTCGTACAGGAATTGAAAGAAGAACAGCTTGCACTCTATACAAAAGAAAAAGTCCTCGCAGGCGAGGACAATTGGAAACCAGAATAACAACAGAATCGCCTACGGCGATTCTGTCCGGTTCTTTTTGCCGTTTGCATGGTATCGCGACACAATCGAGTGGATGCGTTCGACCGGATTGAGCAAATCGCTGATGGAAGAATCATGGTTCAGCGTATCTATGATGTAAGCGATGTATTTGCTCAGGTCACAGTTAATATACCATTCCCGTTCCAGAAGTTCTGGCGGCTGGTAGATGAGGTTGGTGGTCAGAATCCGGTCGAATGTGCCTTTCTCATAAGCCTTGTCAAAACGGTCGAGTCCGGCGGTAAAGAGGCCGAAAGTAGAACAGATAAAAATCCGGTTCGCTTTTCTTGCCTTTAATGCGGCGGCAACTTCCAGCGCGCTGTCGCCGGAAGAAATCATGTCGTCAATAATAATCATATCTTTGCCTTCCACGCTGCTGCCCAGAAATTCGTGTGCTACGACTGGGTTGCGGCCGTTTATGACTCTCGTATAATCTTTTCGTTTGTAATACATGCCGACATCCAGTCCCAGGACATTCGCCATATAAATAGCTCTTCCCATACCGCCCTCGTCGGGACTGATGACCATCATGTGGTCGCTGTCAATCTGCAGCCCTTCCACATTGGAGAGAAGTCCTTTGATAAACTGGTAAGCGGGCTGTATCGTTTCAAATCCGTGTAACGGAATCGCATTCTGTACTCTTGGGTCATGGGCGTCAAAGGTAATGATATTATCGACTCCCATATTGACCATTTCCTGTAAAGCCAGCGCGCAGTCCAGCGATTCTCTGGAAGTACGCTTGCTTTGTCTGCTTTCATATAAAAACGGCATGATTACGGTGATTCTCCGTGCTTTACCGCCAACGGCCGCAATAATGCGCTTTAAGTCCTGATAGTGGTCGTCGGGTGACATATGATTCCGATGGCCGCACAGCGAGTAAGTCAGGCTGTAATTGGCGATATCCACTAACAGGTACAGGTCGGTTCCGCGGACGGACTGATTGATAACGCCTTTCGCTTCGCCGGAACCAAATCTCGGAACTTTTGCATCCAAAATATAAGAGTCTCTCTGGTAGCCGGTAAAAGCAAGGCTGTCCTTGTGTTCGCTTTCCCGTTCCGCTCTCCATTTTACGAGAAAGTAGTCTACTTTTTCCCCAAGCGGTTTACATCCTTCCAACGGAATGATGCCGAGAGAACCGACGGGGATGGTTTCCAGATTCCTTTTTTCTTCACGTTTTGACATGCAAAATCCTCACTTTCTGTTCGATAAACGCTTCTTGTACATACGGATGTCAGGACCGGTCAGTTTACAGAGTTCATAATGACTGGTAATACGGGAAAAGATGCGGTCTGAATATCGGTCGCGCAGCTCTTCCAAAGAAAGATTCGTAGAAATGACAGTTGCTTTTTTCCCCATATGGCGTTGGTTCAGCAGGGAAAAAAGCCGGGACGCAACGAACTGGTTTGTCAGTTCGGTTCCCAGGTCGTCAACGATAAGCAGGTCACACTGATATAAGTCGGCATAACGTTCCCGCTCGTCCTCTTTGCTTTTGTAGTCAAAAGAATATCTGGATAACAGGTCAAAAAGACCGGCGGCGCTGAAATAAATAACGGAATGCCCGCTCTCGATAAGCTCTTTGGCTGCACAGTTCGACAGAAAAGTTTTTCCCGTACCCACTGTACCATAAAAAAACAGATTATGGTAGTCGGAATTGAAATTTTTGATAAAATTCTGACAGGTTATAACGGCTTTTTTGAAACGGGATAAATCTTCTCCTTCATAGTATTCGTAGGATAAGGATTGAAAATTATCATGTTGGAGCATTTCCCGTATATTAGACTGTTCATAGAGTAGCGATATCATTGCCTGTTTGAAGCAATGACATTTTTGCCCGTCGATATAGCCGGTATCCCGGCAGTCCGGACATGTATGGACCGGTTTCAGATAATCTTCGGGCAGTCCGGCTTCCTTTAAAAGCCGTGCTTTTTTGAAAGAAAGCTCGGAAATCAGGAGCTTTAATTCTTCCATGGCCTGTTCGTCGCCGGCCAGATATTTTTTCCCCTGTGATACGGAAACTGCGGCAACGCTTTCATCCAGTTCCCGGTAACCCGGAACATGGTCATATACATAAGCTGCCCTTTGCTCTGCTTCGTGGCGGTTCTTCAGCTGCCTGTTCTCATAGTCGCGAAGGATGATATCATATTGGGTATTTGTCAGTGGCACGGCGGTACTCCTTTAATTGCTTAACAGCTCCTTTTCCAGTTCGTCAAAATCATAGGGATTCTGTTTGAACTGGTTGAACTTATTCGTTGAATATGTTTTGCCCGCTTTGGTCTGTCGAAAACGGGTGTCGAGCGTTTTGATTTCGTTCCTGTGATGGACGCCGGCCTTGTGCCAGCTGTTCAAAATACTGTCCGCGTATTCAAAACGATGCTTGTCCGTTGCAAGAACGGTTCTTTCACATGCGGCGGAAATAATGTCGAATGTAAATCCGAGTTCTCTGGTCCAGCGTGTGATATAGGATACTTCGGCCTGTGTCGGCATGCCGGAGCGGCCGAGCGCCTTCATGATATCGTAGGTAATTTTGTCATATTTATGCGCATGAGAGGCAGCCTGTTCCGGTGTGGTGATGCCTTCCTGCGCCCAGTTGACCGCCACTTTTTCTATGTATCGCAGGTCTTTTTTGCCCCGGTCTACGCAGTACTGTATCAGATGGTCAATCAGGTCTTCCGAAAAACCGAGTTTGTCCGAAATAAAAAGAATCGATTTGATTTCGGATGCGCTGAGCGTCTTTTTCAAATACTGCTCCGCGATAAAAAGCAGACTTGAGGTTGCTTCGTCGGATTTAAAAGTTTTTAACTGCTCCAGTGTATAGTTCGGTTTTTCATAAGGATTTTCTTCCGCTTTCGGCATTTCGGCTTCCGTTTCAGAAGGCCTTTGTGCAATCGGAACGACATACATGGAAGCAGCCGCAGCCGGCGCCGTTACCTGAGCCGGAACTGCTGTCTGAGCCGCGGCCGGAACCGGGACAGACGGATTCAAATCCCGGAGATGAATACTGCACAGACTCTTATTTTCGTTGAAATCGAGCGTAAGAAGCTGATTTTTTTCCCAATATTTTAAAGCGCGCAAAACATCTTTTTCCGTATAATTAAAGACGTCTGCGATTTCGGAAACACTGGTGGAAAGTCCCGCACTCATCATGCGAATCAGATACAGATAGATTTTGAGCTGCGCGTCGTTGGCAGACCTCATATATTCGTCGATAAAACGGTTGGAAACAACCGTGGTATTTGTGTAATTATCCTGATAAATGGTAAAAGTGCTCATGCTCAAAAATCCGCTCCTATCAAAGTAAGTTGAATTATAGCATGATGAAATTTAAAAAGATATAGTCAATTTGTAAGAAATAAAAAAACGTACATCGAAATTCACGATGTGGAAATTGTGTATAACAGGGTAGTATAACGGAACAACGGAGAAAAATATCCACAGGCAAAAGAAAAACGATACCGTCTTTTTCCTGTGGATATTGTGGATAATTATTTTCGGAGCAGGTTTTCTCCGATTTTTACGACGTCTCCGGCCCCCATAGTTATCAACAAATCACCCTTTGTGCAATTTTCAATGAGAAAATTTTCGATTTCCGCAAAGGTCGGGAAATAGTAACATTCGTGTCCGCGATTTTCAATTTCTTTTCGTAATGTTTCGGAACTGATGCCGAGCGTATCCTTTTCCCGCGCTGCAAAAATGTCGGCAAGAACGATTTTGTCGGCTATCGACAACGCTTCCGCAAATTCAGGAAGAAAGGCTTTGGTTCTCGAATAAGTATGGGGCTGGAACACACACCAGATTGTTTTGTGCGGATAATTTTGTGCGGCATGTAAAGTTGCAGTAATTTCTGTGGGGTGATGTGCATAATCATCTATTATAGTGATTCCGTTCATCTGTCCCTTGTACTCGAAGCGTCTGTCGGTACCTTTGAAATCGGACAGAGCCTCCCGGATAATCTGCGCATCGATGCCAAGCAGTTCGGCGGTGGCGACAGCGGCGGCGGCATTGTAAACATTATACAGCCCCGGTACGCGCAGGGCATAGGAACGGGTCTTTCCGTCCGGTCCCTTTAAGTCAAAAGAAGGATGGCCAAATTCATCATAAGTAATATTGGAAGGAACGTAATCGCAGGAGGACGTGCCAAAGGTAACGACTTCACAGGACAGAGAATCCGTTATCTGTTCCACATGCGGAATGTCTCCGTTTATAACAAGCGTTCCCCCGGCGGGCAGCAGCTTCGCAAATTCGTGAAAGGAATTGCGTATATCATCCAGGTCTTTGAAGAAATCCAGATGGTCTTCTTCTATATTAAGGATGATGCCGACTTTCGGAAAGAAACTCAGAAAACTGTTCGTGTATTCGCAGGCTTCCGTCACGAAGTAATCGGAACCGCCGACCCGGATATTGCCGCCGATAGCCTGATAGATACCGCCGATGGACAAGGTCGGGTCCGTATCGGCGTTCAGCAGGATTTGGGACAACATGGAAGTCGTGGTTGTTTTGCCATGCGTGCCGCTTACGGCGATGGGGATTTTGTAGTTTTTCATCATTTGTCCGAGCAATTGTGCTCTTGTGAGAAAAGGAATGCCCAGTTCATTGCCAGCGATAAATTCCGGATTATCCTCTCTGATGGCGCTCGTGTATACGATAAGGTCGGGGGCGGATGCGAGATTTTCCTTTTTCTGACCATAATATATGGCAGCGCCTTTTTCGCTGAGGGCTTCGGTAAGAGGGGATTTCTGCCTGTCGGAACCGGATACCCGGAAACCTTCCGAAAGAAGAATTTCGGCAAGACCGCTCATGCTGATACCGCCGATGCCCATGAAAAAAATATGAATCGGATGATTAAAATCAATTTGGTACATTTTTCCCTCCATTATTTTCGACATTATCATTCTCGAAGACTGTGGGAATGATATGCTTAGCAGATGTTTATGATTATAAATTTATTATACGCATTTGTCTGAAAAAAACCAATATGAATTTCCAATTCATGGTAGTTATTCGGAAGTATTTCCCAAAAACAGGGCGATATAATGAACGGATTTAATTTTATTGAAAATTTCTTTAAAATGATAGGTAACGCGTAACGTGAGAAAATGAACTTATTGAAAATAAACAAAGATTATAAAAATAAACTCAAAATATTGTAAAATATAAATAAAACGAAGGGGATAAAAAGTGAATTATTTTGTAAATAATATTCACTTTCTGATTTAGTTGTGATATACTTATAGAACCAAATAAGATTTTTTTATAAAAATATATTATCAGAAACAAGAGGTGAGGGATATGGTTAAGAAAGAAATGATTGCCATGCTGCTAGCTGGCGGTCAGGGAAGCAGATTGGGTGTTCTGACATCCAGGATGGCAAAACCGGCGGTATCATTCGGAAGTAAGTACAGGATTATAGATTTTCCCCTGAGCAACTGCATTAATTCCGGCGTCGATACTGTTGGTGTATTAACACAGTACCAGCCGCTTCGCCTGAATACCCATATCGGAATAGGCATTCCGTGGGACCTTGACAGAAATATAGGAGGCGTTACGGTACTTCCCCCCTATGAGAAAAGTGTGCACAGCGAATGGTATACGGGAACTGCAAATGCGATTTATCAGAATATCGCATATATGGAGAGCTTTCATCCAGAGTATGTATTGATTCTTTCGGGCGACCATATCTACAAGATGGATTATGAGGTAATGTTGGATTTCCATAAGCAGAACGGCGCGGAAGTTACGATTGCGGTTATGCCTGTGCCGATGGAAGAAGCCAAACGTTTTGGCATTATGATTACCGATGAGAACTGTAAGGTAGTTGACTTTGAAGAAAAACCGGAGCATCCGAGAAGCAATCTCGCATCGATGGGCATATACATCTTTAACTGGAAGACGCTGAAGGAAGCATTGCTTTTGAATGCGGAGCAGTCAGGACTGGATTTCGGTAAACATATTATTCCATACTGCCATAAGAAAGGTGCGCCTCTTTTTGCTTATGAGTTTAACGGATACTGGAAAGATGTGGGAACTCTCAATTCTTATTGGGAAGCGAATATGGAACTCATTGATATCGTTCCGGAATTTAATCTGTATGAGGAATACTGGAAGATATATACGAAATGCGAAACACTTCCGCCGCAGTATCTTGCGCCCGACAGCGTCATAGAAAGAAGCATTATTGGCGAAGGCGCGGAAATATACGGTAAAGTTTATAATTCCGTAATCGGCTGCGGGGTAGTGGTTGGAGAAGGAACTGTCATCAGGGATTCTATCATCATGAATTCGACAGAAATAGGCCGGAATTGTGAATTATATAAAGCTATCGTTGCAGAAGATTCGGTATTGGGTGATAATGTGAAACTGGGAATCGGGGAAGAGGTTCCCAATGAAACAGACCCGAACATCTATAACCACGGTCTTGTAACGATTGGCGAAAAGAGCGTTATTCCGAAAGACGTCTCAATCGGGAAAAATACTGTTGTATTTGGCGTAACTTCCGCAGAGGATTATAAAGAGGGTTATCTTCCGAGCGGCAGAACTTTGATTAAGGCAGGTGAAGAACAGTGAGAGCAATAGGAATTATTTTGGCCGGTGGAAATAACCACAGGATGAAGGAACTGACCCGGAAACGTGCTGCTTGCGCTATGCCGATTGCAGGAAGTTATCGCGGTATCGACTTTGCACTCAGTAACATGACCAATTCCCATATCAACAAGGTCGCAGTATTTACCCAGTATAATGCGGGAAGTTTAAATGAGCATCTGAGTTCTTCAAAATGGTGGAATTTCGGACGAAAACAGGGAGGCTTATACGTTTTTACCCCGGCGGTAACGGCGGAAAGCAGCGTCTGGTATCGCGGCACGGCGGACGCAATAGCCCAGAATCTGTCTTTCTTAAAGAACAGTCACGAACCCTATGTGGTTATTTCTTCCGGTGACTGTGTTTACAAGATGGATTATAATAAAGTTCTGGAATACCATATTGAGAAAAAAGCGGATATTACCGTCGTATGTAAGGAAATGGAACCAAAGGCAAATATCGAGCGTTACGGCACGATTAAGATGAATGAAGAAAGCCGCATCGAAGAATTTGAGGAAAAACCGGTGGTTGCCAAATCCAATACGATTTCCTGCGGTGTGTATGTTATCAGAAGACGGCAGCTGATTGAGATGATTGAAAAAAGCGCGGAAGAAGACCGCCATGATTTTGTCAAAGATATTCTGATTCGCTACAAAGGCATCAAAAGGATTTTTGGCTATAAGATTAAGGAATACTGGAGCAATATCGCGACGGTCGAGGATTATTTTAATACGAATATGGATTTCCTGAAACCGGAAATCAGAAATTATTTCTTCAAACAGTACCCGGATGTATATTCAAGAGTGGATGACAATCCGCCGGCGAAATATAACGTAGGGGCTAAAATCCGCAACAGCCTGATTTCCAGCGGCTGTATTGTAAACGGGACTGTGGAAGATTCTGTTATCTTTAAAAAGACATATATTGGGAATAATTGTTATATCAAAAATTCCATTATTTTAAATGATGTTTACATCGGAGATAACACGCATATTGAAAATTGCATTGTTGAGAGCCGGGGAACAATTCGTGCCAATTCGTATTACAGAGGGGAAAACGGTATAGAAATTGTTGTAGAACACAATGACAGATATGTTATTTAGTGTTATAAAAAGTTTTATTATCACCCAGTGTTTATTCTGATGATAAAGCAGTAATAGTGTTGATTACAAGCTGCGTGGCTTGATAAGTATGACTTGTGTGGAAAGCTTGTGAAAGCCGACGGGAATCTGTTCGGTATCATATGATAAGGAGGCTGAGCTTCATGAGAATTACTGATGTCCGCGTGCGTAAAATGACTCAAGACAGCAAGATGAAGGCAATCGTTTCAATAACCATTGACGATGAATTTGTAGTGCATGACATTAAAGTAATTGAAGGTGAAAAAGGGCTTTTTATTGCTATGCCAAGCAAGAAGGCAACTGATGGCGAATATCGGGATATTGCACATCCGATTAATTCCGTTACCAGGGAGCATATTCAGAATATTATTCTGGATAGCTATGAGAAGGCGCTTTTAGAACCGACTGACGAATAGTGGATTAACAAGTAAGGACAGGAAGGATGCGTAAGCATCCTTTTTGTTTTGGGATTTGAAAGTACTTTTCACACCCGTTCCGTCCCGCCCGGACAGGGTATCGTTCTCTTTGGAGGCACGCTTTCGCTCCGCTAAAAATGTAGCGGTACTAAGGATTTTGAGTCCCAAGCGCCTCAAAATCCAAAGTGCCGACATTTTTACAGGGCCTCCGCCAGAGAACGATACCCTGTCCGGGTGGGACGGAACGGGTGTGAATTTTTGGGATGTTTTGGAAAAACTACTTGTGGGAGTTTCCGTATATTGATACAATAGATTGAATTCGTTTTATCAGGTTTAAAATCAGAGAAAAGAAGAATCGGGAGCAGCTATGTATGTAATTGCAGGACTCGGGAATCCGGGCGCGAAATATGAAAATACGAGACATAATATCGGGTTTATGGCAGTCGATGCGATTGCCGCAAAGAACCATATCTCCGTACAGGAGAAGAAACATAAAGCGTTACTGGGAAAAGGAATGCTTGGGAGCGAAAAGGTATTGCTTGTGAAACCGCAGACTTTTATGAATCTGAGTGGTGAAAGCATTCGTGAAATCATAGACTATTATAAGATAGAAGAAAAAACAGAGCTCATCGTTATTTCAGACGATATCAGCCTTGCGCCGGGAGCATTGCGCATTCGGAAAAAAGGAAGCGCAGGAGGTCATAACGGGCTGAAGAATATCATTCTGCATTTGGGACACGATGAATTTCAGAGAATCAGGCTCGGCGTAGGAGAGAAGCCGGCAGGATATGACCTGGCGGATTATGTTCTGGGGCATTTTAATGAAGATGACAGAGCGCTCATTGCCAAGAGCGTGGAACAGGCTGCCCAGGCGGCGGAAGTCATGATAACGGAAGGCGCCGATAAAGCGATGAATCTATTTAATAAAAAAGGAACGGGAACACAATCATGAGGGCATTACTCGCTCCCTTGCAGGAATTGGGAGAATACGAAGAACTTAAGAAAATACTCGGGAAGGAAAAGGCAGCCGTCAGCATAAGCGGCTGTGTGGATTCCGAGAAGCTTCATATGATATATGGACTGAGCGATGGTTTTCGGCATAAAATCATCGTTACTTTCAGCGATTTGAAAGCCAAAGAACTTTATGAAGACTACCAGTTCTATGACAGAAACGTCATGATATATCCTGCAAAGGATTTAATTTTCTTTCAGGCCGACATTCACGGAAATCAGCTCATCATGCAGCGCATGAAGTGCCTGCGCAGACTGATGGAAGGAAAACCGACGACGATTATTACGACGTTTGACGCACTGATGGCGCCCCAGATTCCGCTGTCCGTACAGAAGGAAAATATTGTTTCCGTCAATAAACAGAGCCATATCGACGAAACAACACTGGCGGTTCGATTAACGGAACTGGGATATGAAAAGAATTATCAGGTGGAAGCGCCCGGTCAGTTCAGCATTCGGGGCGGTATTGTTGACGTTTTCGATTTGACGGAAGAAAACCCTTACCGTATCGAGCTTTGGGGTGAAGACGTGGAATCCATCAGAAGCTTCGACATTCTGAGCCAGCGTTCGATAGAAAAACTGGAATCCATTTCCATCTATCCCGCAACAGAAATGATTCTCAGGAAAGAAGAACTATGCGCCGGGCTTGAAAGGATTGAAAAAGAAGGAAAAGCATATGCGGAAAAGCTGCGCGCGGAAATGAAAACGGAGGAAGCCCACCGCGTCGGGCAGCAAATCAAGGAATTAAAGGAACAGCTGCTGGAACTTGGCGTTTCCATAAATGCGGTCAATCTGGAAAGTTATATTCGGTATTTTTATCAGTCTCTATCGAGTTTTCTTGAAGTTTTTCCGGTTGAACAGAGCGTCGTGTTTGTCGATGAGCCGATTCGCGTCAAAGAGCATGCGGATGTGATAGAGATGGAATTTCGGGAAAGCATGATGCACCGCGTGGAAAAAGGATATATTCTGCCGGGGCAGATGGATGTTCTTTTCCGGGGAGAAGAAATTGCAGCGAAGCTGGCAGGCAGACGGACGGTTGCCATTTCCATGATGGACGGAAGAAATCCGTTGTTTAAAACGGAAAAACAATTTGATATCCAGGTAAGGAGTATGCCTTCCTATAATAACAGTTTCGACGCCCTTGTGAAAGATTTAACAAGATATAAGAAAAACGGATATCGAGTGCTTCTTTTATCCGGTTCCCGGACGAGAGCCAAAAGGCTTGCGGAAGATTTACGGGAACAGGAGCTTGCGGCTTTTTACAGTGAGGACCCGGAACGGGAAGTATTGCCCGGGGAAGTAATGACTTATTACGGAAGAGTGTTGAAAGGTTTTGAATATCCTCTTTTAAAGTTTCTTGTAATTTCGGAAAGTGATATTTTCGGTTCTCAGAAAAAGAAAAAGAAACGGAAAAAAGTATACGAAGGACAGAAAATCAACGATTTTGCGGAACTGAAAGTCGGAGATTATGTCGTTCATGAAAGCCACGGACTGGGCATATACCGGGGAATTGAAAAAGTCGAAGTGGAAAAGGTCACGAAAGATTATATCAAGATAGAGTATCGGGACGGCGGCAACCTGTATATTCTGGCGACAGGACTCGACGTCATCCAGAAATACGCATCCGCCGATGCGGGCACGCCGAAATTAAATAAATTAGGCACGCAGGAATGGAATAAGACCAAGACAAAAGTAAAAAGCGCGGTTCACGAAATCGCACAGGATTTGGTGGAATTATATGCGCACAGGCAGCAGAAGAACGGATTCCAATATGGCTCGGACACGGTATGGCAGAAAGAATTTGAAGAGATGTTTCCCTTTGAGGAGACGGAGGACCAGCTGAATGCCATTGCCGATACGAAATCCGATATGGAAAGCACAAAGATTATGGACCGCCTGATTTGCGGAGATGTAGGCTATGGCAAGACGGAAATTGCGATTCGGGCGGCTTTCAAAGCGGTACAGGAAGGAAAACAGGTCGCGTATCTTGTGCCGACAACCATTCTGGCACAGCAGCATTATAATACCTTTATACAACGTATGAAAGATTTTCCGGTCCGGATTGATTTGATGTCCCGTTTCCGGACGGCGTCGGAGCAGAAGAAGACCGTCGAAGACCTGCGCAGGGGAATGGTGGATATTGTCATCGGGACGCACCGGATTCTTTCCAAAGACGTGCAGTTTAAAGACCTGGGACTTTTGATTGTAGATGAAGAACAGCGATTCGGCGTTACCCACAAAGAAAAAATCAAAAAAATGAAAGAAGACGTGGATGTACTGACGCTGACCGCGACGCCGATTCCGAGAACGCTGCACATGAGCCTGATTGGCATCCGGGATATGAGCGTGCTGGAAGAAGGGCCGAACGACAGGCAGCCGATTCAGACTTTTGTCTGTGAATACAATGAAGAACTGGTGCGGGAAGCGATTGCGCGGGAACTGGCAAGAGAAGGACAGGTTTACTATGTTTATAACCGGGTCGCGCATATTGCGGATATTGCAGCAGCCATACAGAATCTTGTGCCCGAAGCGACAGTCGCTTTTGCACATGGACAGATGAACGAGCGCGAACTGGAACATATCATGTATGATTTTATCAACGGGGAAATCGATGTTCTGGTGTCAACTACCATCATCGAAACGGGACTGGACATTTCCAATGTCAATACGATGATTATTCACGATTCCGATAACATGGGGCTGTCTCAGCTTTATCAGCTCCGCGGGCGTGTCGGCCGTTCCAATCGGACCGCCTATGCTTTTCTCATGTACAAAAGAAACAAAATGCTGCGTGAAGTGGCGGAGAAAAGACTGGAAGCGATTCGGGAATTTACGGATTTGGGAAGCGGTTTTAAGATTGCGATGCGGGATTTGGAAATCCGCGGTGCGGGAAATATTCTCGGCGCAAGACAGCATGGACACATGCAGGCGGTGGGATATGATTTATATTGTAAAATGTTGAATGAAGCGGTTAAAAATATTAAAGGAATTGCCACAGTGGAAAGCTTTACGACAAGCATCGACCTGGATGTGGACGCCTATATACCGCCTTCTTATATTGTGAACGAGATTCAAAAGCTGGATATTTATAAAAGAATTGCCGGAATCGAAAATAACAGGGAATGCGACGATATGAAAGAAGAGCTGCTGGACCGTTTCGGAGAAATCCCGAAGTCGGCCGATAATCTGCTGCGTATCGCGCTTATCCGTGTCAGGGCGCACCGGCTTTACATGTCGGAAGTAAAAGGGAAAAACGAACTGCTGCAGTTTATCATGCGGACGGACGCACCGATTGCGGTAGAAAATATACCGCAGCTTTTGAACCGCTATAAAGGCGCGCTTTCCTTTGACCCCAAAGGAACCCCTGTGTTCCGTTACCGATACAGGAAATTCGACCTGGTTGAAAAAAACGAAGAATTTCTGATGACCGTAACGGAGCAGTTACTGGATGATATGCAGAGAATTTTACTCCCTGATGCAGAGAGCTCTTTCCTGCCATAAGGAAAAAAACAGAAAAATTTTTTGTAAAAAAGAACAAATGTTCAACAAAGACCGTTTTATGGGACCGTAGAAGTGTTATTCTGTTTTCAGAAAGAAAAAGGATTCTGAAAGGAGATAACAATATGAAAGGATATACGGTAGAAAGCGGTTATATGGGATATGTGGACGGAAGTTATATGTTGTTTGCAAGCGAAATGGATTACGAAGAATATATGGAAATGGATAATATATAAATGTATAATGGCATGAGCGGCTGCCATAAATTGTGAAGAAAGAGCACTTATTGCATAGTAACAGGCACATGATATGCTTTTCATGTCATAAGATATTGTGATATGTTTTAAAATATGAATAAAATGTAATTGGAACAGGAGTTTTGCGGTGATTATCAAAGTCGGACAGATTTCAGTCAACTATATCGATGAAGGCGAGGGTGACGTCATTCTGCTGCTGCATGGATGGGGAGCCAATATCACCTTATTTAAAGGGATTATTGAGACACTTTCTAAAGGACACCGGGTTATTGCGCCCGACATGCCGGGATTCGGCAAGACGGCGGAACCGCCGGAACCGTGGTGTGTGGACGATTATGTAGATTTTATCGCGGAATTTCTGAATCGACTGCAAATCAGGGAATTTAGCGTTATCGTGCATTCGTTTGGCGGCCGGGTGCTTTTCAAATTGAATGCGCGGGAAAATCTTCCGTATGTGATTCGGAAAGCTGTTTTAATCGACAGCGCCGGCATTATGCCGAAGAAAACATGGAAGCAGAAAGCGAGTCTGCGCATGTATAAAACGGCAAGCCGGATAATGAGTACGAAAATACTGCATTTTCTATATCCCGATGTGGTAGAAGATATGCGTAAAAAGCGAGGCTCCGCAGACTATAACAATGCGACGCCGACGATGCGGGCGACGCTTGTGAAGGTGGTCAATGAAGACCTTTCGGAGCTGATTGGGAAGTTAAACTGCCCGACGCTCCTGATATGGGGCGATAAGGATACGGCAACGCCGATTGCGGATGCAAAATCAATGGAAGCCTGGATAAAAGACACCGGTCTCGTGGTGTGTGAAGGCGCGGGTCACTATTCTTTTCTGGAACAGCCGGTCAAAGTACACGGCGCATTACAGGCTTTTTTCAGGTAAAAGGAAGAGACGGAAAGGAAACGGAATTTGTTCATGGATATTATTTTGTGGATTATCTGGGCGGGAACCTATTTGTTCGGAGCCGTCCGGTTTGAACTATATATTGTTCATATGTTTCAGCAAAATTCTTATAAACCGGCAGAATACCGGGAATGGCTGCGGGTAAAGAGCAATGTTGGAAGACTTCTTGGAAAGACACTCTATGCGTTTGTATCGCTGCCGCTTTTGCTTCTCGGAGGAAGAGGCTGTCTGATTGCAGCCTGCTTGTTGAATGTAATGACTATCTTGGTCAATAAACCGCGTCATGCGAAAAAACCGCTTGTCTATACGGCGAGGGTGAAGAGAATGCTTGTTACGACAGGAATTTTATTCGCGGTGGCGGCGATTGCAGCCGCGGTTCTCACAGCGGCGCTCTCCGGCGTTTTATCCGGGAGCATGTGGAAAAATACAGGTGCGTTTGTTCTGGCAGTTTTGTTTGTGCTGATTCCCGTATGCGTTCTTCTGGTAAACCGGCTGAATCATCCGATTGAACAGGGAATCAACCGCCATTATATCAATGATGCGGCGAGGATTCTGAAGGAGATGCCGAATCTGACGGTCATCGGCGTAACCGGAAGTTATGGAAAGACCAGCGTAAAATATTTCCTGAGCAAGCTGCTTTCCACGCAGTTCAGCGTATTGCATACGCCCGGCAATTATAATACGACCCTCGGGGTTGTCAGGACGATTCGGGAACAAATGAAATCGTTCCATGAGATTTTTATCTGCGAAATGGGGGCAAGGGAAGTCGGGGATATCAAAGAAATCTGCGATTTGGTTCATCCCCGTTATGGCATTATTACTTCCATCGGGCCGCAGCACTTACAGAGCTTTCACAGCATTGAAAATATTATTCACACGAAATTCGAGCTGGCGGATGCAATTGGGGACGACGGGAAGGTATTTCTCAATTATGATAACGATTATATCCGCAGTCATCGGACGGACAGAAATGTCGTCAGTTATGGGACGCGGAAAGAGGAAGCCTGTTATGCCGCCTATGATATTTCCGTATCGAGGGATGGCTCCGCTTTCAGGATGAAAGACGGAAACGGCCGGGAATTTCAGTTTCATACGAAGCTTGTGGGCAACCATAACGTGCAGAATATTGCGGGTGCGATTGCCGTTGCCAATACGCTTGGCATTCCGATGGAGAAACTTCTCTATCCGGTAAAACAGCTGGAAAGCGTTCCGCATCGTTTACAGCTTTTGAAGCAGGGGAACCGGACGGTGCTGGACGACGCTTACAATTCGAACAAAAGCGGATTCAAAGCGGCGTTAGATACGCTTTCCATGTTTGAAGAACTTCGTATCCTGGTGACGCCGGGCATGGTAGAACTGGGAGAACGACAATATGAGGAGAACGAAGAAATCGGCGTATATGCGCATGACAAATGCGATTATGCGGTTCTGGTCGGCAGAGAGCAGACGAAGCCGATACAGGACGGCCTGTTGAAATCCGGTTTTTCCGAACAGAGAATGATTGTCGTAGATTCCATAGAAGAAGCGTTCCAAATGGTCAACGCCATACCGGATGAAAGGCAGAAAGTTGTCCTGATAGAGAACGATTTGCCGGATAATTATAATTAGCATCATAAGGCTTTCACAGACAAAACTGTTTGTTTCGCAGGAATTGTGCTGACACGGATAGCGTCAGGATATATATCGCAGATTAAAAGAAAGGCATGGTATCATTATGAAAATTAAAGTAGGCGTATTTTTTGGAGGAAAAAGTGTAGAGCATGAAGTTTCCGTTATTTCCGGCATTCAGGCCATGAATGCTTTTGACCGGGAAAAGTACGACCCGATTCCGATTTATATTACGAAAGAAAATGAAATGTATACCGGAGAAGCAATCGGAGATATTAAGAATTACAGAAACATCCCTGATTTATTAAAGAAGAGCACCCGTATCTTTTTTATCTGCGAAAACGGGAAACTGAATCTGGTACAATATCCCGAAAAGAAATTCGGAAATTCCGCTGTCGATTATATTGACGTGGCGTTTCCCGTCGTGCACGGCGCAAATGTGGAGGACGGCTCCCTGCAAGGTTTTCTGCGTCATTATAATGTGCCGCTTGTGGGCTGCGACGTTATGGCTGCGGCGGCATCCATGGATAAATACGTCATGAAAGCGATTTTAAAAGACAATAATATTCCGATATTAGACTGCGTAACGCTGCATGTCAAAGAGTATCAGGCGGATGAAGAAGCGGCCTGCCATAAAGTGGAAAACAGATTAGAGTATCCCGTTATTGTAAAGCCGGTCAATCTCGGTTCCAGCGTCGGCATTAAAGTGGCGAAGGACAGAGAAGGGTTACAGGAGGCGTTAGATTACGCTTATGAGTTCGGTCAGAAAGTGTTGATAGAGAGAGCCATCATGAACCTGCGGGAAATCAACTGCGCCGTCCTCGGAGATTATGAAAGCGCACAGGCTTCGGAGTGTGAAGAACCGATTTCCAGTGATGAAATTTTGAGCTATGAAGACAAATATGTAGCAGGCGGAAAGGGCGGTTCTGAAGGAATGCGGACGGCAAGACGGGAACTCCCGGCGAACCTGACTCCGGAGCTTCGGGAAGAAATTCGCACGCTTGCGGTCAGAACGTTCCAGGCGCTTGACTGCAACGGAGTGGCAAGAATTGATTTTATGATTGATAAAGACAGCGGTAAAGTATATGTAAATGAAATTAATTCCATTCCGGGTTCGCTTTCCTTTTATTTGTGGGAGATTATGGGAAAACCCTATGCAGAACTGCTTGACGATATGGTAAAACTTGCCTTAAAACGTGAGCGGGAAGAAAGCGGCTTTATGACTTCTTTCCAGACCAATATTTTACAAAATGCCAATTTGTCTGGTTCTAAGTGTGGGAAGAAGTTCTAAAACTTGCAGCAATGGCTGCTTCGTTAAGAATTTCTACGGTTCGCGCAGCGAACCTTTCTCGCGCTGAAGAATGTGCATGCGGCCATTCTGCATGAATTGTTTGTGCTGCATTTGGCGGCATGACCGGAAGGGGGTTAAGAAATTATCTGAAGCGGCATTCGAAAAAATAGAATGATTCAGGTATAAACTCCCACCATTTACAGATAATAGTAGCACGACTTATTTAAAATACTATTAGCGTAAATGGAGGTTTTTATCAAATGAAAGCAACAGGAATCGTTAGAAGAATAGATGATTTGGGACGTATTGTAATTCCGAAGGAAATTCGCAGAACTTTGCGGATAAGAGAGGCAGACCCGCTCGAAATTTATACGGACCGGGAAGGTGAAATCATTTTAAAGAAATATTCCCCAATCGGGGAAATGGGAACCTTTGCCAAACAATATGCGGAAAGCATGGCGCAGGTGTCCGGGCATATAGCAATGATTGCCGACAGAGACCAGTTTATCGCTGTTTCGGGCGGCATGAAAAATGTTCTCGGTAAATCCATCAGCCGGGATTTGGAAGAAAAAATCAATAACAGAGAAAGCGTCGTAGCGACCAAAGGAGACCGGAATTTTATACCTGTCTGCCACGAATCCGATGACGAATATCAGCATGAGGCAATCAGTCCGATTATTTGTGAGGGCGACGTCATCGGAGCGGTAATTTTACTGGAAATGGATAATAAGTCGAAAATGGGAGAAGTGGAACAGAAGCTGATTCAGTCGGCGGCAGGATTTCTCGGAAGACAGATGGAGCAGTAAGAAAGAGGTGTCCGGAACTTCGGTTAAAGTAAATTTCAACCGAAGCCCGGACTTTTCGGAACATATCTGTTCCGAAATTCCTGTTTTGGAAACGGAATCCAAAGAAAATCCGAATCGACTCCACAGGGCACAGAACAGCTAAAGTCTGAAAATGCCTTAGAATGGGTCGGGAGGATGAATAACATACGGGCTTGTACAATGGGAATTGTATATGCTGAAATAATTTACACATAGACAGCAAGGCGACAGAGGAGAAAAGCTCTGTCGCTTTTCTTTTCCGTCTTTATGTAAAATTATTTGCTGGCATAGAGCGGGTAGAAAAATATGCGGAGAAATTAGGCTAATGAACGTTGGCAATGGACAAACGTTTTTCATCATCACGCATAATTTGATTGCCGCAAACCGATTTAAGGATTATTTAATAACTTCTATGCTACAATCGAATCACAAAGCGAAAGGAGCAATAAAAAAATGTATTTACGAATACTAAAAAAAGACCTAAAGCGCAAAAGGGCAATGAACGTGATATTGCTGGTGTTTATTATACTCGCGTCGATGTTCATGTCCTCAGGCGTGAGCAACATCATCACGGTGACGACTGCGCTGGATAGTTATTTTGAA
>CAJTRK010000002.1 GCA_910578475.1 uncultured Lachnospiraceae bacterium | reverse complement strand
GCGGGAGCGTGTCTCCAAAGAGAACGATATGCCACTCGGCCCGCCCGGACACGGATACCTCAGTTTTAAAAAAATTGGGAAATTTTGTATACAGAAAAAAGGGATTGTGGTAGAATATTCAGGATAGGGAGTTCATAAAAAAGGAGAGAAAAGCCGTCGGGAAAGAGGCTGAATGAAATTAGTAAAGTATGAGAACAATGATAATGGTATCATGCAAAATCTTCCATACGAGAAATTTATTTCCTATGGTGCGGAAACGCTGACGGATTCCGAACTGCTTGCTATTATCATACGAACCGGAACGCAGAAGATGAGTGCGCGGGAGCTTGGCTGGGAAGTATTGAAAGCTGTTGGAAAATATGGCAACGGACTTCTCGGGCTCTACCAGATACCGCTTCAGGAGCTGATGCAGGTAAAGGGCATTGGCAAAGTGAAGGCGGTAAAGCTGAAAGCGCTTGCGGAACTGTGCACCAGAATGGCGCAGACAAAGGCAAGGGAGCGGTTGTCTTTTTCAAGACCCGAATCCGTCGCCGGCTATTATATGGAGCGGTTCCGACATGAAAAAGTAGAGCATATCCTGCTTTTGCTGTTTGATGCCGGTATGCACCTGTTAGAGGAACAATTACTGTCGACCGGAACAGTCAATGCTTCTCTGTTATCACCGAGGGAAGTATACGTCAGCGCATTCCGTTCACAGGCAACGCATATTATGCTGCTGCATAATCATCCGGGCGGAAATCCGGAACCTAGCAGGAACGATATTCAGATTACAAGGCGCATTGCTGAAATCGGGAAGACTATCGATATTTTCATGCTGGACCATATTATTATCGGTGATAACAGCTATTTCAGCTTTAAGGAGAGCAGTTTGTTAAACGAATGCTCTGTGCCTTAAAGATATATGCGGAGAGCAATTTATTTTGAAAGGAGTCATAATCTTGGCAAATAACGCATTTGGAATTGATTTGGGGACAAGCAATATTAAAATATACAACCGTGCGGACGACAATGTTTTTGTGGAAAAGAACATGATTGCGATTGAAAACAAAAGAACCCTGTTCGCGTACGGTAATTCGGCTTTCGATATGTATGAGAAAACGCCGGGGAATATTCAGATTACTTATCCTCTGAGTAATGGCGTCATTGCAGACATACAGAACATGGAGACCCTCATAAAATATTTTATGATAGATTTGATGAAGGGCGGTCTGCGGCCCGCGGATTATTATATCGCGGTCCCCTGGGATGTGACGGAAGTGGAAAAGCGCGCTTTCAAGGATTTGGTAAAGGAATCCAACGTGAAAGCCAAAAAGGTCATGGTTGTGGATAAAGCCGTTGCGGACGGTCTGGGACTCGGTATCGATGTGAAAAATTCGCAGGGTGTTCTGGTTGTCAACGTTGGGTTTGACACAACGGAAATTTCTATTTTATCCCTCGGCGGTATTGTGCTCAGCAAGCTTGTCAAAGTGGGCGGACGGAAATTTGATGAGGCAATCAAAGCGGCGATTCGCCGGGAGTACAGCTTGATTATCGGAGGCAAAACCGCGGAAAATGTTAAGATTGCGTTAGCAGAACTGGAAGCGCAGAAGAGCGGAGCCGTTGTTTACGGACGCGATATCGTAACAGGACTTCCGGTAGAGCGGGAAATCCCCACGTCCCTCGTGAACGAATGTCTGACGGAGCATTTTAACACGATTATCGATAACATTAAGGTGATTCTGGAGCGGACACCTCCGGAACTCGCGGCGGATATTTACAGGCATGGCGTTTATCTGACGGGCGGCGCTTCCCAGGTCAATAATCTGGCGCAGCTTATGAGTAAGGGAACCGGACTGAAAGTCAATCTTTCGGAACATCCGATAGAAAGTGTTGCGCTCGGACTTGCCAAAATCATCAATGAAGACAATTATAAATCGGTAGCGTACGCAATAGAAGGAATGAGTAAATGAGTCCAATCATAAAGCGGAAAGGGGAAAAGTTTACTCTGCCGGGGAAATATCTCCTTTTCATTTTGACAATTCTTTGTACCGGAATGGTGCTGCTTACATTTAATACGACCATTTTCAGCGGGCCGCTCGGTTCGGTTGCCGGATATATTATCGTTCCTTTTCAGGAGGGAATCAGCGCGGCGGGCAGTTTCCTGCGCGGCCGGTCAGAAGAACTGGGGCAGATTCGGGATTTGATTGCGGAAAATGAAACGTTAAAGGCAAAGATAGATGAACTGACGATTGAGAATACGAGATTACAGCAGGACCGGTACGAACTTACGAATTTGCGCGAATTATATGAACTGGATGCTCAGTACGATGAATATGAAAAAGTCGGAGCCAGGATTATTGCAAGGGATTCCGGCAACTGGTTCTATTCTTTTGTTATCAATAAGGGGTCGGAAGACGGTCTTATGGTTGATATGAATGTGATGGCAGGAAGCGGTCTGGTAGGCCGCATTGTTGATACAGGGCCGAACTGGTCGAAAGTAAAGGCAATTATTGCTGACGATTCCAATGTGAGCGCGATGGTCTTGTCCAGTTCTGACAACATGATTGTCAACGGGGATTTACGTTTATATGCCTCCGGCGTCATTTCTTTTGAACAGCTCAAAGACAGCGATGATGTCGTGGTGGAAGGCGATAAGGTCGTGACTTCCAACATCAGCGATAAATATCTTCCGGGTATTTTAATCGGTTATATCAATACCATCAATACGGATTCCAATAACCTGACAAAATCGGGTTATATTACGCCGGCGGTAGATTTCGAACATCTGGAGGAAGTTCTTGTCATATTGGAACTGAAGCAGATGGTTGAAGAGTAGTCGGAACGCCGGCAGAGCAAGAATGGATGATTGGCGACAATGAAACGTTTTATCGTGACTGCTTTTTTCATTTTTATATGTTTTCTGTTACAATGCACCGTATTCCGCGCGCTTGCTTTTGGCGGCATTGTACCGAATCTTTTGATTGTGCTGACGGCTTCTTTCGGGTTTATGCGCGGAGAAAAGAACGGTCTTCTCATCGGGTTTTTCAGCGGCCTGTTAGTGGATATCTTTTTTGGTTCCGTTATTGGTTTTTATGCCCTGATTTATATGTACATCGGTTATGCCAACGGGAAATTCAGCGCTATTTTTTATCCGGAAGATATCAAACTGCCGATTACCCTGATTTTGTGCAGCGATTTTTTTTACGGACTGACCTGCTATGTTATTTTGTTCCTGCTGCGCGCGAAATTTGATTTCAGTTATTATCTTGTGCATATCATTCTGCCGGAGATGGTCTATACGGTAGTCGTAACACTGTTTTTGTATCCTGTCATTCTGCGCGTGAACCATAGTCTGGAACAGCAGGAGAAAAGAGGCGAAAAGAAGTTTGTTTGAAAGTATATGGGAACATCTGAAAGAAAATATATTTAATATGGTGACTTCCAGACTGCTTGTTCTTGTTCTGGTTCTTCTCGGTATGGGAAGCTATCTGATTTATACGATATTTCAGCTTCAAATTGTCAACGGAGAGGAATATTTTAATAATTTCCGGTTAAGAATTACGAAGACGAGAACGATTGAAGCGACAAGGGGAAATATTTATGCCAGCAACGGTGAGCTTCTTGCCTATAATGAGCTGGCGTATTCGGTCACCATCGAAGATGTTTATGAGTCCGGACGCAGTAAAAATGCGAACCTGAATAACACCATCTATCAGCTGATTCAGATGGTAGAGCAGAATGGCGACCATATCATCAATGATTTTCATATCGTACTGGACGCAAACGGCAATTACCAGTTTAATCTGGAGGGGACGCAGCAGCTGCGTTTTCTTGCCGATATTTATGGACATGCTCTGATAGATGACCTCCAGGAAAAAGAAAAGTCCGCCACACCGGATGAGGTTATTTCTTATTTGTGCAGCACTTCCCGTTACGGCATTGGCAATTATGTCGATGAAGATGACAAGGACAGTTTCCAAGAGGGACTGGGCTACACGAAAGAAGAAGTTCTTAAAATACTCACGATACGCTATGCCATGAGCGCCAACAGTTATCAGAAATATATCGCGACGACGGTTGCAAATAATGTTTCGGAAAAAACCGTTGCCGTCATCATGGAGAATGCGGATGTGCTCGACGGGGTTTCAATTGCCGAAGGGACTATCCGAAAATATAATGACAGCATTTATTTTGCCCAGATACTCGGTTATACCGGAAAGATATCCAATGAAGAACTGGAGACGCTGCAGAACGAAAATCCCAAATATGATTTGAACGACACGGTCGGGAAATCCGGAATTGAAGCTTCTATGGAGATGCAGCTCCAGGGCACAAAGGGTTCTGAAATCGTATACGTTGATAATGTCGGAAAAGTTATTGAAACGAGCGACAGGGTGGAACCTGTTGCCGGTAATGATGTCTGGCTGACAATCGACCCAAATCTTCAAAAAGCGGCTTACCATATTCTGGAAGCAAAAATCGCCAGTATCCTGTTAGCCAAAATACAGAATATCAAAGAATATGTTCCTTCCGAAAATTCCGGGAGCAGCAATATCATTATTCCGATTTATGATGTTTATTATGCGTGCATTGAAAATAATGTAATCGATACAAAACATTTCTTTTCCAAAGTGGCGGGGGAAACGGAAGGCGTCGTTGCCCAGGCTTATCTGGATAAAAAAGCGAAGATTTACGAACAGCTGCGCCTGGAGCTGACAGAGGGCAATACGCCCTATCTTGATTTACCCAAAGAATATCAGGTGTATGAGAGTTTTATTGTTTCCATGCTGTATGATAACAATATTATCCTGCAGAGTGAAATTGATAAAGAAGATGCGACCTATATTGCGTGGACAAAAGATGAAGTTATCAGTTTAAGCGAATATCTGAACTATGTGATTTCCAAAAACTGGGTGGATGTATCCAAACTGAATATTGTCGCTCAGTATTCGGATTCACAGGAAATTTATACAAAGCTCATCGCATATATTTTTGAAAAACTGGATACGAATGGGGAATTTGAAAAAAAAATATACCGTTATATGATTAACAATGATGAGTTGAGCGGCCGCCAGATATGTTATCTTTTGCTGGAACAGAATATCGTGCATGTAGAAGATGACGAACTGGAGCAGTTCGAGAGAGGTTCGCTGACGCCCTATGCTTTTATGCGGAACCGCATCGAGCAGCTGGATATTACGCCGGCGCAGCTCGCATTGGAACCGTATTCCGGCTCTATCGTTGTCACGGATGTCAATACGGGGGATGTGCTCGCCCTTGTTTCTTATCCGAGTTATGATAACAATAAGATGGCGAACGGTGTAGATGCGGACTATTTTGCGAGTCTGCAAAACGACTTATCAAGGCCGATGATTAATTATGCGACACAGCAGCGAACAGCTCCCGGTTCCACTTTTAAGATGGTATCCGCAACGGCGGGACTTATGGAAAATGTGGTTGATACATCAGAAACCATTACCTGCATCGGAACTTTTGACAAAATAACGCAGCCTCCCCGCTGTTGGATTGCATCAAGCGGCGGCGCACACGGCGCGCTGAACATCGCGGGCGGCATTCAGCATTCCTGTAACTGGTATTTTTATGAGGTCGGTTACAGACTCGGAATGGTCGGAAATATCTATAACAGTGAAGTCGGTCTGAATATGCTTGCAAAATATGCGGATATGTATGGTCTTTCGGAGCCTTCCGGTGTGGAGATAGAAGAGTATGAACCGCAGATTTCCGATTTGGACTCCGTTCGTTCGGCAATCGGACAGGGTACGAATAACTATACGACCGTCGGACTGGCGCGATATGTTACAACTGTCGCCAACAGCGGAACATGTTATAATTTAACATTAATAGATAAAATTACAGACCACAGCGGAGAAAATTCACAGGAAAATCATGCGCAGGTGCGTAATCGAATCGATATGGATGCCTCCTACTGGGATTCCATTCATCTTGGCATGCGCAGAGTCGTAGAAGGAAAGAGCTATTATTCGGATTTGGGCGTTAACGTTGCCGGTAAGACGGGTACTGCACAGGAGAGCGCTTCTCATCCGAACCATGCGCTTTTTGTCAGCTATGCGCCCTATGAAGACCCTGAAATCTGCGTTGTTGTGCGTGTGGCGAACGGTTATACTTCCGACTATGCGGCGCAAATCGGGAGAGAAATCTATAAATATTATTACGGACTCGCAGAAGAAAGTGAAATCATTACGGGTACGGCTGGTACGCTGGAAGGCGGTCAGATTAACGGCGATTAATTGCCGCAGGCTGAGAAAAAGGCATGGTTATTAAGGTGAAGTCAACATTTCACCATTCTGATATAAATGCCCGCAGAAGCGGGCAGATAGGAGTTAGTATGAAAAATCCGGTTATTATCAAAAGTTTTCCAAACGGGCTGTCACTGTATCTGGATGAAACGCTGCCGTTTGAGATGCTTCTGGAAGAGATTGCGGTTAAATTCAAAGAATCCGCGCAGTTTTTTAAGGATGCCCACATGGGAATTTCTTTTGAGGGAAGGAAGCTGACGGAAGAAGAGGAACGAATTATTCTGGATGTTATTTCCGCTAATTCTTCCCTGAACATCATTTGTGTTATCGGGAAAGATGACGAAACGAATCAGAATTATATACGCGCCTTACAGCAGCTTGAATTTCATCAGCATGAAATGGAAAATATCGGGCAGTTTTACAAAGGAACCTTGAAAGACGGCCAGATGCTGGAGACGGAAAACAGCATTATCGTTATGGGAGATGTTTATCCGGGCGCCTGCATTATTTCCAAAAAAGATATTATCGTACTGGGCGGATTATATGGACAGGCCTATGCGGGAGGCAACGGGCTGGATAACCATTTCGTCGTCGCGCTTGAAATGTCACCTGAAAAGCTCAAAATAGGTGAATTCAAATATAAAACATCAGAGAAACAAAGCAAATGGTCGATAAAGCCGAAAATTCAGCCTAAGATTGCTTATGTAAAAGACAGCCGTGTAGTGATGGATGCCATTACCAAAGAATTACTGAATGCGCTGCCCATATAGGGACATATTCAGGGGACGATAACGATTCATTTTGGAGGTTTGAGTATGAGTGAAGTAATTGTCGTCACATCAGGGAAAGGCGGAGTAGGAAAGACCACTACTTCTGCAAACGTCGGCACAGGTCTGGCTGCCATGGGCAAAAAAGTCATTTTAATCGATACGGATATCGGATTGCGGAATCTCGACGTCGTTATGGGACTGGAAAGCCGGATTGTTTATAATCTGGTGGATGTCGTCGAGGGAAACTGCCGCATCAAGCAGGCACTCGTAAGAGATAAGCGATATCCGACCCTTTTTTTACTCCCGTCCGCGCAGACGAGGGATAAGAGTGCGGTAAATCCCGCACAGATGGTCAAAATGATAAGCCATTTAAAAGAACAGTTCGATTACATCATTCTGGACTGTCCTGCCGGAATCGAGCAGGGATTTCAGAACGCAATTGCCGGAGCGGACAGGGCGCTCGTTGTAACGACGCCGGAAGTCTCTTCCATTCGCGATGCGGACCGTATTATCGGGCTGCTTGAAGCGAATGAAATACAGAAGATAGACCTGATTATTAACAGAATCCGTTACGATATGATTAAACGGGGCGATATGATGTCGTCCGATGACGTGGTTGATATTTTATCCATTCCGTTAATCGGTCTTGTACCCGATGACGAGAACGTCGTTATTGCAACGAATCAGGGAGAACCGTTAGTCGGAAGCAATACTCTTGCCGGACAGGCGTATCAGAATATCTGTTACAGAGTTTACGGAAAAGAAGTTCCTTTTCTCGATTGTGAAAGAGGCATTTCTTTCTGGACCAAAATAACAGGTATTTTCCATCGCAGTTAGGAGGTAAGAGGAGTGTTCAAAAATATTTTAAAACGTAAAAGTTCCAGAGAAATTGCTAAAGACAGGCTGAAAATACTGCTCATTTCCGACCGGGTCAACTGTTCCCCGGAAATGATGGAAATGATAAAGAACGATATTGCGAAAGTGATATCAAAATACATGAAAATTGATGCGCAAAGCATGGAAATCCAGATAACAAAGACGAATATTAAGGGACGGACGCTCAAAAATCCTACTTTATATGCAAACATTCCGATTCTGGATTTGAAACAATAAGAAAAAGGAGAATGAACATTTGATAAAGCATTATCGCATAAGAGATTATGATTTTAAATTAATCTTTTTTGTCGTAGCGCTGACCATTATAGGCATAATGGCCATTGGAAGCGCAAAAGAATCCGTGCAGACGCGGCAGATTGCCGGCTTTGTATTCGGGCTTTTTCTGATGTTCGTTCTGTCGCTTTTTGATTATTCCGTTATTCTTCGATTTTACTGGCTCTTATATATTGCCAATATTGTTTTATTAATTCTCGTTTCCGAGATGGGGGAAACGAAGAATAACGCACAGCGATGGCTTAATATTTTCGGCATTCAGTTTCAGCCTTCGGAAACGGCCAAAATTCTGCTGATTCTGTTTTTTGCACAGTTAATTATGAGACATCAGGATAAAATGGGAAAATTGAAATTTATTATGGCCTGTACTGCGATGTTTGCCGTGCCGTTATGGTTGATTTATGACCAGCCTGACCTTTCTACAAGTATTATGGTCGTTATTCTGTTCTGTGTTATAATGTTTGTAGGAGGCCTGCACTGGAAATATATTATAACGGTGCTTGCGATTGCGATTCCGGCTTTTATTATTTTACTCAGCATTGTGCTGCAGCCGGACCAGGAACTGGTAAAGCCTTATCAGCAGCGAAGAATTCTGGCCTGGATTGACCCGGAAGAATATGCGGATACAGAGGCATATCAGCAGCTTAATTCCGAGATGGCAATCGGCTCCGGACAGCTGTATGGAAAAGGTTATAAGACGAATGAAATCAGCTCCGTCAAAAATGGAAATTTTATTGCGGAACCTCAGACAGACTTTATTTATGCGGTTATCGGGGAAGAATTTGGTTTTGTCGGCGGATGCAGCGTAATTGTCTTATTGATTTTCATCTCAATAGAATGTATTATGGTAGCTAGGAGGGCAAAGGATTTGGCTGGAACGATTATCGCTTCGGGAATCGGAACGTTAATCGGGTTTCAGGGAATTATCAATATTGCCGTTGCCACAAGGGTTATACCAAACACCGGCATTCCGCTGCCTTTTGTCAGCTATGGGCTCACATCGCTTGTAAGCTCCTATATTGGGATAGGTTTCGTACTGAATGTACGGTTACAATGCAAAAAATAAACAGAGGGGTATTGACATGAATATTGCACTGATTGCACATGATGCAAAGAAAAAACTGATGCAGAATTTCTGCATTGCGTATCGGGGGATACTTAGTAAAAATGAATTATATGCGACAGGCACAACGGGAAGGCTGATTGAAGAAGTGACGAATCTTACAATCCATAAACATCTTGCCGGGCATTTGGGGGGAGAGCAGCAGCTTGGAGCGCAGATTGAACACAATCAGATTGATTTATGTATTTTTTTAAGAGACCCGCAGAATCCAAAGCCCCATGAACCGGATGTTAATAATGTTATGCGTCTTTGTGATGTACATAATATTCCGTTGGCGACGAATCTGGCATCTGCAGAACTGTTGATTAAATCGCTGGACAGAGGAGATTTAGAGTGGCGTGAAATGTACAAATGACATTGGAAACCAAAAAAAGCGTATCTGTGCGTTGCTTGTCTGCGCCGTTCTTGTCCTGACGGGCTGCGGCGCCGAGAAATACGAGATGCCCTATAACAGCAATTATCAGGTCAGCAGCTTTAGACTGATGCAGACAGCCGATGCCAATGCAAAAGTTGCGGAGACTTTTGCCGCGGATTTGTGTGTGGTGGACAAAGATGTTTCCAATTCGGAAGTTGCGCTGTCCGATGTGGCATCTGTCGCGCTGTTCGATGTGGACAGTCTGGATACGCTCTATGCCAAAAATGCGAATGAACAACTTGACCCGGCAAGCCTGACGAAGGTTATGACGGCTTTGGTCGCGCTAAAGCACGGTTCTCCGGAACAATTGCTTACTGCGGGCGACAATGTCCTGATTACGGAACCGGGCGCACAGCTGTGCGGCATTAAACCGGGCGATACCATGACATTGGAACAGGCGCTTCATGTTCTGCTTCTTTATTCCGCCAATGATGTGGCGAACATGATTGCGGACGGGGTCGGAGGTTCCATTCCCGGGTTCGTTGAACTGATGAACGAGGAAGCGCAGGAACTTGGCGCCACAAACTGCCATTTTACCAATCCTAACGGTTTGACGGAAGAAGGTCATTATATGACTGCTTATGACCTGTATCTGATTTTCATGGAGGCGATGCAGTACGATTTATTCAACGAGATTATACAGCTGCCTTCTTACAGCACGACATACAGGACAAGCGACGGCAGCGAGCGCACGTTGGAAGTAAACAATTCCAATCAATATCTGGTTGGAAACTATGCTGCGCCGGAGAATATCACCGTCGTCGGCGGCAAGACCGGCACGACAAAAGCGGCCGGACACTGTCTGATTCTGCTTTCCAGAGACAGCAGCGGAAAACGGTATGTTTCCGTCATTATGAATGCTGATTCCACAGAAAATCTGTATACGAAGATGTCGAGACTTCTGGAAGCAATACAATAATAAAAGTGATATTTATAGTTGTCTTTTTATCTTTTTTCACTTATAATATTGTTATGCAGGTTACGAATATTTTACTTTAGGAGGGTTTACAATGATTCAATTAATCGTAGGCAGGAAAGGGAAGGGCAAGACCAAACACTTATTGGATAAAGTAAATACGGAAGTAAAGGATATTGCAGGTAATGTCGTTTATCTGGACAAGAGCACGAAGCACATGTTCGAGTTAAATAATAAAATCAGATTGATTAACGTATCGGATTATATGATTACGAACAGCGACGAATTTATCGGTTTTATCTGCGGTATCATCTCTCAGGACCACGATTTGCAGCAGATGTATTTCGACAGCTTTTTAAAGATTGCCTGTATGGAAGAAAGCGCTGCGGACAGCGAAAAGCTGAATGCGGTCATTGGCAAATTGGAGGCGGTCAGCTCTAAGTTCCATGTTGATTTTGTTTTAAGTATTTCTCTTGATGCTCATGAATTATCGGAGGATTTGAAATCCAAAGTTATTGTATCATTGTAGGACTGGTTTACATAATCATTAACGCATTCCAAAACCTCGGAATCTCCGGGGTTTTATCCTTTTATCTGAGATTCATAAAGGAGTATATTGAATGGCCGAAAAGGGAAACAAAATAGAAAAATACCGACGCCCTATCAATCTGAATATCGGCATGATTATTTTTGCCGTTATTTTTGTCTATGTAATTATCTGTATTTTCATGTATCTGTCAACGGAGCATGTTGTAGGATATGAAGTAAAAGAAGGGTCCCTGTCCTATAATAATGTTTATAAGGGAATCGCTCTGCGGACAGAGCGTATCTATAACAGTACCAATGCCGGATATACCAATTATTATGCGCGGGAAGGAGAACGCGTCGCCGTTGGAAATCTCGTTTATACCATTGATGAAACAGGAAAATTATCCGATTATATCCGGACGAGTGAGACCGGGGAAAATTCGCTTTCGGAGCATGACCTTACGGAGCTGAAATCGGAAATTGAATCCTTTGCCAATGGTTTTGACAGAACAAATTTTTCGGAAATCTATAATTTTAAATACAGCGTTCAGGGAACGGTTTTAAAACTTGCAAATTATAACGTGCTGGAAAGCGCAGAGGCATTGAACGGTACGGCAAATACGGCATTGATTGATTATTTTAACGCTACTGACACCGGAATCGTGCTTTATTCCATAGACGGAATGGAACACCTGACCCTGCAGGATATGAAAGCGGAATATTTTGAACAGAAAGATTATGAAAAAACATATTTGCTGAACAATGAACTGGTTGCGGCCGGAGACCCGGTTTATAAACTGTCGATGGACGAAGACTGGTCAATCGTGATTCAGGTAGAGGATGAAGAATTTGCAAGACAGCTCATGGAAGAAGAGTATGTGAAGGTCAGATTCATGAAGAACCAGAATATTTCCTGGGGAAAAGTGGATTATTTCGTCAACGAAGAAGGCGATGTTTTTGTATCCCTGACGTTTACGAACTCGATGGTCAGTTTCTGTACGGACAGATTTCTCGATGTTGAGCTGCTTCTGGAGGATGAAACCGGGTTGAAAATTCCAAACTCCGCAATTGTGGAAAAAGAATTTTTCATCGTTCCGAAGGAATATGTTACAAAAGGCGGCAACAGCGGCGCGTCCGGCGTTCTGTTGGAAACTTACAACGAAGACGGCAATGCCGTAACGGAGTTTGTGGAAACGACCATCTATGAAGAAACGGACACGGAATATTATCTGGACGATACGGTACTGCGAAGCGGCAGTTATCTCGTAAAACCGGATTCTATGGAAAAATACGCGGTAAGCAGAATCGGTTCCCTGACAGGGGTCTATAATATCAATAAAGGATATGCCGATTTCAAGCAGATTATCGTGTTATACAATAACGATGAATATTCCATTGTGAAGTCCAATACGACCTATGGACTGAGTGTATATGACTTTATTGTACTGGATGCGTCGACGGTGGAGGATAATGATTTTGTTTACGAATAGAAGGTGAGAAGAACTTCTAAGACTCGCATCAATGGATGCTTCGTCAAGAAGTTCTACGATTTGCGTAGCAAATCTTTCTCACCTGGGAGAATGCCTTTCAGGCATTCTCCCGGAAGCTGGCGGGAAGTGTTTTTTTGATGAAGTGTCTGAGGGGCGGCGTCTTCCGGATGAGTGATGCAATGGAAAGATTATGAAGGGAATGGAATGGGAAACAGGATGATTCGGGAAAATTTGGAGCATGTGAAAGCAAATATTAAAAGGGCCTGTGAGGGAAGCGGGCGGAAGGAAGAAGATGTTACCTTGATTGCGGTGAGCAAGACGAAACCGCTTCCGATGTTGATGGATGCTTATGAATGCGGCTGCCGGGACTTTGGAGAGAATAAAGTGCAGGAGCTTGTGGACAAGTGGGAGCAGATGCCGAAAGACATCCGCTGGCACATGATTGGACATTTGCAGCGGAATAAAGTCAAGTATATTGTAGATAAGGTGTATATGATACACAGTGTCGATTCGTTGCGGCTTGCGGAAGAAATCAGCAAAGAGGCCGTGAAAAAAGGCGTTACCGTATCTGTTCTGATAGAAATCAATGTAGCGCAGGAAGAATCCAAATTCGGAACAACATGCGAAGAGGCGTACCGCCTGGTCGAAGAAGCGTCCAAATTGCCTAATATTATCATAAAGGGGCTTATGACGATAGCACCATATGTAGAAAATGCGGAAGAAAACAAACAATATTTTGAAAAATTGCGGCAAATATATGTTGACATAAATCGTAAAAACATTGATAATGTTTATATGACAGAACTTTCTATGGGAATGACCGGCGACTATGAAACGGCAATTGCGGAAGGGGCGACTTATATCAGAGTCGGCACCGGGATTTTCGGTGAACGCTTTTATGCCGTTTAGAATGGAGGATTTATCATGGGCGTTATGGATAAATTTATAAATGCAATGAAGCTGAATGATGAAGAAGACGATTACTATGATGACGATTACTATGATGAGCCGGAACCGGCCAGAAAATCATCACCGATAAAAGAAGATATCACGACAGAGGAAGAAAAGCCTGTCAAAAAGACGATTCCGAAAGTGACTTCCATGCGGCCGATGAAGAAGATGATGGATTCCGGAATGGAAGTATGTGTGATTCGTCCGACGACGGTGGAAGACGCAAGGGAAATTACGGAAACGCTGCTGGCGAATCGAACTGTTGTATTGAATCTGGAGGGACTGGATGTGGAAATCGCACAGCGGATTATTGATTTTACTTCCGGCTCCTGTTTTGCGATGAGCGGCAATTTGCAGAAAATATCTCATTACATATTTATTATCACCCCTGCGAGTGTGGATATTTCCGGTGATTTTCAGGATATTTTATCCGGTTCTTTTGATGTTCCGATTAATAAAGGAATTTAAAGCCGGGTAATGGAACTTACGCCATCGCGTAGTAAGACGCCAGAAAGGAATGCGCTGCATTCTTTGGAGTTTGCCGCAGGGCAGACTCTTTTTTTGTTAAAAATTTTAAATATGCCTGATGATATTTATGTCAGGATAAAATATTTGATATTATGCGAAGGACAGAATGAATTATGGCGAACAGACTGACGATAAACTATGAGAAGAAACCATGTTATGATATTGTATTTGCCTCTGATTTCGGCGGATTGGCGGAAGAGCTGCATGACTTTGGCATCGGAAAACGGCGGATTGCCGTGATTGCAGACAGCAATACCGCTTCTCTATACGGAGAAGAGGTCATCGGGCTTCTGGAAGGAAACTGCAAGAAAGCCATTCTTTACAGCTTTCCGGCAGGAGAAGCGCATAAAACACTGGACACGGTCAAGGATATCTATAAGACGCTGATTGAAGAAAAATTTGACAGAAAAGATTTGCTTATCGCGCTTGGCGGCGGCGTAGTTGGTGATATCACCGGTTATACGGCGGCTACCTATCTTCGCGGTGTGGATTTTGTGCAGATTCCAACAACGCTGCTTGCGCAATGTGACAGCAGCATCGGCGGAAAAACAGGTGTGGACTTCGACGGTTACAAAAATATGGTCGGAGCTTTTTATATGCCAAAGCTTGTTTATATGAATATCGGAACGCTCAAAACGCTGGATGACAGACAGTTTTATGCCGGGTTTGCGGAAGTCATGAAACATGGCCTGATTAAAGATGCGCTGTTTTATGAATGGCTTCTGGATAATCTGTATGAAATACAGGACAGGGAGCAGGATGTTCTGGAAGAAATGGTCATGAGAAGCTGTACGGTCAAGAAGCTTGTCGTTGAAAAGGACCCGAAAGAGCAGGGCGACAGGGCGTTGTTGAATTTCGGACATACGATTGGCCATGCCATTGAAAAGTACAAAAACTTTGAGATGCTTCATGGGGAATGCGTTGCGCTTGGCGCGGTGGCGGCGGCGTTCATATCCTGGAAACATAACTGGCTTTCCATGGAAGAGTATTATGAAATACGCGATATGTTTGTGCCCTTTAACCTGCCAATCAGCATCGATGACATTGAACCGGAAGAGATTCTCGCATTGACGAAATCCGATAAAAAGATGGCAGCCGGGCAGATTCGGTTCGTATTGTTAAAAAAGGTCGGTAAAGCGGTCATTGATACGACTGTCAGTGACGAAGATATTTTAAATGCGATTCGTGAGATTTATTTCGACGACGAAGATGCAAAAGCATAAGCACACTGAACTGTACCAGAATAGAAACGGGGATTATCATGAGAGTAATCAGCCAGTCGGCAAAGAAAAAAAGAAAAAGACTTATTATGGATTTCATTTTTATCGTTGTACTGATTGCATTTGACCAGTTTACCAAATATCTGGCCGTATTCAGACTGAAAGATAAGCCGGCCTTTAAAATTTGGGATGGCGTACTGGAATTAAATTATCTTGAAAATAAGGGCGCTGCTTTTGGGATGCTGCAAAATCAGGGAGGTTTCTTTATTTTTGTCGCAGTTATTGTGCTTGGCGTAATCGCATATATTCTATATAAAACGCCGAATGACGGCAAATATACCCCTTTGCATGTGCTGCTTTCATTGATTGCCGCCGGCGCTGTCGGCAATATGATTGACCGCATCCGGCTGGATTATGTAGTAGATTTTATTTATATTATTCTGATTAATTTTCCGATTTTTAATGTGGCCGATATGTATGTATCTTTTTCAACGGTTATATTGGTTCTGGCGCTTTTATTCTATTATAAAGAAAGTGATTTGAGCTTTATCAGCTTTAATCAGAAAAAGTACCGCGAGTTAAAATAGAAAGCCGTGTTTCGCAAAAACGATGACGGAAGTTTAGGGTGCAGCATGAAAGAGTTTATCTGTAAAATTGAGCTTGGAGAAGACGAGGAACGAATTGATAAATGGATAAGCGGCACACTGGATTCTCTGTCCCGTTCCCATATTCAGAAACTGATAAAGGAAGAACTTGTTTTTGTGAACGACAGACCGCAGAAAGCGAGTTATCGCATCAAGGCGGGGGATGAAATACGTTTCTGCATTCCCGATGCCGCGCAGCCGTCAATTCCAGCGGAAGATATTCCATTGTCAATTCTATATGAAGACGACGATATTTTAATCGTTGATAAACCAAAGGGGATGGTAGTTCATCCCGCACCCGGACATTACAGCGGCACGCTTGTGAATGCGGTAATGTTTCATTGCAGGGATAATCTTTCCGGCATCAACGGGGTTCTGCGCCCGGGTATCGTGCATCGGATAGATAAAGATACCACAGGTTCCCTTATCGTCTGTAAAAACGATATTGCCCATCAGCATATTGCTTCCCAGTTAAAAACACATTCCATTACCAGAAAATATCGGGCTGTCGTACATGGCCGCTTCCCGGAAGAAGAGGGCTGTATTGATGCGCCTGTCGGCAGAGATGAAAAAGACCGCAAAAAAATGGCTGTCAATGAAAAAAACGGAAAGCCGGCGGTTACACATTACAAAGTCCTGAAAACTTTTCGGGAATACAGTTATATTGAATGTCAGCTGGAAACGGGACGTACCCATCAGATTCGCGTGCATATGGCATCAATCGGACACCCGCTTCTTGGGGATATGGTTTATGGATGCCGTAAAACCGGTTTTTCACTGGAAGGGCAGACATTACACGCGATGACGATAGGATTTATTCATCCTTCTACCGGTGAATATCTGGAGGTGTCCGCACCCCTTCCGGCTTATTTTCAGCGCCTTTTGGAAATTCTTTCATCCGCAGATTCTTCCTCAAATCTAAAGATTTAATTAAATTTCTATAAATTTCAGATTGAACTTTATTTGTAAATGTGATAGAATCTATATCAGTTTTAATTAAATTTGTGTAAACTGAATGAATATATATTCAGTTATTAAGTTAATTGTCTGCCGGTGCAGGTAGATAACAAGTATAAATATACAAAGGGGTATTGCATGAATACGGCTGAATATTTGGATAGGTTGTTAGAAAAATACTCAAGTGCGTTCGATATTTATCAGCCATATGTTATTCATGGAAAAGAGTATCCTGCGTATGGATACTTTTTTTCACATACGGAGAAATATGTTCTTGTCAGGGAAGCGAATATGTGGTCTTCCGACAGCTATGAGCATATCCTTTTTGTCGAAACGGATGAAGTGACGGAAGAACTTCTGAAAGAGGCCCATGACATTGTGAAGAATTATATGGAGCCTGTGCTTGTCAGAAAAGGTGAAAAAGTACCGCCGCCCAATCACATGTACAGTTATCTGACGATTGCTATAATATCAAAGAAAGCAGTATCAGGCGCGATGCGGAAAGCCATCCGGAAATTCAGGTTCGAAAAGAGCTATAAGTTCAGTATACGCGGATTTTCACAGGCCCACATCGTCTGTGCGTCAATGGAAGACGGGGCGGTTCATACCAATTTTGTCGGCCGCGGGTCCAAAAAGGTATTTCAGAATATTTTTAAGCAGCTTATATAATAGAGCAATCTATTTTATATAAGGGATTGATTTTTAATCCAAACTAAATTATAGGAGGGAATTAGTGTGAACTCAGTAGTATTAATTTTACTGGCTATCGTTATCTTCGTTGTGGCTTATCTTACATACGGCAGATACCTGGCTAAAACCTGGGGCATTGACCCCAGTCGTAAGACACCGGCACACGAACTTGAAGACGGTGTTGACTATTGTCCTGCCAAGACTCCGGTTCTGATGGGACATCATTTTTCATCCATTGCAGGCGCAGGCCCGATTAACGGCCCGATTCAGGCGGCATTTTTCGGATGGCTTCCCTGTTTCTTATGGATAGTAATTGGCGGTATCTTCTTTGGCGCTGTTCAGGATTTCGGTTCTATCTTCGTATCCATCCGTCATGAGGGTAAATCTCTCGGTGAGGTTATTGAAGAAAACATCGGACATAAGAGCAGAGTGCTCTTTACCGTATTCGCATGGCTCGTATTGCTGCTTGTTATCGCTGCTTTTGCGGATATCGTAGCAAATTCCTTTACGGGAAGCGCGGCAAACGGTTCCGTTGCTACGGCATCCATGCTGTTTATCGTACTCGCGATTGGATTCGGTTTCGCGGTATACAGAAAGAATGCGCCGATGGTTGTTGCATCCGTTGTCGGCGTCATCCTGCTTGCGGTATGTGTTGCAATCGGCCTTGCATTCCCGATTGAGCTGCCTAAAACATTCTGGATTATTTTCGTATTCATATATATTATGATAGCATCCGTGACACCGGTATGGATTCTGCTGCAGCCGAGAGACTATTTAAGCTCTTTCCTGCTTTACTTTATGATTATTGCAGCCGTTATCGGTATTTTCGGCGCACATCCGGATATCCAGATTCCGGCATATATCGGCTTCCATGTTTCAAACAACTATATGTTCCCGACATTGTTTATTACGATTGCCTGTGGCGCGATTTCCGGTTTCCATTCCCTGATTGGTTCCGGTACGACATCCAAGCAGCTCGATAATGAAAAGGATGCGCTGATGGTCGGCTACGGTTCCATGTTGATTGAATGTGTGCTTGCAGTTATTTCCTTAATCGCAGTTGCTACGCTGACAAGCGACGGACAGTTTGCTGCGGCAGGCTTCAGTTCTCCGACCGTTGTATTTGCATCGGCTATTTCCGGATTCTTTGCACAGCTTGGACTTTCTGAGGGCGCTGTTTCCGCGACTTATACGATTATTGCGCTCGCGGTATCCTGCTTCTGTCTGACTTCACTGGATACGGCTACAAGACTTGGCCGTTTCATGTTCCAGGAATTGTTTGCGGGAACAAGCGTAGGCAAGCAGATGAAACTTGAAAATATGTATGTGGCAACAGGTATCACTGCATTATGCGGTTTTGCACTCTGTCTGGCAGGTTACGCGAAGGTATGGCCGTTGTTTGGTGCATGTAACCAGCTCGTTGCGGTACCGGCATTCCTGGCAATCGGCACTTATTTGAAGAAACAGGGAAAGAACAACAAGATGCTGCACATTCCGATTATCTTTATGTCATGTGCGACCATCGTATCCCTGATTTTCTCCTTTAAGAACAACTTGGTTGCTTTGATTAACGGCGGCCTTGATGGAGCGGCGACCTTTACAAATATCTTACAGGATGTCATCATTGTTCCGATTGTAATCCTTGCGGTAATTCTGCTGATTGACGGCGGTAAGGTATTGTGGGGGAAAAAGAACTAACAGAATATTAATATTTAACATTTCCTATAAGATAAAAAGGCAGGCATGAAAATGCCTGTCTTTTTTATGAACAGTATTTATTGCATTGTATTTATTGCATTGTATTTATCGCATTGCGTTTGTTGCATTGCATTTGTTGCATTGTGCATAAGTATTTGTAAAAATAATTGCTTTTTCTGTCAAAAATGTATATAATAAAATAGAGCATGACAGAATAGGAGGTACTGCATATGAATACTATTATTACAATCGGCAGACAGTTTGGTTCCGGAGGACGTGAAATCGGCGAGAAACTGGCAAAACACTACGGCATCAAATATTACGATAAGGAACTTCTGACGAGGACCGCCAAAGAAAGTGGTTTTTGTGAAGAAATGATGCACAACCATGATGAGCGGCCGACCAATTCTTTTCTCTATAATCTGGTGATGGATACTTATTCTTTCGGTTATAATTCTTCTGCTTTTGTAGATATGCCTATCAGCCACAAAGTATTTCTGGCGCAATTCGATACGATTAAAAAAATTGCAAATGAAGGCCCCTGCGTTATCGTTGGAAGGTGCGCGGATTATGCCCTGAGCGAGTATCCGAACTGTCTGCATGTTTTTATTCATGCGGATGAGAAAAGTAAAATCAAACACATTATGGAGAAACACGGGGATGTTACGACAGAACAGAAGGCAAGAGATATGATGATTAAAAAGGATAAACAGCGGCAGAGTTATTATAATTATTATTCCTCCAAGAAGTGGGGACGTGCCGACAGTTATGATTTAACGATTAACAGCGGTATTCTCGGAGAAGACGGTACGGTCAAACTGCTGATTCAGTATATTGAAGATTTTGAGGCACGAAGAGGATAAACAAGAGACTTTCATTGAGAGATTACTCCGGTTTGTGTCACGGCAGTCGGTTAAAGCAGAAATAACAGGGGTCTTTCATTATGCAACAGACAGATAAAATACAAAAGCGATACGCTGTATATTGTCGTGTTATTACGGCAGGATTGTTCATAACATTAATTACTTTCCTGCCGTATCTTGCGGATTACTATTTGTTACAGCCCTCAGACACAGTCCTTGCATATTTTGCCGAAAATTCCGTTGACAGATATTATGAGTTTGAAACCGTAATTGTTTTTCTTTCTGTCGTTTCCATATGGTGTATCAGCGGGAGCACGGGAGCAGCCATATCCGTTCCTTCAGCGTTGTTTCTGTTGTTATCCTATGCGGACAGCATCAAATATGCTTCTTTAAACGAGCTGTTTCGTCTCAGTGATTTAAAGCTTACGGAGGCTGCGGGCATTGCAACACGTTATCTTAATCTGAAATTCACGCCGGCACAGATTATGGTAATTATCACAATTCTGTTTTTCTGTGCCGGCGGATTTGTATCGGATAAATTCTGCAGAAAATACCCACTTTATAAAAAACAAAGCGGGAAGTATTCCAAAAGATTTCATGCAATACGCATTTTTTTCGGATTCGTCTGTCTGGCGGTGATGTTTCGTTATGGGAATCATTTTATTAAAAGCGAATGCAGCAAGGACGCTATCGACAACGCGGCTGTTACCGACATGGGGAATGACAGATATATTCTTTATCATTTTTTTAAGAGTGACAGTATGGCAGATATTGACATTACGCATGCGGAGAACAGTTACCGTTTCTTTCTGGATAATCCGGCGGCAGGCTGTAAAACGGACGAAGACAGGCAGTTTCCAAATGTCATTGTTATCATGAATGAGTCATGGTGGAATACCGACAATATACCTGACGGGTGTGTCACTTTTTCCGCAGACCCGATGGAATCTTATCATATACTTTCTGAAACCTGCTCTGCCGGTGAACTTTCTACCAATATTTTTTGTGGCGGCACAATCGGTTCCGAGACTGAGTTCCTGACCGGCCTCAATATCAAATATTTCAGTTCCTTCACCGGAATTGCCTCGGAAATGCAGGAACATAAGGTTCCTTCTATCGTGGATTATTTTAATGCGCTGGATTACGATACCATCGCAATACATCCTTATGAGGGACGTTTTTACGGCAGAGACAAGATTTATCCGTCACTGGGGTTTGATAAAATTATCTTTGAAGAAGATATGTCCTATAAAGATATCTATTCCTGCTATATTTCCGATGAAAGTCTTGTCAGGCAGATTATCAGGGAATATGAAGAGAGCGGAGAAACGCGGAAGTTTATTTTCGCGGTGTCCATCGGAAATCACATAAGAGGGCTGGATGCTGCGCATCATTTTGTCGAAAATTATCCTTATCCGATTACTGTGACGCTTAACGGAAGCTTGGAAGAAGAAGCGTATACGGATTTGGTAAATTATATCAATGGAATCTATCTGGCCAATGAGGCTCTGGCGCAGTTGATATCCTATTTTGAACAGAAAGCGGAACCGACGGTGATAGTGATGTATGGAGACCATATGCCCGGTTTTTCCAAAGAAGCGCTGAAACTGCTTTCTTTGGACGGCACGGATTCGGAAAGCCAACGATGCCAGTATGCCGTGCCCGTTTTGATGTGGAGTAATTTTGAAACGGAAAAGATTGTGCTGGACGGCGAAAATATCAGTTATCTTCCACAGTTGCTGCTTGAATATGCACAGCTTCCGGAGTCGGATATGGCCCGGATTCTGAAATATCAAAGAGATGTTTTCAAAACCAATACGAACAGAATCGTGATTGACTGCTTCGGTCATCCGGTTGAGTCCTATCATGAAGACCAGATAGAAGCAGTCCTTCATTATAAGGTTGTGGGCTTCGATGTTTTATACGGTTCCAGTCAGTTACGGGACAGGGTATGGGAGCCTTACGACTGAACAAGATACGCATCAGTATGCGAAACAATTAACGGGCAGCGCAAAGAATCAGGGTTTTCTTTCGGAAGGTTTCTCCCGGAGTCTGACTTTATTGGCGGCGGAACGTCTTCGTTCGTCCTCTAAAGCGGCATAGTGTTTTTTGGTGGTGTTCACATCTTTATGGCCGAGAACATCCGCTACAAGATAAATATCGCCGGTTTCCCGGTAAAGGGATGTGCCATAAGTGCTGCGCAGCTTATGCGGGGTAATTTTTTTCAAACTGGTCACGGTTGCGGAATATTTTTTGACCATATTTTCTACCGCCCGGACGGACATCCGGCGTTGCTGCATGGAAAGAAACAGGGCGTGTTCATGTCCAGTCTGGGGGATGATATGATATCTTTCTTCCAGATAATCGGAGAGGGCTTCCTCAACCTCTTCTCCGAAATAAATAACCGCTTCATAGCCGCCTTTGCGGCGTATTTTGATACCGTTATTTTTAAAATCGACGTCTTCCAAATCGAGGCCGACACATTCCGATACACGGATGCCTGTGCCGAGCAGAAGCGTCAGAAGCGCAATATCTCTCGTTTTGGTTACCTGGTGAAAACGCTGCTGCGCTTTGGTAAGGTTCGTCCCGTCTTCAACCTGGTCCAATAAAATAGCCACTTCGTCGGCATCCAGGCGGACGATTTCCTTTTCATGAAGTTTGGGAAGCGGAACGAGCGCCGCAGGATTTTTCTGAATCAGCTCCGCTTCGAAGAAATAGGAATAAAAGCTTCTTAAAGCGGCCAGTTTTCGCTTTTTTCCACGTTCGTCGTTGGTGTATATTTTTTCATCTTTTTCATAATAGGAGAGATATTCCATATATTCTTCAATATCCTCTCTGGCAATCTGGTCCAGTAGGGAAAGCGGAAACTCCGTGATTTCCATTTTGGCGCAATACGGGTTTTTATCATGCAGATATTCAAAAAAAGTCCGGATATCATAAGCATAAGCGAGCCTTGTGCGGGCGGAGGTATATTCCGTGATTCCCCGGAAGAACTGTTTACAGAAAGGCGGAAGCGTAGCAAGAACCGCCCTCATTTTTTGGATATTGTTGATGTTCTGCTGGTCATGATAATTATTGTTATTTTTACTGTCCATATGATATCCCCTTCCTCTTAACGAGTTTTCCATTCTTCCAGTCCGCCTTGAATTGCTGTGAACATCCGCTCTTTGACGCCGGGTGATTCCAGATTGATTTCCCGCAGAAGGGACTTGATATATTCCCGTTTCGTGTGACCGTCTGCGGGACAGGGACTTTTGACGACGGGAAGCTCATATTTGTTCACAAAACCGATGACATCTGCTTCCAGCATATAAATGAGAGGACGTATGACGGTCAGGTCCGTGCGGTCCAGGTAGGTTACCGGACGAAACGTATGAAAACGGCCTTCGTAAATTAAGGACATAAGCATGGTTTCCACGACATCGTCTTTATGATGCGCATAGGCAACTTTATTGCAGCCGGTCTTTTTGATGGCGTCGTTCAATGCGCCTTTCCGCATTTTGGCGCAGAGAGAGCAGGGGTTGCTTTCTTTCCGGTCTTCAAAAATGATTTTGCCGATATCTGTTTTTACGATATGATAGGGAATGTTCAGTCCTGCACATAATGTTGTAATCGCATCCAGATTCAGATTTTCAAACCCTAAATCAACCGTAATGGCCTGTAAGGTAAACGGTTCCGGATAGAAGCGCATAAGCCCGTGCAGGGCATAAAGAAGCGTCAGGCTGTCTTTTCCGCCGGAAATGCCTACGGCGATTTTATCTCCTGCCTCAATCATATGATAATCGTCTATCGCTTTTCGTGTAACACTGAGAACCTGTTGTAATTTCATGCTGTGGAGATTCCTTTCCTCCTGATTATGTCAGTTTGATTTTTTCAAAAGAATGTACCTGTTTTATTATACAAAGAATTTCAATGATTTTATATGATTATTTAGAAAATTTTTAGAAAAAATCAGAGAAAAGGAATACAGTTTTTGAAAAAAATGGTATACTGGAAGAAAGAAGCGTTGAAAGGATAATACAAAGGCCCAAGACATGAAATTTCGATTCGATAAAAAATATTTATACTGGGGATTGGTCGGTGCATTTTCTATTATCGCCGGAATCCTTTTTTATTACATTCTTTTTTACAGTGAAAGTCTGTCCAATGCGGTAAGTTCTTTTCTTAAAATTTCCATGCCGATTATAGACGGCCTGATTCTTGCATATCTGATGACTCCGGTCATGAATACGATTGAACGGAGACTGGTGCGGCCTCTTTATGAGAAAAGCAAAGTGCCGGCAACGAAGAAAAGTGAAAAGCGGATTCGGGCTTTCTCCATTCTGATTACCCTTGTCGTTATTTTTGTCGTTGCATACGAATTTTTCTCGATGATTATTCCGGAACTGATTCGAAGCATTCAAAGCATTATTTTTCAGTTCCCCATGTATGTCAGCAATCTGACCGCCTGGGCCACCGGCCTTTTGGAGAACAATCCGGAACTGGAAGGTATCGTCAATGATTTGTTCAATAAGTCCTCTACGATGCTGACCGATTTCCTGAATACGACAGTGCTTCCGAAGGTCAATGCGCTGTTGATTTCTTTATCTACCGGCGTCATCGGCTTTTTTAAGGCCATGTGGAATTTTGTCATCGGTTTTATCATTTCCATTTATATACTCGGCAGCAAGGAAGTTTTTGCCGGACAAGCCAAAAAAATAGTTTATGCTTTTTTTGATGCGCCTTCGGCGAATCAGATTGTTTCCAATGTACGATTCATTCATTCCACTTTCAGCGGTTTTATCAGTGGAAAAATTGTGGACTCAATTATTATCGGCATCATTTGTTTCGCATGCACGAGCATTATCGGAACGCCTTATGCCATATTGGTCAGTGTTATTATCGGTGTAACGAACATTATACCGTTTTTCGGCCCCTGGCTCGGCGCGATTCCGAGTGCGCTGCTGATTTTGATGGTAAATCCGCTCCAATGCCTGTATTTCGTGATTCTGATATTGTTTATTCAGCAGTTCGACGGAAATATTCTGGGGCCGAAGATTTTGGGAGATTCCACCGGGTTGTCCGGTTTTTGGGTTATTTTCTCCATTACGATATTCGGCGGGTTATTCGGCGTTCTTGGTATGGTTGTGGGCGTTCCGATTTTTGCGGTACTCTATGCAGGCTTCAGGGCGCTCGTGAACAGACAGCTTGCCAAAAAGAAGCTTCCGACGGATACGCAGCCTTATCTGATGGTCGGATCCATTACGGAGGAAAATACTTTTGTGGAATATATGCCGGTTAAAAAGAAGAAGAAAGTATCCAATGACAAGGCGAAAACGCTTCAACAGACTTTAAAGGAAAAAATGGCGGGAAAGAAAGAAGAGTAGCGCAAGGCTTTGAAAACTGACGGGAAAAGGGATGACAGGGTGGAAAGATGAAATTTCTGGTACAGAGAGTAATGCAGGCGGGCGTTGAAGTCAATTCCGAAAAGGTCGGAGAGATTCAAAACGGTTTTTTGGTCTTTATCGGAATCTGCCAGAACGACACGCAGGACATTGCGGATAAGATGATTCATAAATTGTTGAACCTTCGTATTTTTGAAGATGAAAAGGGAAAGACAAATTTAAATCTGGCTGCCGTAAACGGCAGTCTGTTACTGATATCGCAGTTCACGCTTTATGCGGATTGCAGACATGGCAATCGGCCGTCTTTTATCGGCGCGGGCAAACCGGATATGGCCAATTCATTATATGAGTATATAATAGAAGCCTGTAAAAAAACGGTTCCCATCGTACAACAGGGCATATTTGGCGCGGAAATGAAAGTTTCTCTTGTCAATGACGGGCCTTTTACAATTATGCTCGATTCGGACGAGCTCTGATTTATTTTTCTTTCAAAATTTTTCATAGAGAAACGAGGAGTGGTTTATTGCAAAAATTTTTCATGCAAAAATATAAGATTTTGACTCCTGTGAAAAAATACTGGTATCTGGGAGTTCTTTATATTATCGTTTCTTTTATACTGACAGAGATTCTTGTAATTGGGAGCAGCTTATTAGCCAATACAACCGACAGATTGTTTGCCGGCGAATCTCTGGATGTTATTCCGTTGCTTTTTCCGTTTCTGGTTCTTGCCTTTTTGGGCGGCATAATCGCTTTCCTCAAAAGCCTTTCCAAAAACTCATTCAGCATCTCTATTCAGGTAGAAATCCGAAAAATGATAATGACTAAAATAGTCAATATACAATATGCCTATTTGGATGAGGAAGGAACGGGGGCTTTGCTCAATCGGCTGATTTCGGATATTTATCAGATAGAGTTGATGTTTGCGGAAACGCTGCCGGAAATGGTCGTCGGTATCGTAACCGTTACGGCCGTCGGCATTTATATTGGTATGCAGAGCGCAAGCCTGCTTCTTGTAACCATTTTGTGTTACCCGATTCTTTTATGGTTATCCAATAAAGCAACGATTAACGCGGGGAAAATTACGAAGGTCCGCCTGGCGCTGTATGATGCGCTGGAAAACACGGCGTTAGATGTGCTTCAGGGAATTTCAGTCGGCCGAAGCTACAATTTGTATGAATTACAGAAAAAACGGATTTTTCAGGTCGTTGACGACATCCTTGCCAATGAAGCCATTCGTACAAAAATCAGTTCCGTCGATATTTTTACACGATATATTGTGCGTTGGATTCCACAGCTTATCTGTTATCTCTTTTGTCTGTATGAAGTGAGCGTCGGCGCGGTCAGTATCGGCGGAATGTTGGCATATGCCATGCTGCTTGACAGAATTGCGCGCCCTATGGGAGATATTCCGGGGTATATTTTTTATATGCGGGAATATAAGATATCGTTGGAGAGATTGCAGAAAGTTTTGGAACAGGAGGAAGAACCGAGCGGAAATGGTGATTTTCCGCAAACCGGGGATACGGTCATCGAACTGGAGCACATCGGATTTCATTATACGGATGGACGGGAAATTTTAAATGACATCAGTATAGAAGTCAAAAAGGGGAAACAAGTTGCCTTTGTCGGTAATTCCGGCGGCGGAAAGTCCACCGCTATGAAAGTATTATGCGGATTTTATTATCCGCACACGGGAAATTATCGGATATACGGTCATGATTTTAAGGAATGGAATCTGAATGCTTTGCGGGAGAAAATAGGACTGGTTTCACAGAATGTGTTTCTTTTTCCGGTATCTATTGCCGAAAACGTTTCTTATGGAAAAGAAGGCGCTGCGATGTCCGAAATTATAGAAGCCTGTAAAAATGCAGGCATTCATGATTTTATCATGTCGCTTCCGGAAGGATACGATACGTTGGTTGGAGAACGGGGCGCCAAATTATCAGGCGGACAGAAGCAACGTCTGTCTATTGCGAGAGCTTTTCTGAAAAACGCGCCTGTTCTGTTGCTGGATGAGCCGACTTCTGCGGTAGACGTAGAAACGGAGAAAGAAATACAACAGGCTCTGAAAAAAATTGCAAAGGGCAGAACCGTTATCACGGTAGCGCACAGACTCAGCACAATTATGGATGCTGACGTCATTTATGTATTCGAACAGGGTAAAATTGCGGAACAGGGAACGCATACACAATTAATGGAATGCGGCGGTGTATATGCCTCTTTATATCAGCGTGAAATGAAAAGAAAAATGTCTGAAAGAGGAAAGGAGATGTGTCAAAACGGAATTCAGCGATATTGTACGCAATGAATGTAGTGAAGAAGAATCCGGTAAAGCTCCCGGCCTGCAGACACTATGGCGGATGCTTCGCCTGATGGGCAAGGGCTTTCCAAAATATCTGGCGGCAATATTAATTATGAGTCTTTCTGTTTCCGGATTTGATACCGTTACGGCGTTTCTGCTTGGAAATCTGATGACGCGGGCCAGCCGCTTCGCACAGGGAAATATTTTTGACGGTTTGTTTGCAGAAGCGATTTTGAGTATATCAGTCGGAATTATGTTTCTTATTGTATATGCTCTTTCTTTCCGTGTTTATATGATGGAGGCTAAAAAAGGCGGTGCGAATTTGCAAAGATTACTGTATTCCAAATGTATGCGCCTGCCATATTCTTATTATGATAATACGCATAGCGGCGAATTTATGTCAAAGATTATCTATGACGGAGAACGGGCGCAGGGTATTTACGGGTCGAGATTTCGCAGAATTCTCATGCCGGCAGTCATGACATTATTTTATCTTGGTTCCATGTTCCTGCTGAGCTGGCAGCTTACCATATGTCTTCTCGCCGTAAGCCTTATTTTATTCGCAATCAACGGCGCTTTCATAATTCCGATGCAGCGGATGAGCACAAAAATGTCAAAAACGAATGCTTCCATAACGGAACAGATTTCCAATATCCTTTCCGGTATGGAACAGATTAGAATCTTTCAGCTGCGTTCTTTGATGGTCGAACGTTATATAGAGAACAATGAACATTATAAAAAAGAACAGGGAAAAGTAAATGTCATGTCAGCCGCGTTGGACGGATTAAATCAGGGCTTTGAACTGATTGGCTCTCTTGTATTTATTGCCCTCGGTATCTTTTTTGTCGGTATTGGCATTACCTCTATCGGAAATCTGGCAGCAGTTTATGTGCTTTATTTCAATATGAGCTGGAACATGCTTCAGGTAGGCCTGTATATTCCGTCAATGGCAAGTTACCTGGCTAATGCCAAAAGAGTCTTTGAATTTCTGGACAGAGAGGAAGAACAGCAGGAGCGGCGTATATCGCAAAACGATAACCCGGGAAAACTGTCTTTTCCGGAGTTACAACGCTTTGCCGTACGGATAGAGGATGTTTCTTTTTCCTATGACGGAAGACAGCCTGTTCTTCAACATTTTAATCTGAATATTGAAAAAGGAAAATGTGTTGCAATCAAAGGCGAATCCGGGAAAGGAAAGAGTACCATTGCAAAACTCCTGCTTGGTTTCTATACGATTGATGCCGGAAATATTCTGCTTAACGGAAAAGATTTCAAAACGTACTCTCTTCGGGAAATAAGAGAACTCATCGGTTATGTTCCACAGGAACCTTATTTGTACAATGTCAGTATCGAGGATAATATCCGTTACGGAAGACCTGATGCAAATCATGAGGAAATCGTCCGGGCAGCTAAGATGGCAAATGCACATGAATTCATTCTTGCATTGGAAAACGGTTATGAAACAAAGGCGGGCGAAAGAGGAAACCGCCTGTCGGGAGGTCAGCGCCAGAGAATTGCCATTGCCAGAGCGATTTTGAAAGATGCACCCATTCTGATTCTGGATGAGGCAACATCGGCTTTGGACAATAAATCCGAACAGCTCGTTAATGAGGCGCTCCATCATTTAATGGAGGGACGAACGACGATTGTTATTGCACACAGACAGTCAACGTTGGAACAGGCAGACGAAATAATTGAAATATGAAAGGGGTCATTTTATGGGAAAATCAGTCGTATTATTGTTATTGTTTGTTGTCATCGTATATGTCTATACGTTTAGAAAATTGAAGAAAAACAGAGAAAGGACCAAAAGCATCGATTCTGTTCGTGATTTTCATGATTCCTATCAGCATTTGACAAGCAAGAGGCAGATGCCGGACAGGACATCCATTCAGAAAGAAAAATCTGAATATTATAGAAAATATGTAACAAAATACAACAGTTCCGAGGATTATCGGGAGAAATAGAAAAAGAAAGCATGGAGAAACAGACTATGAAAATCATATTTGTTTTACCGGATATGCCGGGCGGAGGTACGGAACGCGTTGTGGCGCTTCTGGCGAATGAATATATAAAAAGAGGATATTCGGTCGCTATTTTGCTGTTTGCCGGAAAACAGACCGCTTATCCGCTGGATGAACGAATCGAAATTATGATAGCGGGAGAGCCGTCTGCGGGGAATCCGCTGATTCAGTTAAAGAGGCTGTTCCGTATGAGGCAATATTATAAAAAGAACCGGGATTGCTATATTTTTTCTTTTTGTGTACGGGGAAGTATTTTCTCTGTCCTGGCCGCGGCAGGAATACCGCACAGACTTCTGATTTCGGAAAGAAACGACCCGGCGCATTTTTCCGGAAAACGGCTTCGTGACTGGTCGTATCGGAAAGCGGAAAAGCTGATTCTTCAGACAGAAGATATGAAACAATGCTTTTCGAAGCGTATACAGCAAAAATCCGCAATCATTCCGAACCCGGTATCGAATGATATGCCGGAGCCTTATATGGGGGAACGAAAAAAAAGAGTCGTGGCGGTTGGCAGATTACAGCCACAGAAAAATCATAAATTGTTGCTGGAAGCATTTGCCGATTTTCAGAAAACCTATCATGATTATGAGCTTCATATCTTTGGCGTCGGAGAGCTTGAAAAAACATTAAAACAACAGGCGGAGGAACTTCATATTTCAGATAAAGTAGCCTTCAGGGGGTTTTCGTCCTCTGTTCAGAAAGAAATATGGGACAGCTCCATGTTCGTATTATCATCGGATTATGAAGGCATTTCCAATTCCATGATAGAAGCCCTGGCAATGGGAGTTCCCGTAATTTCCACCGACTGTCCGGCGGGCGGTTCGCGGATGTATATCAGGAATCATGAAAACGGCATACTGGTTCCTGTCGGCGACAAAAAGGCATTGTCGGAAGCAATGATAAAAATTGCCGGAAATCCGGAATTTGCCAGACAGCTTTCCTTAAACGGCGCAAAAATTAAGGAACAATATGGACTGGAAAAAATAGCCGACCGGTTTTTAGAGGAAGCTCAGCAACTTTAAAATCCAATAAATGGCGGTTTGCAGGCATATCGTAAATGCTTTCTGTACAGCAATAACTATTCGTTAAACTTGTGTTTTGCGCATAGTTATACACAGAAGTCTCTTCCGGCATTTTCATGTATTTATTCCTGATACGCATCCATATAATATGGAATAACCAGATGTTCACCGTAAGTTATGATGTCGCTTTTCAGATGATTTACATTTTTTACTTCCTGAATATACTCGTTTACAGATTCATAATGTTCATTATCCATATATTTTTCGGCAATCGACCAAAGTGTGTCTTCGCTGGAAACTGTGATGCTCGTATAATATTTATAGGATGTACGGCCGCTGTTGTCTTTTGCATTGGAAAGAAATCCACTGAGACCGATTGAAATTGTCATAACAAGGCAGACGGTCATAAGAAACAGCCCTAATTTCCGGTGTAATTCCTGTATTCGCCGGATTTTGTTATTCCGGATTCTGTTCTCGCTTCGGTTATTTGTTGTTTCAACCTGATAAAATAAATAATTGCTTTGCATACCAGTCATCCATACCTTTCATAATTCTTTCATAATTGCAGGTTTTATAATACACTTTTCTGCTATACGAACATACTTTCAGAACACACGTTGCGAACATAAGTTCCTTTTGAATTATTATATCGAACATATTTTCTGCTGTCAATCATTTACAGGCAAAAAATCGAACAAATATTCTGAATATATGTTTGCTTTTTCTTTTCATGTGTGATAGAATAAATTAGACATATTGAATGAATATATAAAGGAGGACTTTATGGGTTACGGTAAGATTACAAAGAAACAACAGGAAATTCTTGATTATATTAAAGAAGAAATTTTGAAGAAGGGTTATCCGCCGGCTGTGCGTGAGATATGCGAGGCCGTTCAGTTAAAATCAACATCTTCTGTCCACTCTCATCTTGAAACATTGGAAAAAAACGGTTATATCAGACGCGACCCGACCAAACCGCGGGCAATTGAGATTTGTGATGACAATTTTCAGATGGTTCGCACAGAAATGGTTTCTCTTCCCGTTATTGGAAATGTGGCGGCAGGCGCACCGATTCTTGCGGAAGAAAACGTTGAAAGCTACTTTCCCGTTCCTGCGGACATGGTTCCTGCCGGAGATTCTTTTGTTTTGAAAGTAAAGGGGGATTCTATGGTGAACGCTGGTATTTACAGCGGCGACCAGATATTTGTAAATGCCTGTAATACAGCACAGAACGGTGATACGATTGTCGCTTTAATCGATGATTCCGCGACGGTCAAAACTTTTTATAAAGAAAACGGACATATTCGTCTGCAGCCGGAAAACGATTATATGGAGCCGATTATTGTGGATGACTGTCAGATTTTGGGAAAAGTATTCGGTGTTTTCCGCTTATATCATTGATTACGGCTTTTTCCGGCTTTGCCGTTAAAATTTTTCCAGTATACATACCCTTTTGCAAGGAATACTAAGGAATGATGGAAACTGATGAGACGCAGGTTTGACGCGGATTTTTTATCAGAGATTGGTTTCTTTCAATTTTTGATGGCATGTATTCTGTCATGGAAAGGGGAATGAATATGAACAATAAAGGATTAGATTATCTCGCTTTAACGGTCGCCATTATCGGCGCTATAAACTGGGGATTGATTGGATTCTTCAGTTTCGACCTGGTAGCCTTTATTTTTGGTAATATGTCATGGCTTTCCAGAATTATCTATGCAGTAGTCGGTATTGCCGGTTTGTATATTATCACATTCTATATGTATGCGGGCGGAACAGCAAGAAAAGAGTCTCAATCGTAACTGCATTCAAGTTAATGGACCCCGACAGGCTTCCTGTTGGAGTCCATTATTTTTTGAAAACGCAGATAATCAGAAGTTTCCTCTGTCAATCAGAATACCATCCCGCCAGATACGCTCCAAATCGTAGAACAGAAGGTTTTCCTTGTCAAAAATATGCACAATGATATCCTGAAAATCCATCAGAATCCAGTTTGCATTCTGATATCCTTCTATATGTTTTTCGGGATGACCGGCCTTACCGAGTTTTTCGGCAACATTGTCAGTCATTGACTGTATCTGGCTTTTATTTGTACCGCTCGCAATAATAAAATAGTCTGCAATGGTGGAAATATGGCTGATATCAATAATTTTGATGTCTTCCGCTTTTTTATCCTCCAATGCTTCTACCGCAAGTTTTGTCATTTCTTTTGGATTCATTTTTCCTGTCCTTTCTTTAGACTTTTTTTATAGAAATTATAGGTGTCCTGTGTCATTGGGTCGAGGGGACCGGTTTTTAATGCGCGTTCGTCCAGATGTCCGCTCACCGAGTTCAGATATGAAAGGGTGTCTTCCAGTATTTTGAAAAGGGTTCCGTCCAAGTCCTGAAACGCCATACGGCGTATCTGAGGCAGATTGGAGGCATGTTTCCTGCCTGGTTCGATATAATCCGCAATATATAATATTTTTTCCAGTTTGCTCATATCAGGGCGTCCTGTTGTATGATAGCGGATTGCATTTAAAATGTCGTCATCTTCTATCTCGTATTTTTCTTTCGCAAGAAAGCTTCCGACTTTTGCATGCAGAAGCGCCGCCGGATTCTGTAATTCGGTTTCCGATATGGGAAGGTCGTTTTTCTCGCAGATAGAAATCAGTTTTTTGTTTGACAGACATTTGGCACAGTCATGCAGCATACCGGCAATCAACGCTTTATTCGGCTCCACGTCATGTATCATGGCAAGAGACGCGGCGGTATAGGCAACGCTTAACGTATGCTCATATCGTTTGGCATGCAGTTCTTTTTCCATCGCCTTTCTTAGTTTCTTCAAATCCGTTGTTTTTATTTCAAGAGTTTTCATATCAATAACCATGCCTTTCTCTCGACCGTGAGAAATTTACTTAAGATTTTTCAATCTCGTTATTCATATCGTTCTTGTATAGTTTATTTTGGATAATATATTCATAGACCGCTTCCGGCACAAGATAACGAATCGATTTATTTTCTTTGCACAAATTCCGAATGACGGAAGAAGAGATTTCCATATGACCTGTCTGGAGCAGCCAGATATCGGCGTTATATGTTTCTTTCAGATGCCGCGCCTGTCTTTCCATGTCTTCCGTTGACTTCTCTTCCCGTACCGCCGCCAGAATGCGACAGGCGGCGAAAATCCGTTCGGGATGCTTCCACGCCTCTACTTTCCACAGGCTGTCGGCGCCGAGAATAAAATAATATTCCGCATCCGGATTCTGTTCGCGGAGCGTTTCCAATGTTTCGTAAGTATAGGTGCGGCCCTTTCTGTCCACTTCCATCGTGGAAACGGAGAAAAAAGGGTTGCTGCGAATCGCGAGTTCCGTCATCTGCGTTCGAATTTCACCGGGAAGAACCTGTCTGCAGTCTTTCATATAGGGTATACCGCTTGGCATAAAAAGAATTTTATCAAGCGCTGCCTGCTCTCTTGCTTTTTCTGCAATGATAAGATGTCCCATATGAATCGGATTGAAAGTTCCGCCCATGATGCCAATCTTTTTCAAATGCCGTATCCCCCTTTCAAAGCCGTTCTTTAAATTTTATCCAGCATAATTTTGGGATTTTTCTTATCCGGCTTATAAAGGATAATTTTTTTCCCGATTACCTGGACGACCTGAGAATGCGTTCTTTCCGCCACAACGGCAGCAATTTCTTTCGGGTCGTCGATACAGTTCTTTAATACCGCAATTTTTAAAAGTTCTCTTGTATTGAAAGCTTCGCTGATTGCTTCCGTGAATTCAGGCGTCAGACTGGATTTTCCAACCTGAAAAATCGGTTCAAGGCTGTTTGCAAGGCTTTTCAAATAGGCTCTCTGCTTGCTTGTCATTTTCATTTCCTTACCTTTCTTATTTATAATAGTCAAAAGAAAGCCCGTACATTCTTACCGTATCGCCTTCCTGAATACCGAGTTCTTCCAGTTCTTTCAGAATACCATGCTCTTTCAGGAAATTCTGGAAGAAACGGAATCCTTTTTCGGATTCCAGATTCGTGTAGGAAAGCATTTTTTCGATTCGGGGACCTTCTACTACATATTCGTTGTTTTCCGCATCATATTCGACCGTAAACGGTTCATTCTGCATGGGCTGGTTTTCTTCCGGCACATATTCCTGGGCAAAGATAACCGGTTCGCTGCTCAGGCCGTCCAGTTTGTTCTGTACCGCATATAAGAGCTCCCGTACTCCTTTTCCGCTGATTGCAGATATGGGACAGACCGGAATGCCCTTCGGCTCAAATTCTGTGCGAATGCGTGCGACAGGGTCATCTTCACCATATATCATATCGACTTTATTGGCAGCGATAATCTGTGGTCTTGTTGCAATATCCGGATTATAGGCTTCCAATTCACGGTTGATGGCATAAATATCTTCTATCGGGTCCCGCCCTTCTGTGGATGCGGCATCGACAATATGCACGATGACTTTCGTCCGTTCAATATGGCGTAAAAATTCGTGCCCGAGTCCGACCCCTTCCGACGCGCCTTCAATCAGACCGGGAATATCTGCGATGACAAAACCTCTGGCATCTTCCAGGTCCACCACGCCAAGATTGGGATTCAGCGTTGTAAAATGGTAATTGGCAATTTTAGGTCTGGCATTGGTGGATTTGGATAGAAGGGTCGATTTACCGACATTTGGAAAGCCGACCAGCCCGACGTCCGCAATTACCTTTAATTCCAGAAGAAGCTCCAGTTCCATTGCGGGCTGGCCGGGCTGTGCATATTTGGGAGCCTGCATTTTGCTTGTTGCATAATGCTGATTGCCGCTTCCGCCCCTCCCGCCTTTTAATAACAGTACCTTTCGATTTTCCCCGGACATATCGACGATAACTTTGCCGCTCTCCGCTTCTTTGATGATGGTTCCTTCGGGCACTTTGATAACGATGTCTTCGCCGTTTTTGCCCGCACAATTGCGTTTTCCGCCTTCTGCACCGTTTCCTGCACAGTATTTTCGAATATGACGGAAATCCGTCAGCGTATTCAACCCCTCGTCCACGACGAAATAGACGCTGCCGCCGCTGCCGCCGTCGCCGCCGTCGGGGCCTCCGTTCGGCACATACTTTTCTCTTCGGAAAGAAACGTGTCCGTCACCGCCTTTTCCGCTTTTTACATAGATTTTTGCGCAATCTGCAAACATACTCTGGCCCTTTCTTTTTGTATACTGTATCCGATAAGGAAAAAAGGCTCCAAACACAATATATGTTTGAAGCCCGATTCATTCGCAATTCTATCAGTTTCTTTCCACAGGATATACGGAAGCTTGTTTTTTGTCTCTTCCTTTTCTCTCAAATCTGAGAACGCCGTCAATCAGAGCGAATAATGTATCATCTCCGCCGATACCTACGTTCGTGCCCGGATGAATCTTGGTTCCGCGCTGTCTGTACAGAATATTACCTGCTTTTACGAATTGTCCGTCAGCTCTTTTTGCACCTAATCTTTTCGCTTCGGAATCACGGCCGTTCTTGGTAGAGCCGACACCTTTCTTATGTGCAAAAAATTGAAGGTTCATATTTAACATGGTATTACACCTCCTTAAATTCCAATTTACAGTATTTTTTCCCGTATTGCGCCGCAATATGAGAAAGACCGAGCACGAGAGAATCCACAAGCGCCTTTGACGTTTCCTGTAAGGGGCCTTCGAATCCGCATTGTATCAGACCGCGTTTTTCGTCGCTGTGAACAGTGATATTTTCATGCGTAATCGTTTCCAGTGAATTAATTGTGTTAATCACGAGAACGGAAATCGATGCACATACGATATCTTTACCGTAACCGTCGAAACCGGCATGTCCGCTGCAAATAAATTCTTTGTATTCTCCCGACTTCGTTTTATGAAATGTTATAGCTGTCATTTCACACCTTTAAGCATTCTTCAGTGCATATGATTATGCGTTGATTTTGTCAATTTTTACCTGAGTGTATGCTTGTCTGTGACCGTTTTTCTTGTGATAGCCGGATTTTCTTTTATACTTGTAAACGATAACTTTGCGTGCACGTCCCTGTTCCATAACCGTTCCGGATACAGTTGCGCCTGCAACATCGCCTGCAACTTTCAGCTCTTTATCGCTGACTGCTACCACCTGGTCAAATGTAACAGCAGTTCCTACTTCCGCATCGAGCTTCTCAACCCGGATAACGTCACCTTCGGAAACTTTGTACTGCTTTCCACCTGTTGCAATAATTGCGTACATATGGCACCTCCTATTCATGAACAATCGTTCATTTTACTCGCCAGTTTCGGTGATGCCGGATTTCATAGCGTTATTCGGCATTGCTTATACCCCACTGTGCGGCATACTCAAATATTTTATCCTTTCTATCATGATTTGTCAATATCTGGACAACATTTTTTAATGTAATTACTTCCTGCGGCAAAAAAATAAGCCGCAATCTGTGCCCTGGAGCTGAACTCTTCCGTTTCCAGAAGTTCCAGAACTTCTTCTTTTTTATAGAATCTGGCTGTGATTTTTTCATTCTCGGACGTGTGGTCTTCAAATTCACCCTCCACTTCCACGAAGGCAATCTGTGTTTTCACATCTGAAAAAGCGACCGCCGCAAAGGAAGGCTTTAATATCTGCAGAATTTTTTTGACATGCAGTCCGGTTTCCTCATACAGCTCCCGCTGAATACATTCCTCGATGGACTCGCCCTCTTCTATCATACCGGCACAAAGATTGTAGACATCGTGATTGACGCCCATTCGAAATTCCCGCAGAAGCAGCATTCTGTCGCCACAGTAGGCAACAATGGAAACGCCGCTGACCCGGTTCCCAATGGATTCTACATTCGGAATCTCGTTCCGGCTCACAATTTCATATACTTTTTCGTTTCCCTTTTTATTCAGATAAGTGAGTTCATAGTTTTTCAAGTATTTTCCGTCTTTTACCTTTTGTAATCGTAATAATTCCATGTCAAACTCCATACCTTTCTGTTGATTCTGCCATTTGTTCCGCAAAAGACCTGCTTTTTTTCTTTCTCGTGATTTCCATCAGGCCGAGGCCCGTGATGTCCACGAAATAGGCGGGAACGGAATCCTTTGCAAGAAAAGCCTTCATCGACTCCGTCAACTGCCTGATATGTTCCTTTTTTTTCATATTAATGAAGTCCACGAGAATCATGCCTGAAAGATTTCTTGCACGGAGGGCCTCCGCAATTGCATGGGCCGCTTCCAGATTGATTTTCAGGTAAGTTGCTTCTCTTTCTTTTCCGGCTTCATATTTTCCCGTATTCACATCGATGGCAATCAGCGCTTCCGTCTGTTCAATGATAAGATAGGCGCCGGATTTTAAATACACTTTTTTGGAAAGGAGCTCTTTGATTCGGGTTTCCACCGAATAAAGCTTGTATAAAGGAAGCATTGTATCTTCGTACAGGCGGACGCGGCAGGATTTCGTATATTCGGATGCAAGAAGCGTTTCATAAATGTCTTTCCGGTCGGTAACGATTTCATCGTATTCAAACTGATAACAATTCTTAACAAAAGACAGATATTCCGGTTCACTTTGATACAGGCAGCTGAAACAGACCCGTTTGTTTCCGATTTCCAACAGGTGCGTCATCTGTGCCGCAAGCATTTTTGCTTCTTCCACGACGGGCGAAACGTCTTCCAGTCCGTCTGCGTTCGTACGGACGATGATTGCGTACTGCCCGGCAATTTGCCTGAGCGGTTCCAGACTTTTATAGAGATGTCGGAATTTGGAACTCATTTTGGCGGATGTCCTCACGCCCTCATGTTGAGGATTGGAGGAAAGTGTCTGTCGATGCTCGATTGCCACATAAGTGCCCGGAAGCGATAATACGGCGGACACGCCGGTTTGTTTGGTCTTTACCGGTTCTCTTACGACCTGTACAAGAAGTTCGTCTCCGATTTTTAATCTGCCGTCAGCATTCCGGTTCGTTAAAACAGCTTCCGACGCTTCTGTAAGCGGCAAAAAAGCCATTACTCCTTTTCCGATTTCCACAAAAGCGGCGCCGATATTGGAGGAAATATTCTGCACTTTTCCGACATAGACATTGCCGAGCCGTCCAATCGTTTCCGCATTCCGCTCAGCCCGGATTTCCACGATGCGGTTGCTGCGAAACAGTATGGAAAGCAGTTTGTTCCGGCATTCTAAAATCAGTATTTTACCATTTTCATTTTCAGTCATGTGAACCTCCGTGATTTATCTGCAATCCGATGTAAAATCAAGGGGAACAAACCGGGGGTTTTCGCCTTCCTTTGAAAGGCGCATCATCGTATCGATTCTTATGACCTGATAAGAATACGGCGTCAGGCAGGTTCCGCAATCCTGACAGAAAGCTTCCAATACCATCGTTGGTTTAATGTTACCGCTGCTGCTTGCGTCAACCAGCATGGAAACTGCCTGACATTTCTTTTCTTCCTCCATAAAAGGATGCGGAATTTCCTGAATTTGCAGCTCAAAGATGCCCGGCTTCAAATCCAGCTCCCGTTCTCCTTTTTTGGTCTTTTTTATCATAGGAATCCGTTCTCTGGCATAAAAAGCCGCGAGTTTTTCTTCGATTCTGTCAATCGGAAAGCGGCATGGACCGTTTTCCTGTCGGTCGGAATAAAAAATCTGATATCTGGCAGCCGCTACGCTTGCCATTGCGTTCTGTGAGCCATCGGGAAGCACACGAACCGACAAAATCGAGAATCCGTCCGCCATTTCCCGATTTAGAGCGTCTTTCATTTCTTCCGCGGAGGTCATGGAATTTACTTCTATATCCAGATATTCTCCAAGACTCTCCATACCGACGCCGAGGGGCGCAGCAAATGACATGACCGGATGAGGACTGAATCCTTCCGAAAAGCGGATATCGATGTCCGCTCTGCGAATTGCTTTCTGAAAAAAGCGCATCACATCCAGATGGCCGATAAACTTCATAACGCCGTATTTTGCAAATTTTATTCTTATCTTCATCGCGGTTACCGCTCCGTTCCTTTCTTGTTTTCAACACATACGCCTCCGCCAAACCGGTTCGCGCCGCATCCCTGGCACTGTTGCCGGCAGTTTGGAGAAACTGTCTGCGTCCGTGCTTTTTTCCATTCCCGAAGCAAAAATTCTTTGGTTACGCCGCAGTCCAGAAAATCCCAGGGGAAAATTTCATCCTCACGCCGCTCTCTCGTCGTGTAGAAATCAGGCTCAATGCCGCAATCCTCAAAAGCTTTCATCCATACGTCATTGTGGAAACATTCGCTCCAGGAATCGAAGAGACAGCCCATTTCGTATGCTTTTAGCAGAACTTTTGCCAGCTTCCTGTCGCCTCTTGCCAGAACGCCTTCCAGAACGCTGACATCGGCTTCATGCCAGTTATATTTGATGCTCTTCTGGTTCAGTTGCGCCATAATGCCTTTTTTGGTCTGATAAGCCTTTTCGATAAATTCTTCTTTCGTACACATCCGCGCCCATTGAAACGGGGTGAACGGTTTCGGAATAAAGAAAGATGTGCTTGTAACAATCTGTACTTTGCCGTTGATGCGCTTTTCCTTCGGCACGGTATCAAAAAAGACGGCGGCAATTTCATTGGACAGTTCTCCGATTCCAAGAATGTCCTCTTCCGTTTCCGTCGGGAGTCCGAGCATAAAATACAGTTTGACCCTTGTCCAGCCGCCTTCGAATGCGAGGGCCGCGCCGTTTAAAATATCTTCCTTTGTCAGGCCTTTGTTGATAACATCTCGAAGCCGCTGGCTTCCGGCTTCCGGCGCGAACGTAAGGCTGCTCTTCTTTACATCCTGCACTTTGCTCATGATATCCAGCGAAAATGCGTCGATTCGGAGGGAAGGCAGGGAAATATTGATATGTTTCTTTTTGCATTCCTGAATCAGAAATTCCAACAAGTCGTTCAGTCCCGAATAGTCGCTGGAACTCAGCGAACTTAAAGATATTTCGTCATACCCTGTATTTTGCAGCATTTCCATCGCATATTTTTTCAGGACTTCAACATCCCTTTCCCTGACCGGCCGGTACAGCTGTCCTGCCTGACAGAACCGGCATCCTCTGATACAGCCTCTTTGCAGTTCCAAAACGGCTCTGTCCTGTGTAATCTGGATAAAAGGAACGACCGGTTTCAACGGATAATAAGTATCCGAAACGTCCATGACGATTTCTTTCAAAATCGTATCGGGTGCATTCTCATATACTTTCTTACGACCCTTTATCGTGCCGTCGGGCCGGTATTCTTCCTCATAAAAACCGGGAACATAGATACCCGGAAGCGTTGCGGCCATTTTAAGAAATTCCATCCTGTTCCCGCCGGCTTTCCTGTTTGCTTTATACAGGTCCATTAATGCGCGGTATTGCGTTTCTCCTTCACCGATGTAGAACAAATCGAAAAATTCCGCTATGGGTTCCGGATTGTAACTGCACGGACCGCCGCCGATTACGATTGGCTCGTTTTCGCCTCTGTCCGCCGCGAAAAGGGGAATCTGTGATAAATCCAGTATCTGTAAAATATTGGTATAACACATCTCATATTGGAGTGTAATACCGAGAAAATCCATATTTCTGACGGGTTCCTGTGATTCCAGCGCAAAAAGCGGGATTTGCTTTTCCCGCAGGATTTTATCCAAATCAATCCAGGGAGAATATACCCGTTCACACCATACATCTTCCCAGGAATTGAACATACTGTACAAAATCTGTATGCCAAGATGCGACATGCCGATTTCATAAATATCCGGAAAACACATACAGAAACGAACGTCAACGCTGTTTTTATCTTTCATTACAGCATTGATTTCGTTTCCGATGTATCGGGCAGGTTTTTCCACCTGCATGAATATTTCATCTGGTAAAGCCAGTTTTCTCATGATGTTTTTCAACCTTTCAAATAATAAGTCAAATGGCCGCCGGCGCATTTTGGTGAAATTATTTCAGTAATTCCGACAGCTGCGGCAGTTTTTCCGGATTTTCCGCGTCAAAGAGCTCAAAATAATCTTCGGAAATCATTCCGTAAATATCGTTCATGGAGTAGCCGAACAATTGATACTGTCCCGCATCGCACAGCAGAAAACCGATGAACAGCAAAATCGCGGCGGCCATGCGGAAACGGAAGGTATTGGATGCGGGCGCCGGTTCTTCCGTGCCCTCTCCGCCCGGCATATACCCTTCTGCCCGCAGAGGCTCGTTTTTATCCCACACAGGGGGAAGATTTTCCGTTCCGTACAGGATTCGTTCCCGCTGTCTGATTTTCATGCGGTTATCCATATTTTCCGCCCGTATGTACTGTGCAAGCTTCATTTTTCTTTCGACCGGAACCTGTTTTTTATCCTGCTTTTCCATATCCGTCTTTCTTTCATTTTCATTTTTCAATTTATTTTATGAAAACAAGCATCAAAAAAGAACGGTTCCCTCTCATCTTCTCGCCAGTTCCGCCGTGATTTCTTCCCATGTTACACCTTTTTCGGCCATAAGAACCATCATATGATAGAGAAAGTCGGAAATCTCGTATTTGATTTCGTTTGCATTGGGATTTTTGGCGGCAATCACGATTTCCGTCGCTTCTTCACCAAGTTTTTTCAGGATTTTATCGATTCCTTTGTCGAAAAGATAATTGGTATAAGAACCTTCCTTCGGATGAATTTTACGGTCCTGTATCACGGCAAATACTTTTTCAAATACACGAAGGGGATTGTTTTCCTCATATTCTTTCCGCATAATTTCATTGAAAAAGCAGGAATGTGCGCCCGTATGGCATGCGGCTCCGACCTGAGATACCTGCGCAAGAATCGTGTCTTTATCACAGTCAGCCGTCAGCGACTTGACATACTGGTAGTGGCCGCTTGTGTCCCCCTTGACCCATAATTCGTCCCGGCTCCTGCTGTAATAGGTCATCTTGCCCGTTTCCAGCGTTTTGTTATAAGCTTCTTCGTTCATATATGCGACCATTAACACTTCGTCGGTCTTATAGTCCTGTACGACGACGGGAATATGCCCGTCGGCATTCAATTTAAATTCATCCCATGTGATTTTGGCGCAATAAGTATTGACAGAAATGCCGTTCGTCTGACACAGTGTTTTGACTGCGGGCAGTTCTTTGGCATTTTCATTAATCGCATAGCCGGAGATGCCGCAAATATTGTCTTTGGAAAGCAGCTCCAGAATTTTATCGAGCGATACTTCCGGCACGGAAACTATCATCGGCAGAGGGGAAACTGCTATCGCTTCCTTAATGCAGCGTTCTTTCACGAGAATCAGTTCTTCTACATAATCTTCCAATAAGGCGGTATTGTCAGTTATTTCCCGGATGTCGGAAATACACGCAACAATCTTGTCTTTGCCGAATTTCAGGGAGACCTCCTCCGTGATTTCAATATTTTCTTCTTTGGAATAATTCAATGCCGCTTTTTTGCAGCCTGCATAAAGTAATTTCTTGATATCTTCCATCCGGTGTACGTTACCGGCGCCGATGACCGGGATTTCCGTTTCCGCGCAGATGCTTTTGATGATATCAAGCGCTTCTTCATGCTCCGCGTCGCCCTCCGACAAATCGTATACGATTAATTCATCCGCGCTGTTATCTCCGTAAAACTTACCGAGTGCGGCCGGATTCGTATTCAGAATGGTGCTGTCCGAAAATCCTTTGACGGCATTCCCTTTATATAGATAAATACATGGTATCAGCTTCTTGTACATTCTAATTCTCCATTTCTCTCAAATTGTCAATGGTAAATCATATACCGGCCTTTCAGGCCAGACTTCCCTTTGTACTTAAAACATCCGTAATCCTTTCGTCCATGCCGGTTGCCATGTCCAACGCTTTCCCGAACGCTTTGAACATCGCTTCCGTCATATGGTGCGTGTTTTCTCCGGCAAGCATCCGGATATGGATGTTCATGCCCGCGCTGTATGAAACTGCCTGAAAAAATTCCTTTATCAGCTCCGTATCGAGCGTACCCACGCGTTCCGCTTTCCATTCGCAGGCAAAATCAAGATATGGCCTTCCGCATAAATCTACGGCGCACAGACAGAGAGCATCGTCCATCGGCAGTATAAAAAAACCGTATCGCCGAATGCCGGTTTTATCGCCGACGGCTTCTTTAATCGCCTGCCCGAGCACGATGCCCGTATCTTCCACGGTATGGTGGCCGTCCACATGCAAATCCCCATTGACTGATAAAGTCAAGTCAAAAAATCCATGTCTGGCAAAGCCTTCCAGCATATGGTCGAAGAAACCGATGCCCGATGCAATCTCGCCTTTTCCGGTTCCGTCGATTGCAAAGGTGAGCGCAATATCCGTTTCTTTTGTCTTTCTTTTGATTTCCGCGGTTCTATTCATTCCGGCCTCCTGTCTGTCTGCTTTCCTGAAACCTTACCCTGACGGAATTTGCGTGCGCCGTCAGGCCTTCTTTTTCGGCAAACATCTCAATGTCTTTATGAGCCCGCTCAAGGGCCTCTCTGGAATAGGAAATGATACTCGTTTTTTTCATGAAATCGTCAACGTTCAGCGGAGAGAAGAACTTTGCCGTTCCGTTGGTCGGCAAAGTATGATTCGGCCCCGCGTAATAATCGCCAAGCGGTTCCGAAGAGTATTCTCCCAGGAAAATCGCGCCGGCATTCTGAATTTTGGTCATGACATAATAAGGGTCTTTGGTCAGAATTTCCAAATGTTCCGATGCGATTTCGTTGGCGGCGGCTACGGCGTCTTCCAGGGAATCCGCCAACAGAATATAGCCGTAGTTATCCAGTGATTTCCGGATAATATCAGCTCTCGACAGCTCTTTCAAAAAGCCGTCTATCTGTATGGTAACTTCTTCCGCGAGTTTTTTGCTCGTTGTAATTAAAATCGCGCTTGCCAGTTCATCGTGTTCCGCCTGTGAAAGCAAATCGGCAGCTACATAGCGCGGATTTGCCGTTTCGTCCGCAATTACTAGGATTTCGCTCGGTCCTGCGATGGAATCGATGCTGACGTAACCGAAGCAGGCTTTTTTGGCAAGCGCCACAAAAATATTGCCAGGCCCGGTAATTTTATCGACTTTCGGAATGCTCTGCGTCCCGAACGCCATTGCCGCAATTGCCTGTGCGCCTCCGACTTTATAGATTTCGTCCACGCCTGCGATTCTGGCGGCTACAAGCGTTCCCGGATTTACTTTGCCGTCCGCGCCGGCCGGGGTGGTTAAAATGATTCTTTTAACGCCGGCAACTTTGGCCGGAAGCACATTCATTAACAGACTGCTCGGATAGGCTGCCTTTCCGCCGGGCACATATACGCCGGAGATGCCGACCGGAATAATTCGCTGACCGAGAATGGAGCCGTCCGGCTTCGTATCAATCCAGCTGTTACGGAGCTGTTTTTTATGAAAATCGGTAATATTGGCGGCGGCGCGTTTCATTACTTCGATAAATTCTTCCTCGGCATCCGCAAAGGCTTCCTCTATTTCCGCTTCTGTCACTCTGATATTATCTGCATTCATCTCCCATTTATCAAATTTTTTTGTATAGGAAAAGAGCGCGGAATCACCTTCTTCCTTGACTTTATCAATGATTTCCGCCACGGTAAATTCATATTTTGTATAATTGCCGGGACTTCTTTTCAAAAGACTCGTCAACAGGTCCTTTTGTGTCTGCGCCGTTAATTGTATCGTTTTCAATGTAAATTCCTGCCTTTCTATGTTACGCTGTAATTCAGTTTTATCATAATGGATGCGGTTTTCTGTTCCATTTTCACAGATGGTTTTTCAAATCCGTAATCAGCTTTTTGATTCGTTCCGGCTCCATCTGCATGCTCACCTGATTGACAATCATGCGCGCGGATAAAGGACAGATTTCCTCCAAAACCCCCAGACCGTTTTCTTTCAGCGTGGAACCGGTCTCCACGATATCAACGATGACATCGGAAAGCCCTACAATCGGCCCGAGTTCTACGGAACCGTTCAACTTAATAATATCCACCGTCTGATGTTTTTTGTTATAAAAATAGTCTTTGGCGATATTGGGGTATTTGCTCGCCACACGAATCATCTCATGATGTTTTAAAAGTTCTCCCGCGCTTTCCGGTCCGCAGATACACATGCGGCATTTTCCATATCCCAGGTCCAGCACCTCATAGACATGCCGGTTTTCTTCCATAATCGTGTCTTTGCCGACGACGCCGATATCCGCCGCGCCGTATTCCACATAAGTCGGAACATCCGGGCCTTTGGCAAGGAAAAATTTCAGTTTGCGCTCTTCATTGACAAAAATCAGTTTCCTGGAGCTTTTATCTTTCATTTCTTCACAGGTGATGCCGATTTCTTCCAGAAGCTCCATTGTTTTATTGGCCAGCCTTCCCTTTGCAAGCGCAAAGGTCAGATATCTTTCTTCACTCATGTTTCTCCGGCTCCTTTTCTTTCTGCTTTTTTTCCGGCAGTAATTCCACGGCTTTTCCTTCGGCTCTAAGCATCCGCGCTTCTTTCAGCCGTTCCCTGAAATTTTTCTCCTGATAATAAAGCTGTACCCTTTTGGCATGATGGGCGGTCAGAACGTTCTGTCGTTCCATCGCAAGAAGCAGGTCGTCTACCGCTATCATAAAGCCTATGGCAGGCGCTTCTTTTCCGAAACGGCCGAGCAGATTATCATATCTGCCTCCCTTGACAATGGTATCGCCCACCCCATAGGTATAACCCTTGAAAATAATGCCCGTATAATAATTATACTTACTCAGCATGGTCAGGTCAAAAGAAACATATTTTTCCACGCCGTAATCGCAAAGCACTCTATACACCTGCTCCAGCCGTTCAATCGCTTTCAGGGAACGGTCATTATTAACCGCCTTTCTCGCTTCCGCCAACGCTTCCGTTGAGCCGAACAGGTCGCTTGTTTTTAATAATACTTTCTTGTCTTTCTCTTTGACGTTTCTGTTTTCCAGTAATTCCTCCGCGCCGAAATAATTTTTACCGGAAATCAGTTCCCTGAGCGTAAGTTCCGTTTCTTCATCCAGACCGGCTTCCGCACAGATACCCTTGAAATATTCCAGATTTCCGACGCTCACCTGAAAATCGGTCAGTCCCGCATGATAAAGCGCTTCAATCATCATGGCCAGCATTTCCGCATCTGCATATACGGAATCGTCCCCTATCAGTTCAACGCCCATTTGCGTGACTTCTTTTAACTTTCCCTGCAGATTGGACGTGTTGGTAAACGTATTCCCCTGATAACAGAGCCTCAGCGGCACTTTCTCATCCATAAAATATTTGGCGGCGCAGCGGGCGATGGACGGCGTAAAATCCGGACGGAGCACAAGCGTGTTTCCCTCTTTGTCAAAAAACTTATACAATTCCTTTGAGGGAGTAGTTCCCACTTCTTTGGAAAATACATCAAAAAACTCAAAAGTGGGCGTCTGGATATCACGACATCCATAAGCGTGTATCTTTTCCGACAAAAGCCTTTCCACTCTCAGTTTTTTCTCTTCTTCGTCACCGTAAATGTCTCTGACACCCTCCGGTGTATGTACCAGTTTTCTGTTCATTTCCGTTCCATATCCTTTCCGTCATATGATAATACAGCAAGATTTTATGCGGTATTGTCATTTTCTTACTTTAATGATTTAAAGCGCTAATTCACTACCGAAACAAAACGGTAAACAAATGTAGTATACAGGAAAACAATATCCTTGTCAATTCTGTTCTTCCGCAAAATAAGAGTCGATGCCGTCAGCGATTCCAACGGCGATTTTCTGTTGATATTCTTCCGTTGCCATCAGTGCATCTTCTTCCGGATTTGTCATAAAGCCCATTTCAACAATGGTAACGGGAACCTGACACCAGTTGATGCCGCTCATCGTATCGGTCTCCCAGACTTTCCTCTTTTTACAGCCGGTCTCCTCCACAAGACCTTCCAGCACCGCATCGGACAGCGCCCGGCTTTCCGGATATAACGCCGCATTATAGGGATTATCCTTTGTCTGGCAGATGGTCATTGCCCCTTTGGCGGAGGCGTTTTCGGAGCCGTCTGCATGAATTCTGATAAAGGCTTCCGCTTCCGCCTCATTTGCAATAATGGCCCGTTCCGCATTGCTTAAATTCACATCATTTTCTGTGCGAATCATTAATACCGTATAGCCGCGTTCTTCCAGCTCCTGCTGTAATTCTAACGCGACCGCAAGGGTGAGTTCATATTCGTGCAGACCGCTGACGCATCCGCTTGTACCGCCGGCAACCTTCGCTTTCATCTCACTGGCGCCTGGACCGACCGGTTCTTTCTCGCTGTTCCCTTTTGCCTGATGTCCCGCGTCGATTACGATAACAGGCCCGTCGGCTTTCGTTTCTTCCGCCCGGCATATTACCGCGGTATTGGACCAAACGGTAAAAGCAGCCAGAAACAGGGCTGTGAACCTTATTATATGCCGACTGTTGTTTTTGCTTACGGTTTGCTGTTCTTGTCTGTTGTTTTTGTCTTTTTTCATAGCAATCACCATGCCTTTCTAATCAGTCTGTAACGCTGGAATGCGCTTTTAATCCGGTCTGTCTTCCAAATCCTTTTGCAGCATATCCAGATATGGCACTAAAATGCCATGTTTCTTTGGCAGAACATAGTCCGGGTTCAGCTCTTCATAGCGAAAACTCTTTCGTCCGCCTTCTTTCGCCCTGTCCCAGAAGAAGCGCAGCATTTCATAGGGAAGATAATAAAAAATATCCCGATGCGTATAGTAAATCAGGAAAAAGGCGATACCTTTCTGCTGCTCGAACTGTTCCATAAAAGTCACCTGATGTTCGTGAATATTCTGGAGTGCAAACGTATCCACGGCACATTCTTTGGCGTCAAAACATACCGGAATGCCTTGTACGGCGCCGATATAATCGACGGTACTTTTCTGCTCAAAATAAGCGAGCGTGATGTGTCTGCTCTGCTTATCGATAGTAATCGGCGTGATTGGAGTCGGAATCTTCTGAATGAGCGCAAGTCCGTTCTCCAAATATTTTTCATTGGTGCGGTTTATCAAATCTTCCAAAGTGGAACCGCGCAGCCCTCTGGAATTCCAAGTTGCCATACCGGTATCATCCATGCCTTTCTATCCGTCTGCGGTGCAAATCTTTACGTTCTGACGCTGTCAAATATTTTCGGAACCGGCGCATAAAAAGTCCGTTCGCTGATATCTTCAAAAGGCGTACAAAGCGGCGGAAAAACGATTTTGTACGCGTGAAGGAGCTGGTGTTCCACCTGATACGTTCTGCGGTACTGTTCATTAAAGCGCCGGTCTCCGTATTTATAATCGCCTAACAGCGGATGACCGATGCTCGCAAGATGCGCCCGGATTTGATGGGTTTTACCGGTAATCAGTTCCACCTCCAGCAACGTTTTGTCCCGCTCCTGGCGGATTGGCAGATATCTCGTTCGGATATAGGAAGCGTCGTCCTTTTTACCGTCAGAAATCTGCACTGTATTGCTGCGTTCATCTTTTCGAAGAAACCCTTCAATTGTCTGTTCCCCGGTCAGAATGCCCTTGACATAGAGTCTGTAAAACTTATGTAAACCTCTCGACTTTAATTCCTCGGAAAGCATCTGTGCCCCGGAAACGGATTTGGAACAAAGGACGATGCCGCTCGTATTCCGGTCCAGCCTGTTGCAGGCGGACGGTCGGAACGTACGAAGCTCTTCCTGCGTTATCTGGCCTGTTTTCAGCAGATACGCTGTCAGCCATTCATTCAGGGAAACATCCTCTTTGGCCGCTTTCTGCGTCAGCACACCTGCCGGTTTATCGGCAAGCAATATATGTTCATTCTCGTATAGAACGCTAATGCCGCAAAGCGCTGTTTCGGACGACATCGGAAAATCCTTGGCCGGCGTGTTCTGGCCGGCGTCTTTTCCGTTTCCCATAAATTTTTGCAGCGTTTCTTCCGAAAAATAAATGGCCACCACATCGCCGCAGGAAATTTTTTCGCTGCCGTCGGCTTTTTTTTCATTTAACATGATATTTTTTTTTCGCAGCATTTTGTACAAAAAGCTACTGCCCGCCTCCGGAAGCAGTTTATGCAGATATTTGTCAAACCGCTGTCCGGCGTCCCGTTCCGTAATGATTTTCTGATACATTTTTCCTCTTATTCCGCCGCGGAAGCGGCATTAAAACATTTCGCCAAAGCAAAAAACATTTCGCTAAAGCAAAAAACATTTCGCTAAAGCGAAATGGAATGGAATGTTTGGATGATTTCCTGTCGATTCCGTTGTTCTTCCGCATCCAATTTCAATAATTGACCAAGTCGGTCTATATATTTGTCGAGATTGTTGAAAATTTTGATTGTCAAATGTTTATAGCCGCCCTGTGCGAGCATGTGTTCCAAATGCTTTTCTCCGGCGTTACAATCGCATTTTTCGCTTTCCGTAAAGGCGCAGACGACATTCCCTTTCAGAACCATGTGGCTGATTGGGAAATTTTTTTTGTAGGACGTAAAGTACATATCATAAAAACCGGTCAGGATATCGTCGTAAGCCGCTATTTTTTTCTTTGCCGTCTCGCTGCATCCGGAAGCCCGAAAGAACATAATGGTACTGACCGCGCTTTTGCAGGCCGGAAGACAGCCGAGCACCGCAACGATGGTCAGCAGATTCCTGTTACTGCCGGTGGAGAGGATACCCATAATATAAATTGCCAGCGACAGTGCAAAAAACAGAATCGTTCGTATCAACGATGTTTTTTTCTGATATGCAAGATAACCGTAACAGCCCTTTCGCACTTTCCTTTTCATCGAATCAGTCCTCTCGTCAGTCCATACAGTATATTCATTGATAATCCGTAAAGCGAAACCTCTTTTCCCCGCTTACAGTCTTTTAACGCTTTTCGGACTACCCTGTCCGGTTTTGCCGTTGCCATTTTCTTGAAAAAGCTCATTTCGCCGTATCTTCCATAGGCATGACTTAAAAACGGCGTTTCCACAGGCCCCGGACAGACTACCGTTACCGAGATACCCTGTTTTTTCAACTCTTTTCCGAGCGCCCGGCCAAAGGAATAGACATATGCCTTTGAAGCCGCATAGACAGTAAAATCTTTCTGCGGCAAAAAAGCGGAACCGGAAGCAACCTGTATAATTTTACTTCCTTTTTTCATATAGGGAAGACAGAATTTGGTCATCTGTGTCAGGGCGAGCACATTCAGACGAACGGTTTCCGTTATTTCATCCCGGCTCTGTTTCTCGAACTCCCCGTATATTCCTGTGCCTGCGCAGTTTACAAGAACCGATATGCCGGCGTTTCGTATCATCAGTACTTCCGCAAATCTGGACAGTTTCTTCTCATCCGTAATATCGATGGAAATGGTTCTGACCTTGATTCGTTTTTCGTGGTGTGTTTCCGCCTCTTCCGCCGCTTCTTTTACTTCTCTGGTCAATTCCAGAGCCAGTTTCTCAAGCGGTTCTCTTCTTCTTGCAAGCAGCCAGATTTCATCCGTTTTGGACAGACTTCCCGCCAGCTGTTTCGCAAATTCTTTTCCCATACCGGAGGAAGCTCCCGTAATAATTGCAATATTCATACATACACCCCTTTCCTGTCAGTTTATCGCACGCCCTGTCTGATTATTTCAGACTTTTTCTAATGGTTTCCCGCTATTTTTTTCGTTTATGTACATTGCGGATTGTTTTTCGTTTCGTTTTTTCGGCGGCCCCATGATGCCGGCGTTCTTTTCCGTTGTACTTCAGGTTGTCCGCTCCCGTCCGTCCGGAGCCGGATTCATTCTGGCGGTTTCTTTTCTGCGGCCGTATCAGGCATTTGTCGGAAAAACCGATTAAATCTTCTCTGCCCGCTTTGATGAGCGCTTCACGCACCAGTTCATAATTGGAAGGGTTTCGATACTGGATGAGCGCGCGCTGCAACAGTTTTTCATGCGGATTTTTACAGACATAGACTGTTTCTCCGTTTCGCGGGTCGATACCCGTATAATACATGATTGTGGATATGGTGGAAGGCGTCGGATAAAAATCCTGCACCTGTTCCGGCATATACCCCAGTTCCCGGAGATATTCGGCCAGTTCCACGGCTTCTTTCAGCGTCGAACCCGGATGGGACGACATCAGATAGGGAACCAGGAACTGTTTTTTGCCAAGCCTTTCATTTATTTTACCATACTTTTTCACAAATTGCTCGTAAACTGTTTTTTCCGGTTTTCCCATTTTGGACAGTACCGCATCGGAAATGTGTTCCGGCGCAACTTTCAGCTGTCCGCTGACATGATGTTCCACCAACTCCCTGAAAAAAGCATCGCTTTTGTCCGCCAACAGATAATCGAATCGGATTCCCGAGCGGATAAAAACTTTTTTAACACCGGGCAGCGCACGGAGTTTTCGTAACAGCGTCAGATAATCGGAATGGTCCGCCTGCAAATTGGGGCATGGTTTTGGAAAAAGGCATTGTCTGTTCTGGCAGACGCCTTTTGTAAGCTGTTTTTCACAGGCCGGCTTTCGGAAATTGGCTGTGGGACCGCCCACATCATGGATGTAGCCTTTAAAATCCGGTTCCTTCAAAAACAGCTCCGCTTCTTTCAGCAGCGATTCATGGCTTCTTGTCTGTATGATTCTGCCTTGATGAAAGGTCAGTGCGCAAAAACTGCATCCGCCAAAACAGCCTCTGCAGCTGGTCAGCGAAAAACGGACTTCCGAAATGGCGGGAACACCGCCTTTTTCCTCATAGGACGGATGGTATGTCCGCATGTAGGGCAATTCATAGACCGCATCCATTTCCGCCGTTGTCAACGGTTCCTGCGGCGGATTCTGTACCACATAGACCCGGTGCGGATATTCTTCAATCAGCGTTTTTCCGGTAAAAGGGTCGGTGTTTTGGTACTGAACGGCAAAACTGTCCGCATAATTTTTCGGCTTTGCCTGCAAGGATTCGAAAGAAGGAAGCATGATGCCGTCGTAAATGCCGGAAATATCTCTTGTCTTGTAGACCGTTCCTTTTACAAAAGTGATATCTTTCACCGCAATTCCGGCGGCCAGCGCATCCGCTATTTCAAGGATGGATTTTTCTCCCATTCCATAGGAAAGAATATCCGCCTGGGAATCCAGCAAAACGGAATGTTTCAGTTTGTCGGCCCAATAATCGTAATGCGCCAGTCTGCGAAGGCTGGCCTCAATGCCGCCGATAATAACGGGTATGTCTTTGTACACCCTGCGAATCAGATTCCCGTAAACGATTGTCGCGTAATCGGGGCGTTTAAAAGCTTCTCCGCCCGGCGTATAGGCATCGTTCGGCCGATGTTTTCCGGAGACAAAATAGTGATTGACCATCGAATCCATATTGCCGGCGGATATCAGAAAACCGAGTCTCGGCCTGCCAAGTACGGTAATGCCTGCATCGTCTTTCCAGTCCGGCTGTGAAATAATACCGACCCGATAACCGTGCGCTTCCAACAGTCTGCTGATAATCGCATGCCCGAAAGACGGATGGTCCACATAAGCATCCCCAATAACATATACAAAATCAAGCTGTTCGATTCCGGCCCGCTTCATATCCGCGTCGGATATCGGTAAAAATCCCATCCTTCTGATTCCTGTCCCTTTCTTTACAGCAATTCCTGAAAATCATGAATATAATAGTCTGCCAGTTCTCTTTTCTCCGCGTCCTGAGATACGGAGGCATCGTCAAAAACGGCGCATACTTTCATTCCTGCGGCCTTTCCGGCCTGAATGCCCGGAATGATATCTTCGAACACAAGACAGCGTTCCGGCACAACGCCGAGCGCGTCTGCGGCGGCCAGATAAATATCCGGCGCGGGTTTTCCTTTGGTAATTTCGCGGCTTGTCATGATACAGTCAAAAGAGCCGTTCAGTCCGTGTGCGGCGATGACATTCTCCACAAGCTCCCTGGAATTGCTGGTGGCGATGCCGAGTTTTAAACGGTTTTCCCGGCAAAATGTAATAAACGCTCCGGCCCCTTTTTTTAAGGGAACCTCTCTGCTGTATTTATCCCAGGCCATCCGGTTCCAGTCGGCCTTGATTTGTTCCGGTTCATCCGGAATCTGAAATAATTCCTTGAAATAGACCGCCGTTTCATGAAAACTGCGTCCGCCAATCAAATGATGCAAATCCGGCGGCGGCTTAATACCGAATCTGTTCAGATATTCTATATCAATCGTCTGCCATACCCACATCGAATCGACCAGTGACCCATCCAGGTCAAAAATGACCGCATCCACATCATCCAATGTCGGAACAGTCCGCGTATGCGTTCGCAGCATCGTAATTTCCTCCTCCGTTAATTCCCGGTATTCTCCCGGTTTCAGCTTTGCGTCCAGAAATAATGCCCCCATACGGATTCTTTTTAAATACAGCACTTCGTTGCCAACCGCTTTTACCATTCGTTTCACCTGATGATATTTTCCTTCCGTAATGGCAAGCGCTATTTTTTTCTCTTCAAGTACGCTGACTTTCGCAGGAAGCGTCAGCCGTTTTTCACCGATATCAACGCCCTGTGCAAGCGTCTGCCGCTGTTCTTCGGTTATGGAAGCGGCAAGCGTGCATTCATAGACCTTTTCCACATGCTTTCCGGGCGCAAGCAGTTCATGCGCAAGGGGTCCGTCGTTCGTCATCAGCAAAAGACCTTCCGTATCTTTATCCAGCCGTCCGACCGGGAACAGGTCGTTACGGCCCGCATCTTTCAGCAGGGAAACAACGGTTTTTTCCCGTCTGTCTTCCGTTGCCGAAACGGTTCCGGCCGGCTTGTGCAGCATATAATAAACATACTTCCGGTAAATGCAGCGTTTACCGCAATATTTGATTTCATCCCGGTTTTCATCTATCTGTAAGTCATTTTTCCGGGTGACGGTTCCGTTGACGGAAACAAGTCCGTTTTTAATGTCCTTCCTGATACCGCTTCTTGTTCCGTACTGTAAATCGCATAAAAATTTATCCAGGCGCATTCCCGCTCATTCCTCCGGCATTCGTTTCTCACGGTGTGAACAATCATTTCTTCGGTTTCAAACACATATAATGAAAAAAAGCAGCAACAAAAGGCCGATTATGTTACGGAAAATAAAAGATTCTTTTTTTCAACTGCTCTTTACGCTGTTAGCGCTTTATCTGACCTTTCTGCTTCTGCGTTATCCGGCAAGGTCGCTTGAATATGCTTATACCGGCCTGATTTTATGGTTTCGGAAAATGATTCCGACATTGCTCCCCTTCATGATTCTTTCCGGTATCATGGTGCGGATGAATCTGACGGAAGGTTTTGCCCGTTTTTTCCATCCGCTTTTTCATAAAATATGGGGAACCTCGTTAAACGGTTCCTATGTAATACTGATGGGAATGCTCTGCGGTTTTCCGATGGGCGCAAGAGTCATCGGCGAACTTTGTCAGGCCGGCAAACTTTCGGAAAAGGAAGGCGCTTATTTGCTTTCCTTCTGCAATAACATCGGTCCGATTTATTTTCTCAGCTTCGTGATGAGCACGCTTTCCCTGTCCGGTTCTATGCCTTTTCTGATAATGTATGGCGTGCCGCTTGTTTATGGGGCGTTCCTTCATCTGTTTGGATGGCCGGAAACACAGCAGAAAATGCGTTTCTACACGCTCGGATGGCCTTTTACAACGGCTTATGCGCCTGTATCAACACATTCTTTCCGGACCGCCTCCGCATCGCAGCATTCGTTCCGGGCGGCCTGTATGCCGCAGAAACCTTCTCTTTTAGCCGCCGTCGATGATGCGGTTGTATCCGGTCTGGCAGGCATCGGAAAACTAGGCGGATATATGATTTTTTTCAATTTACTGAATATTATGTTACTGCCTTTTTCTTCTCTGCCGGACAGTTTTCTTTCCCTCTGCAACTGCCTGCTCGAGATTACGAGCGGCATCAGCCGGGCCGGAAAAAGTCATTTCTATATGGTATTGACAATACTTCCTTTTGGCGGCCTTTCCTGCATGGCGCAGACCTACAGTATGATAAAAGGTACAAATTTATCCATTTTGCAGTATTTCCTGCACAAATGTATTCAGACGGCCCTTACCGGGCTTATTTACGCCTTCTTCTTCGTCTTCTCTTATGGCTTCTGAGAATCAGAGTCATGGAAAAGGCCATTGCGAAAACGAGCAGCGCGCAGAACAGACACACTTGCAGGAAATATCCCATCGTCAACGGATTCTTTTCTTTTTCCGTTTTTCGGGCATTGTCCGCCTTTCCCGCGAGAACGCTGTCGGAAGCGCTCTCTACGGCATCCTCGGTTTCTTCCGCAATTTCGTCCGCTTCACCGGCCAGTTCCGTCTCATAATTCATCGAAGGAAGGCTCAGCGTATTGCTTGCCGTATATAAATCATAACCGTTATACGCGTTGACGATGATTTGCGGAACCATGCCGGAAGGGACGGTCAGCGTAAACTCAAAGGTATCTCTGGTTTTATCCGGCCATCTTTGCAATTCCGAAAAAGTCATTCCGCCGTTATAACTGTAAGTATAATACAGCATGCCGCTGTCATAGTCCGCCGCCGAAACGCTGATGGTTATTTCACCGTTCTCCATATTCTGGTTTACAAGTTCAATCATACAGACATCTGGCTCCGTGGAATCCGGTTTCATTGTCTGTGACGGTATCGGAACGGAAAGATTCTGATAATCGCTGAAGTCTTTGCCGAGGCTTTCGGAACGCAGTCCGTAATATTTGGCGACTGCTTCCGCATCGAGCCTTCCAAAGGCTTCCAGCTTGTCCTGCCGGTCGTAAAAGGGCTGGTCGTTTTTCTGGTCGAGATGACAGTGCTCTATCAGGACACAGGGTATATTCTGTTCTGTGGAATGACGGATAATGCCGTAATAATCTTCTCCTTCGTCATTCAGCCTTGTTTTGATGCCGCGGGAGTATAGCCCCATTTCCTGCAGCAGACCGATTTCAATGTCCGCAAAAGCATATCCTTTGCTGTATTGTTCGCCAAATGCGGAAATCCATGTTTCCGCGCCGAACAGCGTATGATATTCGGACATATTAAAATGCAGGCAGAACAAAAAATCCGCATTGACGCTTGCGGCATAATCACATCTTTCTTCCAATGTCAGGTCTTCGTCTCCGGTTCTTGTCAGGTAAACGGTAATGCCCTTGTATTGTTCCAGTTCCGCCTTCATCGCTTTGGCAACGATGAGCGTCATCTCCTTTTCGGTGTATTCTTCGTATTCCGCCCCAAGATTTTCCCCACCATGTCCCGGGTCTATGACAACGACGATATTTTCGTCCTCTTCAGCCGCTGTGTCACTCATATCCGCGTCCCCATCTTCTGTTTCAGCATTTTCCGCCGCGGTAATGGCGGAAGTTTGTTCGCCTGCATAAACAGTCAGAATCCCTTCCCCGGAAAAAACGCCTCCGGCCAGTACCAGAATGGCAATCATTCCCATTGTGAAAAAGAATAAGCCGGCTTCCCTTTGAAACCAGCTTATTGTGAACTTTTGAATCATATCATTAACCATACGCTTTCTTTCACTGTACCAAATCCAGATTAATAGACTCTTCGGCTCTATCGTCATAATCCGCTTCTTTCAGCAGTTTTTCAACGCTCTGCGGCATCAGTTCCGCCCTGTTCGCTTTCACGACTTCATTATAACTGTTAATCGTATTGAAGAAACTTTCATAATGCGCAGTCGTGGTATTTAAAGTCGTCGTCATCAGATTTTCAAGGCTTGCCAGCATATCGTCCAGGTATTGAACAGCCGCAGCCCGGACGCCATTGGCTTCTATCGTGGCGTTATCCAATATTTCCTGGGCCTGATGCGATGCCAGCGTAACGACTTCGTTCGCCTGCGCATAAGCCTGCTGCATGATTTCATGTTCGTTAATCAGCTCATTGGTATGTACCGTCGCATCATTAATCAAGGCTTCCGCTTTATTGCGCGCATCGTTTAAAATCGCTTCCTTATTGGAAATAATTTTCTGATAACGTTTGATTTCATCCGGCGTTTTCATGCGGAGTTCACGCAATAGCTCGTCAATCTCTTCTTTATTTACAATGATATTTGTCTTGGAAAGGGGCTGATATTTGCACCCATCAATATAATCTTCGATTTCATCGATTAACTGTTCGATTCTGCTGCTCATCTTTACTCCTATCTGCTATAACCATATTTTTCATAGACCAGTTTCCCGACAAATTCCGGAACGCATTGGGAAATATCGCCGTTAAAGCTGGCAATTTCCTTGATGCTCGACGAACTTAAATAGGCATATTCCAGACTCGTTGTCAGGAACATCGTATCCAGTTCCCCGCCCGAAAGTTTTCGATTCGTCTGCGCTATCTGCAATTCGTATTCAAAATCCGTAATTGCGCGCAGCCCCCGAATCGCTACATGAACGCCTTTACGCTTCGCATAATCAATTAAAAGGCCGCTGAAAGAATCTACTTTTACATTCGGAATATTCTTTGTCGCCTCTTCCAATATCTTAACACGTTCTTCCACAGAAAACAATGGAGTCTTTACTTTATTATTCAACACGCTTACCGTTAATTCATCAAAAATTTCGGCGGCTCTTTTGATTACATCAAGATGACCGAAGGTTACCGGGTCAAAACTTCCCGGATAAATGGCTGCTCTCATAGTATGCCTCTCCAGTTCAGCAAATTTTATAAATCAACTTTTTTGTATCTAAGTATATCATAAATCACTTCGCAAAAAATGTCTTTAAAAAATTTTAAAAAATTAAATTTTTTTCAGAAAAACGTGTTTGTTCGACTTGTAACATTTCTCTTTTGTTATGGTAAAACCAAGTGTTTCCACATAGGAAAAATCCGTTTCCCGCAGGGCTTCCACGACAATCAGCGTATCCTGCGTCACATAACTCTGGTTCGCGAGAAGCGCAAGCGTCTGCCTTTCATATCCCTGCTCATAGGGAGGGTCAATAAAGATGACATCCGCTTCCTTTTCATGGATGCCCAAAACCGCACTGAGCACATCCTGCTTCAGAAGCGTGGCGTCTTCCATCAATCTTGTGAATTTCAGGTTTTCCTGTATACACAAGACAGCGTTTTTATTGTTTTCCACAAAATAAGCATGTTTCGCGCCTCTGCTCAATGCTTCAATGCCGATTCCGCCGCTTCCGCTGAACAAATCAATAAAAATACTGCCCGGCAGATACGGCTGTAACATATTGAACAATGTTTCCTTTATCCGGTCTGTGGTCGGCCTTGTTTCCAGCCCGTCCGGTGTTTTCAGTTTCAGACTCCTTGCTTTTCCCGCAATCACCCGCATTTGAATTTCCCATGCCTTTCTCTGATATCCGGACATGCCCGGCGTAATCGTCACCAACTTTTTATGTGCGCACCCTAACGCCTTTGCTGTCCCGGCTTCCCAGTTTCAATTTGTTTAATTCGATTTCTTTTCCTTTGTATTCAATCACGCTGTTGTCCGTCGGACGGGTATAGTGAACGGCTTCCAGGCTGTCTTCTGCCCCGAGCTTCATGCCGCGGACGCCAACGGCGCCTTTCTTTTTCTCCGGAATTTCGTCAACCGTAAACCGCAGAAAATATCCGTTTTTCGATTGTAAAATGATGTTATGCTGTTCCTTCAGCGTTACAACGCTGATAACTTCATCGTCTTCCTGCAGTTTGGTTGCCGCAACGGTTCGTTTGGTAACGTCAAACTCGCCGCCGTCAACGACTTTTAACATTGCAAGTTTTGTTGCAAAAATCACGCGGTACAGGTTCAAATCCGTCTGGCTTGCCGCATATATGATGTTTTCTCTTGCAGATTCATAGTTGCTGACATTGTCCACCGGAGTGCCTTTGTCCCGAAACTTTCCAAACGGTAAATCGGCCGCCTTGATGGTATGAAGCTGTCCCGTATTCGTAAAAATGCAAATTTTTCCTGTATTTTTACATTGGAACACATATTTGTTCTCTGCGTGCACGGATTCTTTATTTCGTTCATAAGTCTGTAAATCAATGGTTCTTGCATAACCGAAGCGGTCCATCAGGAAAACGATATCCATCTCTTCTGCTTTTTTCTCGACATAGACAGCCTCTTCGGCATTGGTAATTTCCGTCCGCCGGCGTCTTGCATAGGCGGATTTAATCTCGTCAAGCTCATTGATGATAACCTGCGCCATAGAATCCCGTCTGGCCAGAATATCTTCATAACGGTAAATGTTCGCCATCGTTTCTTCGTGGTCGTTTATCAACGCTTCAATTTCCAGGCCAATCAGTTTATACAGACGCATCTCCAGTATCGCATTGGCCTGCTTTTCGGAAAACATAAGCTGCGCCGCCATGATTTTGGACTCTTTGGAGCGGAACTTAATGCCGTCCGTTTTTCCTTCTACCAGGCAGGCTTTGGCCATGTTCCGGTCTTTGGAACCGCGAAGGATTTCGATAATCAGGTCGATGACATTGCATGCTTTGATGAGCCCTTCCTGTATTTCTTTCTTATCCAGCTCTTTTGCCAGCAGATTTTTATATTTTCGTGTGGCAACCTCATACTGGAAATCGATGTTCGCCTTGAGAATCTGCTTTAATCCCATCGTTTCCGGCTTGCCGTCTGCAATGGCGAGCATATTGACGCCGAAAGTATCTTCCAGCTTGGTTTTTTTATAGAGCAGATTGGTGAAATTTTCTACGTCCGCGTCTTTGCGAAGTTCAATTACAATACGGATTCCCTCTTTGGAAGACTGGTTTGTGATATCCACGATATCCTGCGTTTTTTTCGTTTCCGCAAGCGATGCTACATCCATCAGAAATTTACCGATGTAAGAGCCAATCATCGTATAGGGGATTTCGGTGATGACAAGGTTTATTTTACCTCCTTTGGCCTTTTCCACTTCTACTTTACCGCGGATTCTTATTTTGCCGGTTCCGGTCTCATAGATATGCAGCAGTTCATCCTGATTAATGACGATGCCGCCCGTCGGAAAATCCGGTCCTTTGACATAACGCATCAGTTCTCTTGTCGTGATGTTTTCATCTGACATACAGGCTTTCATCGCGTTAATGACTTCCGCCAGATTATGCGGCGGAATATTGGTCGCCATGCCGACCGCAATTCCTTCCGAACCATTGATGAGCAGATTGGGAATTTTGACCGGAAGAACGCCCGGTTCTTTCTCTGTCTCATCGAAATTCGGCAGGAAATCGACAACGTCTTTATCCAAATCGGCTAAAAATGCCTCCTGGGTAATCCGTTCCAGTCTCGCTTCCGTATAACGCATTGCCGCCGCGCCGTCGCCTTCGATGTTGCCGAAATTGCCGTGTCCGTCAATTAAAGGCAGTCCCTTTTTGAAATCCTGTGTCATGACCACAAGCGCATCATAGATGGAACTGTCTCCATGCGGATGATATTTACCCATTGTATCGCCGACGATACGCGCAGACTTACGGTACGGTCTGTCATAGCGTATACCGAGCTCATACATGTCATAAAGCGTCCGTCTCTGTACGGGCTTCAATCCGTCCCGTACATCGGGAAGCGCTCTGGCTATGATAACGCTCATCGCATAATCAATAAAAGATTTCTGCATGACTTCGGAATATTCGGTTTTAATAATTCTGCTGTCTTCCATTCGTATACCCCTTTGTGCGCTTCGAGCGCATCTCTGCTTTTCCGACTGGCGGCCGGACTAAACCATGCTTATACATCCAGTTCCGCTTCTCTTGCATGCCGGTAAATAAATTCCTTTCGTGGAGGAACTTCCGTTCCCATCAGCATTTCCGTGACCTCCGACGCCATACGGGCGTCTTCGATTTCCACAAGCTTCAACATTCTTGATTCCGGGTCCAGTGTCGTTTCCCACAACTGTTCCGCATCCATTTCGCCCAGACCTTTGTAACGCTGTAAGGTAAAGGGCCCTTTATGTCTTTTCCGGTATTTTTCCAGCGCTTTGTCGTCGTACAGATATTCTTCTTTTCCCTTTGACGGCATCGCCTTATAGAGCGGCGGCATCGCGATATAAACATGTCCCTCAAAAATGAGCTCCGGCATAAAACGATAGAACAGGGTGAGGAGCAAATTGGAGATATGTGCGCCGTCTACGTCGGCATCGGCCATAATAATGATTTTATCGTATCGAAGTTTGGAAATATCAAAATCATTTCCGTAGCCTTCCGAAAATCCACAGCCGAAAGCGTTAATCATGGTTTTAATTTCCGCATTGGCCAGAATCTTGTCGATGCTCGCTTTTTCCACATTTAAAATTTTACCGCGAATCGGCAGAATTGCCTGAAACATCCGGTTTCTCGCAGTTTTGGCGCTGCCGCCGGCGGAATCTCCCTCGACAATGAAAATTTCGCATTTTGCCGGGTCTTTGGACTCGCAGTTGGCCAGTTTTCCGTTGGAATCGAAGGAAAATTTCTGCTTTGTCAGCATATTGGTCCTGGCCTTCTCTTCCGCTTTTCGTATTTTCGCCGCTTTTTCCGCGCAGCCGATGATGCTCTTCAATGTTTCCAGATTTCTGTCAAAATACCGGACGATTTCATCTCCTGTCACTTTGCTGACAATTTTGGCCGCATCCTGATTGTCCAGTTTCGTTTTCGTCTGTCCTTCGAACCGCGGGTCCGGATGTTTGATGGAAACAACTGCCGTCATACCGTTCCGGACGTCGGCTCCCGTAAAATTGACATCCTTTTCTTTCAGAATATTCAATCCCCGTGCGTATGTATTTATCACGTTGGTAAACATGGTCTTAAATCCGGTCAGATGTGTTCCGCCTTCAGCATTATAGATGTTGTTACAGAAGCCAAGCACGTTTTCATGAAACTCATTCACATACTGGAAAGCGACCTCGACATTGATGCCTTCTGCTTCTCCCTGAAAATAAATGACATCATGAATCGCTTCTCTGGATTTGTTCATATCTTTGATAAAACCGATAATCCCTTCCGGTTCATGAAATTCGATATGTTCCGTTTCTTCTTTTCTCTTATCTTCAAAAATAATGGTCAGATTCGGATTCAGATAAGCCGTCTCATGAAGGCGGCTCTTTACATCCTCTTCTTTAAACCATGTTTTGTCAAAAATCGTATCATCCGGCAGAAAACTGATTTTCGTTCCGGTTTCTTTTGTCTTGCCGATTACGGGCAGAAGGCCGTTCTTTAATTCCAGCGCAGGAATGCCGCGTTCATATTTATCTTCATAAATAAAACCTTCCGTTTTGACCTGTACATGGAGCCAGGTGGAAAGCGCATTGACGACCGAAGAACCAACACCGTGGAGACCTCCGCTCGTTTTATAGGCTTCGTTATCGAATTTGCCGCCCGCATGAAGCGTCGTGAAAACAAGGCGCTCCGCGCTGATGCCTTTCTCGTGCATGCCGACGGGAATTCCTCGGCCGTCGTCTTCTACGGTGGCGGAACCGTCCGCGTTAAGCGTCACATAAATTGTATTGCAATAGCCGGCCAAATGCTCGTCTACCGCATTATCTACGATTTCATAAATTAAATGATTCAGACCTTTCGTCGAAACGCTTCCGATATACATTCCCGGTCTGACCCTGACCGCTTCCAACCCTTCCAGAACGATAATGTTGGAGGCTCCGTAGTTATTTTCTTTCGCCATTGATAGTACCTGTGCCTTTACTCAGTCTGAAAATTTCTGTCTGTAATTGCAGACAAAAACCAAACAACATTCCCGAATATTTTATCATGAATTTCCAATCTCTGTAAAGTACAAGACTTGGAGAATTTACTTTAAATGATAGCCTGTCTGCCTCAAGCCGCAATTATTCTGCCACCACTTCATACAGATATTCCCGCCCTCGCTTGCCGGGGCGGTTTACAAGTTTCATGGAATACAGAATATGAAGCGTCACCTGTGCGAGTTCCCGCTTTATATGAGCGGCTTTCGCAAATTCTTTTACGGTAAAAGGTTCCTCCAGTTCATAGGGAATGACCTGTATAAAGTCTTCCGGCCGTTCCAACAGAATTTCGTCATACAAAGATAACGGCATTCTGTCATACCGGCTTCCTTTTCTCCGTTTTCCACGGCCTCTGCTTTGCAGCAGACGGTATTCATCCATGTCAATTAACGGAAAAGCAAACGACAGGTTTGGGTGCGTCAGATAATTCTTAATTTTATACAGTTCCGGAAATGCGCTGTAAATACTCCCTGTAACCGGGGCCTTTCGTCTGGCGGAAAGTTCTCCGCTTTCTTCGTCCATATAAATAATCCATCGAAAATGAGGAATCGGCAGGACGACCGTAACCGGATACAAAGGCAGAAAAGCGTCCAGTTTATTCCGGAGCCGGTTAAAATTCCCGTTTTGAATCTCGATAATATGGTTTCCTGTATAAATATCCGCGATATAACCTTCTATGGGAACTTCATGATAATCAATGTCCGGTTCGTAGTAAAGTTTCATGACCGCGTGCACTGTTTTTTCCTGTAATGTTCCGAATCCATGCTGCTCATGCTGTTTTAACAACACTTTCATTTTGGCCTGTTCGAATGCTTCCTGATTCACCGTTTATCCTCCACCTGTCTGCGTCCTCTATCATTATAGAGTACGGCATCACGAAAAACAAGCGGTATGCAGACGTCACATATCATGCCGTTTTCATGGAAATTCCCCAACAATTCCCCAATAATCCCGATTTTATAATTTACTTTGGGGGTATTTTGCTATATACTTATTTTATATATTCTTTTGAAGATTTATCGTATTTTGCAAATATCCTATACTTAAAGATTGGAATTGATTGAATATGATAACAAAACTCAGCGCCTTTAAACATCTGCTGGAACGCAGCCTTCAAGATAAAAAATTCAAATATAAAGTGATTACTTATACGATAACGGCCGTACATATTTTTCTCGTGGGGCTTTTCAGTTATCTTCGTGTTTATCCGCTTATTTTATTCAACATCGGAAGCGTTATTACATATATGCGATGTATCAACATTATCAAATATGGACATGGAAAAGAGCTAATCAAGACTTTTTACATTACCTATGTGGAAATTATTATTCACTCTTTTATCACGGCAATCTGCATCGGATGGCGTTTCGGATTTGCCCAGTACACCATCGGCCTGATTCCGTTTGGTTATTATATGTGCGTGACCTTAATCGATGATACCAAAAAGAAATATCTTGTGCCGACGCTTCTTGGTTTTGCGGCCTTTTTTTCTTTTGTTGGCTGTCGTATGATATCGATGTTCACAGGAGCGCTTTATCCGTTGAATGTATCGTCTGCAGTGGAACTGTTTATTTATATTTTTAATTCCATCTGTAACTTCAGTTTTCTGTTTATGGTTACGCTCATTTTTATCATGGATATGCAGACGGCAACCAATCTGCTGCGCCGTCAAAATGTTATGCTCGACAACATGGCCAGCATCGACCCGCTGACAGGACTGTACAACCGCCGGAGCATGCAGGACTTTTTTGATGCCGTCATCAAGGCCGAAGAAAATTTCTGTCTGATTATGTGTGATATCGATAATTTCAAGAAAGTTAACGATACTTACGGGCATGATTTCGGGGACGTTGTTTTGAAAGAAATTTCTCAGATTATACAGACCCAGGTAAGCAATCACGGAAATGTATGCCGTTGGGGCGGGGAAGAAATTCTGATTATGACAAAAGTGTCGTTAGATTATACATGCAAAATCGCGGAAAATATCCGCGTTGAGGTGGAAAAGCATTCTTTCTGTCTGCATGATACGGCCATCCACTGTTCTCTGACGCTCGGCGTTGCCGCACACAGGCCCGGAAACAGCGTGGAAGAAACCATTACACATGCAGACAAACGACTATATTATGGGAAGAAAAACGGCAAGAACAGAGTTGTTTCCCCTTACGACGCGCAATAATATTTTAGAATATTATAATTTTCGGGTATTTCTGTCGCCGTACAAAATTCTCTGGCTGTCCGACGCGCTCGGCTCTACCATTTTTCCGTTCCGGTCATAATAGGTCAAAAGAGTCGAATTTCTGGCGGCCGTCTTTTTTCCGTTATCTGTCAAAAGGTTGATAACCTGATTCAAATCCCCCTTTCGGAGGTATGGCTGAATTTCCTGATTCAAACGGTCTTCTTTCTGGTAAAAAGATTCTGCCGTTTCCGGCTCCGTGTCCTGTACCTGTATCGTTGATTCATCACCGCCTGCTTCCGAATGAAACGATTCCGTTTCCGACAGCGTTTCTTCCGTCTCCGGGTCATTCCAGATTTTATCAAAAAAATCTTTGAACGCAGCGACCGCGGTTCTGAAAATATCCTGAATCATGGAGAATATTGTCTGTTCCTGGCCTGTATGTTCCGTGCTTTTTGCAGATAAAGCCGGTTTGGGATTCGTTTCCGCATATTTTCCATACCCGGAAATTTCTACTTTAACGCCGGATTGTTCCGCAGCCTTTTTCTTCTCCTGTTCGGATGCTCCTTTTTCTTTTCGGGATTTCTCCCCCGCCAGCTCTTCCTGTTTATAATCGAGACTGAATTTTTCGCCGGTGTCCTGTACACTGAGATTCTGTGTTTTCGTATATTCATAATATCGATTGCCATCGACCCGATTGACCATACTTAAATGCCCACGCCTTTCCTGTAATCACAAATATCTGCAAACACATTATACCAGAGTATTGAAATAAAAGCTATCCTTACATTTTACATTGTTTTGCAGTAATAAACGCACAGTCCCTGCTTTACAAGCAACAGAAAAAGGCCGCATGCAGTCATTGTGATAAATACGATGGGATTAAAATATCCGGCAACAACTGCGGCTCCGATAATCAGAACGCCACAGGTATATAATACCGTTCCTCCCGATTTAATCCAAATCGCCATATTTCTCTCATCGTGTTCTTTGATATAGAAACGCCTTACCGCTTCTTCATCCTGTAAAATTTTTCGGAATCGCATAACTTGATACAGACCACATACAATAAATGCCATTGCAATGCCAAGCTGAAATCCCTTGAAAAAGTCTGCGAAAGCATCTCCGCCGTTCATCGTTCTTGCATAGTTCCAAATATTTGTTGACATCAGAATCGCAAATAAAGCGCATAATCTTTCCCAGTATTTCATTTTGTCTTTTACTTCCTGTTTCATCTTATCCATACTCAAATCTCCTCCACCTCAGAAAAATCAAATACCTCTTCAATTGACAGTCCAAAAAAGTGCGCTATTTTATATGCCAGAACCAAAGACGCCGTATACTTTTCCACTTCAATTGAAGTAATTGTCTGTCTTGTAGCGCCGACAGCGTTTGCCAGTTCCTCCTGAGACATTTTCTTTTCTTTTCGTAATTCTTTAATCTTTGTTTTCATAGTTCCTCTCAACTTTTTGCTAAGCCCGCTTTGCATTTTTAGTATAGTACGCTTTGTAAACTTTGTCAAGCTTACTTTGCATTTTTTTAAATTAACGCACAGGACATTTTCTTATACACCAAAAGACTGCATCCTATCATATGATAAAATGCAGTCTTTTACTATGTTATTCTGTATTTCTGCTGTCCTGCAATTATTCTGCTCCTACCAAATCCCGATACCATTGTAATGATTTGATATAAGCGTCATAAACCGGGTCCATATCTATATTTTTCAAAACCATCTGCCGGGACACTTCCTGCCAGGAAGCGCTCTCATATTGAAGAATAAAGTCCAGTACCGGTGCAAGCTCTCCTTTATGGTCGATTAATGCCTCCTCAATGCTTCTGGAAACTTTGACCATGGTCAGCGCTTCTGCCATCGTTTTATCCAAAATCAAATCCAATACGGAAAACAATCCCATCAGGAACAGTTCCGAGGAGTGCATTGCCATTTCAAACACGGGAGCAAGATTTTCTGCAAATTTGGCGCGAAGAAGAGAAAGTCTCGTAATTTCACTCGGTCTGTCCGCACACAATTCATTGGTGACCGCGGTATTAATCCACTGTTTCAATTCTTTCTGACCAAGCATTGCCGCAGCATGTCTGATAGAAGTAATTTCTGAATTAACAGTCATCCGGTTTACCATTTTCAGCAGGGAAATAACAAGCGCGGTATCTTTTCCGATGACATCAGCGGCTTCTGACAAATCAAAATCCGCATCGTTTACAATATTTAACAGCTCAATGTAATTGACTTTTAACGGCGCTACTTCCGTCTGTTTATTGACGGTGACAGGAAGCCGGAAAAACTTCCCTTCATAAAGGTCGAATCCGCCCATCTTTCTCAGATTGTCATAATCTTCCTGCGAATCAACATTGACCGCACACATTTTCATACTCGGATAATATTTGTTGAAAAAGAGTTTTGCGTTAGCGATATTCAGTTTCTTATAATCAAGCAGAATATAATCCATCAGCCGAAGCACTTCCTGGTATGCTTCAAATTTTTCAATCGGCAGCTTTCTGATTGCGAGATAAAAGCCCATTTCTTTTAATTCCCGGAAGCGCCTGATGTACATTTCTTCCGGTGTAATTGTATTATCCACCAGTAAAACAAGTCTTTCATGCGGCGCCTGACACTGTTCGTCGATGTTTGAAAAAATAGAAATATTGTTGACTTCCACGAAAATTTCCTTGTCCGCAGATAATGTCTCGATGCCCATGCTCTCAATCAAATCAAATCCGGCAACATGAATTCCCGCGGTAATTCCGGCTCCAAGATAGCTTGGATTCAACAGACGGTTCTCCTTTTGAGCAAACAAAGAGTAAGCTTTTACAGTCATTGTTTCATCAAATAATGGTATTAATGTAGCAAGCATATTTTTCATTCCCCTATCAAAAAGTATTTTGAACCAAGTTCCTATTATACATAATACTATATTTTTATAATTTTTTGTATACTTTTTTAGCATATTGGCTAAAAAATTTATTTGGCCAATTCGAGGATACGCGTATTGTAATAAATTTAATTCCCGAAAAATAAGGATGCTGCGCCATCCACAGACACAACATCCTTAATCTTTTTTACAATCCATCAATTTCTTATTCAGCTGCCGGAATTTCGACAAATGCCAGTACACCGAGAGACGTCATATCAACAACGACATGGTCTTCCCTGACTTCTGCAACAGCAACGCCTGTCCACTGTCCGCTCGTATAGTCATACTGATACACCTGAATATTCTGTCCGGTCTTCACGCCCGGCATATAGAAGTTTACGGTTGCCGTATCAAAATATACGGACGCATCGATTCTTGCAACGTTTAATACTTTACCGCCGACGGATGCCGCCTGTGCCTTTGCAGATTCCGTATGGCCGGAAAGCACTTTCAATACGGAAAATGTCTGATTGCTCGGCTGTCCGTTGATGATAACATTGCCTCCCTGTGATACAGGAACCGCGTTGTCAAGCCCCGGAGCCGCCACGACTGCATTGTTCATATATTCGCCAACGGATTTGTTTTCGTCTGCCGCAGCAAGTGTTGTCGACATCGGAATGCCGGTTGCTTCGATTGCAAGCGCTTCTGCTTCGGAACCGCGGTCGAAGACTTCTTCTTCAGCAGAAGAGCCGCAAGAACTGCTGGAAGAGCCGCCAAACTTTGCATAATAAGCATCCAACACGTCGGCGGGAATGTTTAATGAGCTGACATCAACGGAGTCTCCTTTTAACCATGCACCATCATATAAATATTGAAGGTCTTCATCGGATGTGGTCAAAGTAGCCAAATCCTTAGATACCCATCCTTCTACGACATCGCCGGATGCTTCTTCCGCAAAAGCCATAACACCCATAGACGCTGCCATAGCCCCCGCCAAAAGTAATGCTAAAAATTTCTTCATGTTAAAAACCTCCTGTCAATAAAATAGTATGTTCTGTATACTCTGTATTTCGAGTGTGTATGCCTATTTTACCATAATATTCCGGTGGAAACAAGAAGAAAATAACAGATTTTTAAGATTTTTTTAATTTTTTTGTAATATTTGACTTGAAATTGTAGATTTTCTGTAATAATTGAATACAACTTTAGAACACAAAAATTATGCGAGTTTCTGGATTTGTTCGCTGTGCATTTCTGCTACTTTCTTCAGCAGGTCAATGTCTACAAACGCCGCATCCATTCTGTCCGCATAGTCCTTGTAACGATTATATGTGCTGGTATAGCATGATTCAATCGTATTCAGGCGCGGAAGTACAATATTCTCATTGCACAGTTTGAGCCTATGGATTTCATCTTTCAAAGAAACAATACTTTCTTTCATTTCCCTGGTATCATTCTCAATCGGCTTTAATCCCGCCTCCAGTTTCACATCCAACAGCTGTGATATTGCGAATAAATCTTCATTTGTTAATGTCATATGGTACACCTCCTTTCTTTGTAGAAACATTATGCCACAGACAGGAGCGTTTGTCACTATCCAAATGTAACAAAAATCTGTGCTGTTTTTTGTAATACAAAATAAAATAAAAGCGACAACGCAAAAGCGCAAATCATCCAAAACGGACAAATTTGCGCTTTTTAAGACATATAATTTATTTCTGATTAATATAGTTTACAAGACCTTCTGCTGCGATGATTTTCTGCATGAACGCCGGGAACGCCTGGCCTTTATAGGAAGTTCCTTTCGTAATGTCCATGATGACGCCTGTGTCAAAATTCACTTCTACAACATCACCGGCTTCAATGGCTTTGGCGGCTTCCGGACATTCGATAATCGGAAGGCCGATGTTAATTGCATTCCGGTAAAAGATTCTTGCAAAGGTCTCCGCGATAACACAGCTGATTCCGGCGGCTTTGATAGCAATTGGCGCATGTTCTCTGGAAGAACCACAGCCAAAATTTTTGGTAGCCACCATAATATCGCCGTTTTGTACTTTGGAAATGAAATCTTTATCTATATCTTCCATACAATGCGCCGCCAGTTCCGAAGGGTCGGAAGAATTTAAGTAACGGGCCGGGATGATGACATCCGTATCTACATTATCGCCATATTTAAAAACAGTTCCTTTTGCTGCTTTCATTTTTAACACCTCCATCAAATTTTATATGGTTTTACGAGAGCTGACAGGGACAGGATATTTTGCCGGTCACGGCGCTGGCTGCCGCTACTGCCGGGCTTGCGAGATAAATTTCGGAATCCACATGTCCCATTCTGCCTACAAAATTACGGTTTGTCGTCGAAACACAACGTTCTCCTGCCGCGAGAATGCCCATATATCCGCCAAGACATGGCCCACAGGTCGGTGTGCTGACAATCGCCCCTGCCTCAATAAAAGTTTTTAACAGGCCTTCTTCCATTGCCTGCATATAGATTTTCTGGGTTGCAGGAATGACGATACATCTCATGCCCTTTGCCACATGTCTGCCCTTCAGTACTTCCGCTGCAATACGCAGGTCATCCAGACGGCCATTCGTGCAGGAACCGATAACAACCTGGTCTATTGTAATATCTTCTTTGATTTCATCGATTGTCTTCGTATTCTCCGGAAGGTGCGGAAATGCAATTGTCGGACGAAGTTTGCCTAAATCAATCGTATATTCCGCGTCGTAAACGGCATCTTCATCCGCTTCGTAAACGGTATATGTTTTGGTGGAATGTTCTTTCATATAGGCTTTGGCCAGTTCATCCACCGGGAAAATTCCGTTTTTACCGCCTGCTTCTATGGCCATATTGGCGATGGTAAAACGGTCATCCATGGTTAAATTTTGTATGCCTTCTCCGACAAATTCCATCGATTTATACAGCGCGCCGTCTACGCCTATCATACCGATAATATGCAGGATGACATCCTTGCCGCTCACCCATTTATCCGGTTTTCCAACGATATGGAAACGAATTGCGGAAGGTACTTTGAACCATGCTTTTCCGGTAGCCATACCGGCTGCCATATCGGTGCTTCCAACGCCTGTGGAAAATGCGCCGAGCGCGCCGTAAGTGCAGGTGTGGGAATCGGCTCCGATAATGACGTCTCCGGCCACGGTCAATCCTTTTTCCGGAAGCAGCGCGTGTTCGATGCCCATCTCTCCCACTTCAAAATAGTTTGTTATTTCATTGCGGTATGCAAATTCTCTGACACATTTACAGTGTTCCGCGGATTTGATATCCTTGTTCGGTACAAAGTGGTCCGGCACGAGCGCAATTTTATCTTTATCAAAAACGCCGTCTACCTTCATTTTCTCCATTTCCTTAATGGCGACCGGACTTGTAATATCATTGCCGAGTACCAGGTCCAGATTGGCTTCGATTAATTGTCCCGCTTCCACCTTTTCCAGTCCGGCGTGTGCCGCCAGTATTTTCTGGGTCATTGTCATTCCCATTTTGATAACCTCCTTTTTCATAATTTGTTACAGTAATCGTTCCTGCATCAGTACCGCCGTTTGCGCCTGTTCAACGTATGCGGTTGATTTTATCAATATTGTACCATATTGTTTTTTATTCTTAAAATATATAATAATTATATTTACTATTCTTTGTGGTTATATTAAAATAATACGGACAAAACCTGTTATCTCCTGTTTTCAAATGAAAAAGCAGAATTTCAGAAATATCATCAGAAGCCGCCTTTGAATGGCAGAAAGGATTTTTATGGAAGGAACACTGAATCTCTATCATATTTTTCATGCCGTTGCGCGGTCCGGCAATATTTCTCTGGCCGCGAAAGAACTGTATATCAGTCAGCCGGCTGTCAGCAAATCGATTTCCCGCCTGGAAGAGCTACTGAACACAACGCTTTTTTACCGCAGTTCCCGCGGCGTGTCGCTGACGGAAGAAGGCTTGCTGCTGGATGAACAGATACGAAAGGCTTTCGACTCCATCGCATACGGAGAAGAACAGCTTCGGAAAATCAATGAACTGGGCATCGGGCAGATTACGATTGGCGTCAGTACGACGCTGTGCAAATATGTACTCCTTCCTTATCTGCAGCGGTTTACACAGGAAAATCCGCATATCCGCGTTTCCATCGCATGCCAGCCCACAATGGAAACTGTCAGAAACCTGCGAAGCGGTTCCATCGATATCGGTCTGATTGGAGATGTTCCTGACAAAAGGGAACTGCTTTTTCAGCCGGTTATGGAAATACAGGATGAATTTGTAACAACCGAGCGCTATCTGCAGAATCTATCTACAAGACTCGGTATTCCACAGGCACAGTTATATGAAAACAATCTTTCACTGCTTTGGGAAAACGGCATGTTTCTGCTGTTAAATGAAGAAAATATCTCAAGACGGTATATGAATTCTTATCTGAGCGATGAAAAAATCGAGATTTCCCAGTCAATTGAAATCTCGACGATGGATTTGCTAATCGAGTTCGCCCGTATCGATATGGGCATCGCCTGTGTTATCGGAAATTTTGCAGAAAAAGAAATTGATGGAAACAGGCTGATAAAACTGCCTTTGGCAAATCCGATTGCAAAAAGAAAAATCGGCTTTGCCAGAAAGATGCAGGCGGATTATCCGATTGCCGTCCGGAAGTTCTGTTCCATGCTCTCCGCCGATTTTAACTGAAAATACAAAACGCAGGCTCTGCAGCCTGCGCTTTTTTATTAATTGTTAATCAGCTTGTCTTCTCCGTTCCAGCTGTAAAGTTTTCTGATTTCTTCTCCAACGACTTCTGAAGGATGTTCGGAAGCGAGTTTTCTCATCGCTTTAAAATGTACCTGTGAACCTGCGGAAGACATATCGAGAAGGAAGTCTTTCGCAAAAGTACCGTCCTGAATATCGGAAAGAATCTTCTTCATCGCTTTCTTCGTATCTTCCGTAATAATCTTAGGACCTGTGATATAATCGCCGTATTCTGCCGTATTGGAGATAGAGTATCTCATGCCTGCGAAGCCCGACTGATAAATCAGGTCTACAATCAGTTTCATCTCATGAATACATTCAAAATATGCGTTTCTCGGGTCATATCCTGCTTCTACCAAAGTTTCAAAACCTGCCTGCATCAAGGCACAGACACCGCCGCACAATACGGCCTGCTCGCCAAAGAGGTCTGTTTCCGTTTCCGTTCTGAAAGTTGTTTCCAGTACGCCTGCTCTTGCGCCGCCGATTGCCAGTGCATAAGCCAGCGCGATATCCTGCGCTTTGCCCGTTGCATCCTGATGTACGGCTACCAGACAGGGAACCCCTTTGCCGGCCTGATATTCGCTTCTTACCGTATGGCCGGGTCCCTTCGGCGCAATCATCGTAACGTCTACGTTCTTGGGCGGCACGATACAGCCAAAGTGAATGTTAAATCCATGTGCGAACATCAGCATATTGCCTTCTTCCAGATTGGGTTCAATATCTTTCTTATACATGGAAGCCTGTAATTCATCGTTGATAAGAATCATAATGATATCGGCTTTTTTTGCCGCTTCCGCAGCCGTATATACTTCGAATCCCTGCGCTTCCGCTCTTGCCCAGGATTTGGAGCCTTCATACAGACCGATAATGACATGGCAGCCGGATTCCTTTGCGTTCAGAGCATGTGCATGTCCCTGACTTCCGTAACCGATTACCGCAATTGTCTTACCTTCCAGCAAAGACAAATTACAATCTTCCTGATAAAAAATATTTGCCATTTCTTCTTCCTCCATTTTTCATTTTATCTGGTACTGTCTCTATAACTTAAAAGGGCTTTCCCCTCCAGCTAACAATTCATTATAAAAAAGATTCATTATAAATAAGTAACGTTTTCGATGCCTCTGCCGAGTCCGGCAATGCCTGTTCTTGCAAGCTCCAGGATTTCATAACCGTCCAACAGGTCGATAAAAGCTTCTATTTTCTCCTGATTTCCCGTCAGTTCGATAATCAGGCTGTCTTTGGAAACATCAACTATTTTTGCACGGAAAATATCCACCACGGAAATAACGCCCTGTCTTCTTTCAGCCGAAACTTTGACTTTAATAAGCGCCAGTTCACGGTAAACGCTCTCTCCCGGTCTTAATTCCTTGATATCCCGAACATCAACGAGTTTTGCGACCTGTTTTTCAATCTGGTCAAGAATTTCATCATCCCCGGACGTTACGATGGTAATACGGGTGTACCGCGGGTCCGCCGTCACACCTGCCGTAATACTTTCGATATTATAACCGCGTCTTGAAAACAGCCCGGAAATACGGCTTAACACGCCGGATGTATTGTCAACCAAAAGCTGAAGTACTTTTCTGTGCATAATCTGTTCCGCCTTTCCTGAATCTTACGCTGAATACTGTCAATAATTGTAACAACTAAACCTTAAAAAGTCAACGCCTCCGCCGCTTTGAATTATTTCAAAATTTTCGTGCTTATCTTTTTTCGGCTTCATAGGCGTTTACAATCTTTTTCAGCGTATTGTTTTTTCCAAGCAGTACGAACGTATCATCCTGCTGTGTCGGCTCTTCTGCCGGAGGATTGATAAGCAGCGCACCGCCGCGCTTTATCGCAATTACGTTGACGCCATATTTTTTTCGCAGATTCAATTCTTTCAGGTCTTTGCCGACCCAACCGCGCAGCGTTTCGATATCCGCAATGGAATATTCCGCCGTCAGCTCAATAGCGTCGAACAGATTGTTAAAAGCAAGCGTATTCGCCACATGCACGCCGATTTCCTTTTCCGGATATACAATTTCATCGACGCCCAGTTTTGTCAGAATCTTTCCCTGCATCTCGTCATAAGCTTTGGCGACAATTTTCCCGATTCCCTGTTCTTTAGCCCAGATTGCCGCTAATACCGAAGCATCCAGACTATGGCCGATGGAAATAATTGCGCCGTCAAAATTTCTTCCGCCGAGCTCCCGCAGCGCTTCTTCGTTTGCCACATCTACGCACATGGCAAGCGTTACATAATCGGCAATCTGATTGACGCGTTTTTCCTGACGGTCAATGGCAAGGACTCTGCACCCGTTCGCTTCCAGCTGTCTTGCCACGCTGCTTCCGAACCTTCCGAGTCCGATAACGATATATTCTTTTTGTGTCGTTTTCTTTTTCATGCTGATATCAAGCCTTTCTCTCAGACTTCGGCAGTTGTGTAACTATCCGATAATAACCTTGCTTTCCGAATAAGTAATATTGTCAAGCGGTCTTCTGCTGTTAAAAGCGAGGGCGAGCGTAATCGGGCCGATACGTCCAAGATACATTGTCAGTGTAACAATCAGCTTTCCCGCAGGAGCAAGGGTTCCTGTCAACCCTCTTGATAAACCGACCGTTGCAATGGCGGATGTCATTTCGTATATGGTATCCAGAAAATTACTCTGTTCAACGGCCAGGAGCGCCATCGTCAGCAATAACAATGTCGAAAGACTGAATACGACAATTGCAACGCATCTTCTGATGGTATCGTCCGATATTTTCCGGTGCATGATGACCACATCGCTTTTGCCTCCGATGTTGGCAAACATGGATGCCAGCAAAAGGACAACCGTTACGGTTTTGATACCGCCCGCCGTTCCTGCCGGAGAACCGCCGATAAACATCAGAATCAGATACGCCATACAGGAGGCCGGCCTGAAACATTCCTGGGAAATCGTTGCAAAACCGGCTGTACGCAGCGTGACGGACTGGAACAGCGAAGACATCAGCTTCTGCGGCAGGTTCAGATTGCCGAGCGTGTTCGGATTGTCATATTCGAACAGCAGCGTCAACAACATGCCGATGAGAATCAAAGCTGCTGTGGCCAGAATAACAAGTCTGGTATGAAGATTCATTTTCCGCTGGCTCTCATGAGCTTTTTGGCCGGTTCGAGCGGAAATCGTCCGAAGAATTTCCCAGTATACCGGAAAGCCGAGTCCGCTCACAATAATCAGGAACACGGTAGTCAGATTAATTATCACGTTGTCTCTGTAATCACAAAAACTGTTCCCCCCAAGCAAATCGATGCCGGCATTGCAGAAAGCCGATACCGCATGAAAAATGCTGTACCAGATGCCTTTCACGCCAAACTGGGGAACAAAAACAAACGCATATGCGACGGCGCCGATTCCTTCCAGGCAAAGCGTTACCTTTAACACCTTCATTGTCAGTCTTACGAGCCCGGAAAGCGTATCCAGATTATAGGCGCTTTGAATCAGCATTCTGTCGGACAGCGTAATTCTGCGGCGGAAAATACACAATACGATTGTCGTAAAGGTCACTATGCCGAGACCGCCGAACTGTATCAGAAACAGAAGCACGATTTGTCCGAATCCCGAAAATGTCTGTCCTATATTGACTGTTGACAGACCGGTAACACAGATACTGGACATGGAAACAAACAGCGCGTCAAAAAAATCAATCGATTGCCCTGTTTTTACGCTGCATGGAAGCATCAGGCACAACATGCCGATAAACGCTCCTGCCAGAAAACCCAACATAATAATTCTGGTCGTCGTAAGTTTATGTCTTTTCATCATCTATTAACCATTGCTTTCTTCACCCCGCGAACCTTGCCGCCGTCATTCCGTTTCCATACATTTGGGCAGCGCAAGGGTTCCGGTTCTTGCCACTTCCACCACGCTGATGGACTGCAGCATTTTAATCATTAAAGCGGTTTTCTCAGGCACATCACAGATTTGGATAATCATCAGGTTTTTGGACATATCGACGATGTCCGCCTTCATAATTTCGCAGGTTTCCATAATGTCCCGCCTGTTGCCTTTATTATATTTTACTTTGATTAACATCAGCTCTCTGCTGACGCTGGCTGTTTCGTCAAAAGTTTTTACTTTAATGACATCCAGTTTTTTATTGAGCTGTTTTTCAATCTGTTCAATCGTCCGTTCGTCTCCGCTGCTTACAATCGTCATACAGGATACCGCCGGGTCATCCGTCTCCCCGACCGCAAGAGAATCAATATTATAGCTTCTTCTGGAAAATAACCCTGCCACTTTGCAAAGTACGCCCGACCTGTTTTCAACCAGTACCGAATATATTTTCTTCATGTCAACTCCCATCCGCCCGTTTTCACGGACATTCCAATCATTTAGACGAGGTCCATTGGGTCAATTACACATTCCAGCAATATGGATTCCTCTCCGGAAAGAAATTCTCCAATTGCGTCTTCCACATTTTCCATATTGAAAAGGCGCATAAATTTCATGTCGTATGCCATTGCCAGTTTTTCCAGGTCAGGGCTTCCAGACAAATCCACTACGGAATAATTGTCTTTATAATTATAATGCTGGTATTCCCTTACCATGCCGAGATAATTGTTCTTCAAAACAATAATTTTGACGGGAACCCGGAACTGACGCATGGTAGCAAGCTCCATCATGGACATCTGAAAGGAACCGTCTCCGCAGACCGCAATGACCTGTCTGTCCGGACATGCCAGCTTCGCGCCCATTGCAGCCGGAATGGAATATCCCATCGTTCCCATGCCGCCGGTCGTTAAAAATCTTCCGTTTTTCACAATATGGTAAGCGCAGGACCAGATTTGATTCTGTCCTACATCCGCTACATAAACGGCGTCATCTTCCATTTTTTCGGATAACAGACGGATAAATTCCGCCGGGTCCACATAGGCGGGATTCGGATTTCTCTTTTTACCCATCGTGTCTCTGTACTGATTCAGGGTTTTAATCCATTCGTCATGTTCACAGCTAAATTCTTCTTTGGCAATATCTTCGAAAATATATTTCGCATCGCCTACAAGCGGAATGGTAGCGCCCACATTCTTGCCGATTTCTGCCGGGTCCACATCAATATGCACGAGAACTTTGTTCTCGGTAATCAAATCCGGCTGGCTGACCGCGCGGTCGGCAACCCGTGCGCCCACCATGATAAGAAGGTCCGATTCGTTCATCGCCCGATTGGCATACGGTTTTCCGTTATTGCCAACCATGCCATAATACATGGGATGCTTCGTCGGCATAACGCCGATGCCCATCATCGTGGAAACAACCGGAATATTGTATTTTTCCGCAAAGGCACGCAGCTCTTTTTCCGCACCGCTGAGCAGCACGCCGCCACCCGTGCAGATAATCGGACGCTTTGCTTTTGCCAGTTCTCCGATGACTTTTTTGATTTGGACGGCATGTCCTTTGACCGTCGGTTTGTAGGTCCGCAGATTCACACTCTCCGGATAAGCAAATTTCTTGAGCGCAGCCTTCTGAATGTCAATCGGAACATCAATCAGAACGGGGCCTCTTCTGCCGGAATTGGCGATATAAAACGCCTCTTTGAATATCCGCGGTATTTCATTGACATCTTTGACAAGATAGCTGTATTTCACGAAGGATTCCACCGCGCCTGTAATATCCGCTTCCTGGAAAACATCGGAACCAATCAGTTCACTGTTTACCTGCCCGGTAATGCACACGAGCGGAATACTGTCTGCAAAAGCGGTCGCGATACCCGTAATCACATTGGTCGCACCGGGACCGGACGTGACCGCGCAGACTCCCACTTTTCCGCTGACCCTCGCCAGTCCGCTTGCCGCGTGGGCCGCGTTCTGCTCCGTCCGAATCAGAATCGTCTGAATATCCGATTCCAGAATACTGTTATAAAATGGACAAATTGCAACACCCGGATAGCCAAAAACATATTCTACGCCTTCTTCTTCCAGACACTTTACGATTGCATCCGCACCTATCATAGTTATCCTCTTTTCTTTTATTATCGATTTAACTCAAAAGCCTCTGTGTCAGTTTTACCGCGTCCGCGGCATCTTTGGAGTAACCGTCCGCACCAATCTCATCCGCATATTCCTGCGTAATAACCGCTCCGCCGACAATGATTTTGGCATCCACTTTCTTTTCTTTTGCATATTGAATGACATGCTTCATCTGCTGCATGGTCGTGGTCATCAGCGCCGAAAGCGCGATTACCTGTGCCTTGTGCGTAATTGCCGCTTCAATGATTTTCTCCTTCGGAACGTCTTTGCCCAGGTCAATGATTTGAAAACCATAATTTTTCAGCATCAACGCTACCAGATTTTTGCCGATATCATGAATATCGCCTTCTACGGTAGCGATGACGACCGTGGGCATTTCCTTCCCGGCATTGTTTTCCATCAAAAGCGGTTCCAGATATTCAATCGACGCTTTCATCGCTTCCGCGCTGGCAATTAACTGAGGCAGAAAATATTTTCCTTTATCGAACAGCTCTCCTACTTCATTAATCCCCGGCAGGAGCACATCATCCAGCAGTTTCTTTGGTGCATGGCCTTCCGCCACCGCCTGTTTCGTATCCGCGGCAATTCCATTGATATTGCCTTTTAATACGTCGGCATGCAATTTATCCAGAATCGAACCGGCTTCCTGCTTTTCGTTTTTCTTCCCGGCAATCTGGATGCCAGTCTGTTTTACCGCGCTTACCCCCATTGCTTCTCTTTTTTCTTTCACCGCTTCCATCAAATTGATATAACGGATATCCGCGCCTTCTTTGTTTAACAGAAGGTCGGAGGCAAATGCCAGACTGACGAGCAGTTCCTGGGACGGATTGGCAATCGCCATCGTAAGTCCCGCCTGAATTGCCATCGTCAGAAAGGCCGTATTTACATAGCTCCGTTCCGGCAGCCCGAAAGAAATGTTCGACAGCCCGCAGGTGGTCGCCAGACCGTTTTTCTTACAATACCGGATGGTTTCCAGCGTTTCCACAGCGGCCGTTTTATTGGCTCCGACCGTCGTAACCAGACCGTCCACAATGATATCTTCTTTTCGCATGCCAAGTTCCAGGGCACGCTCTTTAATTTTCTCAATAATTTCCGTTTTTTCCTGCAGATTTTCCGGCAGCCCCGCATCCGACAGGGGAAGCAGGATAAACATCGCGCCGTACTTCTTCGCAATCGGCAACAGCGATTCAAATTTCACTTTTTCGTAGGAAATCGAATTAATCAACGCTCTGCCCGGATACCGTCTGAGAGCGGCTTCGATGACATCCACATGACTGGAATCAATGGAAAGCGGCAGGCTCGTTATGCTGCTCACCGTTTCGATTGCCCGCAGCATCATTTCCTTTTCATCGATACCGCTCATGCCCATGTTGACATCGAGAATGCTTGCGCCGCAGGCTTCCTGTTCTTCCGCAAAGGCAGATACCATTTCCAGTGAACCTTCCCGCAGCTGCTCCTGTAATTTTTTCTTTCCGGTCGGATTGATACGCTCTCCGACAATCATAAACGTATCATCCAGTCCAAACGCGACGGTTTTCCGTTCGCTCGTCAGATACCGGAGTTCTCCGGGTTCTCTGTGGCGAATCGACATTTGCCCGACGGCATCATGAGCCGCCTGAATATAAGAAGACGAAGTACCGCAGCAGCCGCCGATAACGGAAGCCCCCGCTTCCACAAGAAGCTTGATGCCCTCGGCAAACTCCGCTTCTGCCATATCGTAGACCGTCTGTCCGTTTTCATTCAGATACGGTAAACCCGCATTTGGTTTGGCAATTATCGGAACCGTCGTTACATCCGCCATTGCCCGGATGATTTCAGCCATCTTATCCGGCCCCGTGGAGCAGTTTGCGCCGATTGCGGCAGCACCGAGACTTTCCAGAACGATTGCAGCCGTTGCAGCATCCGTTCCGTACAAAGTTCTTCCGTCCGATTCAAAAGTCATTGTCGCCATGACGGGGAGTTCGCAGGTTTCCTTCGCCGCAATGAGCGCAGCCCGCGTTTCCTGTAAGCTCATCATCGTTTCGACAACCAGCAAATCAACTCCGGCTTCTGCGAGATAGCCAATCTGTTCTTTATAAATATCAATCAGTTCTTCAAAATCCATCTTCCCCATCGGCGCAAGCTGTTCACCGGTCATGGTGATATCGCCTGCAACAAGGGCCTTTGTTCCGGCAGCTTCTCTGGAGACCGCCACCAGCTCATGGTTCATTTCCCGTATCTGTTCTGCCAGACCATACTCTTTCAGTTTGATTCTGTTTGCCGAAAAAGTGGGGGCATAAACGATATTGCTTCCGGCTTCTATAAACTCTCTTTGCAGGCCAATCAGCACATCTTTATGCTCCAAAATCCATTTTTCCGGGCAGACGCCGGCAGGCATTCCTCTTTTCAAAAGGTTGGAACCTGTCGCGCCATCCAGAAAAATAGGCGTTTCTTTTATCAAATCCATAAAAGCCTGTTTTGTCATTGCTTTCTGAACTCCTTTATGTTTATTCCTGCGGGCCTTCTTCCGTACTGTTTTCCGAATCAGAGGCTTCGCCGTTTTCTGTCCCGTCTTCGTCTTCTTCATCCGTCTTATTCAGATAACCGCCGCCGAAAATACTGTCTTCTTCCGTATAGGTGATATTTTCGCCCTCCGGAATCTCTCCATGAAGCAGCATAATAATATACTGAATCCTGAGATTGGCTCTTTCATAATACTCTCTTGCCGCCTCTTCATAATTCGGCATGAACTCTTCCGCTTCGTACGCCATATGAAAATAGGATACGGCCTGCCGCATATTCTCGCTGGCCTCGTCCGCAAGGTCGTCTACGGCGGAAAACTGTTCGGGCACTTCGAGCTCCGCCATCCATGCCACTTCCGCATCCAGCGCATCCAGATATGAAAGCAGCTGCGAAACATAATCTTCCTGACTGACATCGATGGCATTCATATTCTCATCGAACTCCGCTATATGTTCAAAAAAAGTCTCCATCTCTTTCTGATAAGTATCTAATGCTTCGTCTTCTCCGCATCCGGTAAGAAACAATATGCAAAACAGGCATAAAATAAGTTTATTCCATTTATTCAATCCGATAACCGCGCCTTTCCGAAATCCTGCGTTAAAATTGCTTCTTTAAAAATGTACCACAATCCGCTCTGCAACGCAAGTTTTTATGCACAGGACTGTTTTATGCACAGAACATCATACCATAACCAATCGCCATAACCCTGATTCACGGAATCCGATATTACAGCCGCGACACCTCTGTATCCGCCTTTTCATGTTCCGTATGTAACAGCATATGTGCCTTATGTGATAACGGCTTCTCAAAAAATTCTTCATACATTTGAAGAATATCCTGATTTTCATGGGAAAACCTGATTGGCGCGTTTTCGTCCAGCCGGTAAAGGTTTCCGCCCCGTTCAAAGGCCCTTTCTTCTCCGTCATGAATCGGCTGACCGCCTCCGCCGACACAGCCGCCCGGACAGGCCATGACTTCTACAAAATCATAATGCGCTTCGCCGCGTTCAATCTTTTCGAGAAGTTTCCGTGTATTGCCGAGTCCGCTGACAACCGCCGTCTTTACAAGCACATCGTCTATTGCAAAATCTGCTTCCGCAACGCCGTCACCCGCCTGGAACGACGGACTCCTGACCGCTTTGAAAGCGTCTGCCGGAGGGTTTTCCTTTTTCAACAGGTAATACGCGGTACGAAGCGCCGCCTCCATAACGCCGCCGGTGACGCCGAAAATAACGCCGGCGCCGGAGCCTTGCTGCATCGGTCTGTCGCTTTCGACATCCACAAGCGTTTCCGGGCTGATGTGGGCGGAACGAATCATTTTGACAAGCTCTCTCGTCGTAATTACGACGTCGATATCGTGTCCCGCATATTCTTCATAGAACAGTTCCGCCTCCCGCTCCCCTTTCTTTGCAACACAGGGCATCACGGATACGGTGAAAATCCGTTCCGGGGAAACATCGAGTTTCTTTGCAAAATAGGTTTTCATCACGGCGCCGAACATCTGCTGCGGCGATTTGGCCGTGGAGAGCCGGTTGGTCATATGCGGAAACTGTGCGTTGATAAAACGCACCCATCCGGGACAACAGGATGTGAACATCGGACGTTCTTTTAATTCCCCTGCCGTAAAGCGTTGTAAAAATTCATTTCCTTCTTCCATAATCGTCAAATCCGCGGAAAAGGTTGTATCGAATACATAATCCGCTCCCATTCTTTTGAGCGCATCCATAATTTTGCCAACGCCTGCGTCTTCCGCTTTCAGACCGAGTTCTTCCCCCCATGCAGCGCGCACGGCGGGCGCAACCTGCACGACAACGATTTTCTCTTTATCGGCAATGGCCTCCCAGATTTTCTCCGTATCGTCCCGCTCTCTGAGCGCGCCTGTCGGGCAATGGGTAATACACTGGCCGCAAAGCGCGCAGTCCGCTTCACGGATGCTCTTATGCCCTGCCACATTGACGGTCGTCCATGTCCCCGTCCCTTCCACGTCCCATATGCCGAGCCCCTGTACCTTTTCACAGACCTGTACACAGCGCATGCACTTGATACATTTGGAAGAATCACGAATCAGCGGAAACTGTTTGTCCCATGCCTGTCTGCTGACTTCCCTCTTGAACGGTATATCGATGATATTCAAATCGTTCGCCACATTCTGAAGGCTGCAGTTGCCGCTCCTTCCGCAGCTTACACAATGGGAGTCGTGCTGCGACAAAATCAGTTCCACCGTTGTCCGCCTGTTTCTGCGGACTTTCGGGCTGTTCGTATAGATTACCATGCCTTCTTCCGCCACATTGTTGCAGGAAGTAATCAGTCTGTCTTTTCCTTCCAGTTCCACCACACAGACGCGGCATGCGGCTATTTCATTGATATCCTTTAAATAGCAGAGTTTGGGAATTGGGATTCCGTTCTGCGCAGCGGCCTCCATAATGGTTGTATTTTCCTTTACCGTTATTTTTTTGCCGTCTATCGTAAGATTTACCATAATGTTTCTCTGCCTCCTTTGAATATGCCGTAACCGAAGTGGTCGCAGCGCAGGCAGCGGTTCGCTTCCTGTTTCGCCTCTTCTTCGGTCATACAGTTTTCTACGCCTTCGAAATCACAGATTCTTTCACATGCCTCCCGCTCCGTCAGATTCACTCTTCCGCAAGGGGTGTTATCGTTCAGGCGGGGTTCCGGAATCTTCACATCACAGGATATTTCATGACGATACCCCAGATATTCGTCGATGTTGGCAGCAACAACCTTCGCAGCCGCAATCGCGCTGATAACGGATGCCGGTCCGCTTGCGCAGTCTCCTCCTGCAAAAACGCCGGGCATATTCGCAAACGTGCCGGAACGTTTTGTCACGATTCTGCCTCTCGCAACCGGAATACCGGCTTCCTCAAAATGCCTCGTCTCGATATTCTGGCCGATGGCCTTAATCAGGACATCACAGGGAATATAAAGATTTTCCTCTCCGGTAGGCCTGATGCTCGCTCTGCCGTCTCGAATCGAGCTGACCATCTGAGGCGTCACATAAAGTCCTTTGACATGATTTTTATCATCGACTACAATCGACGCCGGCGCTTTTAACGTCTGGAGTTCGATGCCTTCCGCCACCGCGCCGTCTATTTCGCCTCGAAGAGCCGTCATATCGGACATTCTTCGTCTGTATACAATGCTCACTTTTTTCGCGCCGAGCCGCTTCGCCGTCCGCACCGCATCCATGGAAACGTTTCCGCCGCCGATAACCGCAACTTCTTTTCCCGTCAAATCCATAATCTCATGTTTGCCGACGTTCCGAAGGAACTGAACCGCGGACAGTACGCCTTCCGCGTCTTCGCCCTCCAATCCGAGCTTCTTATCCGTGCTCGCGCCGATTGTAATCAGTACGGCGTCATACTGTTCCCGCAATTCCTGAATGGTAATGTCCTGACCGATTTTCAGTCCATGTTTTACTTCCACCCCGGTTTTTAAAATGCTTCTGATATCTTCATCCAGCCGATTCTTTGGCAGCCGGTAGTTCGGAATACCGTAACGAAGCATTCCGCCCAGTTCCGGAAGCATTTCATAAACAGTGACCTGATGCCCCATCAGCTGCAGATAGTAGGCCGCGCTGAGTCCGCCGGGGCCTCCTCCCAGAACGGCAACGCGCTTTCCGGTACTCGGCGCACAGGCCGGCGGGTCCACTTCTCCCGCAAAATCGGCTGCAACTCTTTTCAATCCCCGGATGTTGACAGAATCGTCCACCATGTTTCTTCGGCATCTTGCTTCGCAGGGATGCTCGCAGATAAAACCGCAGGTTGTCGGAAACGGATTATCTTTTCGTATCAGACGGATTGCATCCTGATATCTGCCTTCACCGACAAGCGCAATATACCCCGGAATATCCACATGCGCCGGGCATAAGGACACACAGGATACGGGTTGATTATAGGTACAGGTACAGCGGTTGTTCTGAATATGACCGATATAGTCATCCCGATAACCGATTAACCCTTTGTACACCATATTGGCTGCTTCATAGCCGATGGCACAGTCCGCCGATTCCATAACGGAAAGGGCCGTCTGCTCCATAATATCCAGCGTTTCCATCGTAGCCTTTCCATTCAGGACATCCTCGATAAAATGGCTCAGCTGTCCTAACCCGATACGGCAGGGCACACATTTCCCACAAGTCTGTGCATGGCACAGGTCCAGAAACGCGCGTGACATATCTACCGGGCAGAGTCCCGGCGGGCTGGATTCAATTCTGCGCTCCAAATCTTTATAAAGACCTTCCATAACGATTCTGGCGCGGTTTGGCGATGCAATTTCTAATCTGCTCATAAGTACCCCCTTGTTTTGCTGTTTTTATCTGAATTATTTGGTTTCAAACATCGAATAACTTTTATTATACCTGTCAGTCTTTCATATTTCTACAAAAAACTTCGTTTACTTTTTAACGAAAAAGAGCGGTTCCCGATTTTCCGGGATTCCGCTCTTTCCAAGCTATGTTTTCGTATCGTTCATAAAATTTCTCATAATGTTGATTCCAGCCGCCATTTTTTTTAACTGCGGCAGTTCACGGCGCATATATTCTTCCAATTGTTTTACCTCTTCTTCATGAAATCCCGTACTGGATGTAATCTTACAGTCGGGTATTTTCCCTTCCGCGCTCCGTCTTCCTTCCGAAAAGGAAACAAAAGCATATTTTTTACCGTTTTTTGTACAAATCGGAGACACAGACATATTTAATTCACCGTTCATGATACAAACCTCTTGTCTCTACACCGCTTAAATCTGGAAGAAGGAAACGTCTTTTTCCAGTTCCTCCGCAATATCTTTCAAATCTTTCGCCGCCTCGGCAAGCAGATTGATTGTCGCGTTCAGTTCCTGCATCGCCGCATTGGTCTCTTCTGTGGACGCGGCGTTCTGCTGTGCAACAGCGGAAAGATTCTGGACGATATCCGTAACCCGGACTCTCGCTTCATCGCATTCCTTCGTCTTCTCGTAAATCTTCTCTGTTTCAGACATGGAAACTTCAATGCCCCGGCTGACGTCTTTGAATTTATTTCTTGTCTCATCCAGTTTTCGTTTCTGTTCAGCAATAATCTCACCGACTTCATCCATAATCTGAACGGACGCCTCGGAGTCGGCGGAAAGCTGCACGATGATATTTTCTATCGTCTTTGCGGAACTGTTCGAATCTTCCGACAGTTTGGATATCTGAGAAGCCACCACCGCAAATCCTCTTCCCGCTTCGCCGGCCCGCGCCGCTTCAATGCTCGCGTTCAGCGCGAGAAGACTCGTCTCACTGGCGATTGCCGTAATCAGGTTAGTCGCTTCCTGGATTCTACCGACGGATTCGTTCGTCGTGCGCACGGATGCGCCTATTTTACGAATTGCCTCATTTGTCCGGTCATTGGAAACGCTCAGCTCGCTGATAATCTGCTCGGATTCATCATCCGCCTTCTTGATGTTAAGGGATACTTCATCCAGTTCTTTGACGCCATTTACGATATTTTCAATCATTTCACCGATGCCGGCAACCTGTGTTGTAGCCGTTTCGATATCTTCCGCCTGTGTAACCGCGCCTTTGGAAATATCTTCCACCGCATGGCTGATTTCATCCGCCGTCGTGCTCGTCTGGGAAGCCATGGATTCCAGAGAATCCCCCGCCTGCATCAGATTTGCCGTAGAGTTTTTGATATTCTGAACCATACTCTGCAGCTTTTCCACCAGGTCGTACATGGAATTAATCATCATGCCGATTTCATCCGAACGACGTCTTGCCGCTTCACCGAGTTTCGCCGCTCCGCCGCTTAACTGTATTTTCAACTGGCCGCCCGCAATTCCCTCCAGCAGACCTTCCGCATGAACGACAACGCGCACGATTCCTTTTACAAGCAGCGCACAGATTATGATGGAAATAATTAAAATGACAACTGCGATGCCCGCGATGCTGGAAGTCTGTTTGATAATGACCGCATCCACATCACGGCTCGGCCTTCCGGCAAATACCATGCCAACGATATTGCCGCCGCTGTCTTTCACCGGTTTGTAGTAGGCATAATAATTTTCACCGTTGATGGCAATGCTGTCCGTATGGTAATCCTGGCCTTTCTGCAATACAGTACTGATAACCACATCGGAAGCTTTTGTCCCAACGATTCTTTCTCCCGTTGCCTTGTCAATCAGCGAAGTCGCCCTTCTCGTATCGCCATAAAACATTGTTACGGAAACATCGGAATCCCTGGTAAAACTGTCGATAACATCCACATTTTCCGTCACGCAGTATTCACCTTTGTAAAGCAAATCTCCTTCCATGCGGTAATCACCGGAATCAACCGCATCATAGGCCGATGCGACGGCCTGGCACAAATCGCTCAGTCCATTGAAGGCTTCCGTCTGCATACCGTTCTGCAGCGCATTCATGGAGTATAATGTAATAATAACCTCCAGAATAACCATTGGTAAAGAACACATCAATACCATTTTGGGCAGAATTCCCATACCCTTTTTCTTCTTTTTTTCTTTCTTTTCACTGTCCATAGCCGCATCTCCCCATTTCCCTTATTGACTAATATGGTCATCAAACAGAACTATAAGAATGACCGCAGCACGGCATGTTGCAGTATAATGAGCGACAACGACCGCGCATCTTTCGTATATTATATCACAGTGTTTCGCGGAAAAAAATACAAAATATGTGAAAAACACCTAAAATTTTCGAAACAGTAGATTTATGGCCTTATCTGGCCGTCTCCCACAATCGTATATTTATAAGTCGTCAGCTCTTTCAGCCCCATCGGGCCTCTTGCATGGAGCTTCTGGGTACTGATGCCGATTTCCGCGCCAAAGCCGAACTCAAAACCGTCGGTAAACCGGGTGGACGCGTTCACATAAACGCAGGCGGAATCGATGCTCTGCATAAAAATACGCGCATGCTCTTTATTTTCTGTAATAATTGCGTCGGAATGCCGGGTCGTATAGCGGTTGATATGGGAAATCGCCTCTTCCAGAGACGCAACCGTTTTCAAGGACAAAATATAATCCAGATATTCCGTTCCGTAATCCGCTTCTGTCGCCGTAAGGCAGCCGGGAATCAGCTTTTGGGCCGTTTCGTCGCCGCGCATTTCCACATGTTTTTCATGCAGCGCCTTTCCAAGAACAGGAAGAACCTTATCCGCGATTTTCTCATGGACGACAAGAGATTCACAGGCATTGCAGACACCAATGCGCTGTGTTTTGGCATTGATGACAATCGGAACTGCCTTTTCCATATCCGCTTCTTCATCAATATAAATATGGCAGTTGCCCGTTCCCGTCTCAATAACCGGAATCGTGCTGTTTTCCACAACGGCGCGAATCAGCCCGGCGCCGCCTCTCGGAATCAATACATCCACATATCGGTTCATCTTCATGAAATCGTTTGTCACCTGCCTGTCCGTATCGGCAATCAGCTGTATGGCGTCTTTCGAAATGCCTTCTTCCGCCAACGATTCACGAATGATATTTGAAATTGCAATGTTGGAATGAATGGCGTCTTTCCCGCCCTTTAAAATAACCGCATTGCCGGTCTTAAAGCACAGACCGAAAGCGTCCGCCGTCACGTTCGGCCTGGATTCATAAATAATGCCGATGACGCCGAAGGGCACACGCAGTTTGGTTATGCACAGGCCGTTCGGCCGTTCAAATTTCTCCAGCGTCTCGCCCAATGGGTCTGAAAGCTCCGTAATCTCAATCAGACCATCGGCCATCGCCTGAATACGCGCCTCCGTCAGTCTGAGCCGGTCGAGCAGTCCGGGATGCATCCCGTTTTCTTCTCCCATCTTCAAATCTTTTTCGTTGGCTGCAAGCATTTCCTGCTTTCTCGCGAGAAAGGCCTTTGCAACCGCCTCCAACGCAGCGTCTTTTTGTCCGGTGGACAGCGCCTGCAGTTCATATTTTGCCTGTACGGCTTTTTTTCCCAATTCTTCCAAGTTATACATGTTATGTAAACTCCTTTCCCGGCATCCCCGCCGTTCGGCAGTCAGTCGTTATCATCTCTTTGTCATTTGTCTGAGTTTTCGCTCCGTCAGAATCATCTGCGGTCTGATATCGTGTGTTTCCGACGGAATCTCCGAAAGCACCTGACATTCAAAACACAGCGCCAGCGTTTGAACGGTAATTCCTTTCTCCGAAATCCATTTTAAATATTTGTCATAAAACCCTTTTCCATAACCGATTCTGTGACAGTTTTCATCGAAAACAGCCCCCGGCATCAGCAGAAGCGTTTCTCCTGTGTCCGGTTGTGCTCCATATACCGGCCCGGAAATCGGTTCCCGGATTCCTTTATATCCTTCCCGCAGGTCATTCATCCCGGTCAGTTGATAAAACGCCATCGTTTCTCCGGACACCTTCGGCGCAAAAAGCCGCTTTCCATCGGCAATGACCCTATTGACCAGGTCAGTCGTATTGACTTCGCTTTTATAGTTTACATAAGTCAGTATTGTGTCCGCTTTCTGATAAAACGGCGTCGTAAAAAGCGTTTCCATGATGATGCGGCTTTTTTCTTCCCGCGCGGCAGGCGGCATTTCATCTCTTATTTTCAAAATCTGCTTTCTGAGGATTTTCTTTTTTTCCGCAGTCATTTCCTTACCATGTCTTTCTCTCAGATTTCTTTCGATATGCGAAGCTTCAACAATCATTCTTTCCGTGTTTTTCGCCGAGATTTGTGATGGTTCCGTCTTTCTCCACGATGGAGATATTATTCAGCTGCCCCTTCAGATTATTTCTGACATTGGCCACATACGCGCTGCGCAGTCTGGCCTGTTCTTCCTTTTCTTCCGCCGTCAGTCCCTCCGCCTGCGATTTATGATATAATTCGTTAATCCGCTGAATCATCTCGTCTATTCCGCTCATTTTTAACTCCATTTCTGCGCTGCTTTTTGCGCATAATCTTTTCCTCCCTTTATGTGGTTCAGGCCTGCATTCAGACAACTTCATTCCCTGTGCATTTGCTGTACATACAATGGCAGGTCAAAGTTCTCGTCCGGATTCGCCAGAAACAGCGTTCCGATTTTTTTCCCGGATAACAGCCTGTGAATGACTTTGATATCCCTGCTGTTCGCGATAATCATATCGACGCCCATACTGCCGGCAATCTTCGCCGCCTGCAGCTTTGTGTTCATGCCTCCTGTCCCGGATTCGCTTCCGGTAGAGGCTTTGCCCATCTCCAGCAGTTCCTCCGTCAGCTCTTCCACCACTTCGATATATTCCGCGTCGGGATTCTTCCGGGGGTCATCCGTATAAAGACCGTCGATATCCGATAACAGAATCAGCAAATCCGCCTGAATGAGAGACGCCACGATGGCGGACAAAGTATCGTTGTCCCCGATTTCTATTTCATAGGTGGCTACCGTATCGTTCTCATTTACAATCGGAATGACGCCAAGCTTAAAAAGCTCCGCGAACGTATTCCGGGCATTAAATCGGTTCAGATTGTCCACAATCGTATTTTTGGTCATCAAAATCTGTGCCGCAACCTGATTATATTCCGCAAAAATTTTCTGATAAGTCATCATGAGCCTCGCCTGGCCGATAGCCGCGTAAGCCTGCTTGACCGCAATCGGGTTATCTTTGTCCTCGTCCTGAAGCGTTACGGCTTTCCGGCCGACGGCAATCGCTCCTGACGTGACAAGAACCACGTCTTTCCCCTGATTGCGCAAGTCGCAGAGTTCTCTGACGAGCACATCCAGCTTCGTGTAGTCCAAATCCCCCGTCTGTGCGTGCTGCAAAGAAGAAGAACCGATTTTTATCACGATTCTCTTTTTATCTTTCATCATCTCTCGTATATCCGTCATCCTTTGCCTCCTCATTTTCCCATATCCGAAAATTTCATTGCAATTTTCTCCGCTGTCAGCATTCCGTCCATCGCCGCAGACATAATTCCACCCGCATATCCGGCGCCTTCGCCACAGGGATATAGCCCTCTGACCGCCGATTGTCCCGTATCATCCCGGTGAATCCGCACCGGAGAAGATGTCCTGCTTTCGATGCCGGACAGATAGACGCCGCTGTCCGAAAACCCGGGAAGTTTTTTCCCAAACTGTTCCATCCCTTCGACAAAAGCCCGGTTCAACGCTTCCGGCAGGATTTCATGAACGGGAGAAAAAATCCATCCGCCTTTTATTTCCGGCAGAAAATCCGGATATTCCCGTGCCAGCGCAGAGGGCGTTTTTATCTCTCCTGTCACCGCTTCTTTAAAATCTCCATAACGTTCTACCGGTATCTTTCCCTGCCCTGCCCGATATGCCTTTTCTTCCAGTTTTCGCTGAAAAGCAACTCCTGAGAGAGGATTCTCGCTTTCAAAATCATCCGGCGTAACGGTGACGATAACCGCGCTGTTGCTGTTTTTTCCGTTCCGGCCGCTGTAACTCATGCCGTTGACCGCAAGCCTTCCTTCTTCTGAAGAGGCATTGACCACATACCCGCCCGGGCACATACAGAAGGAATAGATGCCCCGTGTTTCGGTCTGTGCCGTAACTTTGTAATCCGCAGCCTGTAAAAACCGGCTTTTTTCCATGCCATACTGTATTTTATCAATCATCTGCCGGGGATGTTCCACCCGCAGACCGACCGCGAAAGCTTTCGCTTCCATCGGCACTTCCCGCCCGTAAAGCATCTGGAACGTGTCTCTTGCGCTGTGCCCGATGGCAAGCACGACGTTATCCGTTTCCAAGTGTTCTTTGCCGTTGATAATGACGCCGCACACGGCGCCCTTTTCAATGACCAGGTCGGTCACTTTGCTTTCAAACCGGACTTCTCCTCCGGATGAAATAATTTTTTCCCGCAAATTCCGCACGACGCGCATTAAAATATCCGTTCCGATATGCGGCTTCGCTTCATATAAAATTTCTTCCGGCGCGCCTGCATCCACTAAAATCCTGAGCGCTTCCCGGTTTCTTCCGTTTTTGTCTTTCACGAGTGTATTGAGCTTGCCGTCCGAGAAAGCGCCCGCGCCGCCCTCTCCGAACTGGACATTGGAATCCGGCAGCAAAACGCCGCTTTTCCAGAATGCTTCAACATCTTTCTGTCGATTCTCCACAGCCTTTCCGCGTTCCAGCAAAATAGGGCGAAATCCATGCGCCGAAAGCAGACAGCCGCAGAATAAGCCTGCGGGACCGGTTCCAATGATAACCGGACGCTTTATGCCTGCCGGCGGCAGACATGCGGGAAACTGATACATTGTTTCCTCCGCCCGCCGTATGCTTCCATGATGTCGGCGCAAAAGCCGCTCTTCATCCCTGACTTCCAAATCAATTGTATAAATAAAATAAATATCCGGTTTTTTCCTGGCATCCACCGATTTTCGGATAATTTTCCAGGAAAGAATATCCGTTCTTTTGATATGTAACATTCCGGCGGCTTTGGCGGGCAGTTCTTCCGGGCCGTGGGATATCGGCATTTTCATCTGACTGATTCTAATCATTGCTTGTTTACCCCTTTCCGGCCGCCGCAAGACCCGCTATGGCGCCGCTTGTCCATGCCCATTGCAGATTGTACCCGCCGCAGATACCGTCCATATCGACGATTTCGCCCGCGAAATAAAGCCCCGGAATCAATTTCGATTCCAGCCTGTTCGTCAGCTCTTCCGCCGGAATACCGCCGGCGCTGACCTGTGCCTGTTCGAATCCATTGCTTCCGGAAACCGTAACAGGAAACTTTCTGTACAATGCCGCAAGTTTTTGGCGCTTTTCTTCCGGAAGCGTATCCACTTCGTCCGAAGGCCTGCACCCTGCCGCTTTGATAATGAGTTGATTGATTTTCTTATTGGAAATGCCCGTCAGAAACTGCTCTAATGTCTGCCGGTTTTGGCCGTCCGGCGTTCCCGCCCGTCTGCCCTTCGTACAAAGACGCCGGAACCGCTGCGACCAGAAACGCTCATACGCCGCTTCATCATAATCCGGCAGAAAATCGATTTCCACCGATACGCTTTTCCTATATAATAACGCATACGCGGCTTCTCTGCTGAACTGAAAAACCGGAATGCCCGAAATGCCGTAATCCGTCAGCTGCAATTCTCCCCGCACCGTTTTCCTGTGACGCCTTTCAACCAGAAGCGTCACAACGGCTTCGGTACGGACGCCCGCCACGCTCTTCCAGAAATCGCCCTGACAGCGTAATTGTACAAGCGCAGGCACAACGTCCGTTACACGATGGCCAAAAGATTTCGCCAGTTTGTATCCGTTCCCGTCAGAACCGGTTTTTGGCGCTGCCATACCACCGCAGGCCAGAATGACCGCATCGTAGAAACGTTCTTTTTTTTCGCCGCATACCAGCCGGAATCCGCCGTTTTCTTTTTCCTGCCGTATTTTCGTGATGTTACAGTCCGTATGTATGCCGATATCGTACTGTTCCAGTGTAAACCGGAGAATATCGAGTACCGTTGCCGCCTGCTCGGACAAGGGATAAAGATAACCGTTTCTCTCTTTGATAAGCATTCCTTGTTGACCAAAAAAGTCAATCGTTTCCCGTACGCCAAACAGCGGAAATAATTTCTCATAAAAAGAAACAGCGCTGCCATAATAGGCATCTCTGTTCATATTTCTGTTGGAAAAATTGCACTTGCCGTTTCCGGTTGCGAGCAATTTCTTTCCGACTCTGTCATTTTTTTCATAAAGGTCTGTGCGCGCACCTGCTTTCGCCGCCTGAATGGCTGCCATCATGCCGGCTGCGCCGCCTCCGACCACCGCAATTTTTCTGTTCATTTTATTATGATAGCACTAACTGGAATAAGACTCAAGAAAATTATAAAGTTCCTGCTCGTTCTCGATATATTTTCCGCGGATGATTTCCGTCTGTAATTCTTCGCTCAGGCTTTCCAGCAAAATATCCGTATTCGTATGGATGGTCTTTTTATCTTTTTCATATACGATAACAAAATGGTCCGCGACCATCAGATAAAAGCCTGCCTCTTCCGGTTCCGGCCTGTAATATTTGCAGACAACGACTCTGTCTCTGGAAAAGCTGGACAGTTCTATATTCTGAAAACCCAGTTTCAAATCCGAAAGCGCCGGATTCCGCTCATATGCTTCCAGCTCACCGAGCAGTTCTTCTCTGTCCAACCCGATATATTTTACCGGAATTTCTTCCTCTTTCTCCTGTATCGTTCCGTCAGACAAATTCACTTCCTCGATGAGATAAACGGTATCCGCCGTAATCACAGGCGCTTTTTCAACCGCCGTTTCGATGACCTGTTCTTTCGTTTTTTCACCGTCCTGATACAAAGCGGCCGCGCCGTTTCCCGTTTCACCATATTTGTTCGGATAAAAAAACTGTTCCGCTTTCAATGTGGCATAACTGCCTGCGCTGAACATAATTCCTGCCATCACGAAAAAAAGACTGATACGTTTTATCACTTTCATTCTGGTAAGCCTCTTCCCTTTCCAAAAGTCATCTACTATCAGTATCAGTCAATTTTTTTAATTTATTCAATTATACCGGGCTTTTCCGGAAGAATTTACAGCACGCCGAAAAGTCTTCCGATTGCGACCCATAGGCCGCCTAAAGGCATTTCGGAAAGCTCTCCCTCATTTATGACATGCAGCAGGATAATCAACACCATATACAGAATCAAACCGACAAGGCAGCTGATTAAGAGCGTCGGCAGCGCACCGATGAATACGAACAGAATCTTATTCAGCAGCATGACCGCCAGACCGGAAACCGCCGCCGCGCCCGCCGGAAATACTATCGAATATATCCATTCCTGCTTATAACCGACTCTTCTGCTGACCAGAACGAACAGCAGGACTGCCAGCGTTACCGTATAAAGCATGATGGAATAAACAATTCCGTCTATTCCCAACAAGCCCTTTTGTACGAGCAAAAAGGCCGCCACAACATGAACCGCAAAGGCAATCGCAAGGCAGAGCAACAGTTCTTTTATCATCCGTATTTTTAACATCATCTGTCCGAACAAATACGCGATGCCGTAAAAGAACACTACCGCCGTCCCCTGTCTGACCGCCGCAATGGCCTGCTCATTCTCTCCCTTGTAAAGCCCGGTGACAAAGCTCTCGGCCAGTACCGCAAGAATAACGGCCACAGGAAATGCCACGACACATGCCTTCTTTACCGCAAGGCCGATACGTTCCCGCATCACGCGATATTCTTCTCTGTCATGAGCGGCGGCTATCTTTCCGATGGAACTATGCACCGCCAGACAGACAAGCGCCGCGCCGATTCCGATAAGCGCCGCATATTTTCCGTAATAAGCCCCCCACAGAGCCGTTCTGATACCGCCCTGTTCTTTCCGGTTCATGCAGTAGTTGAAAAATCTCTGGTCTATCATCATAAAGGAATTGGTCAGCAGAATAAACAACACCATCGGAAACCCGTTTCCAAGCAGCATGCCTGTCAGCTCTCCGTTACTCTCAATTCTTTTTCCGCTGTCCTGCATCATCTGTCTTTTCCAGGAGCCGGAAATAAAAATGAAAACCACGAGCAGATATATCAGAGTAAGCAGCTCCGCGGCCATAATGCCGAACATCACGCCCTGCGCGCCATAGGCGCAGGCTGCCATATCATTTTTTAAAAGAGCCGAAACTTTTTTCCCATAATCGTAAAAAAACCTTCCGCCGACGATTCCCGCAATCAGCATCGCTGTTTTTTCGATATACAGAGAGTAAACAACGAGCGGCGCAAAACCGTTTCCGTTAAAATGTCCCCGGAAAACGCTGATGAGCGCAGAAAGGATGGCAATCGGGGCCGCCGCAAGAAGCGCTTTCCCGCTCATAGCCTCCAAAAACGCATTTTCTGCAAGAAACCCGGAAAAAACAACTGTCAGCAGGGCCGCCAGTATCCCGAAAAATAACGAAATCTTCAGGGAAGTCCAGAATACCTTTCCGGCGTTCTTATACTGCCCTCTTTTCATACGATAGCGGATTAATCCCGTCATCGTTCTTGATATCCCATAGGAAAACAGCAGCGCCGCGAGCATATAAAGTTCCAGAGCAGGCGCCAACAGGCCGATGCCTGCATCTCCTATCAATCTCGAAAGCGGGATTCTTGCCGCCAGTAAAAGTATATATGTAATAATTCCTGCATTTGCCGCAATGCCGTTTCTATTGTTCTTCGGGAGCCTCCCCCTGCTAAAAGACGTCTCTCTCTTTCGTAATCCCATCCTTCATGCCTTCCTGTATCTTAAACTGCCACCATGCCTGAAAATACGTTCTTTAAGCTTCCCGCACAATACCGAGCTGTTCCAGAACCGCCTCCTGTTTCTGCTCCATAACAGCCGCTTCCTCTGCCGTCATATGGTCGTAACCGCACAGATGAAACATGCTGTGCGCCGCAAGAAATGCAAATTCCCTCCGCTCACTGTGCCCATATTCCGCCGCCTGCTCCGTTACTTTATCGACGGAAATCATAATATCACCCAACAACAGTTCCCCGCTGTCCGGGTCGAAACAGTCCGCTTCCGTTTCCTCGGTAACCACAAAATCGCCTTCCCGTTCAAAATCCAGATTGGGAAAAGACAACACATCCGTTTCCTTATCAATATTACGGTATTCCCGGTTGTATTTCCGAATGTTTTCATTATCCGTCAGAAGCAGATTGACGCTTGCTTCATAGGGACAATTCTCCGCCTCTAAAACCGCCACCGCAACTTCTTTAAAAACTGCCTCCGGGGAAAAAGAAAATTCTTTCTCCGTATCATTTTCAACGTAAAAAGTCATAGTATAATTGCTCCGCTTTAAAAAGTTTTCTCATTTCACGCATCTGGGCTATGGAGATATCGCTTTCCGACAAAGCGCCGGATTCCATTTTTTTATTAAACACCGTATCGATAATCTGCTTATAATTTAATTCTGCTTTCGAATCTTTGCTGAATTCATCGAGAATGGTTCTGACTATACAGTCGGCAAACATCAGCACGGTCGTTTCTTTTGCGATAACCTTGTCCGGCCTTGTCAGATATTCTTTTAAAACTTTCCGGGTATCTTCCGGAATACGGTATTCCTCACAAATTAATTTTACATTATCCCAGGTGTTCTCTCCTTTCAAAATGCCAATCCTGTGATAATATCCGCAGGCTTTGACCACTACATCGTTAATGCCAAGCCGTTTTGCAATCCGGTCTCCCAGATAAGCCGTATGGATTGCCCGATAATATTCCGATTTATTATATTCTTTCAACTGAACAAGCAGCGGAAATTCCGGGTCATTCAAATCCATATACCGGTCTCTGTACCGGTGAATCACGCTTCCGTTAAATATTTTCAATGTAATCATCAGCAGAATAAAATTCACCATAATATTGATTGCCACAAAGGTGAACTGCGAAATGGACAGTCTTTCCCGCTCAAATAAAATAATATTCGCGGAAAGACAGACCGTCAGACAGATTAAGGAAATAAAGACGGGAAGCCCTACCCTGAAGTCTTCGTTCAGTCTGCTGAATACCAGGATTCCAACGAGTCCGCTGAAAAAATACAGCATAAATTCCCGGCTGCTTCCGGTATTTTGCAGAATGACAGGAAGCATCAGGCAGACGCTTCCGGCGACCAGTCCGGATATGCTGTTGCTGAACAGGCTCAGAATCACAAAGACAACGAGAAAAGGCCAGCCGGATACCGGCAACAGCGGAAAAACGAGGGATAAGGCCATTGCGGCCAGATAAAACAAAACAAATTTTCCGTACTTTCCCTGATTCGCATAATAATAAAGGTTATTGACTTCACTGAAAAACAGCGCAAAAATAACCATGCCTGTCCCGAGCATTACCATTATGGTGTTGCAGATAATATCCGCGCTTTCACATCCGTAAAAAAAAGAGCCGGCTCCGGCAATGATGCCTGCCAGAAAGAACATCAGGAAAAACTGCAGATATTTCAATATTTTCTGCTTTTTTCCGTTTTCTTCATCATCTTTTCTTATCATATCTTCCTTAATATCTTCCTGATTCTTCACAACTTCCGCGGTCTGTGTCTTTTTCACATTTTTTACGTTGGGCGCAGCCGGTTCCTTCCCGGGAACCTGTGTATTCGTAATTACTTTTGTATTTTGAATGATTTCCTTATTTTCTTCCATGCTCAAACTTCCTGCCTCGATGTTTCTTGTCGTAGTTTTTAAAATAATTGTTCTCTTTTGCCTCATAATTCTCATAGGCCTTGACGATTTTCTGGACAAGCGGGTGTCTGACGACATCTTTGCTCGTCAGCTGGCAAAACGCGATATCCTCAATTTTGGAAAGCACTTTTGCAGCGACGTCCAGCCCCGATTTGGCATCCGGCGCCAAATCTTTCTGAGATGCGTCGCCCGTAATCACGACTTTGGAGCCGAATCCGATTCTTGTCAGGAACATTTTCATCTGCGCCGGCGTCGTATTCTGCGCTTCATCCAGAATAATATAGGCGTTATCCAGCGTTCTGCCGCGCATATAGGCAAGCGGCGCGACTTCAATCAGTCCCTTTTCCATATTTTTCGTAAAACTGTCCGCCCCCATGATTTGATAAAGCGCATCATACAGAGGCCGCAGATAAGGGTCTACCTTGCTTTGTAAGTCACCCGGCAGAAAGCCGAGCTTTTCTCCAGCCTCAATGGCCGGCCTGGTTAAAATAATCCGGCTTACCTCATTGTTTTTAAAGGCGGTTATCGCCATTGCCATTGCAAGATAGGTTTTCCCTGTTCCTGCCGGACCGAGCCCAAATACAATCATATTGTTCCGGATTGCGTCCACATATTGTTTCTGCCCGAGCGTTTTCGGCTTCACCGGCTTTCCGCTCATCGTATGACAGATGCAGTCACCGTCTATGGCCAAAAGCATTTCTTCCTGATTCTCTTTTCCCAGTTCGATTGCATAATCTATATTCTGTTCCTGCAAAACGGTTCCTCTCTCCGACAGCATTACGAGCTCCCGCACCGTTTTGGCCGCTTTTTCCACATCTTCTCTTCGGCCGCTGATTTTCACAACGCCGTCTCTGTTAATTATCATAACATGGAAATCTTTTTCAAGTTTCTTAATATAAGTGTCGTACTCCCCGAAAAGATTCCGCATATGTTCCATCGGAACATCCATTCTTGTCGTAAATTCATCCATAGGCTATTCTGTCGATACCTCTTCTTCCCTTTCCGTAACCGGGATTTGTTCCGTCGTATTCGGAACCGTCTGTATTGCTTCCTCCATCAGCTGCATATGCGCATTCAGAACCCAAAATTCCCTATTCTTATTTATTGTAACATTCTTTTCTATAATTTGTACACTTTTTTCATCTAAAGTCTGTAATATTTTATTCCATTCCTCTTCCATAATCTGCTGCATTTCTTCTTCCGTATGTACCTTCGGCACAAGCGTATACTCTTTCGCCTGCTTGACTCCGTAAAAAACGGGAAGAAACAGATGGTCAAGAAGCTGTACCTGCTTCTTTTCCCCTGAAACGTCATATGTTTCAAACTTCACTTTTCCAGCGGAAAGATTCCATTCTTTATCCTGAAAACCGAGCAGTAAAATATTTTTTTCCCGTCCCGAATACTCCTTATCCTGCCAGGCTGTCTTTCGCTCCACACAAAGAGATTTTTCATACATAATCATGATATCCGCATCCGCTTCATAATACTGATATCTGCGTATGGTCGTATCTTCATTATAAACAGGCACGGCGCCGCTCACAAGAATCTGTCCCTTCTCTACGGTGTCGCCTACCGCCACCTGCGGAACGCCTTTTCTCGTTATCATGTAAACAATGACGCCGTCTTTGGACGCGACAATATCTTTTCCGCTTGCCGCATCAAAACCGGGTTCGACGTTTTCCGCCTCCGGCTGACTGTTATATTCATTGTCCGCCAGTTCGTTTTCCCGTATCTGGATGACTAACGTCGTTCCGTCCACCCGAAGCGATGCCCAGGTAATTATATCATATTCTTCCCGAAGCTGCATTTCCAATTCTTCTATCTGCAGATTTTTCTTTCGCATCGCGGTATGAACGCCCTGCGTTTCCAGATAGTCCATCAGCACATCTTCCGTCAGCGAATAGTTTCCTTCTATCTTGATATCCCATATAAAAAACCCGGTCAGTATCCAGAACAGCATACAGATAAGCAGTCCGGTAACGAATATTTTTCTTTTTTTCATTTTGGGCACAAAAAAAGGCAGTCCATACCTTTGCAGGACAACTGCCCTGGTTCCGGTCTTTTTCAGAAGCGATTTTAAAGCAAAAAAACCTTTTACACTGACCTTCATCGTATAATAATCGCCATGATTCTCAATATCCCAGACCAGAATGTCATGATTTCCGCACAGATTTAAAAAACGTTCCGTGGAATAGCCCCATACTTTGATGGAAACATACCCCTTAACATATTGTATCCAATGAAGCATCGGATTCCTCCATTCCCGCTCAGCCTGACAAGACGCACATCCCACGATTACAGCAATCTCTTATAAGCCTAAAAATAGCGGACGCATTCTATATAGCCCCCTATTTTCATGTCTTCATTGGTATAGTATTCGATTGACAGTTTTTTCCCCTGAAAACTGATTCGGCAGTTTTTCCCCTGCAGAACAATGGATTCTTTCGTATATTCCAGAATCCCTTTATAATTTTCAATAAAAGCCTCCCTGTTTCCGGTAACGGTCACAATGGAATCTCCAAGCATGGTATCTCTTGGCAGTTTCAGAGATTCAACAATCATTTCTTTTTGTCTGGATAAAGAAGGTTTTAACGTTTTTCTCATGGTACAGTATATGAAAAGGGGGGCGTTTTGATGACAAATCAATCCTTTCGTCCCCCCGCATGTCAACGGACAATTCCTTTGATGAACTTTCCGGCATCCGGCGCTTTTTCCCCAAAATAACAGGCTTTCAGGAAGCGTTCTCTGGCCGCTGCAAGTTTTCCTGCATCGTTTGCGTAAATTGCAGCAAGAGCGTCACCCTTTTTTACATAATCGCCGACCTTTTTGTGCAGCACAATTCCGACGGAAAGGTCGATTTCGCTATCTTTTGTCTCTCTCCCGCCGCCAAGCATCAATGCGCACGTTCCGATTTCATCGCAGACCATTCTGGTAAGACAGCCCTCTTCGCGGGCGTACACTTCTTCCACGATTTCAGCCTGTGGAAGCAGCGAAGTATCATAGACCGCGGCCGCGTCGCCGCCCTGCGCCTCCACAAACTGCGCCAGTTTCCGAAGTGCCGAACCGTCTTCGATAACCTTTCGCAGCATCGCTTCCGCCTGCGCTTCCGTTTCCGCTTTTCCGCCCGCAAGAAGCATCTGCGTGCCAAGCGTCATACACAATGTCAGAAAGTCCTCCGGCCCGTTTCCGCGCAGCGTTTCGATTGCTTCCTTCACTTCCAGCGCATTGCCGACCGCCAGGCCCAAAGGCTGGTCCATATCCGTAACGACCGCAATCGTTTTCCGGCCCGCATGATTTCCGAGCATGACCATTTCCCTTGCAAGCGCAAAAGCGTCTTCTTCTTTCTTCATAAAAGCGCCGCTTCCCGTCTTCACATCGAGAACGATTGCATCCGCACCGGAAGCAAGCTTTTTACTCATAATGGAACTTGCAATTAAGGACAGATTATCGACCGTCGCCGTAACGTCCCGGAGCGCATACAGCTTTTTGTCCGCGGGCGCAAGCGACAAAGTCTGCCCCATGATGGAAATGCCGATACGGTTTACCTGCTCCATGAACTGTGCGGTGGATATTCCCGTGGAAAATCCCGGAAAACTTTCCAGTTTGTCGATGGTTCCTCCGGTATGTCCAAGCCCTCTTCCGCTCATTTTGGCAATTTTCAGGCCGCAAGCCGCCACCATCGGCATCAGCGCTATGGAAGTCTTATCTCCGACGCCTCCCGTGGAATGCTTATCGGCCTTGACGCCCTCAACAGCCGACAGGTCGAGCATATCGCCGCTGTGCGCCATCGCCATCGTGAGCGCCGCCGTCTCTTCCTTCGTCATCCCCCGGAAATAAACGGCCATCATCATTGCCGCCATCTGGTAATCGGGAATTTTATCCGCTGTATATTCCCGAATCATATAGTCGATTTCTTCCGCGTCAAGCGCGGCGCCGTTTCTTTTTTTCATAATCAGGTCGTACATTCTCATCGCGCAAAAACCCTCCCTTTCTTTCTATGGCGTGCTGTAAATACTGTAATCTGTCGTAAGTCCATGATTGTACAGCGTCCGCCATCTGTCCCCCGCAATTCCCCATTCACTGTTTTCATTATAGATTAAATCATCTATTTCTTCTCCGGAAAGTTCGTCGCTTCTGCCGATTTCCTGTCCGTTGACCGTCCATACCCATACGACCTCATCGGCATCCGCATCCTCGTCCATATCTTCGCATAATTCCCTGTACAAAACATAAGTATCGTCCTGACATCGATACTCTGCCCAACTATGGGAGGCCGCATCATTACGCCATTGGCTGAGTATCAGCTGATTTTGCGCATCAATCGCCGGATTGGCAATTTCCGTAAACGTCGGCGCCTCTGCAAAGCCATTCTCTGTCTGTAAAAAGCAATAATACGTCAATAATCCCTGGTTTCCGTGATGCCCCGTGCAAATCAGCAAATCCGGAATCCCGTCAAAATTAACATCCACATATTCAAACTTGTGTTCAACAGAAACCCAGACGCCATATTCTCCTTCTGCTTCCACATGGATAACCTGCGTATCTTCCGTACCGTCTTCCTTCGATATCAATAATACGCATTCTTCCAGAAACAGACGGTCGCTGTCAGAAGCATCATAATCGGAAATCAGCCATTCAAAAATCCAGCCATCGGTCCGGAACCGGTCATAAAGGATGAGGTTCCCTGTTAAAAGCTCCTGTGGTGACATGGGCGCTTTGCCCCGATTTACGGAAAGGGACAGGACATCTCCGCCGGCATACAGCTCCAGGAGTCCGTTTTCTTCCTGCGGCATTTTATGTAAGGTTCCCGATGCAGCTCCGCCTTGCATCCGGTTTTCTTTCACGGATGCCTCCGGATGTTCATATGCTTCCAAAACCGCATTCCGTACTTCGACAGAGGATTGTATCTTTTCATTGTTCTTTTGGCCGCCGCAGCCGCTCAATGCTAAAATGCAAAGCGAGACTACGGATATATTCGATATATTATGCTTTAAAATCATGATTGCCTCTTATTTCATGAACTGTCCGGACGCAAAATCCTCTCTTTTTACCGCCGTTCTTTTCGGCAGCCGTTCTTTCGATATCTTTACTTATGATAAGGTTCTCCATATCATAACCAAGTGCATAAGGTATGGTGCTCCATAACATACCTAAGTGCAAAAAATCTCGTAATATTATTTCAGGCAGAACACGGATATGCTCTGCCTGTTATACTTACAAATACATTTTAGCTGTCTCTTCCGCCAAATGAAACTTTTCCTGGATTTTATTCAGAATAATGCTGTCTGCAATTTGTAAATCCTTTAATGCTGATACCATAGCTATGATTCCTTCCTGTCTTCCCTTTTCAATTCCTTTCTCCTCCACACCCTTACTTAAATTACACATAAGCGACACCTCACTTTCCAATGTCTGAGTCATTCTGATATGAAAATCTTCCTCCAATATCTGGCACTTATCCTGTGAACATGTTTCCGTAGACAGAAGCACATTCAACAGTTTTAATAAATCTGTACCCGAATCTCCCTCTTTCCCAAGACAAATCATAACAGCCGCCATCAAATCGTAATCTGCTTTTCGTTCCTTTACACTGCCCGCCAAATTTTCTTCCGCAATATAATAACGGGTAATGCTGTTTTCACGGTTCTTTGGCGGATTCATGCAAATCCATATGCTGTATACTTTTTTGATATTCTCATAGTGGGAATTTTTAAACTCTGTTCCATATTGGGCAGAAATCATCCGGCTGCAGTAATAGATTCCCCTCTTTATCAGCGGATAACCCGGATAAAAATCATTCTGTGCTTCTATATTGATAATCAAACGAATCAATTCCCGGATACAGGAGCTATCGCAAGAAAGCGGATATCATAGGTAACAGTTCCCTCCGTTAGAGAAGTATCTTCGTTGCCAGCTCCCTGTATCATAGAAACACGATTGGATTCATCCGGGGAAACTGCCACTTCGCCCACCTGCGGTGTACCTTCAATATATTTTTCCGCAATCTCTTCCACATCATAGTCACGGTATTCTTCCAGGCAGTTCTTCATAATCCATGCCAGAATAATCTTTTCCGAAAGCAGCCGCTTACAGGCCGCATCATAGCTGGCTTTCTCATCAGCCACACGAATGTTTTTCGCTATGGTAGTATCTGTATTCATGGACTCACCTCCTGCTTTTACTGGTATTTTATCATATTACATACGAACAAACCACTATATTTTTCAGTCTGTTAAAATACCTGTCTATTTTAACTAATACTGCCTTACAGCATCCAGAATGTGTTCAGAACTGCGCCGGTTTTTATTCGTATTCCGACAATTTTGTAAAATTAACCCGTTCCCCATCAGCCACACCTACATACATATCATTTGTCCTTCGTCCAATCTTCATATAATGCTCCATAACAAATTTAGCGGTATATGGCATATCCAATGCCGACAGTTCCGAAAATGCAAACCACCTGCTTATCCCTTCCGTTGATACAATCTGATTACTCGCCTCATTGTTCAGTTCCGCGAAAAAAAGTAATTCTGCCGAATTTCTCCTTTCATTCTCCGCAAAGTAACATACCGCAGCAGCAGATTTCTGATACCACTTTCACTTATTCCTAATTCTTCTTTCAGTTCTCTCAACACACATGCTCTTGGATTGTTTAGTTCATTCTCTTCAAAATGGCCTCCCGCAGACCCAACCCATGTATCGCTCACAACGCTGCCGTGCTGCCGAAAAAGCAATAGCATTTCATCCCCTTTTGTTATATATATAGAAGTCATGTTCCTAAGTTTCTCATCCATTGACACTCTGCCCGCCCTTATCATTTGTTTTTATTCTGCAAATCCATTTTCTCAATTCTATCAATCAATAGCTTTTGTACAATATACTTTCTCCATGAATCTTCTGCGCTTCTACACAATTTCGCCTTCATTTGTGATACGGTTCTCCATGTATGATGCGATAGCTTCGATAAATTTGTTCCAGCAGAATAACCCGCATGAGCTGATGAGGAAAAGTCATTTTGGAAAAACTGAGCGCCAAATCCGCTCTCCGGCACAGCATCTCGTGCAGGCCGAGCGAACCGCCGATAAGAAACTGTAAATGGCTGTGGCCCTGTACGCCGAGCTTTTCGATTTTCTCCGCAAGTTCTATGGAATCATACATTTTCCCCGCGATTTCCAATGTACATAGGAATGCGTCTTCCTTCACATATTTTAAAATCCGCTCCGCTTCCTTCTCCCGAATCCGGTCTTCTTCTGTCAGCGACGCGCCGTCCGGCGTTTTCTCATCCTCCACTTCTATGATTTCGAGTTTGCAGTAACGGCCAAGCCGCTTCCCGTATTCCGAAAGCGCGTCCCGATAATATTTTTCCTTCACTTTGCCCACCGCAATAACTGTTATTTTCATAAATGCACCCGTCTGCCTGCTTTCGCAGAGATTCAACTTTCAAATAATTCCTGATAATACTCATCAATGAAATTATCCAGAAACGCTTCGTCAAGATTCATAAATTTATTTTCAATCAGCTGTTTCATCTTATCCGTCCGCTTAAAGTACTTCTGTTCTTCCGACAATTCTTCTCCGGCAAACAGCTCGTTATCAATCTGCTCCGCTTTCAGATTTTCCGCACACCAGTTCCGCATTTTCTCAATAAACGCTGCCTCTGATTCGGCATCGGCAGACAGGGCTTTAAAATTTTTCATTGATATCACGCCAAGCGCAAAGAAAATCAGGAACAGCGCGCCCATCACGCCGCAGACAAAATACTTGGTAACGCCCGCATTCTGATAGAGCGGAATCACATCCGTAAGAACAAGTATCACCGCAGCAATGCCAAGCACACCGATGGCAAGCAGCGTATAGGCGGATGATTTGTTATCTTCCGCTTTCTGTGCGCTGTTTATGTACTGCTTACGCCATGTATTCTGTTTGCGGGCAGCATCGGCAGCTTCCGCAAGTTCTTCCGGCGTCATTTTCTCCAGTTTTTCCAAAATCTCTGCCGGGATTTCCGTTTCTGTCTCATCATTACCGCCGCTTTCCATGCCTTCCGCATATTCTCCCTCCGAAGGCTGTTCTTTATCGGAAACCGCATCCAGACTTTCTACAAGCGTTGCGCCGCAGTCCGCACAGACTTTGATTCCTTCCACATACTCGTTTTTACAATTCGGACACCAGGCCATCTTTTCATTCTCCTTCTACCATATCTGAATGGATTTATCTCGTTGCAAGAGCTGAACGGCTCTGCCTTCCGGCTCACCTTTCAGTTTATTATATAAGATATACCATACAGTTTCAAGAATGCCTTTTGGATTCCTTTACATATTCCGCCTGTATCCGCTATTTTCAAGAGCATATCTGTACAACGTTTTACCGCATCGTTGACAACACCCCCTCGATTCGATATGATAAGTGTGAAGAGAAGTTCCAAAGCTTATGCCAATGGGCATTTCGCTAAGAGCTTCTTCACACTGTGAAAGCTGGCAGAGGGGCATTTTTATTTTATGATAAAAATATTTCACGAAAAAAAAGAAAAATTACAGATGATTCTGAATGTCGTCGAAAGTTTTTTCACGACATGGGCATTGATGAAAACCGGACGGATGGAGCCCGGCAATATTCTGACCGGCGTATTTTTTCTTTTTTCCTTTTTTCTGTACCGGCATATCGCCATCCGGCTTTCGGACAAATCCTTCGTTTACACGAAACAGGTGCGCCGAAGCGCCCTCGTCCTTTCGTTTCTGTTCACATTGTTCTATATGGCGGTAGACTATCCGCATTATATCGAGACTTTGACAAACCGGCTTTTTCAGGCTGCCGTACTGACTGCCGTCTTTCTCGGCCTTTTTATCTGTTTCTATCATCTGCTTCTGATGTTATTCTCTTTCAGTGCAGACAAAAATAAGCTGCAAAAAATTTTATACCGGACAGATGACAATGGCGGGCATCTGCCTTTTTATTGTTTTCTCGGCTGTCTGCTCTGCTGGTTTCCTTATTTTCTGTACGAGTTTCCCGGCATTATGACGCCCGACAGCATCAATCAGCTGGAACAGGTTCTGAACCTGACAGCGTACAGCAACCATCACCCGTTTGTGCACACGATGATTTTCAAGCTGTTCTATGAGATAGGTTTTGCATTGACTTCCAATATGGTCATTGCCGTTTCTTTTTATACGTTTTTCCAGATGTGTTTCCTCGCTTACAGTGTCTTTTATTTTTTGAAAACGCTGGATTCTTTTCATATCCGCCGGGAAATCCTGATTCTGATTACGCTTTTTTATGCGCTTGTTCCATATCATGCGGTCTTTTCCGTTACGCTCTGGAAAGATATCCCGTTTGCCGCTGTCGTCCTCTTATTCGGCTGTTCCATGCTTCGTATGCTCCGTGAAAAGAAACGTTCTACGCTTTTGATGTTCTTTTTTTCCGGCGTGATGATGTGCCTTTTGCGTTCCAATGGCTGGTATGGTTTCTTACTCTGCCTGCCTTTTCTGCTGTTTTATTATCGAAAAAATGCAGGGACGATGTTTCCGGCTGTACTTGGCATCCTGCTCACAGCCTGCATCATCCGATATCCCGTTCTGAATGCGCTGCATGTAACGCCGCCGGATTTTGTGGAGTCTCTCTCCATTCCGACGCAGCAGATAGCTTCGGTTCTTGCTCATGACAGAACGATTGATAAAGAGCAGCTTTATCTGCTCGAACAGGTAATCGATACATCCTATGTCAAAGATTTATACAATCCGACTTTCGCGGATAATATGAAGGAACTTGTCCGGGCCGGAAATCCGGACTATCTGAGCGCACACAAAGGAGATTTTTTCAAATTATGGCTTTCTCTCGGCCTTGCTTATCCGGGAGATTACATGAAAGCTTATATCAATCAGACTTACGGTTACTGGTATCCGGATTCTTTCTATCCGGTAGCGGACGGGGAAGGCATCAGCGCGACCTCTCTCGGCGTATCGCATACACCGTTAATCGGCGGCCCTCTCATCATAAAAGGAAAAGAAATCTCTTTAAAGCTCGGCGGTATGCTTCCGATTTACAGTCTTCTGTGGAGTATGGGCATCGCCTTCTGGTTCCTTCTGTTTTGTATTGGAAATGCCTTTGCAAGAAATGAAAAGGCAAAGCTTATCTGTTATCTTCCAAGCTTTGCCCTTTTTCTGACGGTCATGATTGCAACGCCCGTTGCAACAGACTTCCGATATGTTTATTTTATGGTATTTTCCGTACCTTTTTATCTGATGTGCGCTCTTATTTCACCGGACTGTTGATTACTTTCCGGAACTTTTTGTAAAGAGTTCCCGCATTCCCTGATTTTTGTTCTCCGATTTATCCACATCCAGACATAATTCGAAGTCGACTTTGTTCCTCCATACGGAACATTCTCCGATACTGCTCATATCCCGCCACAATTCAAAAACGCCCTGATGCGCGACCGCATCCCATTCTTCCACGTTTCCAAGATGGTCTACGGTATTGGCATACATCTCTCCGTCATACAGTCCGTTTGTAAAGTTCCCGACCACGTTCTGTATCTCCCTGTCTTTCGAAGTGAGCTGACTGATATCCACATCATAATGCTCCGCCCCCTCGCCGTTTGGCAGGTCATTGCTCCACATCCCGGAATAACTGTGCGACTGGTATTTTTTCTTCGTTGTTTTGGCCCCGATATCATCGATATAAAAACGAATCCATCTGCCGTCGCCGCTTCGCACGCCATGAGACCAGGAACCGTAATAGTATGTATTGTTTTCGTAAATGGCAAGGCCGACGCCGTCCGGCTTTCCGTCACTGTCCGTCCCGCCCTTATAATAATATGTATTGGTATTTTTCAGGCCGGCGGAAAGTTTTACATAACGCTTTAAATGTGCCAGGTCCCATATCGCATCGAGATTATTATCCGCAAAATACGGCATCATCTCGTTCATAATAAATTCTTTCGTATAGGAAACGTCGTTCTCGTCCTCCACATCGACAACAATCGCTGTTTTATCAATGGTTTCGGACTCAACGGGAATCTCTTCTTCATTTTCTTCCGGCTTCTCCTCTTCCGGTGTCTCGGTCGTTTCTTCCGATGTGGCCGTTTCTTCTATTTCAGGCTGTTCGGAAGATTCCACAACAATAATTTCCTGAGACGGGGTGTCCGCCGGCACATTATCATTCTGTTTCTGCTCATCGGCATAATCCAGCATATTCTGCTGTAACGCCTCGCTGTCGTCGCTTTCTTTTCTGCCCGGCGATACAACAAGCAGCACGATAATGCAAAGAAGCAATACAATCGTAATGCCGGACAAAATCAGGATAATCGGAACTTTAGGCTCGCGCCAGTCCTGATTTTTGTCCTCACCGGATTCCCTTCCCGCGTTTCTTGCGGAAGCGGCTCTCCTGCTTTGCTCTTTCTTTTCTTCCAGCTCCATATCCCGACGTTTTTTTTCCGAATTGTTCCGTTCCAGTAAATTCACAATACTCCTCCATTCCTTCTAAACTTGCGAATTTGATGAAAAAACGCAGGCTCAGCAGCCTGCGTTCCAAGAATTTACTGCGTAAATTCTTGTCTGGCATCCACTAAGATTACAGCAATTCCCTATAGGATGAATAAAGAGGTACGGCTGCCCATACCTCTTCTGTTTTACTTTCAGCGGGACAGATATTCATCAATTCCCTGTGCCGCAGCTTTGCCGGCGCCCATTGCAAGAATAACCGTCGCTGCTCCCGTTACCGCATCGCCTCCGGCATAGACGCCCTCTTTCGTCGTCTTTCCATGTACTTCGTCGGCAACAATACATTTCCACTTATTCACTTCGAGTCCTTCCGTCGTCGCGGAAATGAGCGGATTCGGCGATGTGCCGAGGGACATGATAACGGTATCCACGTCCATGACAAATTCTGAACCCGGAACTTCAATCGGCCGTCTTCTCCCCGAAGCATCCGGCTCACCCAGTTCCATTTTGATACATTTCATACCGCAGACCCATCCGTTTTCGTCGGCCATGATTTCGACCGGATTGGTCAACAAATCAAAGACAATGCCTTCTTCTTTCGCATGATGCACTTCTTCCACACGCGCCGGCAGTTCTTCCTCACTTCTTCGGTATACGATATGCACTTTTGCACCGAGCCGAAGCGCCGTCCTTGCCGCATCCATCGCCACATTTCCGCCGCCGACAACCGCAACTTCTCTGCCCTTCATAATGGGCGTATCGGAATCCTCGCGGAAAGCTTTCATCAGATTGCTTCTCGTCAGATATTCGTTTGCCGAAAAAACGCCGTTGCTCTGTTCGCCGGGGATTCCCATAAATTTCGGCAGACCGGCCCCGGAGCCGATAAAGACGGCATTGAATCCTTCTTCCTCCATCAGTTCATCTATGGTGACAGATTTCCCGACAACAACATTCGTTTCTATTTTAACACCGAGTGATTTTACATTCTCGATTTCCTGACATACGACCGCTTCCTTCGGAAGACGAAATTCCGGAATCCCGTAGACGAGAACGCCGCCCGCTTCATGCAGGGCTTCAAAAATTGTTACGTCATAGCCCATTCTTGCAAGGTCTCCCGCACAGGTAAGGCCGGCAGGGCCGGATCCGATAACGGCAACTTTCTTACCCTTTTTTTCTTTGGCTCCCTGCGGTTTTATTCCGTTTTCTCTCGCCCAGTCAGCTGCATAACGCTCCAGTTTACCGATGGAAATCGGCTCTCCCTTGATACCGCGGATACATTTGCCTTCACACTGGCTTTCCTGAGGACATACGCGCCCACAGACAGCCGGCAGCGCCGATGACTCGCTGATAACCTGGTAAGCAGCTTCCATATTGCCTTCCTTTATCTGCTCAATAAATCCGGGGATATTGATTGCCACCGGACACCCCTTGATACATTGCGCGTTCTTACAGTTAATACACCGCGCCGCCTCGTTCATCGCCTCTTCTCTGTTATAGCCGAGACATACCTCTTCGAAGTTTGCTGCGCGCACTTTCGCATCCTGTTCACGGACAGGCACTTTTTTTAATATATCCATCAGTCATTACCTCCACAGTTTCCGCATCCGCCATGATGTGTGTCTCCCTCTTTGGCTTTTAAGAATGCTCTTCCTTCTTCTGTCTTATATATCTGCTGACGCTTCATTGCCTGGTCAAAATCAACCTTGTGTCCGTCAAATTCCGGACCGTCCACACAGGCGAATTTCACTTCTCCGCCCACCGTAACACGACATGCGCCGCACATTCCCGTGCCGTCTACCATAATCGGATTCAGACTGACAATTGTCGGAATATGTAATTCTTCCGTCATCTTGCAGACAAATTTCATCATAATCATTGGTCCGATTGCTACGCAGACATCATATTTTCTGCCTTCTTCCACAAGGTCCTTAATTGTCTGCGTCACCATGCCGCTTCTTCCATAGGAACCGTCATCCGTTGTAATGAAAAGATTCCCCGCAACAGATGCCATTTCTTTTTCCAGAATCAGCAAATCCTTCGTTTTGGCGCCGACGATAACATCGGCATCAATGCCTTTCTCATGCAGCCATTTCACCTGCGGATATACCGGCGCGGTTCCGACGCCGCCCGCTACAAAAAGCATTTTCTTCGCCCGGAGGCTTTCCAAATCTTCCCCTACAAACTCCGAAGGACATCCGAGCGGTCCGACAAAATCGTGAAAACCGTCTCCAGCTTTTAAGGCCGCCATCTTATGTGTCGCCGCGCCGACAATCTGGAATACAATGGTAACCGTTCCCTTCTTTCTGTCATAGTCGCAAATCGTAAGGGGAATCCGTTCTCCTTCTTCGTCCATCCTGACAATAATGAACTGCCCGGGCTGACAAGACTTCGCAACGCGTTCTGCCTCAACTACCATAAGGAAAATATTCGTTGTCAGTTCTTCTGCCTGTAAAATCTTATACATACCAATTAACCATGCCTTTCTCTTCAACTTATGAAGTTTCTTACGCGGCGTCTGTTGATGCCCCAAAAAATCTTCATTCCCTATCATAAAAGAAGTATCTGTATTTTGCAATCCTTTTTTAAATCGGAACGGCTGCGAACTCGCCGTTTTCATCATAGCCAAGCCTCGCGGCGGCGCCGGTATAAACCTGAATGAGAAAAACCTTATCCGTTCTGCTCATCAGGCCGGTTCCATCGTCATAATATTCATTAATCGTAAAATACGTATCATCTCCTATCTGCAGCACGGAGCTGAACTGATAACTGAAGGTTCCGCTCTGTAATTCGACCTTGCCGGACTCGTTCAGCAGATAATGTGTTTCCACGAGCCGCGCTATCAGCTTTTGAACCGCTTCGTCCGTCGTAATGGTATTACGCAGCCGGAGCGTATAAGTACGCATCGTTACATCGCTGTATATACCGTCTTCGCTGACATTGACAAATTTAAAATTCGTCGTTCCGAGCGGCATCGGAATCGGCCCGGAATAAGGAACCGAATCTTTGGTCGGCTGTGAATCATCGGTCGTATAGAACGTGGAACACCCTGCCTGCTCGTTGACGGAAATCATCATGGGCTGTGTATAGATACCGCTGTACAATTCCACTTCCGGCGCCCCCGGCACTTCCAGATTAATATGATAAAATTTACTCACGACTTCGCTTCTGATGCCATAATCATTGATAAAAAGCGCACTAATCGTATGGTCTCCGTTTTCCAGGAAAAGCGGCGCCGTATAAATCCGGCTGTTCTCATTCGGAACGGAACCGTCCGTCGTATAGTAAATTGTTCCGGACGTATTGGAACTTAATTTTAACGGAATCACTTCCGCATAGTCACCTTCCACATAGCTGAACTCCGGCTCTTTGGCCATATAACTCTGAAACATGTTGACAATAGCGTCTTCTTTGCAGGTAAGCAGAAGATCATTAATTTCTTCGTAACGCTCTTCCTTCGTATAAATCGCAATCATCTTATCATAGGCTTCTTCCACATCTTCGTAAGGATATATCTCCATATCGATAATCTGTTTCAGCGCCTGCAAGGCCGATTCATTATCCGACATCAGATAAAAATAATCTGCTTTCAGGAACAGAATCTGTGCCTGTGTATCATCTTTTTCATACGCATTATCCAGAAAAACAATCGCCTGTCTGTAATCTCCCCTCGCCGCATATTCTTTCGCTTTATCAACCTGATAAGACACCGTCTGCACATGATAGGAGTAGAACACCCAGAACAGAAGTCCGATGAAAAGCATAATGCCAAAGGCTATCAGAACACCGACCTGCCGGCTTCTCATGGAAATCTGTTTTTCTTCTTCCTCATCATATTCGTCGTCCGCTTCCACAGGTTCGATTTCTTTTCTCACATGCCCTTTCGCAGCTGCAGGTTCCGGTTCTTTTGCCGTTGTCTGTTCTTCTTTTGCCTCTTCTTCCTGTAACGCGGCCAGTGTGGAAAGCGCTTCCGTTATGCTGTTTTCAAGTTCCGGCTCAAAATCAGGCACAATCTGAATCTCATTGCCACAGACTTCACAGATTAGATGGCCCTCTTCTATTTCATTTCCACAATTCTGGCATTTCATAGGCAGTTTCCTTTCTACTGTCTTAAAGCAGCCGACTCCACACAGTTATTCATCAGCATCGCAATCGTCATCGGCCCGACGCCTCCCGGAACCGGTGTGATTGCGCTGCATACAGGCGCAACGTCGTCATAATCAACATCACCGCACAGTTTGTTGTTTTCATTTCTGTGGATTCCCACATCAATGACTACCGCTCCTTCTTTCACATATTCTCTCGTTATCATTTTAGGCTTTCCGACCGCCGCTACAAGAATATCAGCCCTTCTTGTCACTTCCTTTAAATCTTTTGTTCCGGAATGCGTAACGGTAACGGTTCCGTTCTCCCGAAGCAGCAAAAGCGCCATCGGTTTGCCAACAATATTGCTTCTTCCGATAATAACACATTCTTTTCCGGCAATTTCGATACCGGAACGCTTTAAAAGCTGTATAATTCCTGCCGGCGTACAGGAAACAAACCCTTCCTGACCGATACAGAGAGCTCCGACGCTCTGCGGATGAAAGCCGTCCACATCCTTTTCCGGGGCGATCGCCCGGATTACCGCGTCTTTGTCAATATGCGCCGGGACGGGAAGCTGCACCAGAATGCCGTTCACATCCTTCCGTTTATTCAATTCACCAATCAACGCAAGCAGCTCTTCCTGCGTCGTTTCTTCCGGCAGTTCATAGGAAAGCGACGTAATCCCGATATAGGCGCAGGCCTTCTTTTTGTTGCCCACATAAACGCTGGAAGCCGGGTCGTCTCCTACCTGAATAACGGCAAGGCAGACGGAAATCCCATCTTCTTTCATCGCTTTCACTTTATCTTTCAATTCTTCCTTTATCTGTGCTGAAATTTCTTTTCCGTTTATAATCTGCGGCATTTGGTCAGACTCCTTTCTATTAAAACAATCCCGTTATCACACCGTCATCGTTTACATCGATTCCATAAGCCGCCGGTTTCTTTGGCAGGCCGGGCATTGTCATGACCGCTCCGGTCAACACCACGACGAAACCTGCGCCTGCGGCAGCATAAACTTCACGAACCGTTATATTGAAATGTTCCGGCCGGCCGAGTTTCGTCGGCTCATCCGACAGAGAATACTGGGTTTTGGCCATACAGACGGGAAGCGTTCCAAATCCGAGTTCCTCGAGTTTCCGAAGCTGTGTTTCCGCCGCCGGTACAAAAGTCACATCGTCGGCTCCGTATATTTCCCGCGCCACCGTCCGGATTTTCTCTTTCAGGGAAAGGGATGATTCATAGAGCACATGAAAATCGGAGGGTTTTGTTTCCAGCGTATGCAGGACTTTTTCGGCCAGCACAAGGCCGCCTTCTCCGCCTTTTTCCCAGACTTCGGCAAGCGCAAATTCACAGTTTCTTTCTTCACAGAAACGCTGTACAAAAGCCACTTCTGCAGGCGTGTCCGTGATAAAGGAATTTAATGTACAAACAATCGGAACGCCGTACTTTTGCAGGTTCTCGATGTGTTTTTCCAGATTGACGATGCCTCGCTCAAGGGCTTCCAGATTTTCTGCCGTCAGTTCTTCCTTCGATACGCCGCCATTATATTTTAATGCTTTAACCGTCGCTACCAAAACAACGGCATCCGGCTTTAATTCCCCGATGCGGCACTTGATATCAAAAAATTTCTCCGCGCCGAGGTCGGCTCCAAATCCCGCCTCCGTAATTACATAATCGGCCATTTTCAGAGCAGACCTGGTTGCTCTTATGGAATTGCATCCATGCGCGATATTGGCAAAGGGACCGCCATGAACGAGCGCCGGGGTATGTTCCAATGTCTGAATCAAATTCGGTTTCATCGCGTCTTTTAAGAGTGCCGCCATCGCGCCGACCGCCCCCAAATCCGCTGCCGTTACGGGTTTTCCCTGCATATTGTAGGCAACGATGATTTGGCCAAGTCTCCCTTTTAAATCTTTCATATCCGACGCAAGGCAGAGAATCGCCATGATTTCGGACGCAACGGTAATGACAAAATGGTCTTCCCGCACAACGCCGTCGGCCTTACTGCCGAGTCCAACCACAATATTTCGCAGTACTCTGTCATTCATATCCAGACATCTTTTCCACACGACCTGTCTTGTGTCAATGTGCAGTTCGTTCCCCTGTTGGATATGATTGTCGAGAATCGCCGCAAGCAGATTATTGGCAGACGTAATGGCATGGAAATCTCCGGTAAAATGGAGATTCAAATCCTCCATCGGAACGACCTGTGAATAACCGCCGCCGGCCGCGCCGCCCTTAATTCCGAAGCAGGGGCCGAGTGAAGGTTCCCGCAACGCCAGGACCGCTTTTTTGCCCATTCTGCCAAAAGCCTGCGCAAGGCCGATGCTGACCGTCGTTTTTCCTTCTCCCGCCGGCGTTGGGTTGATTGCCGTTACGAGAATCAGTCTGCCGTCCGGCGCATCTTTGATTCTGTTTAAATACTCTTCCGAAATCTTCGCTTTATCTTTTCCATAAAGTTCCAAATCATCGGGACGGATTCCGATGCGTTCCGCCACAGACACGACCGGTTCCAGAACCGTTCCCTGTGCAATTTCGATATCAGTCATCATACGAATAACCATGCCTTTCTCTTAACCTGCGATATTTGTGCCAAATGTTTTGTATTTTTAGATAATCTCCTCAACGAGCTGCTCAAATTCTTCCATCGACATCAAAACCTTCCGGGGCTTCGTGCCCTCTTCCTCGCCGACAACGCCTGCCTCACAAAGCTGGTCCATAATTCGCGCAGCCCGGTTAAAGCCGATTTTGAAAACTCTTTGCAGCATTCCGATGGATGCCTTATCTTTATCGATGATAAATCGTCCCGCCTCCGCAAAATACTGGTCATACTCCGAACCGGAGCCGGAAGCTCCCGCACCGCCTTCCGAAGATGCGCTTCCCATATTTTTTATTTTTTCTTCTATATCTTCACTGTAAACATTTCCGATTGCCTGATTTTTCAGGAAATCAACCACATCGGAAACTTCTTTGTCGGAAACAAATGCGCCCTGTACTCTTGCAGGCTTGGGATATCCCTGCGGATAAAAAAGCATGTCTCCCTTGCCGAGCAGCTTTTCCGCCCCTACCATATCCAAAATCGTTCGGGAGTCCACACCGCTTGATACCGCAAAGGCAATCCGGCTCGGCATATTAGCCTTAATCAGACCCGTGATGACATCGACGGACGGCCTCTGTGTCGCAATAATCAAGTGAATGCCGCAGGCTCTTGCAAGCTGCGCAAGCCGGCAGATAGATTCTTCCACCTCTCCGGGCGCTACCATCATCAAATCGGCAAGCTCATCCACGATAATCAGTATCTGCGGCAGTCTGCCCGGCGCATCGGCGTCTCCGCGCGCCTTCATTTCTTCTACTTTTTTATTATATCCTTTCAGGTCACGCACGTTGAAGTCCGCAAATTTCTTGTAACGCTCCGTCATCTCCGCAACGCCCCAGTGAAGCGCCGCCGCCGCCTTTTTCGGGTCTGTCACGACGGGAATGAGCAGATGCGGAATGCCGTTGTAAACACTCAGTTCCACGACTTTTGGGTCAATCATAATCAATTTCACATCCTCCGGATGCGCTTTATATAAAAGGCCCATAATAATGGTATTGATGCAGACAGACTTACCGGAACCGGTTGCCCCCGCAATCAGCATATGGGGCATTTTCGCGATATCCGTCGTTACGATTTTTCCCGCAATATCCTTTCCTACCGCAAAAGCAAGGTTTGACGGAAATTCCCTGAACTCTTTGGACTCCAGCAAATCCCGCAGCGCAACCGCGGAATTCTCTTTGTTTGGCACTTCGATTCCGACGGCAGCCTTGCCGGGAATCGGCGCTTCAATACGAATATCCGTAGCCGCCAGATTCAGCTTAATATCATCCGCGAGGCCGACGATTTTACTTACTTTTACACCCTGTTCCGGCTGTAACTCATATCTTGTAACCGCAGGACCCTGGCTGATATCGGTAATCGTCACGCGAACGCCAAAAGTCGCCAGCGTCTGCTGTAACCTTGCCGCCGTTTCGTTCAGCTCTTTATTGGAATCGCCGTTGTTCTTTCCTTTTCCCTTCGCGAGCAGCGTAATGGGCGGGAAGCGATACTGTTTCGGCAGTTTGTCCGCAGACTGTGCCTGACTTCCCTGCTGTATACGGCTGTCAGGTTCCCTATCCTGTTTTCCGTCCCTGTCTGCTGCTGAAGACGCGCCCACTCTGGCCGAAGGCCTCTCTCTTGTTATGCCGCCTTCCGAGGGCATACTGTTCCCCATCTGTAATGTATAAGAGTCCTGCGGCTTCAGGGGTTCCTGAAAATCATCTTCTTCAGGCAGTTCTGCCCTTTCTTCCGTTATCTCTTCCGAAAAACGAATTTCATTCAATTCGTCCGATTCATGTTCAATATAATGATATGTATCCTGTTCCCTGATTACGGGAAGTTCTTCTTCCGCGTCGTCGCTTACCATGATTTCATGAAGGTCATCCCGGACATTCGTCATTTCTTCCCTTGTTTTTACGTCCCGTCCTGTTCCGAGCGCGGTATCCAGCATAACGCCGGAAACTTTTTTATCCATTCTGAGAATTTTTTCGTTTTCCCGCTCCTCTTCGAGCTGCCTTCTGCGTTCCTCTTCCAGAAGCCGGCGCTGCTCCAGTTCTTCTCTTCTTTCCCGGGAACGCTCGCGCCGGTATGCGGCGTCTTCCATGGAGCGCTCATAGACCTTCCTGCCCTGGCTGGCAACACCGTTTATAAAAGACCTGTCCGTTACAACAACTACGCAGATTAAACCGATGACAATCATCGCGAGCGCCGTGCCTACCATGCCGAGCAGATTGAACAACGCAAAAGCGGCAGAACCCGCAAGAATGCCGCCGCCATTCCGGTTCTCGCTGCATCTTCGGTAAATTTCAGAAAATTGATAAGTATCCTCTTCCGTGTAGCCAGCGCTCATCAATTCAAATACCATACTGGCAATAAAAATCAGAATCATACCGGCAACCAGCTTCCTTGTTGCTATATTATTTCCTACATTGGACACGCCGAACGCAATCGCCAGAAAAAGAATGACCGGCATAACATAGGCCATCAGCCCAAAAACGCCAAACATAAAGGCGCTGACCGCATCGCCGATTTTCCCGACAATCCCGAAATTACATAAAAACAGAATAACGGAAAGCGCCAGAAACGCAATTAAAATGATTTCATTGCGTATTGCGATGTCCATCGGTTCCCCACGCCTTGCGGCATTAGAACGGCCTGACCTTCCCGTATTTCTGCTGTTTGTTGATTTTTTTCCACTGGAATTTCTACCTGTATTTCGACCGGAAGCGCCGGAACTTCCCTTCTTCGTTCCTCTTCCCTGATTTGCTGCCATACTTAATCCCTCATTCTGACCTCTTGATTTCTTGAAGACCTGCGAACATATGCGGGCAATTTATAGTATAGCATTTTCAAATTTACTTGTCATCTTTTATTTTTTTTACCATATCATGAAGATGTGCGATGGCGTCTCTGATACCGCCTACTTCGTTAATAATCCCTTCTTCCACAGCTTCTTTGCCCACAAGAACGGTTCCCACATCTTTTGTCAGCATACCGGTTTCCATCATCAGTTCTTCAAGCCGCGGCTTGGAAATTTTACAGTGTCCGCACACAAATCCGGTAATCCGGTTCTGAATCTGTTTAAAATAATCGAACGTCTGCTGTACACCGATAACCATACCGTTCAGCCGTACCGGATGAATGACCATTGTTCCGGTCGGCACGATATAGGAATAATCCGTGCTGACGGCAATCGGCACGCCGATGGAATGACTGCCGCCGAGCACAAGAGATACCGTCGGCTTACTCAGGGAAGAAATCATTTCCGCGATTGCAAGTCCGGCCTCCACATCTCCGCCCATTGTATTCAGCAGAATCAGAACGCCGTCAATCTTCTGACTGTCCTCAATTGCCGCAAGCTGCGGCAGAATATGCTCGTATTTTGTAGTCTTGGAAGAACCTCCTAAATTATCGTGCCCTTCAATTTCCCCGATAATTGTAATCAGATGGATATTGTGCTGAGATTCGTTTTCATCAAGCGTCAACTGCCCCGTTGACTCGATTCTTTCATCCCGATGCTTTTCGGCTTCGGCTTTGGACGCTTTACGTTCTTCTTCTTTTCCTTCTTTCTCATTCTTTTCTTTTTTATGGTCTTTATTTTCCTGTTTGTTTCCCATACCGTATGTCCGCCTTTCTTTCCTGTAAACTATTTTTCTTCCAGAAATTTTACCTGAAAAATTTTTTTAAATTTTATATAATATAAAAAGAGAATCACAGACTGTGATTCCCTTTTAGTTTTCGTTATATTCCGTTTTTTATGCAGATTTATCAGAAAGTGACTTCTCCGTCATGCGCAATCAAAGAAGCGGAAACAATATGCTCCAGGTCCATCAGCTCTGTAACCAGCTTTGCCTCTTCTTTTACGCGGACTTCAATCGCCATATCGAGATGGTCTTTTGACAGATTTCTCGCCTGTACCTTGTGCAGAGAACAATATTTCCGCACAATTTTCATAATTTTTTCTTCATTTTCATAAACGGAGGAATTGACCAATAATATCTGCGGCGCTTTCGCAATCGGCAGCCAGTTGGCAAGCAGAATCCCGATTGTCAGAACGGCGGAGGCAATTACAGCAATAATGGAAAAACCCGCGCCGCATACGATGCCGACGCTGATAGACCAGAACAGAAAAACCAAATCCATCGGGTCTTTAATCGCAGTCCTGAAACGAACGATGGAAAGCGCACCAACCATACCGAGCGAAATAACGATGCTGGACTGAATCGTCAGAATAATGGCCGCCGTAATAATTGCCAGCGCAGGCAGCGCAATATTAAAATTCTTATTGTAAAAAGACGACCGGTTTATCACGCGGTAAAGAATGAATATGTATGCGGCAATCAACACCGTAATCACCATACATACAACGATGGACTTCACGGACAGTCCGGATGAGGCATATCCCTCAAAAAAAGATTTTTTCAAAATATCGACGGTACTCATACTCTTATTCCTCCATAAGCATTATATTTTCTACACAGATAATATTTGGAAAAGCTGCTCCATTGCAAAGAATCCAGCTGAATAAAATTTTTGATATATCCGGGCAGAAATTCGTCCCACTTCACTTCAAAAACAGACATTCCTTTTTCCAGGACCGGTCTGCATGTAATCCGTTCTTCCAGGAATCTGTCGATATCGTTCGAAGAACAGATATCTTCATCGAAAGTCATCCGCACATTGCCGTTGTGCTCCACAAAGGGATATCTGAGGTATTCTACGATGACCGTCGGCCGCATGGCCTTTCCCTGTAACTGTGTCAGCAGGTTCCGCTGCTGCTCAGGCATTCCGGACGTGATTTCAATTCGTTTTCCGCTCATCAGCAGACGACAGGTTTCTTCATCAATGCGGCAGGTATGTTTCTGTGTCATCTGCCGTTTTTTGCTTTTCTTTTCCAGAAAAATCGTTCCCGCATCCGCATTGTATATTCGGATTCGGTATTTATCCCGCTCTCCGACGCCATTTTCATTCTCGTAATAACAAGTATCCTGCATCGTGTCAAAATACAGGCTTCTCACCCGGTAACAGCCGGTCTTCGATGAGTGCCCGTCCCTTTTCAGTATAGCCCCTGCACGGGTCTTTAAAACAGCATTCTGCATACTGTCACAAAGATATTTATCCTCGTGTCTGTATTTTATCAAACCCGTTGCCTCTTCCATCAGCCGATTCTCCATCCGTTTCATTGTTTTTCATTGCGCCAATCCCTCTTGCAGTTCCCGGATGCCGTCACAGCGGATGGTTTCCAGTACCGCGTATAAATCCGTCAGGCATTCGGAGACCGAAACAAACCGGTTGGCAGAGACCGCATATTCTCCGGCGATGACTTTACAGCTTCCTCCCTGTATCACCACCATGTCCGCGGCACCGGTTGAAAGAATGCCGGTTCCCTCACATTCCGCTTCCACTTCACTGTCAACGATAATGACGCCGTCGTTTCCCCGGATGCCGTCTTTCTTCGATTTCACATAAAGCCTTGTATCGACAATCTTTAGCTGGTCTTTGGAACGTACCGCATCCGCATGATATCCGTAAACGGCCAGAAATCCGCTTCCGTTAATCGTCAAATCCGAATTGCTGAAAACGCAGGCTTTTATCTCATCGTCATATTCCGGGCCGTCGCTTAATGTATTTTCCGTACCGTCCTTCATTGTCAGAATAACTTTGGCGGCATTTTCCACATAAAGCGCAGCCCCCTCGGCCGACCGGATTTCCACACCGTCACAAATCAGACGAACCACCTCGTCTTCGCAGACGTTTATAACAAGCTTTCCCTGTTCGAGCCTGCCGGCAAGCAAATACGTTCCCGCCTTATGAATGATAAACTGTCTTCCGTCAAAAGTATAAAAATCCCCGGCATTTTCAGCCGGATGCGTCAAATCTACCGGCACGGCGCCGGCATCCGATGTTTCATAATCGTAGTTTGTCATTTCATACTGCCCGGGCACGCGCTCCGGCTCCGCTTCGCTGTATGCTTCGTTTTCGGAACCGACCGGCATATCCAGAATTTCCCGGCAGCCCGACAACATCATCGTATAGAACACAACACAGGCGATTCGTATAATCTTTCTTTTCATTCCGCAACCTAATCCTTTTCAAATATGGCTTCCACACGCAGGCCGTTCTCCGGCAATGACACTTCCATCCTGTCTTCCGTTCCGGTCACGTCCCCGCGCCAGCCTGCAAAATGATATCCTTCCGCCGGTACTGCCGTAAGCAGAATTGGATAGTCCGTAAAAAACTGTCCGCTCCATGTTTCTCCCGCAAGCGCCGCCGTATTGAGCTGCACAAAACCCCCTTCCGGAATGTTCTGCGCAATCGTAATTTCCGCCAGTTCTCCTTCCAGGCCAAATTGTTCCTTCAATTCCTTCATGGCAGTCAGGAACCTGTTTTTAAAAAAATTATCTATTTCTTCTATATAAAGATTCAGGCTCTCTTCCGCAAACGCCATATCGTCAAACCGCCTGTGGTCAAGTATAATCTGCTTTCCATAGGTTTCTTTCCACTGCATCAGTTCTTCATGCACCGTATCATAAGCATAGACTGTGTTGGCAATATCCATATAGGTTACACAGAACTGTTTTCTGAATTGCGCATTCGCCATGAGGCTCTGTATGACCGGCTCCTGAAACAGCGCGTTTTCTCCCAGTCCTGCCGACTCCGGATGCAGCGTATCGTCCAGGTCGAACAGCATCCAACGCCATTTACAGTCTCCGTAAACCGAATCTTCCGGTTCAATCGTTCTCCACAGCGCCGTATTCGTGGCAAAAGAAACATCCCGGTTATCCACATATAAATTAATGCAGCAATAATCAATCAGACTCTGGACGTCTATGCACTCGCAAACCATTGCATAAACGTCGTCATAAGACAAATCGCATTCCGTGATGAGCGCATTCATATACTGATATGCTTCCTGCGCTTCGCTTCCGCCGACTGCCGCCGCATCGGCATCCATAATCCATACGTTTCCGGCGCTGACATCGTAATAGTTCCGCAGATATTCCTCTTTATACCGTTCGCGGATATCATAAATTCCCCAGTACTCTCCATTCAGGAATACGACGCAAGGTTCCGCCTTCTGAACGGATACCGCCCTGTCCTTCACGAGGCTGACCAGAAAAGCATCCCTGATATCCTCTGCAACACGCAGCTTCACATTAGAATAAACGGTTCCCGGAAAAAACTCTAACGGAAATAACGCCTTTTCATCATATATCGTTCTTCCGTACAAATTAAGGGACTTTTTCGGGCTGGAACGCGTTGACTGTCCCGCAATCCGAATCCCGACATTCTGTGTGAAACAAAACATATGTTCTTCATCGAAATAAGTGACCGAGGCTTCCCGCTCCCATTCTTTTCCATCATGGAAGGCGTTGGATGCCATATAACGATAATGCACGTTTCCATCCTCGTCCGTATAAGACTCCAAGAGTTCTCCGTCCTGCATACCGTGCTCCCGGTATTCGTCCATTGCCGCGCCATTCCCGTAAATGCCGTAATCATAGTCAAAAAGATTATCCGGGTCCGTCACGATGGAAAGAACGGACAGTCCGTCATAAAGTTCTTTTTCTTCATATCCTACAAAATAAACGCCGGAAACGATTTCACTCATCGTATTGTCCTGTTCACAATAGCTGACCGCACGCACAATCATGGCTTTATCCACCGGAAACGGCGGCGTATAATCTCTGGTCGGCGCAAGGTCCGTTCTCGCGGCATACACATTTTCCCGCGGACTGACATCCTCAATGAGAATGGGTTCCCGGTATACGGCGCTGTCCGTAGACGGATTGCTGCCATCCAATGTATAATAGACCACTTCTCCTTCACCCGCCGAAATTTCCAGAGAAAAAGGCTCTTCATAGAACCCGCTTTCCACACTGAATACCGGATTTTCCAGTTCGACGGAAGGCAGAATCTGCGCTTCCTCATTAGAACTGCCGGCCGTAGCCGTCATTTTCGACCAGCTGTCTTCTCCGTCCCGTACCCTTCCATAACTCGTATTGTATACAAGCGCGGGCACTTTCACGGAATCCATGATTTCACCCGTTTCCTGACTGCTCAGAAAAACTTCTTCACCGCTTTTGGAAATACCGAAACCGACGCGTCCGCTCTCCGGGTCATCCGTGCCATCCAGCCATACCACATAATACGCTCCCGGCGAAAGCGTTATGGAATCCAGCGGATATTTCCAAAGCGATTCGGCATCGTCGGATAAATAACAGCCCGTCAGCGAAATTTCTTCGGAACCCGCGTTATATAACTCTACATAATCCGAATAAGCTCCGTTCTCATCCCGAATCAGCGTAAAATTGCTGCTGCATACTTCATTTAAAACGACTTGCTTCGGCACGGAATACGGGACCGTCCGGCCAATGATACAAAGCAATAAAGCCGTCAATATGACCAACAGTCCGTACATCTCTATTTTGCAAAAACTTCGCTTCCTTATTTTCATTGCAGATATCCTTTACAAAATATCGAAATCATCGTTTTCCGCAATTTCAATATCAAATTTCATCATATCTTTTCCGACTTCGTACTGATAGTCCATTGTCCGCTTCTCATGCTTCTTCGGCAGCGGAAGCGGATTGTCCAGGAAGCGCGGTTTCTCAGGCTGCGCTTCTTCTTCCGTTACCGGTTCGCTCTCCACAGACGCCTCCTGCTTTATGGGAACGTCTTTTTCATAAACAAAGCTCTGCTGTACACCGATTCCTGCCACAACGCCCCACAGGAATACGGACCAGGCCTGATAAGATAATACGCCTGTCGCAGCCAGCGGCGTCGGCGCAAGCAAAAACAACAGAAGGAACCAGGGCGTAACATTCTGCGTCTTTCTGCGGTTCCAAAACGCCATTATCAGCCAAAATGCAAGCATTACAAGCACAAGACATTCCACGACAGAAAATTCTGTCCGGTAAAACAGATAGTCAACGGAAGCATTTGTCCGGTACAGTTCAAACCATGCTTTCGCCATCTTCCCGATTTCCGTATAGTCACTGTAAGCATTCAGCGCGAGCATCCCTGCAAAAGTCAGTCCGCCTGCTATAAGAGAAACTGCCGTCTCTCTGTATTTTTTCCCGGTCAGGAAACTGAACAGGAAAATAACCAGCGTTACGGCTATCGCATCCAGATAAGTCAGAAATCCGACAATGAACCCGGATAAAACGGTTCCCCAAAAAGCCTGCCATCTGCCTGTCCGGCACTGACAGACATTCTTTACACAACCGCCAACGATTAACAGGCCCGCAAGATACAGCGCAAAAAACAGGCTTTCCGGCGACATCACGAGAATCTGTCCCGCATAAACGGAAGACACCGCCAGAACAAGCATTGCAATGCAGGCCGGTATTCTTCCTGCCAGTCTTCTGACTGCAAAATAAGCAAGAAAAACCGTGACCATTTGAATCAGAATCTGCATCCAGACAGCCACCGCTACTTTATTTCCGAGAAAAGACAATATAAAAGACAGACACATCGTATACAGATAAGACGCGCCGTGCACCATCGATTCCGCGGACGGTTCCGCTTTTACCGTCGCCAGCTGATAATACGATGTTTCCGCAAGAGAATTTATGTTCTGAAGATATAAAGATACACGGTATATCAAACCGGCACAAAAAATGCTGAGTGCAATAAAAATTTCCCACAAAAGCTTCGTATGGCCGCTCATACTGTATTTTTCCCTGACTTTTCCGAAAATATAACGAACCAGGATATAAATGCCGGCCGCCGCGCCAAACATGAAAACTACAAAAAGCGCCGTGCCATAGTTGATGACGGCATTTATTTTTTTCTGCCAGAACAAAATTGCGTAATTGGCAAGCATTACTCCCGTCAGGCAGGTATAGACAGCCCACAAAAAATAACTCAGCCAAGTTTTTTTATATATCATTTTACACCCATCTGCGCGCTAAAGCGCATACCCAAATTTTATCCTTCGTTTCAGAGCTCCCTTTCACACATGTTTCGACAGACACCCCGCCTGAAAGGACATGTTACGGCACATTAATCCGCCTTATCAAGCGCCTGCTCCAAATCCGCAATAATGTCTTTTACATTTTCAATGCCGACGGAAAGCCGAATCAAATCGGGGGCAACGCCTGCCTCCGCAAGCTGCTCGTCGTTCATCTGCCTGTGCGTATGACTCGCCGGGTGAAGAACACATGTTCTTGCGTCCGCCACATGCGTGACAATCGCCGCCAGTTTCAGTTCATCCATCATGCGTGCCGCCGCTTCTCTTCCGCCTTTTAAACCGAATGCGATAACGCCGCAGGTTCCGTTCGGCATATATTTCTGCGCCAGGTCATAATATTTGCTGCTCTTTAATCCCGGATAATTGACCCATGCCACTTTCTCGTGCGCTTCCAGAAATTCGGCCGTTTTCTGCGCATTATAACAATGTCTCTCCATACGCAGCGGAAGTGTTTCCAGCCCGACGTTCAGCAAAAATGCGTTCTGCGGCGCCTGAATGGAACCCAAATCGCGCATAAGCTGGCTTGTCGCTTTGGTTATGTATGCGGCTTTCCCGAATTTTTCCGTATAGGTAATGCCGTGATAGGACTCGTCCGGCGTACAAAGCCCCGGAAATTTCTCCGGATGCGCCGCCCAGTCGAAATTACCGGAATCCACAATGCAGCCGCCCACCGACATCGCATGTCCGTCCATATATTTAGTCGTGGAATGGGTAACGATATCCGCTCCCCATGCAAAAGGATTGCAGTTTATCGGCGTCGCAAACGTATTATCCACAATCAGAGGGACATGATGGCTGTGCGCCAGATGCGCAAACTTCTCGATATCCAACACGACAAGCGCCGGGTTTGCAATCGTTTCAGCCAGTACGCACCTGGTATTTTCCCGGAAAGCGCCGTTCAGCGTTTCTTCATCGTCATCCGGGTCAACAACCGTACATTCGATACCCATCTTTTTCATCGTGCAGGTAATCAGATTGAACGTTCCGCCATATACCGTAGAAGACAATACAACATGGTCTCCCGCTTCACAGATATTGAACACGGCATAATAATTCGCCGCCTGTCCGGAAGAGGTCAGCATCGCCGCAACGCCGCCTTCCAGCTCACAGATTTTGGATGCCACATAATCGTTTGTTGGATTTTGCAGTCTCGTATAAAAATAGCCCGCTTCCTCCAAATCAAACAATCTTCCCATCTGCTCCGAAGTTTCATATTTGAATGTGGTGCTCTGATATATCGGAAGAACACGGGGTTCTCCGTTCTTCGGCTGCCAGCCGGACTGCACACAGATAGTTTCTTTTTCGTACCGTTTGTTCATTGTTTTCCTCCCTCATCTCTTTCGCCGCCCTATGCCATTTCCTTATTCTGCCCAGTTATGATATACTGCCTGCACGTCGTCGTCGTCATCCAGAAGGTCGAGCGTTTTCTGCAGGTTTTTAACAGCCGTCTCGTCGGTCAGTTCCACCCAGTTCTGCGGAATCATCGTCACTTCCGACGACACCATTTCGACACCGCCGTCTTTCAACGCGCCCGATACGGCTTCCAAATCATCCGGGGCCGTATAAATCTCATAGCTGTCCTCTTCTTCCGCAAAATCTTCCGCACCGGCGTCTAACGCCATCATCATCAGGTCATCGGCCTCCATATCGCACTCTTCTTTATCCACGATAATCAGTCCCCGCTTATCGAACATGAAAGAAACGCATCCGGGCGTTCCGATATTGCCCTGTCCTTTGGTAAAAGCGCTCCTCACATTGGCCGCCGTCCGGTTACTGTTATCCGTCAGCGCGTCTACGATAATCGCGATACCGTTTGGCCCATAGCCTTCATAAGTAACATATTTATAAGTAACGCTGTCGTTATCTCCGGAAGCCTTTTTGATGCCCCGTTCAATTGTGTCATTCGGCATATTGTTTGCTTTGGCTTTCGCGATGACCTGCGCCAGTTTAAAATTATTGTTCGGGTCCGGGCCGCCTTCTTTGACCGCAACCGCAATTTCTCTTCCGATGATTGTAAAAATCTTTCCTTTGGCCGCATCATTCTTTTCTTTCTTATGTTTAATATTCGCAAATTTTGAATGTCCTGACATTTTTTCTCTCCTTTGTCTCTTTTTCCTGATATTGTCAATACTTTATCTTATCATTTTTCTTCCGTCTCTTCAACCGCTCCGGTAGTTTTTTCTCCGCCCTCTTCCGGTTCCGGTACTTTGACCGCAAGTACGCTCTGTATCATCCTGCTCTTTACTTCCAGAATTTTAAACCGATAGCCCTGATGCAGGAACTCAAATTCCTCGCCTTCTTCCGGTATATGCTCCAGCCTGGAAATGACAAAACCGTTCACGGTATCGAAATTTTCTTCTTCCAATGAGACGCCGAGCTGTTCTTCCAGTTCGTCAAGGGGCATCATGCCGTCTATGATGTATTCGTTCTGTCCGTTCTCTTTGATATAGCTTTCCTCCTCGTCATATTCGTCCTGAATCTTCCCGACGATTTCTTCCAGAATATCTTCCAGTGCAAGCAGCCCTGCGGTCTGACCGTATTCATCGACGACGATTGCCATCTGGATTTTTTCTTTCTGCATGGTCTTTAGCAAATCGTCTATTTTTCTGGTCTCGGTAATGAACAGGGGTTCTCTGAGCAGCCCTTTGACTTTTCCAATCGGTTTACTCAGCATTTTTTCGTTCATCTGCATCCGCATAACGTCCTTTAAATGGAGGATTCCCACAATATGGTCTATCGTATCGTTATACACCGGGAAACGGCTGTTATGCTCTTCCAGAATAAAAGCGGCCGCCTCCTGCAAAGTCACGTTGCAGTCGAGCGCAATCATGTTATTCCGGTTTACCATGACGTCTTTTGCTTCTTTTTCACTGTATTCGAAGATATTTGTAATCATCTCCGCTTCGCTCGCAAGCAAAACACCCTGCTCATGTCCCACATTTATCATGGAAATGATTTCTTCTTCCGTCACGTCCGCGGCCGCATCCAGTCCCTTAATGCCAAGCATCTGTAAAATTCCTCTGGCCGATGCGGAAACAAATCCGGTAAAGGGCGCCGCAATGCGTACATAATAATAGATAGGCGTAATACAGACGCGAATCCACGCATCCGGATACCGGGATGCCGCTTTCCGCGGAATCAGCACCCCGAATGTAAGAACTATGTACAAAAGGCATATCGTGACGACAAGCGCGGTCAGAACTGCCAGACAGGCGATATGCCAGCCCGCCAGCCCGCTGATATTGCTGACTGCCATCCGATACACGACATAACTGAAATAATCGTTCAGCCGGTACAGATATAATGCGCCGAAAAGCATATTCACCGTTACGACACCCAGTTGTATTGCATTCGCATATTTGGCAGGATTATCTATAAGATATTGCAGTCTTGCCGCTCTTTTATTCGGTTCCTTCCGGCCATCTTCCTGTTCCTGCTCGTGACGGTTCTGCGTTGCGGAATTAAAACCGTACACAATCATCTCCAAAAACAGCAGCACGAAAAATATCACTACTGTTCCGGGATTTGTTACACTGTCCTCCATTGTATCCTTCCTCTCTTCCGTATTCTCAGCCTTCTTATGTATTTAGCTCAAGGCTGACCATCAATCCTGTATTGACTTCCTTCATAATTTCCTTATCCAGATGACAGACTCTGTCTTTCAAACGTTTCTTATCAATCGTCCGAAGCTGCTCAAGCAAAATCACGGAATCTTTCACCATATCATATTTGTTGGCATTCAATTCAATATGAGTCGGCAGTTTCGCCTTGTTCATTTTGGATGTGATTGCCGCACAGATGACTGTCGGACTATGTTTGTTCCCAACATCATTCTGTATAATCAGTACCGGTCTGACACCTCCCTGTTCCGAGCCGATAACCGGTCTCAAATCAGCATAATAAATATCTCCTCGTTTCATATACACACTTCCTTCAATCAATCCAGCAATTCTAACTGACAGCAATAGTATTGCCAATTTCTCCGAAGGTATACACACAAAGTTATCGATAATCCTGATAATAATCTTTGGAATCCGTTATCCGGCCGTTCCGTACATAGACTCTCGGAATCCGTTTTCCAAGACCGCAGGCAAATTCATAATTAAAACGGCCCGATAAAGCGCCGAGTTCTTCCATCGTAATCCGCTCTTCGCCGTCCTTCCCGATAAGCGTAACTTCCGTTCCTTCCGCCGCCTCCGGAATGTCTTCTACACTGACCATAAACTGGTCCATGCAGACTCTCCCGAGAATCGGCGCACGTTTTCCGCAAATCAGCACACAGCCTTTTCCCGACAGCCCTCTCGGATAACCGTCTCCGTAACCGACGGGAACAGTCGCGACCCGCATCTTTTTCTTTGCCGTATAAGTGCCGCCATAACTTATCTGTGCGCCTTTTTCCACTTCCTTGACACAGACGAGCCTGCTCTTTAAAGATAACAGCGGATGCAGGGAAATACTGTCCCGGCTGACTTCCTCCGACGGCCACAGACCATACAGGGTAATTCCGGCGCGAACCATATCCATATTGGCCTCTTGAAGCTCCAGAATGCCGGCGCTGTTGGAACAGTGCCGCAGGGGAAACCGATACCCGGTCTCCGTTTCCGCCCGCTTTATAAATTGACTCATCTGGTCATTCTGATGTTTTGCCGATGTTTTATCCGCTTCATCCGACCTGGCAAAATGTGTAAAAATGCCTTCCGCTTCAATCCATTCATAAGAAAGCGCTTTTTTTATAAACTGCAGACCGCTTTCGTCAGGACGAATGCCGATTCTGTTCATCCCGGTGTCTGTCTTAATATGAATCTTTGCCTTTTTCCCCTTTTTGGCCGCACACGATGCCAGTTCTTCCAGTGTGTCGTATCGGAATACTGTCATCCGAATTTCCTTTTCAATCAGTTCGTCGCAGGCGTAGGGAAACGTATATCCCAAAACAAGAACCGGCTTTTTCAATCCTGCTTCCCGTAAAATAAACGCTTCTTCCGCCGTAGCGACACCATAGCCGAATACATAATCAAGCGGTTCCAGTTCCCGGCCAAGCGAAACGGCCCCATGTCCGTAGCCGTCCGCCTTAATGATTCCCATAATCCGGGTATCCGGAGAAATCTTCTGGCGCATCTGCTCCATATTGTAATGAAGCGCATCCAAATCCACCTCCGCATATACCCGTGCGTATTGTTCTATCTGCATCTTTCTTTATCCCCTTCTTCCACGAAACGAAATACCCGTGGAAACTGTTCGATGATATCCGTTGCAGTCATACTGCGCTCTCCATAAACGCCGGCCGCCATATCGCCGGCAATGCCATGCAGAAAGACACCGTACTCCGCCACTTCTTCCGCATTCATTCCCTGTGCAAGCAATCCGGTTATCATGCCTGCAAGCACATCTCCGGAGCCTGCCGTCGCCATCCCCGCATTGCCGGACGTATTGATATAAACCTGTTCCTTCCGGGAACAGGCGACGATTGTTCTCGCGTCTTTACAAACCACAATGCAATGAAGTCTTTCCGCCAGTTCTTTCGGCCAGACCGTCAGATTCCCGGATGCTTCGGAAACGCTGCATCCGTAAAGTCTGGAAAATTCGCCAAGATGCGGCGTCAGAATTATGTTCCGTTCCGGCTGCTGTTCTCTTTGCCCAATGAACTTCGTCAGAAACGCCCCGCCTTCATCCGCGATTTGGGATGCCAGCAGATTCAGGCCGTCCGCATCGATAACGAGCGGGAGTCCGCTCTCAAACAAACATTGTTCCAACATCCATTTTGCTGCTTTCTCCGTTCCGATTCCCGGTCCGACAAGAATGCAGTCCGCCCAGTCATGCGCTTCCCAAAATGCTTTCCGAAAAGCGTCATCCGGCTCGTTTTCCGCCCAGAGAGCCGTATCATAAAACGTCGTCATTGCTTCCGGCAGGGCCGACAGTAAAGCCTCCCTGTTCTGCCATGCGCTCACGATTCTGACCATGCCGGCGCCCGTTCGAAAAACGCTCTTCCCGGCCATCACGGCTGCGCCGCATATCGTTCCGCTTCCGGCTATCACGAGCGCTTTCCCGAAAGTCCCCTTATTTCCGTCCGGCCTTCGTTCGGGCAGGCGTACGTCATGCGGAGACATATAAGTATAAAACCCGGGGCTTTTTCCAAAAAATCCGTGCTCATCAATTCCCATTTGTCCGCATATGATTTTACCACAACATCCTGCTCCCGGATAGAGAAACTGCCCCACTTTATAAAATCCATAAGTAACCGTCAGGTCCGCCTTTACCGCGCAGCCGAGAATCTGCCCGGAATCGGCATGAACGCCGGACGGAATATCGACGGCGCATACATAACCGCCTTTTTGACTGACCGCACAGACTGCCTCCCGATAAATGCCTTCTATTTCGCGTGTAAGACCGATGCCAAAAATCGCGTCGATTACTATATCATATTCACCTTCCGGGATTCTGTCATAAGGCGAATGCCCGTACTGCTCCAGAATGTCGATTTGCCGGGCCGTCTCTTCGCTGCATTTTTCACGGGGTCCGAGCAAAACAAAATCGACCTGACAGCCTTGCAGCAGCAGAATCCGGCCAATCGCGAATCCGTCACCGCCGTTGTTGCCGCATCCGGCCACAACAAGCACACGATACGCCCCATCGCCCCGTTCTTTCCGAATCTGCTCCACCGTTATGAGCGCGGCCCGTTCCATCAGGACAAGCGAAGGCATCTTCAGACGCGTTATCGTATTGTTATCATACTGCTTCATTTCCGCCTGTGTTACGAGATATTCCATTTTAACGCACATGCCTTTCTTTTTATTTCTGCGGGCAATGCGCCAGACGCCGCGCTTACACGGACATTGGGCGAATGCCGCACGGTTTAGACATAAAAATACGCCAAAACCTTTGATTCCGGCGCATTTCTATCTCTTTTTCTCTTTCTTTATCATTGCCCCGGTCTCTTCCGGATGATATTTTCTGTCAAAAAGTTCTATGACGTCCGCTCCGAAAATATCGTGCATATAGGCATAGGCCCTGTGATTGGCCTCTTCCATTTCCTGCTTCCTGACGGCTTTTTTCTTCAATTCTCTACGCATTTGACTTATCCAGTCATCAAGAAAAGTAATTTCTCTGGCATTTTCCCGAATCTTCCGGTAACAAACTTCCATTGTCGCCATCATCAACTTTCTGTTGACCTTATCGATTTCTGCCGGAATCCCTTTCTTTTCTCCCTCATAAACGGAAATTTTTTCGTTGCATTCCTTCAGGAGCCTCTCATGGTCCTCCATATCCTTCAATAATTTCTGATTATAAGGGTCTTTGGCAAGCGCGTCCGCAATCGCAAGAACTTCGCTCATCAGCTTCTTTTTGATTTTTACGATATCTTTCCCGTCTGTCGTGACTTTTCCCTGTCTTTTGACAAGTCCGTTCAATTTTTCTTCAAGCGCTTTTATCTGCTGTGTTTTATCAGAAGGCGCCAGAAGCTTGTGCCACTTGTTATCCAGGGTTAAAATCGGAATATTTTTTCCTGCCAGAACCTTCTGCAGGTCCTCATTTCTGCCGGACATGATATCACTCCTTCCTGTGAGAAGCCAGATTATAAGAAAGCTTCATCAAACTGTCGAGAAGATGGACGTTCTCCACCTGAATTTCTTCCGGCACATTTAAGTCCACATGCGCAAAATTCCAGATTGCCCTGATACCGCAGGAAACCAACTGCTCCGCCACGGCTGCCGCACTCTGCTTCGGTATGGTGAGTACCGCGATATCAATGTTGTTATTCCTGATAAACGCTTCCATCTCTTCTATCGGGCGCACTTCGATATCCCGAATTTTCATGCCGTAAACCGCGGGATTATTATCGAATATCCCGCAGAAAATAAAGCCTCTCCGTTCAAAATTAACATAATTGGCAAGCGCCTGCCCCAAATGTCCCGCGCCGATAATAATCAGCTTATGTTCTTTATCAAGACCCAGTATCTTGCCGATTTCCTCATATAAATACCCGACATTATAACCATATCCCTGCTGACCGAACCCGCCAAAGTGATTTAAATCCTGCCGAATCTGAGAGGCGGTCACCTTCATGATATCGCTTAATTCCTGCGAAGACACCCTTTCCGTTCCCTCATCCTTAAGCTGCCCAAGATATCTGAAATATCTTGGCAGACGGCCAATAACAGCCTGTGAAATCTCTTTTTCTTCCACCGATGCTGCCTCCTGTATCAATCAATAATATGTTTATTATATGCCTTTTGCCGAAAGAATGTCAATCATTCCTGCACAATTACCCGCCATCTTATCCAAACTATTTGACAGTTTCCCTTTTGCCCTGTAAACTGAAAAATAACGCTGAAAACAACGAGTATGGAGGAACTTCACATGATACTGTCCGTGAATCATATACATAAATCCTTTCAGGAAGTACCCGTCCTGCAGGACGTGTCCTTTCATATCGAAGCTTATGATAAGGCCGCCATCGTCGGCATTAACGGCGCAGGCAAAACGACGCTGCTGCGCATTATCATGAAGGAACTTGCTCCTGACGAAGGCGCTGTCACAGTTTCCAAAGACACGACAATCGGCTATCTTTCACAGCATCAGGCCGTTTCCAGTGAAAATACCATCTACGACGAGCTCTTATCGGTCAGGCAGAATATTGTTGAACTGGAGCAGCGTATGCGTACCGTGGAATTACAGATGAAAAGCGCTTCCGAAGAGGCACTTTCCGGTCTGATGGAACATTATTCCAACCTCACGCATGCTTTTGAATCCGCTAACGGCTATGCTTACAGGAGCGAACTGACCGGCGTTTTGAAAGGGCTTGGCTTTGAAGAAAGTGAATTTACCAAATCAATCGAAACGCTCTCCGGCGGCCAGAAAACCCGTGTCGCGCTCGGTAAACTTCTCTTACAGAAGCCTGACCTGATTATGTTAGACGAGCCGACGAACCACCTGGACATGTCTTCCATCACATGGCTGGAAACTTATCTGTTAAATTATAAAGGCGCCGTTATCCTCGTTTCCCATGACCGCTATTTTCTGGACCGCATTGCCGGTAAAGTCATTGAGCTGGACAACACAAAAGCGACCGTATTCACCGGCAATTATTCCGCTTATGCCGTCAAAAAGGAAATGCTGCGTATTGCGCAGTACCATGCCTATATGAATCAGCAGCGCGAAATCAGGCATCAGGAAGCAGTCATCGAAAAGCTGCGCTCCTTTAACCGTGAAAAATCGATTAAACGCGCGGAAAGCCGTGAAAAAATGCTTGATAAAATTGAAGTGCTGGAAAAACCGACAGAAGTCCGAAACGACATGAAACTGCATCTGGAACCCCGGATTCTAAGCGGAAACGACGTTCTTCATGTGGAAAATATCTCCAAAGCTTTTGACTCGCAGACGTTGTTTACACAATTATCTTTTGATATCCGGCGCGGTGAACATGTGGCCGTTATCGGCGATAACGGAACCGGTAAAACCACTATTTTAAAAATAATCAACGAATTACTGCCGCCTGATGAAGGTATGATTCGTCTCGGCGCAAATGTGGAAATCGGCTACTATGACCAGGAACACCATGTTCTGCATCCCGAAAAAACATTATTCGATGAAATATCTGACGAATATCCTTTCCTGAATAATACGGAAATCCGAAATATGCTCGCGGCATTCCTGTTTACCGGAGACGATGTCTTTAAAAAAATAGAATCTCTGAGCGGCGGAGAACGGGGACGGCTCTCCCTTGCCAAACTGATGCTCTCGGAATCTAATTTCCTGATTCTCGACGAGCCGACGAACCATCTGGATATTATGTCCAAAGAGATTCTGGAAGATGCCCTGAACAGCTATACCGGAACGGTGCTTTATGTATCACATGACCGTTACTTTATCAACCGGACGGCAAGCCGCATTCTGGAACTTCATAAGCAGACATTGACGGAATATCAGGGCGACTACGAATATTATCTGGAAAAAAAGAATGAAGCCGCTTCCGGAATTCCGGCTCCGGCGGCCGCCTCTTCTTCTGCTCCCGGTTCGCAGAATGCCTCCGCCGTTTCTTCTGAAAAATCGGACTCGGAAAGCAAACAGAACTGGAAAAGCCAAAAAGAACAGCAGGCTGCCATACGCAAAAAAGAAAACGAAATCAGGAAATGCGAAGAAGCCATCGAAGCATTGGAAAATCGAAATGCCGAAATAGAGCTGAAAATGGCTGAACCTGAAATCTGCACCAATGTGGCAAAGTTACAGGAATTGTCCAAAGAAAAAGAACGCAATGAGGCGGAACTGGAATCGCTCTATGAAAAATGGGAACGCCTGTCTGAAACATGAAAAAACGCAGGCTGCTGAGATTACAGCAATTTCCTATAAGATAAAAACAGCGCCGCCGCATCACAGATGCTCTTTATCCATGATGCCGGCGGCTCCTTTTCTTTTCTTATAAGCTCTCCAGTGTTTCTTTTACCGCTTTGATAAAATTCCCGCTGTTCAAAACGGTAACATCTTTCAGCGAAGTAATCAGCGCCAAATCTTTTGTCATTTTGCCGCTTTCAATTGTTTGAATCGTCGCCTTCTCCAACTTATCGGCAAATTTCACAAGTTCTTCGATTCCGTCCAGTTCTCCGCGCTTTCTGAGCGCGCCGCTCCATGCGAAAATTGTCGCAACGGAGTTGGTGGAGGTTTCTTCTCCTTTCAAATGTTTATAATAATGACGCTGCACGGTTCCGTGCGCAGCCTCATACTCATAAACGCCGGAAGGCGATACGAGCACGGAAGTCATCATCGCAAGGGAACCAAATGCGGAGGATACCATATCGCTCATGACATCCCCGTCATAATTCTTGCACGCCCAGATAAAACCGCCTTTTGCCTTCATGACTCTTGCTACCGCATCGTCAATCAGGGTGTAAAAATATTCAATTCCCGCTTCTTTGAATTTCTCTTCATATTCTTTCTCGTATATATCCTGAAAAATATCTTTGAAATGATGGTCGTATTTCTTGGATATCGTATCCTTCGTGGCGAACCACAAATCCTGTTTTGTATCGAGCGCATAGTTAAAACATGCTTTCGCAAAGCTGGTAATGGACTCGTCCGTATTATGAATGCCCTGCAAAATGCCGGCTCCCCTGAACTGATGTATCGTTTCTCTGATTTCCGTACCGTCTTTGGCCGTAAATACGAGTTCCGCTTTTCCGGCTCCCGGCACTTTGATTTCCGTATTCTTATAGACATCGCCGTAAGCATGACGGGCCAGCGTAATCGGTTTTTCCCAGTTCTTTACACAGGGTTCGATTCCTTTCACAATAATCGGTGTGCGGAATACGGTTCCGTCAAGCGCCGCACGAATCGTACCATTTGGACTTTTCCACATTTCTTTCAGTTGGTATTCTGTCATCCTTGCCGCATTGGGTGTAATCGTCGCACATTTAACCGCAACGCCGTATTTCTTCGTTGCCTCAGCCGAATCGATTGTTACCTGGTCATTCGTCTCATTGCGGTATTCCAATCCGAGGTCATAATATTCTGTCTTTAAATCGATATACGGCAGCAACAATTCATCCTTAATCATTTTCCAGAGGATTCTTGTCATCTCATCTCCGTCCATTTCAACCAAAGGCGTCGTCATTTTAATTTTTTCCATTTGCATCTCTCCTTTTATTTTCTGTTCCTTTATTTTCTGTTCCTTTATTTTCTGTTCCTTTATTTTTCGTCCCTTTACTTTTTGCTTCTTCTCCCGCTTCTTCGCCGTAAATCTCAAACAACCCGTTTTTTACCATATTATCATACGCATTAATCATATGTTTGTTGGCAAGCTGTTCAGCCTTTCCGGCATCTTTCGACTTAATTGCCTCCATAATCTGTCGGTGTTCATTGTTGGAAGCCCGTCCGCGCGTATTGGTCGATAACGTTTTCTGTCTGACACGGAGAACATACTGGTGAAAATCACGCAGAAGATGCTCTAACATTTTAGAATCGCACGCTTCATAAAGAATATCATGAAAGCGATTGTCGAGCTCCGCCATCTGGTCCATATGACCCTTTCCCGCATGAAATTCCGCCAGATAGATGTTCTCCTCCATTTCTTCCAACTGTTCCTCTGTTATTTTTTTCGTTGCCATTCTTGCACAGAGCCCTTCTAACAGAGAACGAATCATATAAATATCTTTTACATCTTTCGCCGTAATTCCTGTTACATAGGCTCCTTTGTTCGGAATAATCTGTATCAGCCCTTCCAGCTCCAACTGCCGGAATGCTTCCCTCACAGGCGTTCTGCTGACTCCGAGTTCTTCTCCGATGGCAACTTCCTTCAATTCCTCATGTTCCTTATATTTGCCGCTCAGAATATCCTCTCTGATTTTCTGAAACACTCTGCCGCGCAGAGAATAGTTATCATTTACTGTTTTCCGAATATCATAGTCGTTCATTTCTATCTCCTATACCAATCATAAAGAATGCCCGCGGGCATCCTTGTATATGGTATAATTGTATACAATCATACGGGCTGTGTCAAGCATATTACGAGAACAGGCGCTCAATATCTAACATTCCCCATCCCTGTTTATTCCATGATTCTCCCAGGTCTCTCGCACTGTAAACCATTTTTCTTTTTACCTGGTCATTATTCATATACGGGTATTTCTGTAAAAGCAGGGCTGCCGTGCCCGACACGATTGGCGTAGCCATCGAAGTGCCGCTTTTCCTGACATAGCTGCCCCCTCTGTTATTACAGGAAAAAATATCGGTCCCGGGGGCCACAATATCCGGTTTTCTAATCGAATCGTTGCTGTCCCCCCTGCCGGAATAACTTTCGCACAACCCTCTTCTATTGCCAAAATATCCGCCTTCATGACAGCCTACGGTAATCACTTTCCGACTGTTGCCGAGCGGTGATATCGTTCCGTTTCCAGGACCGGCGTTTCCTGCCGCACATACGACGACAATTCCTGCCTGCCAGACGGCCTCTAAAAGGCTGACGACTTCCAGGATTCTGTCTTTATCATCAGGCTCTCCTATTCCGACCGAAATGTTCAGCACACGAATATGATAATGCAGGCGGTTCTGAATTACCCATAAAAGCCCGCGGTACATGCTGTCAATAGAACCTTCTCCGTCCTTATCCAGTACTTTTCCGATGCAGAAAAGGCTCTGCGGCGCAATCCCCCTGAATTTCCCTCTGGACATAACGCCGCTTCCGCCAATACAACCTGCAACATGCGTTCCGTGCCCACTGTCATCGTATATTTCACTTCGGTTGTTTACGAAATCCTGAAAGGCTACAATTCGCCCCGCTAAATCAGGATGCCGATAGATTCCGGTATCCAATACAGCCACTGTCACCGCGGGTCCTCTGCATGATTGCTGCAGACGCTCGCTGCAACCCAGTTGTTTTCTAACGCGGTACATAAAAAACTCCCGGCTTTTTCCATATTTTATGCCGGGAGTTTTCTTTCGTTCCTTATGCCGTTTTTCTAAATTTTCTGCCTTTATATAAGAACATTGCAAGCCCTGTAAAGAATAATCCGACTCCAAGAAACCATTTCGGGTGAATGCTGTAATCTCCGGTGTCAGGCGACACATCTTTTATACCGGAAGAACTTGTAAAGACTGCCTGACCGTTATGCACAACCGCCGTATTGCCGGATAAATAATTATAAATGCCGTATGCCGAAAAATGATTCGCCGTAAAAGTAATGCAGTCAACGCCGTCTACGGAAGTGATTCTGCTCTCCGCTTCTTCCAGCTGTCCATTGGCATCCAGACAGACCACATGCAAATTTTCCGCTCCGATTCCCTTCGGAAAAGGAATCGTAATTTCCATCTCCTGTCTGCCAAGTCCGGTAATCGGTATCGATGTATCCGTTTCCTGTAAAGTTATCTCATAAGCCAGCAGATTTGCCGGTTTTTTATTGCCATAAATATCTTGATAAGCTTTTTGGATTGCTTTCTTCGCCTCATTGCTGTCCGTTATCCGAAGAAGATATCCGCCTTCAACACCATTCAGAACAGCGCCGGCAAGCACTTCGTTCTCAATCGAACTGCTTTCAAGATGAATGGAAATCTCCGCTTCCGTGTCCGCATTTCCGGCCAGAGCATCTGATGTCATATCGTTTGAAACAGCCGTCTGTCCGGCATTTTCGGTTCTTGGAACCTGTACTTTATCAAGTGTATAATCCGTTGTATTGATTCTGAATACATCGGGATAAGAAACCAGCGATGCTCCATCCAGCTGCATCTGACAGATTTTTAAAGACTTCTCCTGATTATCCACATTACAGATAACGCCCCGGAATCCCGTTAAACTGCTGTCAAGCACGGTATTCTCAAAACTGTCCGTCCTTTTTGGTACGACCGCGGCGTGAATGCCGTCAAACGCCAGTCCTCTGTAAGCATCATTGTATAGCTTTCCGGACGAAGCCTCATAAGACAACTTCGGCAGGGAGGTTCCTTCAAAAATAACAATACCGTTTCCTGCCTCTTTCACGGAATCTGCCGTGTCATAAGCTCTCAGCCCGATTTCTTCTACGGAAGCCGGAATTTTAATATTCTGGAGCGGACAGCCCTGAAATGCCCGGTCTTTTATCCGGCGCAGCGACTGACCGCCTTCCACCGCAGCCAGATTTCCGCATCCGGCAAAGGCTCCCTCTCCTATCGTCTCCACACTGTCCGGTATAATAATTTTTGTTATGCCCATATGAGAGGCAAAGGCATCCGCGCCAATGGTTTTCACGCCTTCCGGAATCGACACAATACTGTCTCCGCCGCGATAACCTAACAAAATTCCGTCTCCGACAATCAGAAAATCACCGCTTCCGCTCTGCTCCCAATTCTGAAACCATGCTGTACCCGCAAATGCCGATGGTTCAATTTCCACAACCGTAGAAGGAATGACTACATCGGTCAACCCCTCACAATGATAGAATGCCGCATATCCGATATGCGTAACCCCTTCCGGTATCAGAATATTGGTTAATGCCGAACGCGCAAACGCAAAGTCACCGATTTCCGTCACTGTTTCCGCTATCTCGATAAAAGTCCGTCCGTCTTGATAATAAGCCTGGTCCGCAACAACCGTATCGTTCACAATCGTATATTTCGGAAACGCGGAACCTTTTTTACCCGTATTGCCGGAAATGCTCGCAATCGTCTCTCCGGTATCGCCTACTGCAATTCCTTCTGTTTTCGTGATATCCACTTCACCGGTATTCACGGTCGCACTGGCATTGTCCACGAAAACAAACACCTGATTATCAAGGATTCTTGACTTTCCTTTTACGGAAGCATCCTCTTCCGATTCCAGCGGATTCATATGGGTTACTTCATGATAATAATCCACATCGATTTCTTCCGCCGCATTTTCCTCATTATTATTTGTTCCCGGTATAACATCATTCACTGTATCAAACGGCGTATCTTCATACTCCGCCACTTCAATATCTTCTAAAATCAACGTATCCGCAAAAGTCTTTGCCACGCTGCCTTCTTCCGCATGAATGTTCAGCTTCGTACAGCCGTCAAAAGCTGTGCTGTGTATGGAACTGACGGAAATCGGAATAGTAATATTGCGCAGACGGACACAGTCTTCAAATGCTTTCAAAGAAATCGTTCTTACCGAATATGGAATGTTGACAAGCTTCAGATTACAGCAGTTTGAAAAAGCATAAGCCGAAATTTCATTTACATTGCCGCTGATATCGACGCTCTGCAAGTTTTTATTGCCCCAGAAAGCGTAAGCGCAAATTGAACTGACCTCCGCCGGCATGGCATAATGACCGTTCTGCCGTCCTGCCAGAAGCGCATACAGCGTATCTCCGTTCTCTTTGCTGTAAATAGCGCCGTCGCTGCAGACAAATTTCTGATTTTTGCTGTCAAAATCCACATACGCCAGACTGCTGTCTCCCGCAAAAGCTCCGTTACCCAATTCTTTCAGGCCTTTGCCAATCTGGACGCTGCTTAAAGAGGGACAATCGGCAAAAGCAGCCTGACCGATTGTTTCTACCGAATCCGCTACCGCTACTGACTGTAACTGGCTGCACCCTTTGAAAGCGCCGGAACCAATGCTCAGCACCCCATCACCAATTGTCACGGTACGGATATATTCATTTCCGGCAAAAGCCTCTGATTCTATCTTTTCCACATAATTAGAAACAGACACGTTCTCAGACGTGCCGTTATACTTTACTAATGTAGTTCCATTCACCTGAAAGTCAGATACAGAAGCGGTTTCCGCTGCGCCATCCGCAGCGGTTCCCTCCGCTTCTACATCCGATACAGGCAGCTGTGTGACGGCGATTGCTATCGCCATCAACATAGCTCCTATTGCTCTTCTAATTTTTTTCCCCATAGGACGCTCTCCCAGGAATCATCTGTTATGCTGTTTTGACCTTTGGTTTTCTGTCCCTCTTCATAAAGAGTATGACAGACATACATGCGAGGCCAAGTGACAGGAACCACTTCGGATGAATCGGGTCGCCGGTCTTCGGTGTCGTATCCAACAGACCCTCCGACAGATTCTGTGTATTGACATAAATCGTATACGGCGAGAAGTGCGTTGCCGTAAAGCTGATACAAGGCACACCGTTAATCGTTGTAAATCTGGCTGCCAAATCCTCCATCTGGTCGGAAACTACGGCTCCCATCATATTATTACCGCCATAAGTAATCAATGCATCCGGAAGCGGTATTGTGATATCTACCGTCAGACCCGTCGTATCCGTAATCTTCGTCGTTCCGGTGGAATCATACAGACTGATATCCATCGCGTAATACAAAATACTGTCAAGGCTTCCATACTTATTATTCAACGCATTCATAACCGCCTGTGTAGCCTCCGGCGTCTCGGAAATCTTTACAATAAAGTTATCCGTAGAACCGTTTACATTCGCCGTTGCCAAATCTTTGTTATTAATGCCCGGCTTCGTAATGTCCACTCTGGTTCCGCCGTTATTGTTATTGTTGTTATTGGTTCCGCCGCTGTCGCCCGTTGTGCCGCCGGCAGGTCTTGTGCTGACGGTTCCTGTTGTGGGTGCTGATGCCGCATCCATGTACTCCGCAGTGATAATAACATTATTTGACGGCATGACGAATGTCGTTAATGTCGTACTGACATTGGCCAGCGTTACGCCCTGTGAATTTACAACCCACTTGCTGAACCGCTTTCCGGCTGCCGGCTCATTTGCCATAATCAAAACAGTTGACCCCGCCGGATAAGTTCCGCTTCCGCTTCCGTTTATAACCGTTACCGCATACAATCCTGTATTCTGACCGGATGTGGAAGTTGCCGATGTAGAGGACGAACTCGTATTGCTCGTAGTACCGCTGCTGGTCGATGTCGTACGATTGCTCGTGATGGTCGTACCGTTGCTCGTATTGGTCGTTCCGCCGCTCGTGTTCGTTGTTCCGCCGCTCGTGCTGCCTCCCGGGCCTCCCGGACCGCCGACAACATTGAAAATGGTAAAGATAGCTTTATTACCTGTAATGTTTGTAAAGGTATCGTTCCAACCTACAAAGGAATATCCGGCATGTTCCGGTACTCTCGGCTCTACCGCCGCTCCGCCGGCTTCAACATACTGCGTGCTGAGCACCTTAAAGTCAATGGTATCAAAGAATTCTACTTTATATTTGCCGTCTACCATCGTATCGGTTGAGTATCCCTGCGCAACAAATATCGTATCTTCCGTAATCTTATCTTTATTGACATCCGTGCCATTCGCCGCACGCCATCCTGTATAAATCCATTTATCCCGTTTCGGGAATTCCGGCACTTCTGCATAAGAACCGCTTTCAACATATCCTGATTTTATCTCCGTACCGTCATAATCCAGGAATGTGACGAGACATTTTGCACCAAGCGTATCATCGATGCCCATTTTATAATAGGTCGCATATTCATGCGCCGATGTGCCCGGATAGGTTCTAATCATAACCTTCTGGTCATTGTGTATAAAAGCATCCGTCGCAATAAAGACTTCACGCCCCGGAATCGTTACCGTAATCGGCGTATCCTCTGCAAATGCTTCGCTCTGAATACTGTTTACGGACTCCGGCAGACGAACGTCTATCAGCTCCTTACAATTCTTAAAGCAGCATTCCGGTATCTTCAAAAGTCCTGCCGTATTGCTTAAGTCAACGCGCACAATACTTCCACAGTCCTCAAAAGCGCCATCTTTGATTGCACTTACCTTTGCAATATTCGGGTCTACCGTCGAATCGATATAAGACGTACCGACTAAATTTCCCCTCGCGGAAAGACATTCTTCAATTGTGAACGAACCATCCTCATTTACCGAATATACAATGCCGTTTTCCGTCTTATAATAATCGTTGTCGCCAACCGCCTGCAGACGGGTGCATCCTCTGAACGGAGCCTTTCCGATATCCGCACAGTCAGGCCCGAGCACTACCATACTAAGACGTTCACAGTTATCAAACGCATAATCCGGCAGATATTTAACGCTGTTCATTGTTACGGACTCTATCAGGTCATTTCCCCGCACGTCCTTCTCATATTCATTTTCGGTACTGCCCGGATAATCCTTGTAGCTTCCGCTGAACAGACCCGGAACAACATTTTCGCCCTTCTTGGAAAGGTACATATTGCTCGTTGCCGCATCCCAGGATTTATTCTGGAAATAAGTATTATAGTTTCCGGCATTACCAACTGCCGGGTTCGCATCATTTCCTTCCGTATCCAAATTATAACGGTAACCATATACGTCTATGGACTCAACGCCGGCCGGTATGACTATATTCTTCGTCGCATTAACGAGCGCTTCCTCTTCCGCGGTAGGTGCCCTGTATGGGTCATTAGCGGTTACGTTTTCTATAACGTCATAAGGATACCGGTCATAGTATGCCTGTGGAGTCGATGGCGCCGCATAGACAACAATAGGTTCGAAGAAAAAGTCCGCTATCGCATTAAATGTCGTTGTGCCGCCGCTGCCTGATGTATCTGGCGGCGGTGTCGTCGAGCCGTTCTCCCATGATTCCCAATTGGCAACATCTTTTACCCAGGGACCATAAAGCGCCTTATCCTGATAAATCTCCTCTTCCGCTTCCGCATCCCCGTCGGCCGCTTTCCATGCCTGAGCAAATGCGGCTCTGTAACTGCTATAATTATCGCCCGCATACTGCGCATACAGTGTTGCTTCACGCCATTCCGTATAAGTCTGGCCGTTCTGTAAATCTCCATTCGTCGTATGAACTTCATTCAAAATATTTTCTACCTGATTATATTTCGGATAATCCAACAACGTTACATATTCTGTAACAGGATTATACATTACCGTCAGGAAATACGGAGACAGGCTCTTATAACATACCCGAATGCCGTCCTGAGACTGAATGATATTATCCGGAGACATAGCCCATTCAAAAGGCGCATAGCCCTTCACAATATCACCATGGAAGGTCAGTTCGGGGCTTTCCGTCTTAAACGCATCGGTTCCTATCACGAATGCCTCATGTCCGCCAAGAGGACTGCCGAACGTAACATCTACCAGATTTTTGCATCCTTTGAAAGCATTATTTCCGATTTTGTTTACAGAATTTCCAATATATACTTTGGAGAGGTTTGGCCAGTTCTCAAATGCAGAATCATTAATTACGGATATGGAATCATCTCTGATAACCAGTGTTTTAACCAACGGCTTTCCTTCTCCAAAACTATTAAAGCAATCGGAGGCAATTCCCTGTACCTTTGTATTACCCACCTGGTCAGGAATGGTTAATTTACCATCTTTCTCAAGTTCTGTCTTGTCTACTAATGTACAGGAGGTTAAAATACCGTTTTCATCAATACATAACAGGTATCCACCTTGGGAAACCTCATAATAGTTCTTACCATTGGTCCTGTACAGATAAGGCACAGCCATACCCTCAATTGCCGTTACCGCTGTCCATGTGCTCTCACGGGGTGATGCAGTCTGGCCGACATTGTTCAAATAAGGGCCTTTCACATAAAAATCTGCATTTACAACATCTGCAAAAAGTTTATCCGGACTATACGAAATATATCCGCAGGAATTCGGCTGTGTATCGGGCGCCGGGAACTCCACATACTGTAGATTGGCGCAATCATGAAAAGCCGCATCTCCTATTTGGGGAACAGGGGTTGTATTCAAGGGACTCCACTGTGGAAGCACTACATACTGCAGTCCTACCCGCCCCGCAAACATAAAATCGCTTATATCACCCTGCATGGCCTTTGGCATGGTAATTCCAAACTGCTGTGACCCTGTCACTACCGAAAAAGCACCTTTTCCGATGGAAGAAATCATAGCGTTTTCCATCTTAATTTCCTGCAGCGCATAATCATCATAAAAAGCATAATCTCCTATGACACAGTTTGCATTGATACTGTTCATATCAACAGTCTGCAGATTCCGACAGTTTGCAAATGCCCCATAGCCGATTTCTTCGACCGTAATCGGCAATGTAATTGATTTTAACGCGGTATTGCTAAAACATTCAACGCCGATAGTTTTTGTTCCCTGCGTCAGACTCACCGTCTCCAACTTTGAGCATCCCTTAAATGCTCTGTTTCCTATATTCGCCGCATTAGCAATCGTAATACTTTCCAGCAACGCCGCATTTTCAAATGCTTCATCCCCTATGTACTGAATCATTCTGGGAATTGTCATATTGACAACATTTCCTACACCCTTCAGAGCTCCCCCACCGATAGCAATCATAGGGACATTGCTTTTCCGTTCAACCAAGAAGCCAAGACTGTCATTAGAATATCCCTCAGCAGGCTTGCCTCCATGCGCCAGATAAACCCGCCCCTCTTTATCAGGTCTGCTGTCCTGCACGCTGCGCAAGGTATAACCCGAACCGTAGCTTCCCAGATTACAGTCACAGTAATACTGCAATTGCTGGTCGGAAGTCAAATGGTCTTTCGGCTTTCTTACCAATGCGCCTGGCTTTTCAGACGGTCGGGTATCTGGATTCATCTTGTCATACTGTTCAAATTCCGTCACTTTGGCCCGATATTCATTTGGAAAATATTTTTCAAAGAAATCTATTATCTTCTGTTCATCGGAATTCTGAACCCCATTCTTATATAACGAATAGTCGAATACCACATCTGTATCCGCCATATTGCCATCCGTATTCCAAAATTTCTGATACGCCTCCTGTGTAACGGTTTTATAACTCGTAACAGGCGTTAATCCAAGGTCCACCTGCTCCGCTGAATAAGAATTGTTATACCGGCAGACCACGCCGCCTATTGACCGGTCAGTATTTCTGGTTTTATAATACAAAAACTGCCAATATAATACATAATCGGTACTGCCCTCGTTCCCCAGATTTCTGACGGTCAGCGACATATAAACAGGGATATTTTTATTATTGTTTCCGGTAGCAATATCTCCTGAGCCGGTATCATCATCCTGTATATTCATATCCTCTATATCTACATCATTAAATACATTCAATGGTATTGACGGCCCACTCAAATCAACAGCTGACTCTGGTTTGTATCCAAAACCAGTCGTTGTATTCGACATGGCATCTTCATGCACATCTTTCTTTTCATCTGCCAGCGCGGATACTCCTCCCTCAGGCGCCGCCACGTTCTCCGGTACAGGAATCGCCGCCACCGCGATTGCGGTTATCATTAAAACAGCCGCAAGACTCCGTCTCACGCTCCTTTTTAATCTTCTCTTTGATTTCTTGACCGGTGTCTTCTTTGACATATCACTCTCTCCTTCTGTCAGTAACACTTTTTATCCGTCTGATATATGATATACTCGATTCTTCTGATGATTACAGCAAAATATCCGTCTGACCGGAAACTTTCCGGAAACGGCATCAATTTCGAGGCAGTATTATTACTATATTATATCGGCATTTACGAACTGTTTGATTAGTCTTTTTCCTGATTTTTATTTAGAAAGTGTAAGAACAGCTCACAGAACACGCCCCTATATCGTACCCACCCCAATACCATATACAGGATAATCCCCTTTTTCATATGTAATACACAACTTTATTTTACTATATTTGTGAATTTATGCAAGTATTTTTTTAGGGAAATGTCAAATCAGGCAATACCATATCTGGTATTGCCATCGCAGAAAAGATTCTTTTCTGTCTATATCATGATATTTTTACTCAATTCTCTTGGCAACAACAACAAATCTCCCATCCGCCTCGGAGTTATCACAGGTGGACAGGGTCAGCAATTCATCTCCAAAGCCTGCTCTGACACCTGTGTCATATAATGAGATGGCCGCCATTTCCTGCATATTGGAGTCAAATTCTTTCTCGGAAACCGCATCAAAAAACTGATAATATTTAAACACGATTTCATCCTCATTATAAATTTTGGAGCGGAACACATACATCACCTGATAGGTTCCTTTTTCATAAATTGTATCGAACTGGATATACGGATGCTCCTTATAATAGCTTTCGCTGCTGTACTTATTCAGGTTCCCGAACATTTTTCCGGAACGCATATGATGTCCGTATATAATCAGGTTGGTATTCCTGTGTACAATATCGCATGCCGCATCCAGAAAAAGACTTCCGTTTTTATCATATTCCTGCTCAAAATTGTGGTCCAGATAATATATATTATCCGTTGTCTGCAATACCGGATAATCGATATTGGTATCTTCGATTTTCAGCCAGCCAATCAGACGCCTGTTTTTATTATACAGTGTCTCATATTCTTCCAGCACTTTGAGCTCTATTTCTTCTTCGTCCGTATAATGAATCGTAACGCCCGGCGCTCCTGAAGACAGCGACGTACTGCCCTTTAAATCGGCCAGGTCATTATAGTCTGACTGTGTTTTATCCGCGGTATAATAATATATGCCGTAATAACCAAAGCAGCCGAGCGCGATTATGCTGCAAAGCACAACAATCAGCTTTCGGTTCCTTTCTTTCTTTTTCAAAACCGCTTTGATTTCTTTCTGCATTTTTGCATCGTAATCGTCTAGCGATACTTTCTTCGTTTTATTCTTCTGGGATGTTTTCCCGCTTCCGGAAAGCTTCTTTTGCTGTTTTGTGAGCTTTACTTTGCTGTCTTTGGTATAGCCCTGTTTCCTGTATTTCTCCGCCAGCTCCTGTATCTCATCTTTAAAATCCCTTCCGACTAACGTCGTCAGCTGGTATTTTCCGGCTTTTAAATCCGCAGCCAGACGAATTACTTCGCCCGGCTGTTCCATATTGATTTTTCCCTTAATTGCATCTATCTGCGCCTGGTCCCGCAGCGCTGCTTTATAATCAGACTGCGTCCGGAACGTTCTTCCCGCAACGGTATAATCTGCCATAGTCAGAGCAACTCCTTTATGCTGAACATTTTCGCATCTGATTATATCATTTTAAAGGCCTCTTATCAATAGAGCCGGATTACTTATAGAATATACATGTTGCAGGAATGCTTATGGAATATACATGATGGTATAGTCCAAAACAGGATTGGAAGACGGATGTTTTTCGCCTCCGATATGAAAAACGAAGTTTACCAGTCCCGTTTCACGGTCGTAACTCCAGCTGGCGCCTGTTTTCCAGCTGTTGACGTCCGGATAAACGTACGCCACGCACTCCGACACATTCATACCGGCGCATACATAGCTCAGTCCCGCCGGAATCTGCACGCTGCCTTTCAGCTTTTCGGCAGTCGCTTCAAAATCGGCAATCGTCCCGGTAAGAACGACCGGCGCGGAGTCCGCTTTGCCTTTTGCATAGCCTTCCTGGTAGCTGGCCGACGAAGTATTGACATTCGTTTCGGCTTCTTTTATGCCCGCGGCATATCCCGTCTGATACCCGGCCTCTTCTCCGCTCTTATAGCCTTTGTCATAATGAGCGTCGTTATCCGCGCCGTTTCCGACCACCAATATTCCGTCAACCCAGGCAGCCGTTCCTCTGCTCAGACTGTCCGGCATGGCTGCGTTAATTTCCCGGTCTTTCAAATGCGCTACCGACTGAGACTGCAAAATTCCCTCACAGATTTTTTGATAAGGCAGCTTCATCGCATCTTCTCCGGTATCTGCTTCCTCCGATTCATGGGTTATGGAACCGTCCTTCGTAAAATACGTTCCAATCTTGTTCAAAGCCTCTATCGCATTTTCCGTGCTGCTCCGATACGCGGCATCCAGTCCGTCCAATTGTTCTGCCAGCCGGATAAAATCGGAAGAATCCAAAATGACCGCTCCGTCACCATAATTCAATACACCCTGGGAACGGATATTCTCTTTTCTGGACAAGCCTTCCGCCTTCGCTTCGGGTAATTGTGCCAATTCCTGCCCTCTCCATACCCCGTCCGCTTCCGCATAAAGATATGCAAAATCTGACGCATAAAATGAGACCGCGCCGTCTTCATAGATTAGATTTCCCCTGCTTTTCAAAGACGAATCCGCCGACACCGGCAAAACAACGGAAACCATACAGGCAGACGCCGCAGCCGCTGCCACAATGCACTTCATTAATTTTTTTCTCACGCTCTTATTCTCCTTTTTATCATGTTGGTGGGACCATCGTTTTTGAATAGTGGGAATCTGAAACAGAATACAGATATCATTCAGAAAGTGATATTCTTAGAAAGAATATACGAAGAACGATTATTCAAAGAACTGATAGATGATAAACTATTTATATCATACCGAAAAAGAAAAAACAAATGATTTTTGGACACATCCGTGTAGAAAAATAATATTCGCTATTTCGTCAACTGTTTTCAACGGTCAACATATGGTATGCGCAATACCTGAACTTTCAAACAAAAACAACATATTGTATTGTGCAGTTTTACTTTCTGTGAACGGTAGCATAACTGCCTTTTGTTCACAGAAAGCATTGTTATTATTAATATTATTGATGTCACTGTTTTTCCGGATGATTACTTTCTTCCATAAATGTCAGAAACGCATCGGCCGGCAGCGGTTTCGAAAAATAATACCCCTGTATGTAATCGATGCCGAGCCGGGAAATGATTTCCATTTGTTCTTTTGTTTCCACGCCTTCCGATACGATTTTCAGTTTCAGGTCATGAATCATGTGCATGGCGGCTTCCATAACAAATTTGGCCTTCTGGTCCGCAAAATACGCCTGGCTCATTCCCCGGTCAAATTTAACGATAGAGACCGGCATTTCCACAATATAATTCAGATTACTTTCTCCGCTGCCAAAATCATCCAGCGAAAAAGACACGCCGTAATTTAGCAGTGTTTCCATATTTTTAAGAAAGATATTTCTTGTCTGAATCGGTGCGGATTCCGTAATCTCAAGATTGATGCAGGAAGGCTCCGTTCCATATTTTTGCATGATTTTAATGAACGTATCAGCAAGCTTCTTCTTTTCACATTGTTTTACCGAAAGATTTACTTCCACATAGCGGATTCCATAGCGTTCTTTCAGTTGATTCCCGGAAATAAACGCACAGACTTTTTCAAATACAATCTCTCCGATTTGAGAAATCATGCCGGATTCTTCCGCAACCGGTATGAATTTCCACGGAGGAACAATACTCCCGTCGCTTTCGCGCAGACGAACCAATGCTTCCGCCGAAACAAAACGCTTTTCTTTCGTGGCATAAATAGGCTGATAAAAAACGTCGATGCGGTCTTCTTTGATTGCCGCCGCAATCATTTCCTGCGTTTCCTCTTTTTCCCGGAACCGCGCGATTCGCCTGTCATCCAGCAAGATGATGTGTTTTTCCGGATTTTTTTCTTCTACCCTGAAATATCGGAGCATTTGAAAAATTTCCTCCGCATTTCTGAATATGGACGAATCTTCCAGCAACACATAATAAGGATTCAGCTGCATCGGTTCGTCCAGTCTTCTGCTGTACCAGGGATTTTCAAAACGCTCTTGCAGCATACGGAAAATATTCTGAAGCTGTTCTTTGTTATCGATAATCAGAATCAGCTCACGCTCCACGGTCTTAAATACCTTAATGTCCTTTATTTTTTCCAGATAATTTACGATTTCATGAAATGCGATATCCTGACGCATACCATCATCATTATCATCCCGCATCCTGCCGATATCGGACAAAACAATCATAATGGAAGCGAAAATTTTCCGTTCGCCATAAAGCTGTTTCACATATTCGCCAAGCGCATGCGCATTATACGCCCCCGTCTCTCTGTCAATATTGGCATCCGGATTTTCCAACTCAAAAAACAGGATGACCATACCGAGCACCGATGCGAATCCAACCAAAAGCAACCTGGCATTCAGGAACTGTATCAATGCCGCCATCATCCAGATAACCATCCAGATAATCACTGTCCTGCGCCGTTTGGCATTCATTTCTTTTCCCTGGAACAGCATCTTATAGATTGTCAGCAAAACGAACAGAAGCGCAAACGCATAAGTTGTCATGCAGCTCGGTCCATAAGTATAAACGACCGTACCTTCCAGATAATAGTAAATCGGAAGAACATAAATCAGGACCGTACCGACTGTAACCATCACCGTATAGGCCTGATTCTGTTTCATCCGTTCGTTTCTTGTCTTTGCCAGCTCCGTGCGGGAATACAGCAGACCGAAATATCCTACCCATACCAGCGAAACAATATAGGTCTTGCAGATAAACGCGAGCAAAACTCCCGGAATCTGCTCCATATGATAAATTGCCACAATAGAAAGGATATCCATCGTCACGCAAAAAGTTGTCATTCCAAGCGTAATCAGAAACAGCTTTACGGAATAGAGCCCGAGCGGGCGCTGTCTGAAATAAAAAATCCATAATAAAAGAAGAATCGCGATACCACAGCATTGTACCTGTATGTTCATTTTTCATCATACTCCTTTCTTCTACGTTCTTCTTCTCTCTTTTTATTAATCTTTATATTTTTTTCTTTTCTCCGGAAACCTGGACCTGCCATGCACATAAGATAAACCATAAAACAAAACAAAAACATGGAGGCACAAACACATGAGTGATTTATCAGCAACCCATTGCGGATGCAATAACACAAGAGAAGGAAACAACGGCTGTTGTTCTCTTATCTGGCTTATCATTTTATTCTCTGTCTGCGGCGGTAACGACGGCTGCGGATGTGGCGGAAGCGGATTTGGTCTTTTCAACAACAACTCCGACGGCTGCGGATGCGGTAACTGGATTTGGCTGTTAATCCTGCTTAGCTGCTGCGGTAATTCTTTCTGCTAATTTTCTTTCATTTCTTTTGTAACACATCTGGAAAATAGGCTCCGTATGTGAGCCTATTTTTCTCTTAACGCGCATATACTTTGATAAGCTCAAAAAAGGCATCGAAAGGCACAGGGAACAATGAAAGAAGAATCGTCAAACGTCATGGCATTTGATGCCTTATACACAAACAATCAAATACAGAAGCTAAAAGTACTTCTTCCCTATGTAGAGCCTTCCATGCAAAAAAACATGGCGATTTATATCAAATATATGGAGCTGAAATATACGATGGATTTATGCCGAAAACATCCTTTTCACATCTGCTCCGCTCCTCCGGAAGAATCGCCTCCGGATGTCAAAAGGCTCTGTCAGGAATTGAAACCCTATTGCACAGAAGCCGAAGTCAGGCAGCTGGAACAGATGGAGTCCATGTTACAGACAATGGAAATGTATCAGGAAATGAGCCATACCATGAGCGCCATGCAGGATATGTTTCCGCATATGGGAAACGAAGATGCGGACCAGTCTTCCGCTTCTGTGGAAAATATTCTGATGGGCATGCTCTCCCCGGAACAAAAGGCGATGTTTGATGCTTTCAGCAGTCAGACATAACATATTAAATTAACGTTAGGAGGTTTTCTCATGGGTTCCTGGTTAGACGACCCCGATGTTGCACATATCGATAAGTCCAAGCTGGATTTTCTGCAAATGCTCGTTTTTGAAAGCGATGGTCTTTCCAAAGAACAGATGCTTCCCTTCCTGATGGCAGTTGCCAGGCGCGGAAGGGATAAGAATATCAGCTTTACGGAGGAAGAAATGAATACGATTATTAAGACGCTTCATAAATACGCTTCCCCCGATGAAATCGACAAAATGAATAAAATGACTGCCATTTTCCGCAATCGAAAGAATAACTGACGCTATCAGAAGCGCAGGCCGCCAGGCTTGCGCTTTTGCAGACCTGCGCTTTTTTTATTTTTGAACAATATTTACGAGTCTTCCGGGAACGTAAATTTCTTTTACAATGGTTCCGGTCAGTTTCTCGGAAATGCTTTCTTTTGCTTTGGCGATGACTTCTTCTTTCGGGTCGTCCTTGCCAATCATCAGCGTCGCTCTCGTTTTGCCGTTAATCTGAACCGCAATTTCCACATCCGCCTCAATCGTTTTGGCTTCGTCATATTCCGGCCATTTGGCCTGATATAATCTGCCTTCAAAACCGGCATTCTGCCAAAGCTCTTCCGTAATATGCGGCGCAACCGGATTGAGCAGAACGAGCAGCGTTCTGTATTCTTCTTTTGTCACGCTGTTCTTTTTGTAAAATTCATTAATCAGAGCCATCATAGCGGCAATTGCCGTATTATATTTCAGATTTTCAAAATCGCTGCTGACTTTTTTAATCGTCTGGTGCATTTTTGTTTCCAAATCTTTGGAATATCCGGTCTCTTCCGTCATGATGCCCTGCAGTTTCCATACTCTTTCCAGAAAACGGCGGCAGCCCTTTACACCGTCCTCAGACCAGGAAGCGGATAAATCAAAAGCGCCGATAAACATTTCATAAGTCCGCAACGTGTCCGCGCCGTATTCTCTGACAATATCATCCGGATTAACGATGTTGCCGCGGGATTTGCTCATTTTTTCTCCGTTGGAGCCAAGAATCATCCCGTGTGAAGTTCTTTTCGCATAAGGTTCCGGACAAGGTACAACCTTCTGGTCATACAGGAATTTGTGCCAGAAACGGGAATATAACAGATGCAGCGTCGTATGCTCCATGCCGCCGTTATACCAGTCTACCGGCATCCAGTAATCAAGCGCTTCCTTACTCGCCAGAGTCTCTTTATTCTCCGGGTCCGTATAACGCAGGAAATACCAGGAAGAACCGGCCCATTGAGGCATCGTATCGGTCTCACGCTTTGCAGGCCCGCCGCAGCACGGACAAGTGGTGTTGACCCAATCAGTCATTGCCGCCAGCGGAGATTCTCCGTTATCCGTCGGCATATAGCTTTCCACTTCCGGCAATTCTAACGGCAGTTCGCTCTCATCAAGAGGCACATACCCGCATTTTTCACAAGAAACAATCGGAATCGGCTCTCCCCAGTATCGTTGTCTGGAGAATACCCAGTCCCGCAGCTTAAAATTCGTTTTGGCTGTTCCGATGCCCTTCTCTTCCAGAAAAGCAATCATCTTTTCTTTTGCTTCCGCCACATGCAGGCCGTTCAGGAAATCGGAATTGCAGAGAATCCCTGTCGCCACATCCGTATAAACCTCTTCCTGCACATTTTTGCCGCCCGCCACTACTTCGATAATCGGCAGTCCGAATTTCTTTGCAAAATCCCAGTCCCTTTCGTCATGTGCCGGTACGGCCATAATGGCTCCCGTTCCATAACTCATCAAAACATAGTCGGAAATAAAAATCGGAATTTCCTTTTCGTTCACGGGATTGACCGCAGACATCCCCTCCAGCTTCACGCCGGTCTTCTCTTTCGCAAGCTCCGCTCTTTCAAAATCTGATTTTTTGGCTGCCTGCTCTCTGTATGCACAAATTTCATCCCAGTTTTTAAGTTCGTCTCTGTACTTGTCAATCAGCGGATGCTCCGGAGACACAACCATATAGGTCGCGCCGAACAGCGTATCACATCTGGTTGTATAAACGCGGAGTTTATCTTCCTTGCCCTTGATGGAAAAATCCACTTCCGCACCCGTTGATTTCCCAATCCAGTTTTTCTGGGAAACTTTGACTTTCTCAATATAATCGACCGTATCGAGTCCTTCTATCAGCTTGTCCGCATATTCCGTAATTTTTAACATCCACTGGCTTTTTACTTTGCGCACGACTTCAGAACCGCATCTTTCGCAAACGCCGTTCACCACTTCTTCGTTTGCAAGCCCTACTTTACAGGAGGTGCACCAGTTAATCGGCATTTCCGATTTATAGGCAAGCCCGGACTTAAATAATTTTAAGAAAATCCACTGAGTCCATTTATAGTAATCGGGGTCCGTCGTGTTGACCTCTCTGTCCCAGTCAAAAGAATAACCGAGCGCATGTAACTGGCTCTTAAAGTGCCTGACGTTATTTTCCGTCACAATCCTCGGATGAATATGGTTTTTAATCGCGTAATTTTCCGTCGGAAGGCCGAAAGCATCCCATCCCATCGGATAGAGCACGTTGTATCCCTGCATTCTTCTTTTTCTCGCGACAATATCAAGCGCCGTATAGGGTCTCGGATGCCCTACATGAAGTCCCTGTCCGGATGGATAGGGAAATTCCACAAGCGCATAGTATTTCGGTTTGGAATAATCTTCAGAGGTCTTAAATGCTTTTTCGTCATCCCAGACCTTCTGCCATTTCTGTTCTACTTCTCTGTGATTGTATATTTCCGCCATGTTCCTGCTCCTATCTGCCCGCCTCACCGGACATCTTAATCAGATGCTTTACCCGCGCTTCCCGCGCTCTCTGTCCGATTTCATCGGACGTTTGCTCGTTATGAATGCACGAAAAACAAATGTCAGCTTCGCTGCCGCTTGTTTTTCTTTTGCATTCAATATTGTACTATAACCGGGTAATTTGTCAAGCCGCTTTCTGCGCATAAAAACAGGATGCTGTATTCCCCAATACATCTGCATCCCGTTTTTCTTCTCCAAAAAGGAAATTTATCTGCCAAAAGGCAATACCCTTTTACACACAATTTTTACAAAATAATTTATTCTTCTCCGGATTCTACCTTATTCGCTCTCGCGGCAACTTCTTTTTCCTGTACGTCGCTCGGTGCCTGCTCATATCTTGCAAACTGATATTCATAAGTGCCTCTTCCGCCTGTCATGGAACGCAAATCGGTACAATAACCGTACAGGCAGGATACCGGAATATCCGCTTCAATGACCTGTTTGCCGTCCGCAGTCGGATTCATGCCAAGCACGCGTCCCCGGCGTTTATTCAGGTCGCCCATGATATCGCCCGTATAAGCGTCCGGAACCGTTACTTTCAGGGAAGCGATTGGCTCGAGGAGAATCGGTTTTGCCTCCATAAAGCCTTTCTTAAACGCCTGAATTGTTGCCATCTTGAATGCCATTTCGGAAGAATCTACCGGATGATAAGAACCATCATATAAAATCGCTTTCACGCCGACTACCGGATAAGCCGCAAGCGGTCCGCTCACAACGGAATCCTGAAGTCCTTTTTCCACCGCCGGGAAGAAGTTCTTCGGTACGGCGCCGCCCACTACCATCTGTTCGAATACATAAGTTTCTTCCAAAGAACCGGAAGGTTCAAATTTCATCTTAACGTGTCCGTACTGTCCATGTCCGCCGGACTGTTTCTTATATTTGTACTCTACATCCGAATTCTTCTGAATCGTCTCTCTGTAAGCCACCTTCGGCTGAGAAAGCTTGATGCCTGCCTTATATTCGTTGAGCAGTCTGCTTGTAACGACTTCCAGATGCAAATCGCCCATTCCGTATAACAGCGTCTGCCTGTTTTCCGCGTCATTGACAATCTTTAATGTCTGGTCTTCATGAGCCATCTTCTGCAGCGACTGAGAAATCTTATCGATATCCGCCTTGTTCTGGGCCTGATAACGCATTACCGTATAGGGCGTGGAAATTTCCGTCTTACCGAAACGAATCGGATGCGCCTTTGTGGAAAGCGTATTGCCGGTTCTTGCCGCCGTCAATTTAGCGATTGCGCCGATATCACCCGCATGAAGCTCTTTGATTTCAACCGTCTTACTTCCCTGCATTATATATAACTTGCTGATTTTCTCTTCGATATCTTTTTCTTCGTTATAAATCAGGTCATCGCTCTTAAATACACCCGAGCAGACTTTAATCAGCGAATATTTTCCGATAAAAGGGTCCACGATTGTCTTAAAGATATATGCCGATTTTGATTTGGCAAAGTCAAAATTCGCGCTGAAAATTTCATTTGTTTTCAGATTGATGCCCGCCATCTCCCTGTTCTCGGGACTCGGCATATATTTTACAATATCGTCGAGCAGCGTATAAATACCCTGGCATAACAGGCTGGAACCCATGGACATCGGAACGATGCTGCCATCCATTACGTTGCTCCGAAGCGCAGCTCTGATTTCCGCCTCGGAAAAAGCATCCCCGTTAAAATAACGCTCCATAAATTCTTCACTTGTCTCCGCCACCGCTTCCATCAAAGCATCCCGGCAAAGCTCCAGATTCGCCTTACTGTATTCCGGCATATCGCATTCGACAACTTCCTTGTCCTTCCAGCGGTAAGCCTGTTCCGTAATGACATTGATATAGCCGACGAACTTCTCGTCTTCACGAATCGGAAGATGGAAAGGCGCCATTTTCTTGCCGTACTTCTCCGTCATATCTTCCACAACCTGTCTGAAAGACGCATTGTCAATGTCCATATCCGTTACGAATACAAAACGAGGCAGCTTATATTTCTCGCAAAGTTCCCATGCCTTCTCTGCGCCGACTTCCATACCTGCCTTACCGGAAATCACAATGATTGCCGCATCGGCCGCGCTGACCGCCTCTTCTACTTCTCCTACAAAATCAAAAAAACCGGGGGTATCCAGCAGATTGATTTTTACGCCTTCCCATTCGACTGGCACAACGGAAGTGGTTATGGATATCTGTCGTTTCTGTTCCTCCTTGCCATAATCGCTGATTGTATTGCCGTCTGCCACCTTGCCCATACGGGAAGTGATGCCCGCAAGGTACGCCATTGCTTCTACCAGACTGGTTTTTCCACAGCCTCCGTGGCCTAACAGCGCAACATTACGAATTTTGTCAGTTGTGTAAACATTCATATCTTATCCTCCAATTCCGTCATTTTGTCATATAGCAAATTGTCACAAGAAACATTTGCCCCCTAATTTGATATGATGTGTATATTTTACTAAATATTTTCACAGATTGCAATCTTTTTTGAATATTTTGCCCACTTTATATATCGAGAACGATGATATATGATTAGTGTGGAAAGAAATTCTAAAGCTCACGCCAGAGGGCGTTTCGCTAAGAATTTTTACGATTTGCCTTTGGCAAATCTTTTCCACACCGAAGAACGCCTAAAATGCGGCGTTCTTCCCGTTGATGGTTTGTGCCGCCGGGAGGCGGCATGGAGGTTAATGTAAAAGGCGAAAAATTTGAAAGGAGTGTTTTCCATGGCCTCTTTTACCTGCGGATTTATCGGACTCGGACTGATTGGCGGTTCCATCGCCAAAGCCCTTCATACCGGCATACCGGATGCCCGTCTTATCGCTTACGATACGAATGCCGCTTCGCTGCGGCTTGCCGTGCAGGAAGGCGTTATTCAGGAAGCTTGTTCCGAAATCGGAGAGTCCTTTGGCACATGCGATTATTTATTCCTATGCGCACCGGTATCCCATAATGACCAAAACCTTCTTACGTTAAAAAAATATCTTTCCCCGGAAACCATTCTGACCGATGTCGGAAGCGTCAAAACAGGGATTCACCGGCATATCGAAGCTATGGGCCTGACAAAACAGTTCATCGGCGGACATCCGATGACCGGTTCGGAACGGTTCGGCTATGCCAATTCCAAAGCGTCTTTATTTGAAAACGCTTATTATATCCTGACGCCGACGGGAGAAGTTCCGACAGAAAAAATTTCCGCATATCAGACACTTGTTCAGACAATGGGCGCGATTCCCCTTGTTCTTCCTTATGAACAGCATGACTATATTACCGCGGCTATCTCCCATCTTCCGCATGTTATCGCCGCTTCTTTGGTCAATCTCGTCAAAAATTCCGACTCCAGAGAAGGGATTATGAAAATGATAGCGGCAGGCGGTTTTAAAGACATTACGCGGATTGCCTCTTCCTCCCCTGCGATGTGGCAGCAAATCTGTATGACCAATACACAGAATATTTCTTCCCTGCTGGAAAAGTACATACGGGATTTGCAGGCTTTTAAACAGGAACTTGACGGAAAAGAAGCCGATTCGCTTTATCGTTTTTTCGACGATGCCAGAGCCTATCGGGAATCCTTTATCAACGTTTCCAGCGGGCCGATTAAAACAGAACATGTCATCACCGTCGATATCGCCGACAGACCCGGCTCCATTGCCGCGATTGCCTCGCTGCTCGCAGACCATGACATCAGCATCAAAAATATCGGCATCAATCATAACAGGGAATTGGCGGAAGGCGCTCTGCGGATTGAATTTTACGAAGATGCCGCATCTGCCCGGGCAGAGCAGGTACTGAAAGACCAGTCCTATTCCATCCATACGAAAAAAATGTAACTGATTAAACTATGCAAGATTAATATTTTATAGAAGGAACAAAACTGATAACCAACAGAAAGGAAGACCTATTCCATGTCGAATATACAAAGAAACGAAGCCCTCCGGGGAGAAATCACCGTGCCGGGCGACAAGTCCATTTCCCATCGGGCGGTTATGTTCGGTTCGCTTGCAGACGGCCTGACAGAAGTCACCAACTTTTTACAGGGAGCCGACTGTCTCTCTACCATCGAATGTTTCCGCAGTCTGGGCATCGAAATCGAAAATACGCCCGGCAGAATCCTGATTCACGGCAAGGGCCTTCACGGACTTCAGGCCCCTTCCATCGTACTCGATGCAGGCAACAGCGGTACGACAACCCGCCTGATTTCCGGCATTCTTGCGGCGCAGCCCTTCGAAACGACGCTGACCGGAGACGCTTCCATTCAAAAACGCCCCATGCGGCGTATCATGGAGCCGCTCTCCATGATGGGTGCGGATATCACCAGTTTGAACAACAATGACTGCGCGCCCCTTCATATCAAAGGAAGCCGGCTGCACGGCATTCATTATCATTCCAAAGTCGCTTCTGCTCAGGTCAAATCCGCGATTTTGCTTGCCGGACTGTATGCGGACGCCGAAACAAAAGTAACCGAACCGGTCGTCAGCCGAAATCACTCCGAAATCATGCTGCGCTATTTTGGCGCGAACGTAAAGACCGAAGGAACCACCGCCCATATCTCGCCGGAGCCCCGACTGACCGGCCAATGCGTGCGTGTTCCGGGCGATATCTCTTCCGCCGCTTATTTTATCGCGGCCGGACTGTGCGTTCCCGGCTCCGAACTGCTCATTAAAAATGTAGGGATAAATCCTACCAGAGACGGTATTTTGAGAATTGCGCTTGCAATGGGCGGAAACATTACGATTTTGAATGAAAATCACGACGGAGAACCGACCGCCGACCTGCTTGTAAAATACAGCCGGCTGCATGGCATTACAATCAAAGGAGATATTATCCCGACCCTCATCGACGAGCTGCCTGTCATCAACATCATGGCCGCCGCCGCCGAAGGAACAACCGTCATTCAGGACGCCGCGGAACTGAAGGTCAAAGAATCCAACCGTATCGACGTAATGGTTGAAAATCTGACCGCTATGGGCGCGGATATTACCGGGACAGAAGACGGTATGATAATAGAAGGCGGAAAACCTTTGCATGGCGCCGTTATCGATTCCCATCTGGACCACCGCATCGCGATGAGCTTCACGGTCGCTGCCCTGCTTGCAAAAGGGGAAACAACGATAAAAGGAAGAGACTGTATAAATATCAGTTACCCTTCCTTCTACGAAGATTTAGAAACCCTGCGCCGTTAAACGCAGGGTTTTCATTTTCCATTTTTTCAGGAAGAAACTTTTGGTCAGGAAGATAATTCCACAAGCAGACGGTTCATAAAATAGGAAAATACCATACAGGCAATACCGGCCGCGCTTCCGAACCAGTTTAATCCCACATCCGTCATCTGAAAATGTCTTCCCTCCACAAACTGCTTATAATACTCTGTATAATACGCCAGCAGATAGCAGATGCCGCCGGAAAGAAACACGCCCAAAATCCGGTAATACCTTCTGAAAATCACCATGCTGACAAATGTCGTCACAAATCCTACAACAAAAAACAATCCGAGATGAGCGACATAACGGAGCATCAGGCTGACCGTCCTGATTTCGTCTTCCGTCGGATTTGTATAAATCCTCTGTGAAATTCTGACCGCTATGCTCATCGTCCCGCTGGCGGAACTGTCGCCGTCCTGAAAAGACAATATGATTACCAGATACAGAAGCATCAAAAGCCCCATAACCGATACAAAAATAACGAACATTTCAAGCCCGAGATTCCGCCTTTTATTTTTCTCCGCCGACATCTTCCTGATTCTCCATTTTTCCCATCGTATCGAAAACTTCTATCCGCATGGAATCCATCTCCGACATTCCGATAAAAACAGCGCCATAATTATATCGCTTCTCATCCAGTTTTTCGATTCTGACAATTTCCATAAAAGCATGAATATGCTCTTTCATCCAGATTGTCAGATACGCCTCATAAACCGTTCCCGCATTCAGCTCGTTTTCACAGATAAAACCAATGCCCTTTTTGGAAACATTCACTACTTCAATCGGGATACTCTCCTCCGCTCCATTCAGGTTTTTAATCACCAGATGGGACGACAGTTCCATCCGTCTGTATCTTCTTCTTTCTTCCATACTGTTTTATGACACCTTTCTCCGTTGTATAAAGTATAAAAATATATTACCCCATTCCGTTCTTTTTGTAAAGGAATCATCAAACAATCAACATCTTGTCATCGGTGCTGTTTTTAAAACAATTCCGAATGCGTACCGGTACGGTAAATCATCAATACTAAAACGTTATCCATCACCTCATATATCAATAACCAATCCGGCTCCAAATGACATTCCCTGCATCCGGCATAATCACCACTCAAGTTATGGTCACGATATTTTGGTTCCAGTTTTTTTCCTTCTGCTATTGTAGTGATTACCTCAAAAAGCTTTTCAATATCTTTCCCCTGCTTTTTTGCCAGTTTCAAATCCCGCTTAAACTGACTTGTAAATTTTACTTCATACTTCATCCAGAGCCTCCTTTAATTCACTGAGGCTCTTATATCCTTTCACATTCGTATCAGCAGCAATCCGTCTCCCCTCTGCTATTGCAGCCATTGTTATTTCATTCGGACTATTCAGTTTTAACGAAAAAGGTATACCATTTTCCCGAATAGTCTGTCTTAAGAACATATTTACTGCCGTGGTCATATTCAGGCCAAGTTCCGCAAAGATACTCTCTGCCGCTTCTTTCACCGCTTTATCTGTTCGTATATTCAAATTTGTTACGGTAGCCATATTATATACCTCCTCTTTATATGTAATGCGAAAACACATTATCGCTTATTAACATAAGGGTAGTTTGCATAATATACTGTCTTTTGTTTATTATACGCAGACCGCTTTATACTGTCAACACAATGCGCGCATATCAAACGAAATTTTACTGTATCAACATCGCATCCCCAAAACTGAAAAACCGATACTTTTCCTGAATCGCTTCTTCATATGCGTGCAGCACCCGCTCTCTCCCGGCAAGCGCGGATACAAGCATAACAAGTGTGGATTCCGGCAAATGGAAATTTGTAATCAGAGCATCCAGCGTCTTAAAACGGTAGCCGGGATATATGAAAATCCGGGTATCTCCGCTGCATTCCCGCAGCCGACCGTTTTCATCCGCCGCGCTTTCCACGGTGCGGCAGCTTGTCGTACCGACACAAATAACCCGGTGGCCGCTTTCTTTGGCCCTGTTTATTTTCTCCGCCGCTTCCGCCGTGACCTGATAAGTTTCCGTGTGCATATGATGTTCCAGAATATTCTCCTCTTTCACCGGTCGAAATGTACCAAGTCCCACATGCAGCGTGACATAGGCGATATCCACGCCTTTTTCCTCAATGGCATGAAGAAGCTGTGTTGTAAAATGCAAACCGGCGGTAGGCGCTGCCGCGGAACCCTCATATCTGGCATATACGGTCTGATAACGGTTTCTGTCCTGCAGTTTGTGGGTAATATAAGGCGGCAGCGGCATCTCGCCAAGTCTGTCCAGCGCTTCTTCGAAGATTCCTTCATACAGAAACCGTATCAGCCGGTTCCCTTCCTCCACGATTTCCAGAACCTCTGCCTTTAAAATCCCGTCCCCAAAAACAAGCCGCATGCCCGGTCTCGCCTTTTTACCGGGTTTCACGAGCGTTTCCCAGACATCCTTTTCCTTTCTTTTCAAAAGAAGCACTTCCACCGCCGCGCCGGTATCTTCCCGAACACCGAGAAGTCTTGCCGGAATGACTTTCGTATCGTTTAGCACAAGACAGTCGCCCGGCTGCAGGTAATCGGTTATTTCATGAAATGTATGATGTTCTATGTTTCCCGTCTGTTTGTTTAACACAAGCAGACGGGATGCCGAACGGTCTTTCAGCGGGTCCTGCGCAATCAATTCCTGCGGCAAATCAAAATAGAAATCGGATTTCTTCAATTCCATTTTTCAGTTCCTCTTTTTATAAATCAGCATTCTCCAGAAATGCCACATATCCTCTTTTTGTTTCATAAACATCGGCCTTGCTGGTAGCTTCCCAGGGTGCGTGCATATTTAAGACCGCCACGCCGCTGTCAATTACGTTCATGCCGTAAAGCGCCAGAATATAGGCAATCGTTCCGCCGCCGCCCAAATCCACACGACCGAGTTCCGCCGTCTGGAAGTTTACGCTTTCTTTCTCGAAAATAGCCCTGATATGCGCCAGGTATTCCGCGTTTGCATCGTTGGAACCGGATTTTCCTCTGGAACCGGTAAATTTGTTGAATACCATGCCGCCGCCAAGATACGCCACGTTTTTCTTATCGAAGCTGGCCGCATAAGACGGGTCATATGCGCTGCTCACATCGGAAGAAAGCATACAGGAAGACGCCAGACATCTTCTGACATTCAGTTCGCTGTATTCTCCGGTCAGATTCATCACTTCCGCCACCGCATTTTCAAAGAAGCGGGACTGCATGCCGGTAGCGCCGACGCTGCCGATTTCCTCTTTATCCACAAGAATGCAGCAGGAAGTTCTTTCCGTTTCTTTTTTCACTTCCAGCATCGCTTTCAGCGATGAAAAAGCACATACTCTGTCATCCTGTCCATAGGACAGAATCATACTTCTGTCAAAGCCGGCTTCCCTTGCTTTTCCGGCGGGAACGACTTCCAGCTCTGCGGAAATGAAATCCTCTTCCTCCACGTCATAGGCTTCTTTCAGGATTGAGAGCATGTTTTTCTTAACGGTTTCTTTTTCGCTTTTTTCTTCCTTCTTCCCGTCTTCGCCCTCTGTGTTCTCTTCTTTCGGCTTTACCACGAGCGGCTTATTTCCGATGATAATATCGAGTGCTTCGCCTTCGATAACTTTGGACGCTTTCTTTTCGAGCTGTTCCTGCGCCAGATGAATCAGCAAATCCGATACAAAAAATACCGGGTCGTCTTCATTTTCGCCGATGTTCACTTCCACCGTCGTGCCGTCCTTTTTCACAATAACGCCATGAAGCGCAAGCGGAATCGTCACCCACTGATATTTCTTGACGCCGCCGTAGTAATGGGTATCGAGATATGCAAAACCGCCCTCCTCATAAAGAGGATTCTGTTTCACATCAAGGCGCGGAGAGTCGATATGCGCTCCCAGAATGTTCATGCCTTTTGCCATCGGCTTTTTGCCGATTTGGAACATCACGATAGACTTATTCATCCACACGGAATAGACTTTATCACCGCACTGTAATTTCTTTTGTTCTTTGATAAGCGCTTCAAGCTCCTGATAGCCCTCTTTCTCAATCCGGTTGACAATCGTATCAATACACTCCCGCTCTGTCTTTCCGTTATCCAGAAAGTCCATGTAGTCTCTTGCAAAAGCATCCACTTCCTGCAGCTGCTTCTCATCATAGGTTTCCCATGTGTTTTTCATTTCCATTTTCAAATCCTCCTATTCTTTATTTATCCCGCAGTTCAATTCCCATGCGTTCCAGCCCGTTCAGAATTTTCTTCATCACGGCCGTTACATCGGCGTCTTCCAGCGTTTTATCCTGTGCGCGGAAGGTGATGGAATATGCCAATGACTTGAAGCCTTCCTTAATCTGACTTCCTTCGTAAATATCAAACAATTTGTAGTCTTCCAGAATCTTTCCGCCCCGCTGTACAATGACCGCTTCGATTTCTCCCGCCAGAACGGATTTGGGAACGACCATACTGATATCGCGGGAAACCGCCGGATATTTTGCAACGCCGGCATATTTTCTGTCGAAGGTGGCAAACGGAAGAATCTCCGGCATATCAAGCACCGCCACATAAGCTTTCGTCTTCATATCATAGTTATCGCATACTTCCGGATGCACTTCGCCAAGATAACCAATCAATTTTCCGTCATACAGAATATTCGCCTGCCGGCCGGGATGCAGGAAATTTTTACCCGCTTTCGGGTCATAGACTGCTTTTTTCTTCATACCGATGCTGTCGAAAAATTCTTCCACAACGCCTTTCATTGTGAAGAAATCTCCGTCACCGTACATACCGAGCGTGAACTGCATCCTTTCGTCGGGCAGCTCCGTCAAAGGAAGCGCCTTTGGCAGATAAATATTGCCCAGTTCATAAAGACGTACATTCTTATTCCTTCTGTTATAGTTCGTAGCCAGACTGGTCAGCATACCGTTTAAGGAAATCGTTCTCATAACGGAGAAATCTTCTCCTAACGGATTGGCGATTGTAATGGCATTTCTTAAAGCATCGTCCTTTGCAATCAATAGTTTATCGTAAACTTTCGGACTTTCGAAGGAATAACACATGCCCTGAGAAAATCCGCAGTATTCCGCAATATCTCTCGCTTTCTGCTCAATGCGCAGTTTAAAAGGCAGTTTACCGGTTGTCGCCTCGCCGCTCGGCAGAGTCATCGGAATCTTATCATATCCGTAGAAACGCGCTACTTCTTCCGCAATATCCGCAATTCCTTCCAGGTCCTGTCTGAAAGAAGGAATCGTCAGCATTTTCGTACCGTCCGCTTCTGTCGTAAGTTCAAGTTCCAGCATGGCAAAAATCGCTTCCATCTCCTGTTCGGAAATATCGGTTCCGAGAAGGTCATTGATGCGTTTGCTGTCAAATATAATTTTCCGCAGTTCCTTCAGCGGTGCACAGACTTCTACCATACCGTCCGTCACTTCACCGCAGCCCAGTTCCTGAATGAGCTGACAGGCTCTGTCAATCGCCGCCTGTGCGTTCCGCGGGTCGAGCCCTTTTTCAAAAATGCCGGAAGCATCCGTGCGAAGACCGAGACGTTTGGCCGATTTCCGGATATTCGCGCCATTGAAGGTCGCAGCCTCGAACAGTACCGTTTTCACATTCTCCGTAATCTTGGAGTTCTCACCGCCCATGATACCGGCAATACCGATTTCCTTTTCCGCATCGCAAATCATCAGCATATCGCTGTCCAGATTCCGCATCTGGCCGTCCAGTGTCTGGAATACATCGCCGTCTTTGGCGCGGCGCACAATAATTTTATGGCCCGCAACCGTATCCAAATCAAACGCGTGCATCGGCTGACCGTATTCTTCCATCACATAGTTCGTAATATCCACCAGATTGTTAATCGGGCGGATGCCGCTGGCCGCCAGCCTTCTCTGCATCCATTTCGGAGAAGGACCGATTTTGATATTGGTGCAGACCCTCGCGCAGTATCTCGGGCAGAGTTCGGAATCTTTTACCTCTACGCTGATATAATCCTCCGCTTTTTCCGTCGTCGCCTTCACTTCCACTTTGGGCGCGATGAAAGGCTTCCGGAATGTCGCCGCCGCTTCTCTCGCAACGCCAAGAACGCTGTAACAGTCTACCCTGTTGGAAGTAATTTCATACTCGAATACGGTATCACGCAGTCCGAGCGCTTCTACCGCATCCGCGCCTGTCTCCGCGTCTTCCGGGAAAATATAGATACCTTCTTCCGGCGCTTCCGGGTACATCTCTCTGGAAGAGCCGAGTTCCTCAATGGAGCACATCATACCGTTCGAAGGTACGCCGCGCAGTTTTCCTGCCTTGATGGTAATTCCGTCTGCCGGCAGCGGCCCGCCGTCATGACCGCCCGCTACTTTACCGCCGTCAAGCACAACCGGTACTTTATCTCCTTCTTTTACATTCTGCGCCCCGGTTACAATCTGAATCACTTCCGTGCCGATGTTGACCTGACAGACAATCAGTTTATCGGCATCCGGATGTTTTTCAATCTTTTCAATCTGGCCGATGACAATCTTCTCCAGATTTTTATCTAATTTCTCATATGTCTCTACTTTTGTGCCTGTCAGGGTCATTGCATCCGCATATTCCTGAGCCGTGCAGTCAAGTTCCGGCACATATGCCTTAATCCAAGATAATGCAGTATTCATCTTACTTCAATCCTTTCTGTTTATTGTCCTTTATCCTCTCTATTCACAGTTTCTGCCAAAACCCGGGAAGAACGCCGCGTCCTGCCCTAGTGTACTGTATCATTCACATTTCACCAAATAACTTGCTTGAATTTTCATCTGCCGTGTTGTCGTCGGTCAACGATGCCACCGCATCGACTCCCTCCTCCGCCTTGCAGAATGAAAATTCATTCTGCGTCATTTGGCTGAAAATGAATGTTACCGCACACTAAAATTGTTTCAAAAACCTGACATCATTCTCATACAACAGTCTCATGTCATCAATTTCATATTTTAAGAGCGCGATGCGTTCCAGACCCATTCCGAACGCAAATCCTGAATATTTTTCCGGGTCTATTTTGCTCATGCGCAGTACGTTCGGATGCACCATACCGCAGCCAAGAATCTCTATCCAGCCGGAACCCTTACAGAACCGACATCCGCTTCCGCCGCATTTGAAACAGCTGACATCCATCTCCGCGCTTGGCTCTGTGAAATTGAAATGATGCGGTCTGAATTTTACTTTCGTCTCTTCTCCGAAAAGTTCTCTTGCGAACTCCGCAAGCGTTCCTTTCAAATCCGCAAAAGTAATGTGTCTGTCGATAACAAGCCCTTCAATCTGATGGAAGGAAGGGGAATGGGTCGCATCCACTTCATCGGAGCGGAATACCCGTCCCGGCGCAATCATGCGAATCGGCAGTTTCCCTTTTTCCATTTCATGCACCTGTGTCCCGGAAGTCTGTGTACGAAGCAGGAAATCTCCTGAAATATAGAACGTGTCCTGTTCGTCTTTCGCCGGATGGTCCGCCGGAATATTCAACGCCTCGAAGTTGTAATAATCGGTTTCGATTTCCGGCCCTTCCACAACCTCATAACCCATACCGGTGAAAATGCGTTCCACCTCTTCCATCGCAATGGTATTCGGATGGCGGTGACCAACCTCATTCTTTCTGGCCGGCAGCGTGACGTCAATAACCTCCGCCTTCATCTGCGCTTCTCTCGCCGCCCGCTCCATTTTGGCGATGGCTTCTTCCAGCACTCTCTCAATCTGCTCTCTCGTTTCGTTGACGAGCTGGCCTACTTTCGGCCGCTCTTCCGGCGCAACGTCCTTCATTCCTTTCAATACGCTCGTCAGTTCTCCTTTTTTGCCAAGAAAACCAATCCGCACTTCATTCAGTTTTTCCAACGCATCGCTGGCTTCAATCTGACGCAATGCTTCCGCTTTGAGTTGTTCTAATTTTTCTTTCATGTCGTCAATCCTTTCTGCGTTTAATCCTTTCCGAAATTATGATTACAACAAAAAATCCCATATGCACAAGCATATGGGACGAATAAACCGCGGTACCACCCAGATTCCTGCTCACCGATATCATAAAATCAATCCGAACAGATTTTACAGGAACCATTTATTCCGAGCAGACACTCATTCGGCGTAACGTGCCTCTACGTCTTAAATTACTGAACCTCGTAAATCTGCTTTCTATGGACAAATTTATGCCGGTCGTTCTTCCAAGCGGCTCCGGTGGGAAATTCGGGTCATTATCTGAACTTGAAGGAGTTTTCAGCCGACGGCTCCTTCTCTCTGTAAGAAAATAATTCCCTACTGACACTTTCACAGCCTTTGCATATGGATTTTTGGATATCTTTGTAATAGTCTAATGCGTTTTCCGCGACTTGTCAAGCCATCCAAACAAAAATCTGCAGGCGCAGCACAAAAGCAGCATTAAAATCCCTCCGAAGGTGACCGCGCTGTTTCCGCGCCGCTATTCGAATATGGCATCGAAATCATATGAAAGCATAAAATCCGTTATGCACTCAATATATTCCATGTAATTGTCTTCCGTCAGTTCATATTCTCCTGCTTTCATCCATTTCAATATCTGCGTACAGGTACTTTCCGTATAATGTACTTCATCGTTGTAATGATTGAGGTCACAAATCCATTCCGTATTTGTCGTAAATGCAAATAGATGAACATTTTCATAGGGAAGCAGCTTTTCAATTGCATACTGTTCCATCTGTATTCTTCTTATCAGCACTTCCTCCCCGATTTGGTGATGCTGGTCCCACCACAATATGCTGTATGGCGGAAAGAACAGATAAAAAGTAATATCCGGATTTGTCTCTATGATTTCGATAACATTCTTCTGCAGATTCCTGTCCAGCATTTGAAACATTTGCTCCGTTTCCTGTTCCTCTGCCTTTTTGTATGCCTTTTCCGGTCTTTTATAACGTGCAAGCGCAACATCACCCAAACCGCCGGATGGGAAAATCTCCGCATCAAACCCCTTTGCCGGAACCTGCTTTAAGGTTCTCCCTATTTCCGGAAACACTTTGCAAAACAGGACGTCACCGTTCCAGATATAGTAAACGTCATTCCATATGATATCATCATATAAATAGTCGGGATAATCATCATATCCCATATAGTCCTCATCCGTCACAAACCATAATGTGCCGATGCCCCGGATGACCAGTTTCAGCTCCGGATGTGTGTCTATGGCAGTCTGCAGGTTTTCATTAATCCCCTTAAATCCTTCTCCCTGAAAAGTCAGTCTCACCGACTGCGCATCGAATAATTCATCAATTATGGCTGTCGAGAAAGAAAGGCTGGTCGAATCCCCTGTTATTATCGTATCATAATCGAAGTTCCTCGTAATGCCGTCATTCATATACTGTTCTTCTTTCATCTCATAAGAAATGCCCTCTATCGGCGCATGAAAATGAAAATACGGGTCAACAATGATTACCAGCGCCGCGATAACAATTAAAATCCCTCCGTATGCGCCAAGCACGCCCGTTACCCAACGTCTGCCTTTCCTTTTGCTGTCCATTCCCTTCTCCCTCCCGCATCCTCTAAAAATTCGCATAAATATATGTGCTGACATTGGAAAATGATAATACCGACAAAATCAGGATAATAACCGTAAAAGCGCCGCTATGCCATGAAAAGTCAAAATCCTGCGCTTTCTGGATTGCATTTTTACATTTCAAAACAATGATGCCGGATAAAAACAGATATAAAAGCGCCCCCGCCCAGTCGGGAAAACCGGGAATCCATGCCCATATAAAACTTCTGGTCAGTCTGCAGAGTTCCGGATGTAAGGCGCCCCAGTCATTTGCCAGAAGAACTTTGCACATTTCCCGAAAAACACCGAAAGAGCCGGCACGGAATAGAATCCACGCGGCATTCACAAACAGCAACGTAACGCACCAGTTGACCCATCCCGGAATCCGCTCGATAATACGGGCGGCTTTTTTCGTAAGGAGTAAAAACAGGCCATGCAGAAATCCCCAGACTACGAAAGTCCAGCTTGCGCCATGCCAGAAGCCGCTGCAAAGAAAGACGACCATCGTATGAAGCCATGTCCGTTTTTCCCCTTTCCGGCTTCCTCCCATCGGAATATAAAGATATCTGGTAAAGAATCTCGTCAGCGTTATATGCCATCGGTCCCAAAATTCAACAATTGTTCTCGCCTGATAAGGAGAATTGAAATTGACCGGCAAATCCAGATTCAGCATCCGGCTGATTCCTGTCGCCATATCGCTGTAACCGCTAAAATCAAAATAAATCTGTAATGTATAAGCAACGCTGATGAATACGGCGCTGGTCGTATTTAGTTCCGCCAGACTGGCATATCCATAGTCTACGCCCCTGCCCAATACATCCGCAATCAACACTTTTTTACCAAGCCCCATTGCAAACAGATACATCCCCGCCGCCAGCCTGTCCCAGTTTACGTTCCTTCTGCTCTTATCCCGCAGCATCGGAACAAACTCTTCACAGGTGATGATAGGGCCCGATATAATATGAGGAAAAAAGGAAATGAACAGCGCATATTCGGCAAGACTGCAATCCGCTGTTTTACCATGATAAGTATCTGCGATAAACGCAATCTGCTGGAATGTCATGAAACTGATTCCGAGAGGCAATACCAGCGTTTTAATCGATAAATCTGAACCGAAAAATCTATTTGCATTGTCGATAAAGAAATTATAATACTTGAAATAAAAAAGAACGCCCAGATTCAAAATAACCGCTCCGGCAAGCAATGCCTTTCTCATCCGATACTTCTTTAATAAGAGAAAGATGAGATAGTTCATCAAGATACTGGCGGCAAGAACCGGAAGATATCGTATATCCGCATACGCATAAAACCAGATTGACACAAGCAGCAGAAAATACTGTGAATTTTTATATTTTCCAGTCTTGCCGGCCGCATAATAACCCAAAACCGACACCGGTAAAAAAACAAACATAAAGATATAGGAACTAAATTGCATTTTATCCACGATGCCTTTCTCTCAATTTAACAACTTTTCTTAATGTACTTTCAAACCAGATTAGTGCGTTTTCCATGACTTATCAATCCAGCCGAACAAAAATTTATAAGCAGGACCGAAGTACCGATTAATATGCGCCCCGATTAATAAAATATACATCATCATATAAAACCAGAACATTAAGATGACGATAGTCGTCAGACTGCCATAAGCTCCGAAACCATTGAAAAATTCAATATACACGGAAAAAAAGTAAGAAGCGATACTCCATACGACGGCGGAAAAAGCCGCCCCCGGAAGCTGTTTCCGAAACCGAAGTTTTCGGCCCGGCACAAACGAATAAATCATTGCAAAAATTACGGTCAGGATTATCCAGGAAGCCAGAAAACGAAAGTGCATGATAAACCGCACAAGCAGCTGCAGCTGCGGAAAATCCCGCAGCGCGAGATTGACGATGACATTTCCGAATACCATAATAAAAATGGACAGCAAAATAGCGACCAGCATAATGACCGTATAAAAACAGGCAATCGTCCGAAGCAGCAGATAATTCCGTTTCTCTTCGATATCGTTTACTTCATTCAGCCCCTGTATGAGCGCAAGCATCGCTTTTGCCGCAGACCAAATCGTCACGATTGCAAATATCGTAATCGTCCCGGCAGAACGGGCATATACATCCGTAACGATGCTTTCCACGAAACCGCCCATCGTTTCCGGCACTACCTTCATACATGCCATAATCAGGTTTTCCGCGGTCAGCGACGTATATGGAAGCACCGCACAAAGCGCCATCAGAAGAGGAACCAGGGACAAGAACAGGAAAAACGCCGCACTTGCCGCAAACGCGCTGATATTTTTCCGCGTCATCTGTCCGGCAAAATCTTTTATGATGAAAACCAACCTGATTATCGTTCTCAAAGCAATACCCCTAGTCTGAATTTACATTTTTATCTCGCAGTCCGCAAAGAAACTCGTGAGGATTTCTTCGTAGCCGTACCCAAGACTTCCCATTTCTTTCGCGCCGTTCTGCGACATGCCGACGCCATGCCCATAGCCGCCGCCAATTAATGTATATCCTACCATATCTTCTTCCACATTTCCAGTTTCTATAATAAAAAAGGCGCTCGGCAAAAGTGTGCCGGGTACGGAACCGCTTCCGTTCTGCCGGATAACCTTGCTTTCTCCGTCACACAGGATACGGCGGATATTATATTCCGAAATCACTTTGATGACAGCTTCGCTTCCCGTAATAAGCATCTCGTCCGCAATGCCGCCCGGCCCTCTTTTACTGATTTCGATGTTTTGAAGTTCCCCGATGTCTTCAACCGGCTCCGAAACATAGTATGCGCCGTCCGCGCCTTCTTTTCTTGTCTGAATCAACGCCGCGTTCGCCTGATACCGTTCCTGCACCCGCCCAAGCAGCCCGTCAATGTCTATTTCATTCACTTCATACTGCCACCTGTACCAGGGCTCTCCGCTCTCAAAATCATTTTCGTCCACCGTCCTGATATAGGCGGCGAAATTCTCTTCCGCCGACATATCTTCCGCGCTCTGCGCATTCTGCCTCGTTTCCTCCGATGCCAGTTTCCCCGGTCTGATATAGGAAATCGGCTCGTTTTCTGATTTCCAGATTCCCGTATCGGTTCCGTAACCGCAGGATGTGGAATAATAATAGTTCTCAGCCAGCTCTCCCTGATAATAAAGCTTCATGCCCGTCGTTTCCTTTACCGCGGTCGTCGTTGCCGCATTTTCCTCCAGATTGTGATAGACCTGATAAGACGTCGTATCGTCGAGGTGTGCGCCCAGACCGGCAAATCCTGCATGGAGAATATATTTGAAGGCATAGGTTCTCGCACAGACCGCCTGCGCCTTTAACGCTTCCATCGGATAAGAGGCCGGCATTTCGCTCGGCACGACCGCGTACAGATATTCCTCCAACGGAAGCTCATTGATAATCACCATCCCGTCTTCCGTTTTATAGAACTCCAGCGCCCCTCTGTATGTATTATCCGCTTTCTGAATATCTTCAATTTCCAGTTTGACTTTATCAGTCAATGCCTGGCTTTGAAAAATCAGGCGTTCTCCAGTTTCCATTTTATCCGCTTCTACCACGGTCTGCTCTCCATCCACGGTCACAAGCGCTTTTTCATAATAATAACCGCCTTCGGCCGTATTCTTCAAAAGGACGCGTATCTGATCCATCTCCCCTTCTCTGGACACGAGACAGGCACAGATTTTCTGATTCCATACGACGAAGTCGGTATAATCATAACCAATCATCAAATCCGTTTTTTTCTGCGCCTCCAGCGTGCCGCAGAGTTTATAGATTTCCAGATTTTCTTCTGTCTCATAAATTCCATATCCTTCTATTTCAACGGATTCCGGCGTAACCCGAAGCAGTTTTCCCCGGATTTTCTCCGATTTTACCTGTGTATCTGTCAGTTTTCCGTCCTCAAAGGTCAGGTCCGTTACCTGCTCCCGCTCCGTTTGCGTTTCTGCCGGAACCATAAAATCCATCTGCCGGTAAAAGCAGGACAATGTATATGCCGTCTGCTCTTCCTTCTGTTCATTCGTCACTTCCATCACCCAGACATTTTCCAGAATCGTTTTTTCATCCAGCGTCCTGATGCTGGTCAGAAGTTCATCCCCCTTCACATAGACTTCTTCTTTATAAAAAACAGAGTCCGCAAAAGAAGAAGAGCAATAAGTGTATTCGCTGTTCTGTGTATAAAGTTTTTTCTCTTCGGTATCTACTTTTATAATGAATACCGTCGTCTTCCAGATAGAAGAATCCAAATCAAAATATGCAAGCATGAGCTGAAATGCCTGATACCAGTCCTCTTTCAGAAAAGCATGCGTGTCCTCGTATTTTTCCGCAAAATCCGGCATTCCTTTCTCCGCGCCGCCAATCTGTTCATAAATTGACCTGTATTGTTCGTATGTAAGTTCCCGCTGTCCTGCCGTTTCCGGCGTTCCATCTTCCTGAACTTCTCCACCGTCCTGGGCTTTGTTTTCCCCATCGCTGTTTTCTTCCTCTAAGGTAACCGGCAGTTCCAACGCTTCTATCAGAATTTTAACATCTTCTACCCGGATTTTCTCCCCTTCCGGTTCTTCTTTAACCGACTCCATCCGGTGCAGCCACAGCCAAAACAAAAATACCATACCTGCCAGAATCACAAGCAGCTTCACTAAATTTTTCCAGTTTTCTTTCATGCAGCCCTTCCCCCGCCATTTCAATTATTCCCCAATTTACCCATACAAAAGAAAAAGCAGTCGTGATGACTGCTTCTTCTTTTGTATAAGCCCCAAAATGCCGGTTCTTGTATTTTGACTCCTAGCAATAGCTAGGTGGGTAACCGCAATCATACTTCTGCCTTCCACTGCACAATGTCCGCCGCGGATATCCGCTTCGAACCGGAGGCCTGACATCCATATGACGATGTAGGAATCCCGTTTAAAGTAACTGTAGGTTCAAAATAACAAGAATTATCGCACATCTCAGGTTAATTCTATTATATCCAACACATTACAAAAATACAACCATTATTTCTATAAAGATGTTTGTGAATCTTTACCATCTTCCAGGATTGCAGACTACCGCAAAAAAGGGATATATGAATCCCATATATCCCTTTTTAACATAATTATAATTACATGTTATTGTACTGTCATACTATCGAATCGTATCGATTAGTTCAGAGCAGCAACCAGTTTTTCAAGAGCAGCAAGCGCTTCGTCAGGCAGTTTATCATAGCCTTCCTTCTTGGATGCGAAGTCTTTTACCGCATTCACACGAGTTTCCATAGCGGATTTTAACTGTGCCTTATAATCAGCATCATTTAAGTCAGCTTTGAAATTCTTGAAGCCTTCTGTCTGGCCATCCCACGTGTTCATGATTTCGATATCGTCAAAGCTTCCCCATTTCTCGAAGTTTGCTCTGCCTTCTACGATTGTTTCCAGAATACCGAGTGTATCTGCGGGTTTTACTTTCTCACCCATGAAATCGCCTGTATTTACGATATAGCATGCAACGTTTTTCTCTTCAACAAGCTTTTTGAACTTCTCGTAATCATTTACGAGCGGATAAGTTCTGAACGGGTTTGCGTAAGGCACGATACGGATTGCATTAAGGTCTGTTCCCGCTGCAACACGTTCTGCGGTAGATGTCTTGGTAGCAAGCGTAGCGCCCATTACGGATGCAAGCGCGGAACCATTCAGTTTTACTACCGGCGGAATGGTCGGGTCTTTCATAATCCAGAAGATTGCGTTAACCGGCGCATCAATCTTATCTACACGGTTCGGAGACCAGAGTTTGGATTTGATAGCACGTCCGTTACCGTTTCTGATATCTTCCGTTACAAGCTGAATCTTGCCTTCGCTGTCCATTGTACAGGAACAGTTCTGAGCTGATAACAGATATTCATTGTCCGGGCAGCCTGTCGGATAGTCCGCTGTCTTATCGAAATAAGTAGGCTCCAGGGCAACGGAAGCACAGGTATCCGTATTGATGATGAAAGCATCGTCATGAAGAACTTTGATTTCATATTTTCCGCCATGTTTTGCATGGGTCAGAGTGGATTTACCGGAACCTGACAGACCGTATACGGATGCAACGAATTTCTTTCCGTCCGGAAGTAAATATTCTTTCTGTCCGCCGTGGCAGGAAGCATAACCGTTTCTGTTTGCCAGCGCCCATGCCATTGTCAGAGTGCCTTTCTTGTGCTCGCCGAAATATTTCATACCAAGAATTGCAGCGCAGTTCTCATTTGTATCAAAATAGCAAAGTGTCAGAGGGTCGCTCAGGCAGCTGTAATCAACATCCGGTGCCTCGTGAGGAGCCCACTGAGGGTCTGAGAAAATATAGATATCCGGCTCATTTCCTTTGCCGATTGGCTGAGATTTTTTATACATCTTAACATATTCGTCGGACATATACTGGAAGTTAATCATCCAGTTGTAAAGCAGGTTCTCTTCTCCTTCCGGAATTAACAGATGAGCCTTTGCCATGAACTCAGGGTCAAGACCTACAAAACACTCTGCATGATACATGGTTTTCCAGCGTGTTTCATAAATAGCATCCATAACTACTTTGTCGAGCTTTGCTTCATCAACGCCCGGCTCGCCTTTGATACGGCGTGCAGCAGCATAACGGCCTGTTACTGCACCATCGTTAAATAACAGAACTTTTGCGTCAGCGTCAAGACCAAATGTTTCCCCATCTTTGATTGGCATATCGGTAACAATCGTTCCCGGTGAGTTTTTCGCCAGATTATAAGCCTCTTTTAATGTGTTGACTTTCACTACGTTATTGCCGTAGAAAGCTGCTTCGATAATAGAACGAGTCTTGGAAAAACCGACTTTGCCTTTACCGATTTCGTCAATCTTGTAATTCGCTTTTGTTGACATGACATATCCTCCTTGAATATTATATTATTTATTTAACGGAAAACCTGCTGGCTTTCCGCTATTCCCATGACCTGTACCATTCGGCCCGGCACATTGGATATATTATCTCAAAATCACCTTTAAAAGTCAATATTTAGAAATGGATTTTTCATCCCCGAAAAGTTCCCGCAAACATTTCTCAAACATTTCTGAAAACTTTCTTATATTTTACTTGCAATCTTTTCCTATTTCTGCTATTATACAAATGTTGTTTACGCAAGAAAAGAATTTGATTATATATTGTCAGGAGGTGCAAAGATGGCTAAATGTGATATTTGTGGTAAGGGCGCTCATTTCGGAAACAACGTAAGCCATTCTCATAGAAGGTCTAACAGAATTTGGAATTCTAATGTACAGAATGTCAGGTGCAAAGTAAATGGAGCTTCCAAAAAGTTACATGTATGTACCCAGTGTTTGAAGTCCGGAAAAGTGGAAAGGGCATAGTTTCCCAGAACATACGGTTTCAGACGGATGAAAACAGAACGCATCATAAAAGGCCAGTACGCTGTCGTACCGGCCTTTTTATTCTATGCCCATTTCCCGATATCATATTCATGTTTCAGACTTTCATATTCCCGGTTGATTTTCTGAATCATTTCCTTATCTCCTGCCACATTGTCCGGATGGAAAATTTTAATCAAATCTTTATACCGCTTCTTTAAAGCAAGCGGATTTTTCACACCTCTAAACAAATCGGAAATATCTCTTCCGCTCCCGTAAACCGGCTGCTGCATAACCTCTTTCTGCGCTTCCAGCCTGGCCCATTCTTTTTCCAGACGACGCCTGTCCATGTCGAGCTCCGCAAAACCGCCTTTCAAAATCTCCATCTTCTTTTCAAAAAACAGCGTGTTATCCTTTAACCGCTCTTTTTCCGCAGCCATTTTACGATTCAGCGTCTTCATTTCCTCCTGAAACTGTTCCTTCTCCCGCGCAAACTGCTCCTGCATATGCTCCAGTTCTTTTGCAGCAGAAATAATCCTGACATTTTCTTTAAAAAGCCAGGATTTCAGTCTGTTCAGTTCATCCTCATCAGCCGCCTCTTTCAGGATATTCTCCACACAGGGGGCTTTCGCGTGTTTCCCGTTTATGAAAAGGTCTTTTGTTTCCCTTCCATGTATATCCTGACTCAGACACATTAATCTTTCTTTTTTCATCTTTTTATCCATAAAGCATTCCTTACAACGTTTCTACGTTCTGTACTGTCCCCGCCGCACACATTCGGTATTTTAATCACAGCAGAAAAAATTATATCCTATCAGGGATAATAAAATTATCAGAATCAGTCCGATAAACCGATTCGTCATAAAAAGCATAAACAGCATTCCGACCGCGACGCAAAGCGCTACAAGACCAATCATTTTTTTCATGGGAATTCTCCTGTTTATGCCTTTTATATACTATATGCAGCAAATGGTTATTTGTTCTCTTCCGGAAACGCAATATCCACCGCGGCGTCATCTTCCATCATCTCTTCTTTGGGCGCCGTAAATTTATCTACAATGTCGGGAATCATATCGATTACTTTTGTGACCATATCCTGATTCTTGATATTGACGAGCTTTGTCGTGCCGTTCTTGATAACAAGCACCGCACTCGGACTCATTTTCGCCGAAAATCCGCCACCGCCGCCGTTCTTTTTATCACTTGCGCTTGCACCGGCCCCAACGCCAAAGGTAACATCCACAAGCGGAAGAATAATCGTATCTCCAATCTGCGTCGCTTCTCCAACAACTGTTTTGGTTCCGAGAACAGCGTTCATACCTTTCATCAGAGATTCGATAACGCCGGTAAAATTATTGTCTGCCATTTATATATCCTCCTTTTTGAATAAGCTGAGCAGCTTTCTGATATCCTTACTGAAATAAATACGAAGCGCCGCTTTGATAAATGTGAACAGCCTGACCTTTCCTTTGATAAGAACAGAACCCTCTATTCTTTTTCTGTCAAAATCCGGAACAATATTCACATGACCGCCAATAAACGGATATAAAATTCCATAATATGAAAGAATTTTTCCGGTAGCCGCCGGGTCATCCATGCCGATTATCAAATCCGCCTGAAATTTTCGCGGCCTGATATAGGAAAAAATGGAATACAGTTCCTCTCTGCACAGTGAAAATGCTTTCTGAAAAGTATCGCTTCGTATAACATCCATATAGTATTCTATATTTTCCCATATTGTTTTCATTTTATCACAGATTCCGGTCAATGTGTACCAGATATTTTGGAAGAATTTCCGGATTCGTTCCAATACCGCCTTTATCTTCTCCGCCAGGGAACGTTTTTTCTCTTCTTCCGACACAGATATGGTCTTCTCAGACGGCATTCTTTCTTCTTTTATGTTCCCGTCATTCGTTTTTTCCGGATTTTCTCCACCCTGTGTTCCTTCCGTATTCTCTCTGCCCTGCGTTTCTTCTGTATTCCCTCCGCCCTGTGTTCCTTCCGTATTCTTTCCGCTTCGTGTCTCTTCCGCGTTCCCCGCGCCATGCTCTTCTTCAACAGGGGAACTTCCTTCACGCCGTTCTTTCCGGTCTCCGCCGCGTCCTTTTTTATTTTTCCTGCCGTTTCCGCCGCGACCGCTTTCTTTGCGCTTCTGCTTCGGCGGCAGGCGAAATACGGTAAACAAAAAGAGCCTCGCCCTCAGATAAACATCGGCAGGATACTGGAATCTGATATTGACAAAATGAAGCAGCCAGGTAACGGAGCCTTCCGCCTCTATCGGCGGCGCGCCCTCCGCTTCCGACCGTCTTGCTTCTATCCGGTAACGCACCGGAACAAAGAGCGCAACACAAAGGCCGACAAGCAGAACTGCAAGCAATGTTCCAAGTATCATTCCTATTATTTTCAAAATCAGTAATACTATATGTAACATCGCTTCTTCATGCCTTTCTTACTGCCTGCGCCTCCGGAAACAAATATCCTTTTAAATCGGCGTTTCCGTTCTGCGCGACCGCCTCTTCCACAATCCTGCAGACCAGTGTAACCGCTTCTTCATAATTTCCCGCAATACCGATAACGTAAGGCGCATTTTCCTTATTACGGTAATACGGCTGTTCCAGCACGATGCTGTGGCAGATTTCGAGCTGGTCGTCGCCCGATGCCAGCAAAATGACAAACACCCTCAGCTGCTTCGCATGGCACTTTAACTTCCATTTTATCTTATTTGGTTTTGTAATAGTATCTCCAATATACAGATTCTTATAAAATTTCATGAATACCTCAGTTATTTTTGATAGGCGCGGTCGCTTCCTTCAGCCAGCAGCGCTCTTCTTCCGTCAGATAAGGACTCACTTTCTCATAAACCGCCTTATGATAATCGTTCAGCCGCAGGATTTCTCTTTCCTGCATACAGGAAGGTTCTATACCGCACAGGTCAATAGGCACATAGGTGAGCGTATCAAAATACATAAACTGTCCGTCCCCGTTCTTTTCCCCGTTCCTTACAACGATAATATTTTCCGTACGGATACCGTGGCTTCCCTCTTTGTATACGCCCGGCTCATTGGAAATAACCATTCCCGGCTCAATAACCGCTTCTTTCATCGTATCTGTAAAACGCCACCGGATATTCTGAGGGCCTTCATGCACGTTCAGGATGTAGCCGATTCCATGCCCTGTACCGCATTTATAATCAATATTCAGGTTCCAGAGCGGCTCTCTCGCAAGGATATCCAGATTTCTTCCCGTGCAGCCGTGCAGAAATTTAGCTGCAGTAAGATTCAGCATGCCGACGGCGACCAGTGTAAAATGCTTTTTCACTTCTTCGCTGATTTCGCCGAGTACAATCGTTCTTGTCACATCCGTCGTACCGCCCATGTACTGCCCGCCGGAATCCACTAAGAGCATTCCCTCCGCTTTCAGTTCTTTATTCTCCGTTTCCGTTGCTTCATAGTGCATCATCGCCGCATTTTCCTGATAGCCGCTGATGGTCGGGAACGATAAATCGAGAAATCCTTCCACATTTCGGCGCAGATTATCCAGATACATTGCGGCAGAATATTCATTCATCGGTATTTTGCCGATATTGGTCTTGAGCCAATAGATGAATTTGGTGAGCGCAACGCTGTCCTTTAAATAGACCTCTTCCATATGAGCGAGTTCTACCGGATTTTTTATGGCCTTTAATTTTTCCGTCGGATTATCATCCGCCGCGATTTCCGCATTGTCCCGCAGAATCCGATATAACGCGTAACTCACGTTTGCCTCATCGAGAAGCACTTTTCCTTTCGCCGCCGTCCCAAGAAATTCTGCAATTTCATCATAGTTTTTAATCGTAATTCCATTTTCTTCCGCATACTGCCGCAGTTCATCGCTGACAGCCCGCTCCTGAAGGAACAGCCAGGCGTCGTTCATTGTAAAAAATCCATAAGACAAGGCCACCGGATTATATGCGATATCTTTTCCCCTGATATTGAAAAGCCACATCAAATCATCCAGTTTGGCAAGCAGATGCGCCGTACAGCCTTTTTCTTTCATCCGCTCCCTGACCTGCTCCAGTTTCTGTGCCGTACGCAGGCCGCAAACAGACTCCGGCAGAACCGAAACGGGATTATCCGGCATGAGCGGTCTGTCCTTCCACAGACTGCCCGCCACATCCTTTTCATAACGGATGACCACATGTTTCTCTTTCAGCGCTTTCTCCAGCTTTTTTCCATAGGATGCGGTAACGACTCTTCCGTCAAATCCGAGCGTTTCGCCTTCCTTCATATTCTGCGCAAGATACTCCTCAATTGTCGGCACGCCTTCTTCCTGCATCCGGAACAGCGTAATGCCGCTTCCGCTCAGTTCTTTTTCCGCCTGGATAAAATACCGTCCGTCAGTCCAAAGCCCTGCCTGCGACCGGCTGATGACAAGCGAACCGTTAGAACCCGTAAACCCTGAAAAATACTGCCGCACTTTAAAAAATTCATTTACATACTCCGAATTATGATAATCCGCTGTCGGAATCAGATAGTAATCTATCTTCTCTTCCTTCATCTTTTCCTGCAGACTTCTGATTCTTTCCCTGACTTCCATGTTCCGTCCTCCTGACCGCTGTTTTGTCTCTTTCCTCTGTTTTGTTCGTTCGTGCTCTGTTTTCCGCTTCTTCCTTTCAGGATTCCTTCAACAGGCCGACTGCTCTGGAAGTGCCGATTCTGTCACATCCCTCCTGCAGAAACGCTTCCATTTCTTCCATCGTGGAGATTCCGCCCGCAGCCTTTATTTTGACATCAGGACCGATATGCTGTTTCATCAGCCGGACGTCTTCTATCGTTGCGCCGCCCGTTCCGAATCCTGTTGAGGTCTTAATATAATCCGCTCCGGCATTCGTTACCGCATGGCACATTGCGATTTTCTCTTCTTCCGACAAATAGCAGGTCTCAATAATGACTTTCAATATCCGGCCGGCGCAGGCTTCCTTCACCATGCGAATCTCCGCTTCCACCTTTTCGCAGAGTCTGCTTTTGACATCGCCGATATTGACGACCATATCTATCTCGTCGGCTCCGTCCCGTACAGCCTGTGCCGTTTCGGCCGCTTTCACGTCCGCCGTATGATAACCAAGCGGAAATCCGATGACCGTACAGATTTTCAGTTCATCCCCATAAGTATCGTGGATTCGTCTGACATAGGAAGGCGGCACACAGACGGACGCCGTCTGATAAAGAATCGCCTCGTCACATAATTCAACAATATCTTCCCATGTCGCAAATGCCTTTAACAGCGTATGGTCCACATGCTTTAAAATATTCCGTTTATCCATTTTTCATGATTTCCTTTCTAACCTGTCTGACTGAAAACGCACTCCGGAAAAATATCCCTGTTTTCTCATTCCATTTCATTTTAATACCTTTTCCCCGCCTTCGCAACAGGAATCAAATTGTGTAATATGTTAAAACTTTCTAAAATTTTCAAACATTATTTTTTTTCAGGGTATTTTTGTGATACAATAGATATAAGCTGTCATTTCAAGACTATCTTATATGTTACAATTCACCATAATTTGAAAGGAGGCCTATCTCATGTATATCATGGACCATAACGGGAGTTTGACAGTTAAATATTAGAAAAAGTACTTGTAGGTTGCATAAAACCTACTTTTTTTGTGTCAACTTTTTTGTATTAGTATATTGTATTTTATTGTAATGTATTGTAAAATATAATAAAGGAGATGTTTTTTATGAGGGTCACTACATCAAAATCTAAAAATGCTGAATCATTTTATATATCTAAGGGGTATGTCAATGATAAAGGCGTCAGTACCTCTGTTATTGTCCGGAAACTGGGAACACTGAAAGAACTTTTACCCAAACATGGTCCTACCCGTGATGATGTTATGGCCTGGGCCCGCGAAGAGGCCAGAATGGAAACAAAAAAATATAAG
>CAJTRK010000001.1 GCA_910578475.1 uncultured Lachnospiraceae bacterium | reverse complement strand
ATTGTCTGTTTTGTACAACGGGAACCTTCGAAAACAGAGTTTCGCAATTACCTAATTGTTTTGTTATTTCTGATGATAGGCGGAAGAAGTTACATTCTGGTTACATTTTTCAAAAAAAACAATCTTTTTTCCTTTTTCATGAGTCTGCCTGCTCCGCATCCGAGCAGCAGGGCAGTTTTGGAAATAACAGCACGGCCCCGATAAAGAAAAAGCTCAAACCGATTATTCCGGTCGGCAGCGGCCCGAGCAAACTGCTCTTGGTTGATAAGGAAACCCACGCGCCCGCCTCTCCGATAATATCACAGACCCCATGAATGATTGCGGCGTACATACAGTTTTTGGTTCGTAAAGTAATATAAGCCAGCCATACTTCCATCACAATCAGCACGAAAATCATCATCAGAATTCCTGTATACGGCGCGCCGAAATAATCCGTACCGTAATTCATTCCATAATATACCAACGGCGCATGCGCCAGTCCCCATAATGCGCCGTTTACAATAACGGCATGTTTTGTTGACATTTTTTGACACAACAGCGGGAGCATATATCCCTGCCATCCGATATCTTCCCCGAGCGCTATGTACCATATGGGAAATGCGGCCGCCGATATAATATAGACGATTACGCCCATAAGCAGCATGGAACCAACCGTCAGTTCAATGTCCTGGGGCGCGCCAAATGCCCCATATGTCTCCGAAATATAACGGCCCTGAAAATCCAAATCTTCGGGAAATATCAAAAAGAACACAACCGCGCCGAGAAAAATTACTGCGCCTGGAACCAGCGCAGAAAATAAGAACGCCTTCTTATCCTTCAAAACTTTTGTACTGAAACAGAAAGGCGTTGTATCTCTGGTCAGTTTTCTGGTAACGAAAACCGCAAACGCAGGCGTCCCCATAAATACAGCCGGAAAACTTATCACTGTATAGATTGCCGCTCCCAATTCCGGTATCAGAATGCCCACAATCCAGGGAATATATAATATGCCAAATACAATTGACAAAAATATAACCATTCGCTTCGTCGTCATATCATTTGTTTTCACCGTCGTTTTCACGCTCCTTCCCGATGCCCGCCTGCTGCATATATTCAGACGCTCTCTGCCGGACCATCTCATATAATTCTTCTTTGGCCGCTTTGATTAAACCGGATGCCGCAAAACAGGCAAGCCCATGTGTATAAATGATAATATCCCTGAAAAATACGCTTACTTTTTCAGCCGACGCTCCTGACTGCCTTGCTATCTGTTTCACCATCTCTGCGTTTTTGCCGGCGGTTGTAAGAATATCAAAACCGCCCGTATAACATCTGCCCTCATCGCTCATGTACAAATATCGAAACAGATTAGGCTCATCGACAGCGATATCAAGATATCCGGTTCCTGCCTTTGAAAAAGCACTCATCCCTTCCGAGGCGGAAAGCATTTTCCCGTTCGCATAATGCAGGGCATATTCGGCAAGAGCCTTTCGAAAACCCTCCATGTTACCGAAATGCCATGAAACAGGCTGTGTGGAGCAGTTTAATTTTTCAGCCACCGACTTGATTGTCACATTGCCATATCCTTGTTCAATCAAAAGTTCTAAGGCTGCTTTCAAAATCATATCTTTCGGAATTTTGGGACTGCTTGGCATGTTATCCTCCTATGCTATAAATTATTTTATTATAAATCTTTTTACTGTAAATCAATTTATAGTATTGCAGCTTTGTTTCTCCTTGTCAATCCACTACGATGAAAACAAGGCAATGGAGCTTCGTTATTTTTCTCGTGCGTTCGTCGGTCTACGGAATGATGCAGATGAATTTCTTATACTTTCCTTATTTTCGAGGTTTTTGAGACTCTACAGTGAAATGATATGTATTTTCCCTTATTTTGCCCTTATAGGTAATTTACAAAGGCAGGTTTCAATTATACAACAATCACAAAAAGAAAAAATAGGTTGTTTTCTAGCTAGAATTTGCATATACTATAAGTGAAGGCGAGGTGTTTATAAATGACAATAGATACTAACACGATGATTTCCATTACAGAAGCGAATCAAAATTTTTCAAAAGTAGCCAAAGTTGTTGACGAACATGGAACCGCGGTTATTCTGAAAAATAATGTACCCAGATATTTGGTCATTGATTTCAGTAAAGCGGAAAAGGAAAAAGTTGCCAGTAATGAAGATGTATTTGCAATATCTGAACGGTTAATAAAACAGAATACAGAAGCATATGAGGTTCTTGCAAAATGATTATTTTAAGCAAGGAACAGGTGCTAAAACTTCATGCAAATTTAATCAAAGCCACTGGAGGAAGCAACGGTATTCGTGATGAAGGAATGCTAGATTTGGCGTTAAATAATCCGTTTCAGTCATTTGGCGGAAAAGAGCTTTATCCAAGCATTCAAGCAAAGGCGGCACGGCTTTGTTTCGGACTGGTAAGAAATCATGCAATGCTGGACGGCAACAAAAGACTGGGCACGCATGTTATGTTAGTTTTTCTTGCATTAAACGGATATGAATTGTCTTACAGTTAAAAGGAGTTAAGTGATGTCATTCTTGCACTGGCATCTGGTTATATTGGTGAAAAGGAAATTTTACAATGGATTATTGAACATCAACAATAAGCGTCCGGTGTTTGAGAGCCTGGCAGAAAATGAGTTGGCGGTAGTTATGCAAATTCCAGTTTTAGTACAAAAAAAGCCGGGACGCGGCAGCTATCACATAGCCACCGCGCCCCGGTTTTCTCATGGATGCAGAAATTGGTTTGTTACGCAATAAAATGGCATTGGGGGGATATAACAAGGCTTTTTCGCCTCTATTCGTCGTACCCGTTCGGGTTATTGCTCTGCCATCTCCAGGAATCTGCACACATCTCTTTGATGCCGTACTGTGCTTCCCATCCCAGTTCATCCTTCGCTTTCTGCGCATTGGAATAGCAGGTTGCAATATCGCCGGGGCGTCTGTCTTTGATAGCATACGGAATTTTCACGCCTGTCGCTTCCTCAAAGTTCTTTACGATATCAAGCACGCTGTATCCGGTTCCCGTACCGAGATTGTAAATGCAGAGTCCGGCTTTTTCTTCAATCTTCTTCAAAGCCTTCACATGGCCGACCGCCAAATCTACCACATGAATATAATCGCGCACGCCCGTGCCGTCCGGCGTATCGTAATCGTTGCCGAACACACCCAGTTCTTTCAGTTTGCCGACCGCAACCTGTGTAATATAGGGCATCAGATTATTCGGAATGCCGTTCGGATTTTCCCCGATGGTTCCGCTCTTATGCGCGCCAATCGGATTGAAATAACGAAGCAGTATAACATTCCATTCCGGGTCCGCTTTCTGCATATCGGAAAGAATCTGCTCCAACATGGATTTGGTCCATCCGTAAGGATTTGTGCACTGTCCCTTCGGGCATTCTTCCGTAATCGGAATCACCGCCGGGTCGCCGTATACTGTTGCGGAAGAGGAGAAAATAATGTTTTTCACATTGTGCTTTCTCATAACATCCACCAAAGTCAGCGTTCCTGCAATATTGTTCTCGTAATATTCCCAGGGCTTCGCCACGGATTCACCGACTGCCTTCAATCCCGCAAAATGAATGCAGGAATCTATTTTCTCTTTGCCGAATACTTCCTCCAGGGCCGCTCTGTCCAAAATATCCGCCCGGTAAAATTTCACGGGTTTTCCCGTAATCTTTTCCACCCGCCGCAAAGACTTCTCACTGGAATTGGACAAATTATCTACCACTACGACATCATAACCCGCGTTCTGTAATTCTACTACCGTATGAGAGCCGATATACCCTGCTCCGCCTGTCACCAAAATTGCCATAAAAGCGCCTCCTTACATCTCTTCCCGATTTTCGTTTCCTGAAAGTATCAGATTTGAACGTTTCAAATCCGCTTTCTTTACCTATACTTTACGCTTATTCCGGGTTTTTATGCAAGCCCGGAATGTTGCTCATATCTGTCGAAATGTTAAGTATATCCTCTATAAAGAAATGTCTGCGCCGCCTCCGCCCGGCCAGTGCATACTTCTCTGGCGGAGGCGGCGCAGACACTCAAAACCTATAATTCGATGCCATTCTCTTTGCACAGCTCCCGTGCGCTTTCCACGGAATCGATGCCTGTTTTATTTTTAATCGGCGCAAATTCATAATTTCTTTCCACTTCATATGGCAGACAGGAATCCAGCTGATGAATCATGTCCAGAACGAGCTGCTCATATTTATAGCCGTTCGGTTCCTCCGGTTTTATGAGTTCTCCATTCTCATCCAGACAGGGAATTTTTTTCTCCACAATATGAAGCGGCAGTTTCTTTGCAGCGATTTCCTCCAGCGATTTTTCCCGGAACAAATAATTCAAAATAACGCCGAAGCTGTATGCCGGGTCTCCATTTTCGTCTTTGGCATTCATCAGTTCTTCCGTCAGCTCATAGTATTCTACAATCGACGGCCTTCCGTCTTCCAGACACATAACGCCGATTTTCTCATCCGGCGCATTCTTGCGCACCACTTTAGCCCCGACATCGCTGTCGGTCAGAATGACAGCGCCGACAAAACAGGGGTCCGCAATTCTCTGCAGCACGTTATCCACCGCAAAAACATTCAGCCATTCGATGCCCGCCTCATGAATCTTATCCACAACGCCCCATTTCATCATGGATGAAAACCATCCGCCGTTACCGTTAGGAGAAGTGGAAATTTTGTTCTTCGCTTCCAGATAGACTTTTCCTTCATAATCGGTGGCAGGAGCCATTTCCTGCATAAAAAATGTAATATATTCCGGACGATAACCGAAATAATTTTTTTCTTTAAAAAATGCGGTCGTCGCTTCGTGGTTCTTATCGCTCGTCATCACAAATAAGTGAATCCAGGCATCCGCCTGACGCACCACTTCGAGCAGATTTTCAATCAATCGCTGGAAAATAAAGACTTCCTTCGTTAAACCGATATTATAAACACCTTTCGGCGCATCGGAGCCAAGCCTCGTTCCCATACCGCCCGCCAGCAAAACCGCGCCTACTTTTCCCGCACGAATCGCGTCAAGGCCGGCGGACATAAATTCCTCTTTTCTCGCCGAGATTTCGCTTAACTGCATAGCGGACAACGGGGTGATTTTTCCTTTTTGTGTCAGTTCTTCTTTATGTTTATAGGAATCCGTCATTGAGAAATCAAGCCCTTCCACCTGGGAAAGCAATGTTTCTTTTTGTTCAGCCGTCAACTCCTCATAATATTTTAGCACATGGAGCTGACCGTTTTTTTCCAGTTTATCGTATGCCTGCTGATAGTTCATACCAATACCCTTTTCCTTTCTTTGCATATTTATGTTACGGATTTTTACCATTTTATCATACGTCAGAGGGATTCTCAAGAAGAACCGCCACCGGCCCGGAAACTGCGGCGCAAAACATAGTTCTCTTTGGAGGCACACCCCGCTCCGTGACTTCCAGCCCGAAAATTTATATGATATAATAACAGCAAAAGAAAAGCCAGCGTCCGATGAAATCGGACAGAAAAAGGAGTATCATTCTAACGATGAAACAAAACAGATTTTATGCCGCGTTCGCGTTTGCCGTTACCGCTCTGTTTTGCAACGCGTGCGGCGAACAGACAGAAAAATCGAATATAGACAATCAGGCAGCCGCCATCGAAGAAGTCCCAAACGATGTTGCGGAATCCTTTCCCGCAACTCCCCATACAGCGGATAAAACCGGCAGCAGTTCCGAAAAAACTCCGGAAATTACTGAAGATACAACGAACCGGACTTATCAGGTTGCAATCGACTGGCAGGCAGACGAAACGCAGGACACGGCGGAAGACGGCACGGTACTGTTTATTAGCAGTCTTTATTATCCTGTTGTTTACATCGAAGGAAATGAAGAAGCCGCCGCCAAAATCAATGCGGATATTCAGGACCGGCTTATCCTCTTTCAACAAGACACATCAGTGCGGGATTTTGCCAGAGAAAATTATGTGCCGGAAAACAGCGGTTTTATCAGTTACAGTCGTGACTTTACTTTTGCTTCCAGAAGAGCTGACAGTAATGTCATTTCTTTTGAGGCAGTCTTCTATTCTTATTCGGGCGGCGCCCACGGAAACTATACCAGCATCGGCATAAATTACAGCACACAAACCGGGGAATTAATAGACTTTAAAGAACTTGGAGAAAATGCAGATTCTTTCCGGACGGATACCTTTGCATATAACCGCGCGTTGGCCGATACAAAACCTTATCAGAACAAAATGTACAAACGCCCTTCCGATGAGGCGTTGGAATCCGTTCTCTATGCGGATGATAAATGGTTCCTTTCCGCCGAAGGGCTCACCTTCATCAGCGACACTTACGCGCTCGGCCCCTATGCCGGCGGGGCAATAGATTTTACCATTCCCTGCCAGGAACTGGAACAAATGGGATTAAAAGAAGAATACCGTTATACCGGACACCTGACCATGCGCTTACAGGACAGCCTGCCCGTCTCGATGGATTTAAACGGCGACGGTACAGAAGAAACGATTCTCTCCAATACCGTATATGACGGCAGCCCGGATGCCGAAAACGAGTTTACCGCTTATTTACTGATTAACGACATAGATGTCATTAAATATAATGAAGAATTAGAAAAACTTCTGCACGATTTTCCCTGGGCACAGTGCGTCTTATATGACCTGGAACCTTCCGACAATATGGTGGAAATTGCTTTCATTACGACGGAATATATCGGAGAAGATGACACGCCGCTTTTTACAAGCTTCTTTTTCCGGTATGATAACACTCCTGACAGAAAAAAAAATACCATAACTTATCTTGGCAAAACAAAGGGCTATCTTCTGGAACCCGGATTTGAAGCTTCTCCCTTGCTGCGCCCTGAACGCCCCCGGGTTCCCACGCTTTTAACGCTCCCTTAATTTTTTTACGGCCTCCGCCACACGTCGCTGCTCCGCTTCTTCCGTGCAGAACATCCGGGTGGAAGCATCTATTGCAATGTCCGAAATCTGTTCTTTTTGCAGGAACCGGATATTTTCTTCCCGCAGGCTGTCCAGACGGCAGGCGTTTACGGCGTCGTTCAATCCGGTAAAATATCGCATCAGTTCGTCGAATGACCGGATTCTGTCGATAACGCATTCCCCGGACTGCGCCTGTTCCAGTTCGCATACCGCTACAACCTGCATCGCGATTTTCAGTTCGCCCGTGATATCCGAAGCTTCCATCAGCACATCCGGCCTCTTTTCCAATGATTCCAGAAAATACGCCTTTGCGCCCGCGATATCTTTTTGTCCGAAAAAGTCCGCCAGTCTTTCCTTCATCTGTTTCGTCTCGTACTTTTCCGTCGTCATGCCAATCTTGCATTCACAGACTTTCAGTCCTTTCGTCTCCACCCAGACAAGCAGCAGAAATTCCGAAATGAAACCGAACACCCGCTTATGGTAATCATCGTAGCTGTCCGCGTCAATGCGCTTTTCCACCTCGTCAAAAATCGAAAACAGCCATGCACAGTATTCATCGTACAACGCTTTTTTTGCCACCATCATATTTGCAAAATAAGTGCCGTTTCCATGCACAAGCCGTTCAAAATTGCCGTAATACTCCGGATATTTCTGCCGGATGACTTCGCCCGTCGTAATCAAATCAAAAATATTATAATCGCTCGCATAGCCGTCAAAATAGGAAAAGTTCAGCTTCAGCTTTTTCGATGTGATAATATCGTATTCCGCCAGAATCGACATATAGTCTTTTTCGTTGAAAATACGTCCTTCTTCGGTACAGAAATACCTTCTGTAGTGGCAGATGCCGACCGGGTTTTCCGTCCGCACATTTTTCCAGACCCAGTAAACGCCCGTCAGCTCTCCGTAATAGCAGTTCTTCGCAGATATCGTATCTCCCGTATCGTCCCCCGGATAGCCCAGGTCTTCACCGCAGGCGCGCCCAACCTGTAACGGAACATAAATCGGGTCCGAGGGCTCTTTGAACTTTTTGTGTGTCATCGTAAAAATTGTAACTGCCATTTTATGATACAATTCCTTTCTATCCTGTCTTTCCGAAAAAGGCTGTCTGAAAAATGACAAGACGCCCTGTTCCCGATTATGCCATTGTCTGACGCATCATCGCCTGTTCCATCCGGCGCTTTACATACAGATATGCCGGAATCAGGAAGATATCCGCAAAAATCCATGCAAGCGGATTGGCAAATCCGACCGCCGGAAATCCAAAAAACGGAACGAGTACGAACCCTGCCAGCGTTCTTGCAACCATTTCAAACATGCCGGCGAAAACAGCCAGTTTGCTGAATCCCATCCCCTGTATCATGAACCGGATAATATTAACCAGTGCGAGCGGAAAATAGAAAAGGCTGTTCATCATAATGAACCATTGCGCATTTTCCAAAATGGCCGTTTCATCGCTGTTCAAAAATAACAGTAACAGATATCTTCCTAAAAACAGAACAATGCCAAGCGCGATGACAGAATAGACCGCACCGAGCAATATGCAGCTCCTCAATCCGCGGCCCACGCGTTCCAGTTTCCCGGCTCCCACATTCTGTCCGCCATAAGTCGCCATCGTGCTTCCCATCGCATCAAAAGGGCAGCACATAAACATACTCACTTTACCGCCCGCCGTAACCGCCGCCACCGCGTTGGAACCGATGCCGTTCACCGCACTCTGCAAAATAACGCTGCCGATTGCCGTAATGGAATATTGTAATCCCATCGGAAGGCCCATGCCGCATAATTTACTCATGAAGTTCCCGTCTCTTCGCCACTCTTCTTTGTTCATCCGCAATATCTGAAATTTTTTCCGCATGAAAAGAAGGCAGCAGACGCCGGCTGTAAGCTGCGCCAGCACCGTTGCAACCGCGGCTCCGGCAACGCCCATACGGAAAACAATAATGCAAAGCAAATCCAGTCCGATATTTAACACCGCCGACATCACCAGAAAAATAACCGGCGTCCTGCTGTCTCCGAGCGAACGGATAATCGCCGATGTCATGTTATAGAGGTAGGTGACCGGAATACCGATGAAAATAATGACTATGTAACTGTATGAGCCGTCTATGATATTGTCCGGCGTCCGCATCAGACGAAGAATCGGGCGGCACAGCAATACGACGGCAATCGTCATGACCACGGAAAAAGCGACGGAAAGCCACACGCTGTTCGCCACATACTTATGAAGATTCTTCTCATTTCTCGCTCCAAATTCCTGCGCAATCGGAATTGCAAAACCATTGCACACGCCCATGCAGAATCCGATTATCAAAAAATTGACCGAACCGGTCGCACCAACTGCCGCAAGCGCGTCCACGCCCAGATAATGTCCCACAATAATCGTATCGACCATGCTGTAAAGCTGTTGGAACAACAAACCGAACAGCAGCGGAACCGAAAAGCCCAATATCAGTTTCATGGGGCTTCCTGTCGTCATATCTCTTTCCATCCCAATCCTCCATACTGCCAACAAGCCCGCAAATTGGGGCGTCAGCACAAATTTGCCGGTTGAAAAATCTCTGATTTTTCAACCTAATCACCATGCCTTTCTTTCAACCTGCAGACTTGGGGCCGACGCCGAAAGCGTCCTGACACCCGTTTTCAAAAAAGGTGAAATCTTCTACATTCTATCGCATCGCGGAAGATTGTCAAGATGATTATGGAAAATTGGGTCGATAAAAATAAAAACGCAGCATTTCCATACAAAATGCTGCGCTTTATGATATCGGCCAAAAATTATACAAGCGCGTCCGCCAATAATTCCAGTTGTTCCGCAGATGCTTCGTTCAATGTTGATTTTATCGTTACGACCGGCTCAAGAACCGTTATTTCTTTCATCTGGGAAAGGCTGTCTTTCATCACCTTGCCCGCCATCGGCGCCCAACTTCCGTTTTCAATCAAACCGACGGTACGCTTCTGGAAATTTTTGGATTTCAGCCGCGCCAGAAAACTGTCCATACAGGGGAATACGCCCGCATCATAGGTAGCCGCCGCAAGAACCATCCGGTCATACCGGAACGCGTCCTCGATAACTTCCGCCATGTCTTCTCTCGCCAAATCCGAAACCACCACTTTTTCCGCGCCTTTGGCTCTTAACAGCTCTGCCAGCTTTTCTGCCGCTTTTCCGGTATTTCCATGAATGGAAGCATAGGCAATCAAAATACCTTTGTCTTCCGGTTCATAGCTGCTCCACGTCTGGTATTTTCCGAGATAAAAATCCAGATTCTCCGATAAAATCGGTCCATGCAGCGGGCAAATTACCCGGATATCAAGCGCGGACGCCTTTTTCAGCAATGCCTGTACCTGCATGCCGTATTTCCCTACAATATTAAAATAATACCGCCGCGCTTCGCAGGCCCAGTCTTCTTCCGCATCCAGCGCGCCGAATTTTCCGAACGCATCGGCAGAAAAAAGAATTTTTTCCGTTTTTTCATAAGATACCATGACTTCCGGCCAGTGCACCATCGGCGCCATGACAAATGTCAGCACATGGTTTCCAAGACTCAGTTCATCGCCTTCTTTGACCACCACGCTGCGCGCGCTCATATCCAGCGTAAAGAACTGCGGCAGCATACTGAGCGCTTTCGCATTTACAACGAGCTGCGTCTGAGGATATTTTTCCATAAATTTCTGAATATTGCCGGCATGGTCGGGTTCCATATGCGAAACGACGAGATAATCCGGCATTTTGCCGTCCAGGACTTTCTCCAGATTTTGGAACCAGACTTCTTCCGCCCTTTCGTCTACGCCGTCCATTACGGCAATTTTCTCATCCAAAATAACATAAGAATTATAAGAAACACCGTTCGGCACTATGTACTGGCTCTCGAATAAATCAATTGCCCTGTCATCCGTTCCTACATATTTGATGGTGTCCGTAATAGTAATGTTCTGCATTTTTATTCGCTCCTTTCGCAGGGTTTGGCCTCATTCTCTGATTTTTCCATCTTAGCATATAAGGTTCTTTTGTGCAAGCCGGGCCATGTGATTTCGCCATGTAATATCCTTTTTCGCTGATGCAACTTTGATGCAAATTTGATGCGCCTTTGATGCAAAAAAGATGCCCCTTTGATGCACAAATGATACAAAAATGATGTTTTCATGGAATACGATATGATTAAAAGGATTTCCAAGTCCTGTTCGAAACCGAAAGGAGTAAACCCAAATGAAAAAATACAAAAGACTGCTGTGTCTGCTCACCGCCCTATGCCTTTTTATCTGCTGCACGCCTGTCGTCCATGCAGAAGAAACGGATGAAGCGGAAGACCGGACCTATGCGCCATACTTTTATGTGGAAAGCGAAGAAATCGGCGTAGACAGCTTTCCCCTGAAAAAAACAAGCGTAAATGCCACAATCGACGGCATTATCGCCGACACCTACGTCGTACAGACTTACGCAAACGAAGGAAGCAGCCCAATCAATGCCAAATATGTTTTTCCGGCGTCCACCAGAGTTACCATACACGGCATGCAGATGCAGGTCGGCAACCAGCGTGTGACCGCGACCATTAAGGAAAAAGAAGAAGCCGAAGAAGAATTTGAAACGGCCAGGAGCGAAGGCAAGACTGCTTCCATGCTGTCCGAGCAGAAAGCCAATATGTTCACGATGGATGTTGCCAATATCATGCCGGGCGATGAAGTCCGCATCGAACTGCATTATACGGAATTAATCATGCCGACTGACGGCATCTATCAGTTCGTTTTTCCCACCGTCGCAGGCCCCCGCTATGTCGGTCCTGTTATTGATGACTGCGGCACACGGGAAGAATGGAGCGGCATGCCTTATCTCCCGGAAGGCAGTCTGCCGGAAAACGCTTATGAAATCAACGTCGATGTTACCTCTGCCGTACCCATTTCGGCCCTGTCAAGCAGCACGCATGATATCAATATCGACTGGAATGAAAAAGAAGCGCATGTAACGCTGGCAGACCCGAATGACTATGCGGGCAACCGCGATTTTGTACTCGATTACAAGCTCACCGGAGAATCGATTCAGACCGGACTCCTGATGAACAGCAACAACGATGAAAATGTCTTTATGCTGATGATACAGCCGCCGGAACGCTGTGAGCCGGAAGATATTCCGCCGAGAGAATATATTTTCGTTCTGGATGTATCGGGTTCCATGTCCGGTTTTCCGCTTGATACCGCCAAAAAGCTGATACGCAACCTTGTTTCCAACCTGCGGGAAACAGATTCCTTTAATCTGATTCTTTTTTCCGGAACATCCTATCAGATGTCCAAACGTTCCGTCCCCGCAACGGAAGAAAATATTGAAAAAGCCCTCGAACTTATCAACGACCAGAACGGCGCCGGCGGAACGGAACTCTACGAAGCGATGGAAAGCGCACTCCGCATTCCAAACAACCTGGACACCTCCCGCAATATCGTCATCATTTCTGACGGCTATATCTGGGGAGAATCCGAAGTATTCCAGTTGATTCATGAGAACCAGAGCGAAGCGGATTTCTTTTCCTTCGGCATCGGTTATGCGGTCAACCGTTATCTGATGGAAGGCATTGCCAAAACCGGACAGGGCGAATCTTTCATTGTCATGGATGAAGACGAGGCGCCGGCGGTTGCGGAAAAATTCCGCACTTACATACAGTCCCCGATACTGACCGATATCCAGGTATCCTTTGAAGGTTTTGACGCCTATGATGTAGAACCGACGACCCTGCCGACCCTCTATGCGAGCAAGCCCATCGTTCTGCTCGGAAAATGGCACGGAGAAGCGGCGGGAACCGTGAAAATTACGGGAAAAACCGGAAAAGGCACGTTTACGCAGGAGCTCTCCGTTTCCGACATCAAAGCCGGAAATAATAATGCGCTCGGCTATCTGTGGGCGAGAAAACGCGTGGAACGCCTGACGGATTACGGCATCAATCCTTCTAACCCGGATGTAAAGAATGAGGTAACACAGCTTGGATTGAACTATCACATGATAACGCCTCATACTTCCTTTATAGCGGTCATTGATACCGTTCGAAATCCCGACGGGGAAAGCAGCGATGTCAACCAGCCAAACCCGCTTCCGCTTGGTGTGTCCAATCTGTCAGTCGGTTACCAAATCGGCTCGGAACCCGGAGAAATCTTCTTTTTCACCGCACTGGTGCTGATGATGTTCCTGCCGATGATAAGGCGCGGCAAGAAGGCAAAGAAAGAATCTTAAAAGGAGTGCGTCATGATGCTAAAAAACACGCTTCAGAAATATTGGCCGCTTTATGCGCTGACCATCGTCATTACCTTACTCTTACGCTATTTCTCCAAAACAACTGACAGCGATGTCATAATCTGGATGCTGGCCCCCACCGCACGGTGGGTCGGCATCCTGAGCGGCATCACTTTTGAATATCTTCCGCATAAAGGGTATGTCAGCAATTTTTACCGCTTTCTTGTCGCGCCTTCCTGTGCCGGCATCCGCTTTATGATGATTCTCTTTATCATGCTGATTTTTTCCTTTCTGCACCGGATTGCACCAAAGAAAAACGGTTATTTGTGGTTTGTATTTTGCCTTGCCTTTTCCTATACCGCAACTGTTTTCGTAAACGGCGTCCGCATTATTGTCTCCATTTATCTTCCGCCTTTCCTGGAGAGACCGGAAACGACAGGGCGTTTCCTGACGCCGGACAGACTGCATACCCTGATTGGCACGGGCGTTTATTTTTCCTCTCTCTGCATCCTGTACCTGTTGGCCTCTTTCGTCTGTAAACGATGGTTCGCCGCTTCCGCCAAAGACAATGCTTCTGATGAAAAAAATACTTTCGCATCCCCGCGCGGCCTGTTCGTTCCGGCCTTCTGGTATCTGCTGATTGTTCTGATAATGCCCTTTTGCAAGAGAATCCTGACAAACGAATGGGAAGGTTTCGGAGAATATACGCTGCTGATTTTCTTTACCTGTTTTGCCGTGAGCACACTGTTATACGCCGCGCGGCCGAGGCGGCGCACATAAAACTATACCGCTGCTGCCGGAAGCCGAGGGCAGTCAGCACAGCGCAGAGGGAACGGGCCAGGCAGATAATGATTGCAAAGAATAAGGCAAAGGAAGATTGAGGCTAAGGGAGATTGAGCAGAATTTCATGGAATTGCGGGTGTGCTTATGGTAAAATAATGACGTTAAATAATTTGTCACATTGGAATTTCATGAACTCGATTTAAACAAAAGAGGTGGAAGAATGTATAAACATCACGAACAATCTATTGCGAATATGAAAGATTACTATAGGAAACAAGAAGCTATCGCTTTAATACTTATAGGTTCTGTAGCCAAAGGAACGGAAAGAGCAGATTCTGATTTGGATGGCGTGGTTATTTTATCAGAAGAAGAATATGCGGAAAAAGAAAAGAATAATATAACAACCGAAACTATAAATGGATTATGTACATATGAAGGCGGGTATTTTGATATAAAGTATATGACGAAACAGTATCTGAAGGATTTGGCGGAGAAGGGCAGCGAACCTGCCAGAAATGGATTTGCGAAAGCGAAAATTTTGTTTTGTAATGACGCAGAGATTGAAAATATACTACCACTGATTCCTGTATTTCAGAAAACAGAAAAAAAGGAAAAATTATTATCATTTTATTCAGATTTTTGGCTCAATTATTATTATTTCCTGAAATCATGCCCGATTGACGGGTATATGAAAATGACTACGATAGCAGAAATCATTTATAGTATATATCGTATGATACTTCAGGAAAAAGAGATTTTATTTGATTGCAACAGACGACTGGAACAACAGGTAGAATCCGTGTCGGAAAAAACTGTTGAACTTGTAAGTTTGGGGAAAAAACTCGAAATCTCCCAAAGTATACAAGATGCAGACCGGTTTGTGGATAAGTTTACTGAGATTACAACTTATGTACCGCCTGAAAACCTGGCAGTAGTTTTAACAAGATATTCAAAAGATTTTCAAGAATGGTGGCGGGAAGCAAGACCAAATATAAAGGAATGGTGATATTGTCATCACACATTTTTCAAATTATCCATTTTTCCAAATAGGCTGCTACGCCATCTTCCTCATTTGAAAGCGTGATATCATCAGCAATATCTTTGACCTCCTGTACGGCATTGCCCATCGCCACACCAATGCCGCATATCTTCAGCATACCGATGTCTGCATAATCATCTCCAAAAGCAACGGTTTCTGAAATATCTATATGACATGCTTCACATACTGCCAATATTGCCTTTTCCTTTGTAACTCCGCTTTTTGTAAATTTATACCAATCGCCATCTGAAAATCGCTGACTGTCAAGTTCTGAAAAATGTTCGCATAATTTCTGCGCCAGGCCGGGATGGGGTATCTCAACACATATCTTCAAAGCTTCATACGGAAAGTCTGTAAAATCCGTATATATGCTGTCGCCCCAACTTTTATCCTGTTCTTTTGGATTGGTTTTATAATTCCAGTAATGTGCATCGGATGTATCAACCGTAATTTCACAATCCATACCACATATTTTTCTTACTGATTCAATAAAGCTATTTGTCTCCCTCACTGAAAAGGAAGAAGAACAGATAATTTTTTCATTTACCCGTACCAATGCCCCGCCGCTGGAAATAAGAATATCCGGCTTCACTTCTTTTAAAAAGCTGAAACAATTTTGTTCACTCCTTGATGTTGAAATACCAATGAAATGCCCGCATTCTTTACATTTGGATAATATTTCCAGCGAATATTCAGATACAGTCTTATCATTTCTTAATAAAGTGCCATCTAAATCAAAAAGTAATATTTTGAGATTTCCCATGATATTTCTCCCCAAAATGCTTTTAACAGTGTGTCATGAATTTATGATAGCACATTCTTTGGGATTTTTCATTAAAACGGCTCCTTTTTTATCTGTTCTGTGTTACTTGCGAATAACTTTCCGCATACCGGAACCGCAAAATTCATGCGGGATTATCTTAAATCCCAATTTTTCATAAAATATTTCTTTTCCTTTTTCCGCAATCAGCTGAATACTGGAACGTCCGCCGATGGGTGTTTCCTTATCAACATATTCTGTTAACATATTGATAATCCGACTGCCGATACCATGTTTCTGACAGTTCGGCTGTACCACAATATCAGCTATCATATAATACATTCCGTCACCTATCAGTCTACCCATACCAACAGTTCGGCCATCCTGAACAGCAATTACCGTATACAGACTATTGATAAGCGCTCTTTGTGTCTGCTCCTTTGAAAAAAGCGGCCACCCGGCGCTTTCTCTCAACGCACAATAATCCTCATAGCACAACTCATTTTCTTTATATTCCATATGCTTTCCCCTAATAAATCTTTTTTACGCTGAAATACAGTGATTATCAGATTTTCGCTCTGTTGTTCATCTATTTGTCTGCCAACAGTTCCTTCTCTAAGAACTGCTTAATATATGGATTGTTTTCCTCACTCAATGCAGGCTGAAACGCCATGTAACGGCATTTCTGATACTGCTCACCATCCAATGCAAAGGTATATCCCATGACACATTTCGGGTTACAGTCAGCGGGATTGACAAGCCGTTTGCAGATGGACGCTTTCTTGATTTCCTTTTTTACCTTTTCAGGAAGTGTATCAAGAAAACTCTGGTATTCTCGTATATGTTCGGGATAAATGCGGAGTTTCATCCCCGTTTTTCGGGACACAAATGTTGCCAAAGTCCTTTTGCTGTCATTTAACACATAGGACACAACATACCCGCTTTTTTGCAGTTTGACATCACACTTACAGCCGTTTTCTGTCAGATACCCGTTGATTTGATTTACAAAACCGCGGAAACGCCCGTCAACCGTTTCCATAAACAACTCAAATTTCTCGTCCATATGTTCCTCCATTAGTCCTTTTTCTTTGCTACGGGTATCCATACCTCATATTGTGCGTTCCGGGGGTCCGGATTTAAGTAAACCTCAATATCCGGAGCGTTGGCATATTCATATCCGGAGGCCGGAAGCCATTCTGTTATAATCCGCCGTTCCAATTCCTGTATTGACTGATTTGTACCCGTTCCGGAAAAAATTGCCCAGGTAGACGCAGGCACGCTATATTCTTCAAACCCATCACTTGCCTTTGTACTGGAAACGGCAATAAAATATTTCCATTGTTCTTCATCATTGCAGACACTTACGCCCAAAAGTCCCATTGGCTGCGCATCCATCATGCCCGCCAGTTTCTGTATGGTTCCATTCACAGACGCTTCCTGCCACATCGTTGGCACAACCATAAAGTTATTCTCGATTTCCCTGTCGAGCGGCGCAGATACGCCAATAATACGGAATGCTTCTTTTGTTTCGATTCTATAATTCATTTCTGTCGCTCCTTTTACAGTAATTTTAAATACAATGGGGGAAAAAGATTTCACAGATACGCCCTCATCCTTCACTGACGATGGAGCTATCCCGTGAAAAGACTGGAACGCCCTGTTAAATGCCGTTGGAGAACGATAGCCGTACTTCTCCGCAATATCAATAATCCGTTCATTCCCACCCTGCAAGTCTGCCGCCGCCAAAGACATTTTTCTTCTTCTGATATACTCTGCCAGCGTGATGCCCGCCATATAAGTAAACATCCTCTGGTAGTGATAGGCGGAACAGCAGGCAATTCGTCCAAGCTGTTCATAGTCAATTTCGTCTGTCAAATGTTCCTCAATATAATTCATGCTTTGGTTCAATTTGTGGACCCATTCCATGAAAAACCTCCTTATCCGCATCTATTGTGCTTTGTGGATATAATTTTGTCTTTATTATTATAAGGCCTATCCTTAAATTATTCCTCTCTATCCTTGCACAAAAAAGAGAGGTCGTTACAAACCTGGAAAAACTCTTTTTTAAATTCCTTTGAAAAAATACAATACAGAGCAAGGCAGCCGCAAAAAAACATTTTCGAATATCGGATTATCGTGCCGATTTCGGCAGAATACGGCGCAATAAGCTGACTTCCCAACAAATTGCCAAACATATGGACTAATGCTCCTGCTAAAATACTTCTTTTTGTTTTAATGTAGACATACGAAACAGCAAAGTTGAAAATCATGACACTTGGTATGTACATTACGGCATCAAAAAGAGAATCCTGAAGCAAATCGTATTGTGCCTGTCCCGGTGTAAAGAACTATGCTAAATGCCAAATTCCTCATTCAACGGACCGGAAATAACAGAAATGAATAATACCCAAAACAGGTTAAAGGGATTTTGTACAATCGCATGAACATAATTCATTTCCGGCATTTCACAGGCAAATATGCACACACCTACCCAGATTGCAGCAATCGAAATTAGCGTGAAAAATACGATAAACAACGCCGTGACAGACGGTGCGCCACCGCCGAAATAAAACAAGAATGTTCCTGACGGTGTTCCCTCTGTTCCCATAAAAACAGGGACAAAGCCAAATCCCCATGTCCACGCAAGCGTAATGATAAAAAACAGAATTAACTGCTTTGTGTCATGAGATTTTTTCATCGTTTTTACGCCGCCTTTCCAGTTGTGCATTGATATCATTAATATCTCTTTTAATAAACGCCATATCAAGAAAGTAAGCCGGAACATATACGATTGCCACATACACAAACGCCATCCAGCAATTTGATTTCATAAACCATCCAACAAAATATCCATATAAGAAAACAAAAACAGAAATAAAAACATATTCGAGCATAATGGTAACCAAAAAATAAGCGGATATGACGTAAGCGTCAAATAAGATATCATCAATTACAATTTATTATCAAACCATTTTGCCTGTCTATAACGCAAAATGCAGGGAATAAAACAGAGCATACAGGATGATTCTCTATATGCTCCGACGCTGTGTTATTTATTCCGTTGTGATTACGGTATTCGTTCTCCAAATAAACAGGAATTATACATCTGTTTCAATGAAATGCTCCTCGTACAGGTTCCAGTATTTTGGATATACCCTGTCTTTTTGTCCGTCAAAGTTTAACTGATACATTCGGAATATCACTGGAAAGTTTTTGGGCTGCCACTGTTCTTTATAAGAATAACAATATTTCATGCCAATTCGTTTCATAACAGCCCCGCTCCTGGAATTGTTTTGTCATGTGTCGCTGTAATATAAGGAATCCCGTTTTCTTTTAGTAATTCGATAACTGCATTGCCTGCTTCAGTGACAATTCCCTGATGCCAGTATTCTTTGCGGAGTGCATAGCCAAAATCATGGCTGTCATCCTCTTCCGCATGTACATACCCAATAGGATAATCGTCGTCTTTCAGGCAGATTGTAAAACAATATTTCTTATTTTTTAAATGCTTTTCAAAAAAAATCTTCGTTTCATCCATATCCCTGACGGGATACCACGGCAAAAAAGTATTTACCTCTTTGTCTGAAAAAAGCAAGTATATTGCTTCCATATCGTTTTCTTCAAATCTTCTCAATATAAGTCTTTCTGTTTCAATTCTTATGTCAGCCATTCGCATTTACCCGAACTCGGCGTGTCCTTTATCATTCTTAACTATTTTTGTTTAAGTTTTATGCAAATACACACCCATTTTTACATCAATTACATCATTTATTACGGCTTGCTGATTTTCTGTTGCCAAAATGTTGCCGCCTTCACTTATCTCTATAATGAGAACCACATTGGACAATCTTTATCGTATTATCCTCTATACGATAAACAATACGATTCGCATCATCTATCCTTCTGCTCCAATAAGCTGCTAAATCACCACTTAACCTTTCCGGCTTACCTATTCCATCATATCCGTTCCGATCAATATCCTTCAATAACTGAAGAATACGCCTTAACGTTTTCTTATCTTGCTTCATCCAGTATTCAAAATCTTCCCATGCCGCATCTGACCATGACTTAATCATCAAAATCTACCTCATGTACTGTGCCGCCTGCAGCTTCCATCTGTGCTACCGACTCTTTTAGCCTGGTCATATTTTCCTGCGAATAAAAAGGATCTACAGCCACCTCAAAAGGTATTCGCTTTTCACGCCCAAGTTTTTTGAGATAAATATTTATTGCCGTAGACAAAGACATGCCAATATCGGCACATGCCTGCTCTGCCATTTTTTTTACATCATCCTCTATACGCAAACTAATTTGAGCCATTACATCACCTCTTTCTTAATTGTGATACTAGTATATTTCATATTATAGCATTTGTAAAGCATTTTTCTATACAAATTTCATCTACTTGTTATATTTTCTATATCATTTATAAAAATGGATAGCACGTCCCCTTTACCCAATCTTTTTCTTTGTCCGACATCCTTTCTAATTTCAAAAATAATATCTTCCAATAGCAATAAAGAGCGCTCTGGACTCATATTTTCCATCGCTGCTTTTCTGTATCTTAACCACTTTTTTACCACTTTATTTGATCCCCATAATGTTAAACCCTTAGAAAATTCCGACATCATTTTAAATTTATCAGATTCTGTCATTTGCTTATTTATAGGTTTTTTTGTATCTTCCATAATAGTATATATTATGCTTATAAATTGTTCATACGGAATCTCTCTTTTATCATATAAGTACTTTTTTACATTATATTGATACTCAATAACTTTTGCTATTACAGACGTAAAAACCACACCGATTATAGACACCATACCTGTTATCATTGCCACAATTATTACTTTATCTGTAGTACTTACAAACTTTTTCAAAAAATCAACTAAATGCTCAATCCCATTCCCTAAACAAGAAAAAACAAACCATATGAGTAATATTACCGCAAGTACAAGTATTACCAACAAAGCCAAACCTATCATAAAATTAATTCTAGGATGTCTCTGAGCAAACGGCGCTTTTTCTTTCTTTGAATTCCTTTTCGTATTTTTCATATACCATCCTCGTTAGCTATTTGTCAATTTAATAAATACCCAGTTCTATTGGCAACAATTTACTGCCTCAATTTTTCTGAAATTATAATTTACAAATATAGCAGGCAATCTCATGGACTACCTGCCATATAAAATAAATAATATATTTTTGTACTATTCGAACTCCATACAGCTATAACATAATTGTTAAATATTTGATTGCTTTTTAAGATTTTTATAGCTGATATTGTCACCTATCCCTGACTTAAGGATTTTTCTAATTCTCTTCCATGTAACGTCATATACATTTTTCTTTCTGTTTGTGTATGTAGTTCCTATTTTCAGCTTTTCCCTTACTCTATACACACCATACACAATTAAAACTATACTGTACTTAACATCCATATGCAGATGTGCCGAAAACACTCTCAATGTGGGATTGCGCCGCTGAAAATCCTGCATATATTCATCAAGTATTTTTGCCGCAAGCTGTCCGTCCTCTGTCTTTGCCCCCATATCGTCCTTGTTGCCTATCTGCAAAATAATCTCATGGAATGGCTTTTCCTGTTTGCCGGAACAGATTTTCTCATAGTAATCATCAATTATACGGTCACTTCTGGTCTGCTTCTCATTGTACCGGGCAAGTGCTTCATCAAATAATTCGTGGTATACATCTTTGATATTTTCGTTGCAATATTCCACGTTCAGACAACTCCGTTCCGGGTCAGTGTTCTTTGCATGGAATTTTCTGCTGTTATGGTTGACAGAGCCTTTCCCTGTCATAACGCTGATTGTCCGCTTCAATCAATTTCCCTTTCTCCCTTATCGGGTAATGAGCGCCGGATATGGCGCATAATCATGGAACCTTCCCGAACATTAGTAGTTCGGGAAGTATCGGGGCGAAGCCACTCCTTTGTTACTTTCTGCGAAAGTAAACGCAAAAGCACTTTTGTCAGCTACGCCAACAAAAATGCAACCAGCAAGCGGGTTTTGCGCCCTGCCGGGGCAAGCTGTCCGTTGGACAGCATACCGTCCTTACGGACGGGGCGGGCTTTTCGCCGCCTTGTTACTGCCGCTTTCCGGCTCTCTCCCAACAGCGCAACATTGCAATGTCTATAATTTTTGCAACCTTGCAATCTTCAAGAGCGCAATTCGATTGATATTTATTCCCTTAAACAACTCACATCATTAAAAATTGAATTGCATTGAAGAAATAACCGACAACAATAATGCCAATCATACAGATTGCCGTAAAAACAGCAAGCAGTCTGGGCTTAACAGCTTTGCGGAGCATAATCATAGACGGTAAGGATAAAGTTGTTACGCCCATCATAAAAGACAGGACAACCCCGAGCCTCGCGCCTTTTGCCAAAAGCGCTTCGGCAATCGGAATTGTTCCAAAAATATCCGCATACATAGGAATACCCGCAATCGTTGCAATGACAACGCCTGAAGGATTGCCTGTTCCGAGAACACGCACGATAAAATCTTCGGGTATCCAGTTATGGATAAACGCACCAATAGCAACACCAATCAAAACATATGGAGCAACTTTTTTGGCCGTCGATACCACCTGTTCCCATGCGTATTTCATGCGGTCTTTGAAGTGCAGTTCCTCCCCGGCAGCCTCAACAGAATTTCCTTTTCGTATAAATTCTTCCACATACTTATCAAGACGCAGTTTTTCAATTATAGCGCCGCCCACAACGGCAATGACAAGCCCTAGCACAACATAAATTACGGCGACCTTCCATCCGAATATGCTCATCAGCAGCACAAGCGAACCGAGGTCAACCATTGGAGAAGAAATCAAAAAAGAAAAAGTTACGCCTAATGGTAATCCTGCGCTTGTAAACCCGATAAACAGCGGGATTGATGAACAGGAGCAGAACGGCGTTACCGTACCGAGCAGGGCCGCTATCATGTTAGCCCCGATGCCATGAAACCGTCCGAGAATTTTCTTTGTTCTTTCTGGCGGAAAGTAACTCTGAATATACGAAATAAGCAAAATCAAAACACCTAAAAGCGCCATGATTTTAATTGTATCGTAGAGAAAAAAACGGACACTCCCGCCAATTTTTCCAGTTGTATCTATACCGCAAGTATCAAGCAGACTGCCGATTAAACGGTTTAACCATTGCATACCAAGAATTTCATCTTGAAAAAAATTCCAACCTGTTTTTATTATATTCATCGCAAACCTCTATTCATAGAAACATTGAAATATATCAATTTGTTTTCTTGTTATGAAGCCATGAGGAAAAGCAAATATTTTTACTTATCACAACATGGCTTATCTTTGCCTGAATTATCTGTTGATATAAGAGACAGGAGACATTCGGAGGCAAATGCAGCCCCCTCCGGTGAAATGGAATAATGCGCCCATTTTCCCTCTTTCCGCATAGCCACAACGCCAGAATCACAAAGAATTTTCATGTGATGCGATAATGTCGGCTGTGAAATATGCAGACTATCCAACAGTACACAGGCGCACTTCTCTCCTGTCCGTAACTGCTTTAAGATTTTAATACGGTTTTCGTCACAAAAGGCCTTGAAAACCGTTGGTATCTTTCTTTCATCAATCAGTTTCAATACCTCCCTTTCAACTTCTTCTATATCACCATTATATTCACATATTGATATTTGTCAATATAGTATGATAAAAAGTTTTAAACGAGTGAAAACCGACAGTTCAGAAAACCGCTTCCATCTTATTCCCGGTATTTTCCTGCCTGCACATGCCACATCTTTGCATACTTTCCATTTTGCGCCAAAAGCTGTTCATGGGTTCCTTCTTCTATGATTTCACCTTTTTCCAGCATAATAATGCGGTCCGCATCTCTTGTCGTAGACAGTCTGTGGGAAATATAAAACACCGTCTTATTGCGCGCAGCGTCGTGCATCGCTTTATTCAAATTATATTCCGCAATAGGGTCCAATGCGCTGGAAGGCTCATCCATAACCAAAATGTCCGCCTGCTTGTAGAAGGCTCTGGCGATGGCAACTTTCTGGCTTTCTCCGCCGGACAGATTCACACCGTTCTCGTCAAACTCCGAGGTAATGGATGTATACAGTCCTTCCGGAAGCGTTTCCAGGCGTTCACCGAAACCGCTGCTGCAAAGAGCCTGTTTAACGGCTTCCTCTTCCCTTTTTACGTTCCCCATGTCATCCAGCACAACATTCTCCATCAGCGTTGCATCGTACATCTTGAAGTCCTGGAATACTACGCCAAAACGTTTATGATAGTCACCCAGATTGTACTGCGTTATATTTTTATCATGATACAGAATCCTGCCGCCCGTTGGGTCATACAGCCTCATCAACAGCTTAATAAGCGTTGTTTTTCCAGCGCCATTGTAACCTACAATCGCAATTTTTTCGCCGGGATGAACCTGTAATGTAATATCCTTCAGCGTCTCTGGTGAATCCTCCGTATAGCGGAAGCTGACATGCTCAAAACGTATTGTGCCCGGCTCCGCCGGTAAGCTTTCTCCCACATTATGCTTAATCTTCGGTTCATTCATAAGAAAACATCTAATCTTGTCAATGTACATGCTGTTTTCGCCTGCCTTAGGCACAATCTCGGCAAAGCCCTTCATGCCCTTCCGCAGACTGCCCGTACGGTTGAACAAAACTACCGCATTACTGTAATCGATGGTATGTAATACTGCCGCCTGAAATATTAAGTACGTTATATAAAGTCCGTCCAAAATAAAATCTCCGGCCAGATACCCCTGCGCAAAATGCAAACCAGTACGCTTCCTGCATGCCTTTTTCTGCACTTGTATCATTTCCCCGTTAGCCTGCACAAAGTCCTGCTCCAAAATATCCGCCGTCCGCGGGTATAAACGCAGCTCTTTCGCATAATCACTCAGATAAAAAATACGGCTTACATAGCTTCGCTTACGTTCCAGCGGATTTGTTTTTATCCGCACTTCGTAATTTAACTTGTTCAATACCTTTGCAAACAGAAAATTGAGTACAAAGGACGCCAGTACAAATAAAATTCCCGCGGCATCCGTTACAAGAAAGAACACTCCCGTCGTCAGCATAATTGTAATACTCTGCACAAGGGTATTGAGCAATGCCAGAAAACGTTCAATCGAATTTTCAGCTTCGGCCACAGACAAAACAAACTCATTATAATAATTCGGTTCGTCATAGCATTCCAAATCAATCTCGGCCGCTTTTTGATACATTTGGTCTTTTAACGCCTGATAGAGTTTCGGCTTTGCGCGCAATGACAAGTTATGAATATAATACCCATCCGGTATGATTGCCGCCATGTATGCCAACAGTACGAGGCCGACTACGATAAACGCTTTATAAAATGGTTCTCCAAATTCCGCACATCTTAATACATAACGGACCGCGATTGTATGTTCCAGAAAAATAAGAAACTGATTTCTGAAAGCATCATAAACAGCATATAACATGAATCCCGGCGCTGTACGGAAACAAAGCCGCCAAAGAAACAGATGATTATTTAACACTTTTTTCATAACAAAAACCATGCCTTTCCATAGCCTGCGAATTTGGGCCGCAGGCAAAAATACCTCTGTCTATTTCAGAAGATGATACCGCCAGATAATTCTCCGCCTGCTTTTTATACATATCCGCATAGATACCCTGCTGCTTCATCAGCATGCGATGGGTTCCCTCTTCTCTGACCATTCCGTTTTCCAGCATGAACACCCAGTCCGCATTCTGGACAGAAGATAACCTGTGAGAAATAAACAATACCGTCTTTTCCTTACTGCTTTTCAACATATTGTCAAATAGCTGATATTCCGAAACAGGGTCTAATGCACTGGATGGTTCATCAAATATTTTTACAGGACATTGTCTCACAAAAGCTCTGGCAACCCCGATTTTCTGGTACTGACCACCGGACAGCACCACGCCATCCTCGCTGAACTCCTTCGTCAAAACTGTATCCATCCCTTTTGGCAGCGACGTGACCTTATCATATACACCGGCCAGCCGTAAGGCTTCCTCCACACGTTCCCTGTCGCCTTCCTCCGCTTTCTGCATCAGCACGTTTTCCATCACCGACAGAGAAAAAATGCGGCAGTCCTGAAAAGCCGTTGCAAACAACGCTCTGTATTTCTGCAGATTATACTCCTTAATATTTCTGCCGTTACAGAAAATTTCTCCCTCCGTCGGGTCATAAAAGCGCATCAGCAGCTTAATAATCGTAGACTTTCCCGCTCCGTTATGTCCCACCAGCGCATAGGTTTTACCTCCCCGGATTTCAAAGGAAAGATTATGTAATACCTGTTTATCCTTATAACAAAAGCTCACATTGCGAAACGCGATGCTTTGAATTTCTTCGCCCGGGTCTTCCCCTTCATAATCCTCCGGTATTGCTTCCTCATATTCCAGAAAAGTACGCAGGTTCCACACGAAAAGTCCGTTCTTAAAGCCCTTCATCAGGGATTCCGTAAACCCGATTAATATCCATGTGGTAGATACCATCATGCTGGTAATCACGGAAAGCTCCGCCAGCGAAATCGTATGACTTACCAAAGCCCTGTAAGCTCCGTATATCAACAGCCCCTCAAATATAAAGCTAAACGTAAATATAACGCGCAGCCAGTGAAAAATCATGCCCTTTTTCGTATATTTATGGGTGCACTGAATAAGCCCCTGTATGGCCTCCCGATAATTCCTCCGCATTAATGCAAAAGCATTGGTCAGACGTATTTCTTTTGCATAATCTGTCATGTACATGACACGATTGATATACGCTATTTTACGGTTATAGGGAACCATCTCCCTGTTTCGCTCAAAATCAATCTTACCCAATACTTTATTAAAACAAAAATTACCAAGAATCGGAAAGCCTACAAACAGCACCGCATACCTGTCCACTTCCAAAAGAAAGACAAATGCGGCAACAGAAGCTGTCACACCGAATACAATGCCCCATATAACATCCACTGTTTCCATAAGCCGCTCATCCGCCTTCTCCATAGCCAGCGTATATTTGTTATAAAATTCACTATCTTCATAACAGGACAGTTCCACATTTCTGGATTTTCGAAACAGCTTTTTGTTCAGTTCCCTGTTCACAATAATGGTCGTAACAGGCGTCACTGTTCCTTCCACATAGCTGTTATATAAAGAGATACCCGCAAATACGGCCACTGTGACCCCGACGAATATCATAATCGCAGAAAATTCCCGCCCCATTTCCAGTGCCTTAACAACAAAACGCATAAAAAAAGCGCTGTAAAATAACCACTCGAAATACCCCAGAAACCGGGTAATGGCCTTATGCAAAACCTGACCGGGACATATCTGCCACATTAACCGCAGCGCATATATATTGTTATGAAATGCTTCTTTTCCTTTCTTCATTTATTTCTCACTCCTCATCAAGATGTTGGGATGCAGAAGATTCGTATCAATATAATGCTTCCCTCAACATAAAATATAGTTCCTTTGCGCTGTCAAATGCGGAAAAAAGACTATTTAAAATTTCTCTCTTATAAAAAACGGCGCTAAGCTTTTCTTCCTGTGTGAAAAAAATTCTTTTCCGCTCCAACCATTCTTGCAAAATCATATCTTCTTTCGGATAATACGCCTTTTTATATTTCTCCCCATGAAGTTCTAACAATCCCGCTTTGTTGAAATCCGCAATGACTCTTTTGGCATAGCGCCGGTTGTCCATTATGTATTCCCGGATTTTATTCATTCCGCCTGCATCCGGATGATAGATATTCAGCCCATATTTATAGCCATCTAAAGAGGCGTCAAAAAAGAAACCTAATGCGTTTTTCCCGGTTGCTGTGTTTAATTTGAATCGTATGTAAAAATACTCCTTTATGGGTGTTCCGCAACAAAAACGAGCATCATTATACGCAGAAGAAATACATCTCCTTCTGTCACTCAACAAATCCCTGTCAATGCCGCTAAAATAATCATACAGTTCAAAATACAGTTCAGCAAGAGGCAGTTTCACGCCTTCAAGATATAGCCGTTCATTCTCCTGATATGCCTTTTTACTGTTTTCCCCGTGGATTGCCTTATAGTACATGATGGTTGACTCATTAAATCCCTGAAACATATTCTCCTCTTTTATTCTCCGATTATTTCCATATCATCCGGGAAATCCCGTATAACGAGCGCGCATGTATTGGTAAGTTTTACATTCTCCTTTAACGGATATGTCACTTTACCCCTTTTTTCTCCCATTACACAATGAACGTCCAGTTTTGTATCTATCAGCCCCAGATTCTTTTCTAAATTATTGGAAAAAATGAGACTTCCGGCGCTTACCCCGATTACCAGGCCATTGTCATTGATGTACGCCATCAAAGACTCATGGAACCTTGTTGCGTTGATTCTTTCAAGCAAATACTGTGTATTTCCGCCGCACAGATATACCACATCATATTGTTTGAGCTTCTCAAACTCCATTCCGGCATGTAAATCATATACATCAATATTTTTCTTCGAAATACCACATTTTAACAAATCATTCATGCACTTTGGCAGCACTCCAATTGCATCTGCGTCTATTGCCGCCGTTGGGATAAATAAAGCTTTCACAAATGACATATCTTTCCCTGCCATATCCACAAAACACGCTTTTATTTCTTCCGTTTCCAAACCCGCTGATGTTAATAATACTCTCATGCTTCCTCCTATTCCGGCCAGTTCATCTGCTCTTTCGTAATCCCTAATTCCCTGCACGCATCGCATACAGATTCTTTTTCCGTCTGGTTTCCAATCTGATATTTTAAAACTCTGTCTTTAAACACAATGTATTTTTTATTGCCTGCCTTAAAATCAACAAACCAGTTCTCATTTGTATCCGGGTTGGACAGCATGACTTTTGAAATCTGTTCCGGAAAATCTTTCCTGTCACTCGTAAAAAACAATGCCGTCCAATATTTTGGTTTCCCGCCGGTATTCCACAATTCAATTTTATGAATATGAAGACAGTCAATGATACTGTCATCCACTATACTTTCTTTAATCAATATTCCCTCATACAATTCCTGTTTCTTTTTCTGAACTGCATTATTGCCGCAGATATGAACATCCTTAACTTCACTTAATGTCAATTCATCCTTCAGCAAAACATCCATAGACACCTGAAAGGTTTTTCCCAGTATTAACAGTTTTTCTGTCTCCGGCAATGCAATGTCGGCTTCCCATTTGGATATGGACTGCCTGCTGACATTACATATCGCCGCAAGTTCTTCCTGCGTCATTCCATTTGCTTTTCTCAGTTCTATGATTTTTTCTGATAATTTCATATCACGCCTCCTTTATTCAATTTGTATTCTACAAGTTTGTATTATACAAAATAGCAATCCTGTTTGCCACCAACATGAAAGTGCTTTTTGGCAACCCAAAGTTGCCTCTTGCAAGAAGGGCAGCTGATTTTCCGTTAAGATAATCGCTGCCCCAGGATAAAGAATATTTGATTTTCATATTATTTTCTGTTCCGGTATTTTTCCCCAAAAACCGGATGCGGTCAGCGAATTACCTCATAGCGCAATCGGAGATATGAGTTCTCCAAAACTACACATTCCTGCAATTTCAACACTCCTAATTTGGATAATTCGCTTTCTGACAATAAAGATTGTCCATCAATTAAAGTGGCGGTATCTTTACCGCCGATTAATACAGGCGCTACGACAATGTCAATATAATCTATCAGCTTTTCACGAAGAAACAGTCCGTTTAATGTACCGCCAGTCTGTATCGTCATTCTCTCACAACCATATTCCGCTTTGAGTTTTGTGAGAACCTCTTTCAATGACAGTTCGTCTTGATATATGATATGGAGATTATCTTCTTCCATTTCAAATGCCGGGTGTTTTTCGTTGGATGTCACCAGCACAAATTGTTTTGATAAAGCACAAAAATAACGTAACCCATGTTCCTTTAAATGTTGATTGTCAATAATAACAAAGGATACGGGCGTTTTATCTGGCATGTCCGCCGTATTAATACCGATTTTGGCCTGCACTCTTCCGGAATTGATTGACCATAAATCGGTTGTCTGCTCTATTTCATAATATTGATGTAATCCTTCTCTGACTCCCGCAATTTTAGGAAAGTCCTTATCCACGTCTAAACTGTCGGATGCACCAGTGCTGATTTTGCCATCAACAGACATCAGCATAAATAGAGTTGTAATAGGTCTGTCCATTTTATTCCTCCTGTCGGTTTTTAATATGGTTAGTTGTCACAGACATTATACCTGCTTTCATCATACAAATAGCCATTTTTCTTGCCCTATTTTGTCCTGCCTGCTGTGCCGCATCATTTCTCATATATGCGAGCCGTCGCCAGACAATACTTTCTTTTTCCGATAGTAATATATCTCTCTACTGGATATATCGGTTGATTGTCTTGCATAAACACACCTCACACAAACTATTTACACCATTTAACACCAAAATAAGTTTCCCGTATATATACATCTATAAATTTTGCCTGTCCATCTACAAAAACAGCAGACCTCATTCCCTGCAATTGGAAAAATATAAAAAAGAGAAAATGCCGATAGGGCTAAAATAGAAACACCAAAATTCCAATATCGCCACACCTGTCCATACAGGACCATCCGCCCTGAATACCCCAAGCATAGGAACTATCAGACAGGAGAAAAAAAACACGCCGTGTATCATGAGCAGATATTTCAGCCACTTGTCTGTTTTCCGCTGTGGCTTTACCGTCAATCCGGCAAAGAATGTAGCTAATGACATGACTGCATAACCTAATAAGTCATAATTAAACAGCAGTCCGCATTGCTGAAAATCAAGAAGCGCCGTCGCCTGCTGCGTTAAATCATTTAACCGGACAGTGGTCAACTGTGCAAAATAGACTAATAAAATGATGGCTGTGTATATGGCGGCAAACGCCACTGAGACATAACCCGATAATTTAACTTCCTTTTCGGAAAAGTAAGCATATCCGCACATCATTAATACAAAACTAAACGCAATGAAAATAGAGGCAAAGTAGCTGCCATAATCAAAGCCAAACAACATAGACAACGCAAAACAGAGTACCGAAATAAAATTAACGACAGAGCCATACATTCCGATTTTTTTATTCATCAATCTGCACCGTCCCTTCAAAAAGAATATCGGCTAATCCAAAATGTGCCGCTACCCTGTTGACCAATTCGTCAACGCCCATACTTCCGTCATTTATAATGGAAATATAATTGTTTTCGCAACATTGTTTTTGCACTTCTCCGGCAAACAAAACATCTCTCTCCATCCAATTGCAAAAAGCCTTTTCCTTATCGCTGCATCCTTCCAAGATAAATGGAACAAATGCTCTCTTTTGGAAATGGGAAATCTGAAATTCTTTTTCGGGGGTAATGGAAATGTATCTGCTGCCCGGTATGCCGATTTGCTTCATCAGGTTAGGTATATACGCTGCGCCTTCTGTAATAATTCCATTTTCGCAGCGAATCTTTTGTAAATCTGCAAGCACATATTCAAAAATTTCTTTGTAAAATTCAAATTCCTCCGCGCATTGAAGCGAAGGTTCCCTCATCCAGATTTGTTCCGCATTCAGCTCAATATTTTTTTTACATATGGGATATCCTTTTAATGCTCCGGACTTAGTATAGCCGTCAAGGAAATCATCTACTTTGAAATAATATAAATTGTATTTCTCGGAAAGTATTTCAGCCGCCGTACTTTTTCCCGCACAGGGCGAACCGCCAATATAATATGTGTTTATCATCTGTTCTCCTTTCAATTTTTTCGACAGGCAAAGTAAAACAGAGCGCACAGAGTGTTTCTCCATACGCTCTGACGCCTTGCTGTCAGTATCTGTGTTCCATTGAAAACGATAATCATTTCTTTTCCTTATGTGCCGTTATAATCGTGTAACTATATGCATTTACCGTGAAAACTGCATTATCTGCATGGACATACCAGTTTTTCCCGTTTCGTGTTATATCAGCATTCTCAGAACTGATTTTCGCTTTACACCAGTCAACCACATCTTCTATATCCAAAGACAGATTTCTTTTTATTCGTTTTATGCCTAATTCGGTTGTATGCAATTTATCCAGGTTCTTTCGTAATTCATTGTCTGCATTCATTCGAGTAACCTTTTTCCCTCATAAATTTTGCCTGTACAGCTTATTATATAGAATACCACAACCATATTCCTATTTCCATCCGAAACTTTTTCTCGACTCACACCAGACTATGGGATAAAGTGTCCCAGACGGATAACCACGCTCAAGGCGGCCAAACCTGTGAGTGTTTTATATAGTCTATTTAGAGATATCGCAAAGTCCGCAAGTTCTCGAACATCAATATCCATTACAGAGTCAGCAGAAAATCCATAACTGAATACCTTTATACCCAGGCTGTGTGTTTACCGGATGCCCCGCCTTAAAACTGTACCGGTTCCACCTCTTCGTTCAACGCCTTCATTTCATACTCCGGCAGGCTGTCCAATAACTCCTCAAGACAGACTCCCGTATTATATACAACATCATGCGCCAGCATAACTACTTTCTGCCGCCCGAGTGTCGTAGACACACCATTGGAAACCAACTCTTCAGGCGTCATATCGACCGCCGCATCTTCCAGACTGGCATTCCAGTCATAATAGATATAACCGCGTTCCGTCATTTTTTCTATGATATCTTCGTTTACCTTTTCATTATAAACATTGACGCTGCCGCCGGGAAAACGGAAAAGTTTTGCATCCACGCCCGTCACTTCATAGATGGTCTGGTGCGCTTCTTCAAAATCCTGTATAAAGCTGTCCGCATCCGCATAGATTTCCTCATAATTATGAGAATTGCTGTGAATGCCTATCGTATGGCCTTCTTCCACAATCCGCCTTGCGATTTCCGGGTTCTGCTCCACATTTTCGCCTACCAGGAAAAAAGTCGCATGAATGTCCCTTTCCTTTAAAATGTCCAGCACTTTTTCCGTGTTTTCCGCGGACGGGCCATCGTCAAACGTCAGATACATCGTTTTGGGATGAAAATAATAATCGATTCCCTGTACGATGCCCGATGCAATCTGCTCCTGATATTCTTCCGTCACGAGCTTGTTTCTCTCGTTCGTATTGGTCAGAAATCCGGTCTCTATCAGGCAGGCGGGCATTTGTGTGCTTCCGGTCACATGAAAATCGGCATTGCCGCGAAGCTCCCGTTCAACAACCTGTGTGCTTCGGGCAGTCTGCTGTCTGATTAACTGCGCCAGTCGTTTGTTGGCGCGCGTCTCGTCGGAGCCGTCATACCATACTTCCATACCGCTTGCATCGCTTCCGTCATCCGTTGAATTCTGATGAATACTGACATAAATGTCAGCTTGAGACGAATTGGCCTGTTCTACCCGCTCTTCTTTCGAGACATAGACATCAGTTTCCCTTGCCATGATAACCTTATATCCGAGCTCCTCCAACTGGTCCCGGACTTTGAGGGCAATTTCCAGATTAATCGTCTTTTCATCCACACCGGCTTTGGAGCAGCCCGCGTCTTCGCCGCCATGCCCGGCATCTATAAAAATAACCGGAATCGCATTTTCTTCTATAAATGCCTGCATCTGTGCCAAATCAAGCTGTACCGGGTCGCCTGATTTCGCCCCTATATCGGTGCGCTTCGGCCAGTATACGACATCTTTATTTGTCGCTGCCTGCACTTCCGCGGCCGGAATCCGCCGGATTGTAAATACGGCAAGACAGCCCAGACAAAGCGCCAGCGCTGCTGCCAGAATCCTTTTTGCACGTTTCCGCTTTTTTTCCTTCTCCTGATACCGATGATAATATCTGGTCAGATAACTTCCTCTTTCGTATTTTCCCATAACAGCTTCCTTTCCATCGGCAATATACTATGCCGCGGCCTGATTTCCCATAAATTCAAAACGCCTGTGTCATCTCGTTAATACAAGATTACACAGGCGCTGCATCATATTATCATCATTTCTGCATCAAAGTCACATCATATTTGCATCATTTTTGCATCATATACAAGATATTGATATTTTTCGGTCAAAACGCAGAGATTGCCTCCTTTATTTCTCAATTTTCAGGAATAGTTCATTAATGCCTTCATAAAAGCCTACCGTAACGATTGTCCTCGCATCTCCCATACCCGGGAAGACATACTTTTTGTAATAAGGCGTCGTTTCCAAAAGCGGGTTTTCCGATTCGTACGGTTCCGGGCTGCCGAGCCCCATATAACTGCTCCATCCCTCCACAACCGCATCCGCATCAATTTCTTCCCACAGAAGCGGCGTCCTCACATAAAACTCGTACAGTTTCCCGTCCTCCGCGCCGATATAGGCATCCATCAGCCGGTTCTCCTTATTCGCGTTCTTCTGGCTGTTGGACAGGCTCAGTTTCCAGACCGCAATGTTATTGCGCGGTTCCAGAACATCAATTGCGGAATACAGTGTCGCCTCATAAGAAGCGGGCATCACATCCTTCACTTCTTTGGGAAGAATGCCGGCCTCTTTCAGAATGGCCAGCGCCTCATTGCACGTTTCGTAAATCTGTTCATCGGTGATTTCTTCATCCGACGGCCTCCTGTAATTTGCAATAAAAGCATAAGAACCGTCCATATCCTGATAGGCTGCCGCGGCATCCGCGCGATAAGCCGGCGCATTCTGTTCGCTTTCCGGAATGGTCTGACTGCTCAGGCAGCGGGAAAGAATGTACAACTTTTCGTTAATATTCAACTTGTAGCGATAGCCTACGCCCCCCTCTTCCACGGTCTCCGTATGAATTTCGTTTAACATCCCCTTGTCCTGATATCGGGCAAGCGCTTCCGGCCCCCAGATAGACAGCGCCATAGAAAAAACCGCAAACAAAATAAAAATTGATATTTTTATTTTATACTTCATTCCTGAACACCGCCTTTCGCCAATACGAAACTGAAACAGGAACCTTCGCCTGTTTTACTCTCGATTTCCAGTCTGCTTTGATGGATTTTCAATATCTCCACACATAACGCAAGTCCGAGTCCTGCACCGTTTTTACTTCTCGCACGAGATTTGTCCACCATATAAAAGGCTTTCGTAATCTTATGAAGCTCCTCTTCCGGAATACCGATTCCGTAATCCCTGACCGCAAAACGGTATCCGTTTTCCAACGCCTGGCCGCTTATCTCGATGCGCCCGCCGTCCTCCGACGCTTTGCAGGCATTATCGACCAGATTTACCAGCACGGTCTTTATCAGATTGATTTCCGCAAGCGCCGTTCCCGGCTCATACGCGAAATGAAATTCCATTTCCCGGCTGCCGACAAACATTTCTTCCAGATATGCAAAAACCGGTTCCACGGGAACCGCCTGCAGTTCCGCTTCTTCTTTTCCGGCAACAATGATGTCCAGCAGGCGCAGCGACATCGTTTCCAGCCGTTTTCCTTCCGTATAAATGTAATTGGCGGACATGATGCTTTTTTCTTCATCCAGTTTATGGGAACGAAGCATATCCGCATAACCGATTATCGCCGTCAGCGGCGTTTTCAGCTCATGGGCAAAGGCTCCCATAAATTCCTCTTTCGCCTCAATTTCCTCTTCCAGCTTTTCGATATTCTGCTCAAGCGCGCCCGCCATGCTGTTGAAGTCCTTCGTCAGCTGACCGAGCTCGTCCTGGCTTATCTGCTTTGCACGGTAAGCGTAATCGCCCGCCGCCATTCTTTTTGTCCCTTCCGTCAGAAGGCGCACCGGCTTTGTCAGCAGCGAAGAAATAATCTGCATGATGAGCATCCCGGCAAACAGCATGATGAGCGTTACCCTGCGGTAAAGGGAAAAGCCCATCGTCCGTTCCGTAAACACTTCCGAAATGTCTTTCATGTTTTCCAGATAAAGAATCCTGTTCAGCGCATTCACCGTCGTTCCGGTATGTACGAAATACTTTTCTCCCACGTTGATGATGCGGTATGTTTTGATGTTTTCTCCCGTCTGGAACAGCAGTTCATCGTCCATCTCAAAACCGTCGCTCGTATAGAGCACGTTTTTTTCTTCATCGGAGATGCGCAGAAGGCGGCTCGTGCTCTGCCCTCCTCTTTCCAGATTGGAAGCAATTTCCTCTACCGTATTATCCGGCAGCACACTGTATTTGGCCGGAACGCTTAAAGCCGCCGTTTCGAAGGCAAACCCGAGTATGCTGCTTTCATCCATGGCCTGCCCGACTTCCCGTTCCAGAGACGTTTCAAAGACATAATTGACGAAATAGAAACCGCTGAACCCTAATGCCAGCGCCATGACGATAATCGTCCACAGCAAGATTTTCAATGAAAATTTCATCACAGATAACCCTTTTCTTTAACCTATTTCCAACCGGTAGCCGACCTTATAGACCGCTACCAGACAGTTTTCCCATCCAAGTTTTCTTCTGAGACGCTGCACATGTAAATCAAGTGTCCGGCTGTCGCCATAATATTCTTCTTCCCAGACTTTCTCATACAACGTTTCCCGGAAAAGCGCCACATTTTTATTTCGGATAAAAAGAACCAGAAGCCCAAATTCTTTATTCGTCAGTTCGACCGGACGTCCGCCCTTCGTCACCCTGCGCGCCTCCACATCCACGATAACGTCGCCCGCCGTCAGCCGTTGTTCCGTTTTATTGTAACGCCGCAGTACCGCTTCCACCCGTGCGACCAGTTCCACCACATCAAAAGGCTTCACAAGATAATCATCCGCGCCGAGTTTTAATCCTTTTACCCGGTCTTTCACCTCATGTTTGGCCGTAATGAAAATGACAGGAACGCCGAGCGGCCTGATATATTCCATGACGTCATAGCCGTCCGCACCGGGCAGCATGATATCAAGCAGAATTAAATCATAGGTTTCCTGTTCTATTTTCTCGATTGCTTTAAGTCCGTCCTGCACCGCATCACAGTGATACCCTGCCGACGACAGATTCAGGTCTATCAAATCACAAATCGGTTTTTCATCATCCACTATCAGTATTTTAATCATTCTAATCCCCCCATGCCTTTCATGCAGAATGGCCGCCAGGGCATTCTGCAACGTGAGAAAGATTTGCTCCGCAAATCGTAGAACTTCTTAGCGAAACGCCCTTTGGCGTGAGCTTTAGAAGTTCTTCTCACGCTTTCCACCCCCAGTATTTTCTCGCCGCTTCCACCAGCGCTTCCATCGTGTCTTCATCGCTGCATCTGTATATATCCTTGATTTCCGTATCCAGTGAAAAGCCGCCCGTCCGTTGATAATAGATGGAATAGTCGCTTTCCACAATGAGCCGGCCTTCCTCGCCCTCATAACTGTACCTGGCCAGAATGACGATGTCTTTCAGGCCGTCTCCGTCGATATCCCGGCAGTTGATTCCCTTGAGCGCATACAGGTTATCATAATCCCCCATCGGCTGCAAGCTGTACAGAATATCGCCCTGTTCGCTGACGAGATACACCATAAAAACATCATAATTGGAAATGCGGTACGTTCCGGGCACGACCTGCAGTTTTCCCAGTTTTCCAAACGTCCTGTAATAGCATTGCTCCGTAATAATCTGCAGCCCTTCCGCCAACAGTTCTTTCAGCGTCGTCGCCGTATACAGAAATTCCGTCGAACAGCCGTCCCGGACGAAAGCAGTAATCACTTCCGCGCTCTTGTTCATCCCGTATCGGTTGATTTTATCCGCAATCCGGTAGTCCCGGTAGAATCCCGCCTGCTTTTTGCTCTGAAAAAGGACGTCTCCCACTTTGTATCCCTCGTCGGAACCGTCCGCACCGGCACAGGCGGTAATCAGGATGATATCCATGCGTCCGTCCATATCCAAATCCCGGAAGGACACCGCCGCGATATCGCACGCCGGCTGTTCCATCTGCCCAAGAACGCGGTTATTCGTCTCCAGCTGGTCCGTCTTATAAATAACCTGTCCGTCCTCTGTCACGAAAAACAGGGCCAGCCGATGATAAGATTCGTCGAACGCGGGCACGAGAGAGACTTCTCCTTCTCCATATCCCGCAATCTCTATCGGGAAAATCTGGTTTTCCACTATCTCATAACCATTCTCCCCGATTTCTGTTCTGTACGATATGGACTCCAGCCGTTCCCGGTATTCCCGGTACTGGGCAAGCACCTCCCCGTCTTCGTTTAAAGCCGTATCTTCTGCTGCCAGCGCCGTTTCACAGCATACGGACAGCGCACACAAACAGACCGCGGACAGGAAAAAGAGTTTCTTTATGTAGTTCTGGCATCCTCTGCCTCTTCGGGTTTTCCAAACTTTCAATTCTCATCCCCCGCTTTTATCTTCCTGTATCTTGTGTGAAGAAGCAATCACTTTGCGAGGTTTTTTCGAGCTTAGTGATTTCCTTCACACTTCGCACTATGATTATACACCCTTCTCTGCATCCGCGTCTATGATGTGTTTGGGAGCTTCCGTCAGCAGCTGAAACCAAATGATATTTCACACCCGTACCGCTGCAGTCCTTCGTGAAGCGAAAGCATGCCTCCAAAGAGAACCGGACTCTGCATCGGTACGGGTGTGAAATACAGCGAAATCAAAACAGGCTCAGCTGTTCGTACCCCTTATTTTCCGGAAATTCATGGAAATAAGAAAACAATGTTTTTACATCGAACACGATATGATGCTTTCTGCATTGCTCCCTGAGAAACGCCATCAGCTCCGCGCCGTTCTCACTGGCGATTTCATAATCATAACCGTATGTTTTATGATATTTTTCATGCAGGCCCGGAAAATGCCTGTCCAGATTCGCGTAAAAATATTCCCGGTTCCCCTGTCTGAGCGTTAAACCGATGCCGAAGCAAAGGATGCCGTACACGCCCGCCTGTATGCAGTAGTCCAGAATCCCCTCCACATTCTCCTTTGTATCATTCAGAAAAGGAAGCAGCGGCGACAGCCAGACAACGGTCGGAATACCGTTTTCCCGCATGATTTTCAGCACTTCAAAACGCCGCCTTGTCGTACAGACATTCGGTTCCACGATGCGGCATAAGTCTTCATCATAAGTCGTCAGCGTCATCTGCACCACACATTTTGCCTTATGATGAATGCTGCGCAGCAAATCCAAATCCCGCAGAATCCGGTCCGACTTGGTCTGAATTGCCAGTCCATAACCGTATTCGTCTATCAGTTCCAGACAGCGCCTTGTCAGCCTGAGTTCTTCTTCGCACTGCATATAGGGGTCGCACATGGCCCCCGTTCCAATCATGCACCGCTTCCGCCTGGAACGCAGCGCCTTTTCCAGAAGCTCGGGCGCATTCTGTTTTACTTCAATATCCTCGAAGTCATGGGTGAACTGATAACACAGGCTGCGGCTGTCGCAATATATACAGCCATGCGTACATCCTCTGTAAAGATTCATACCGTTTCCCGAAGACAAAATCCCTTTTGCATTGACGAAGTGCATTCCGACGCTTCCCTTTCCAGACCATGAGTGCCTCTCAGCATTTCCGCTGTTGCGGCCTGTTGTTATTATATTCCGTTCCGGGTCATCTGTCAGCAAAATATTATAATAAGGAAAAAGTATTGACACCCGGAACGCCCATGATAAAATATATAACTGACAGTTGTCTTCGGGCACTGATACAAAAATTTACTATTTAAAGTTAAAGGATGAATACCGTATGGTTTTTTCAAGTTTATTTTTTACGTTCACTTTTCTTCCGCTTGTCCTGCTGCTTTATTTTATTGCAAAAGAACCATATCGGAATTATATACTTCTGGCCGCCAGTCTGCTGTTCTATGCGTATGGCGAACCGGCTTTTGTTTTCGTAATGATTGCGTCGATTGCGGTCAACTACGGGCTGGCAGTCTGGATTGCGGACCAAAAACAGGAAAACCACAAAAGATTTGCGGGGTGTCTGCTCGCCGCGGCCGTCGTTGCCAATATTGGTATTCTTTTTATTTTCAAATATCTGGATTTTGCAATTACGTCTCTCAATCTGTTTTTTCATACGAATTATCAAATCAGGGGAATTGCGCTGCCGATAGGCATCTCTTTTTTCACGTTTCAGGCGCTTTCGTATGTCATCGATGTGTACCGGGGCACGGTAAAAGTCCAGAAAAATCCGCTTTATCTTGCGCTTTATATTTCTTTTTTCCCACAATTGATTGCCGGCCCCATCGTCCGGTATTCCGATATCGAAAAGCAGCTTATCGACCGTACATGCACGCCGGAGGGGTTTGCAGAAGGCGCAAGGCGTTTTATGCTCGGCTTTTGTAAAAAAGTAATTCTTGCAAATAACCTTGCCATCCCCGCTACCGCCATATTCAATACGGATGCGATAATGGCTCCTCCCATTCTCTGGCTCGGTTCCATTTGTTACAGCCTCCAGATTTTTTATGACTTTTCAGGCTATTCCGATATGGCAATCGGCCTCGGCAAAATATTCGGATTCCACTTTCAGGAGAACTTTCGTTATCCTTACATTTCCAAATCCGTCACGGAATTTTGGCGCAGATGGCATATTTCTCTTGGACAATGGTTCCGGGATTACGTCTATATTCCGCTCGGAGGCTCAAAAGTCTCCGTTCCAAAGCACATATTCAATATGTTTGTCGTATGGAGTCTGACCGGCATCTGGCATGGGGCCAGATTTACTTTTATTGCCTGGGGCATCGGCTATTTTGTGCTGCTTGTGGTTGAGAAATATATTGTGAAACCGGAAAAAAGAAAAAATTGGCTCCTCAAAGGCTTCTGGCAGCTCATTACCCTGCTCTGCATCAATTTCGGATGGGTTATCTTCAATTCCGGCGGCCTCAAATCCGGCATCCGCTATTGTCTTGCCATGCTCGGCACATACGGCGTGCCCTTTACCATCGACGCCAAGTTCGTCGGATATATGCGTGAATACGGCATCTTTATCGCAGCCGGTCTGCTGTTCGCTACGCCCGTTATGGAAATCTTAAAGACAAAAACAGAACAATCGGGGCTTTCCGGTGTCCTTTCCGTCATAACGCCTTTTGTATATGGAATCCTGTTTCTCTGGGCGGTATCTTTTATTATTTTGGGAACACACAATCCGTTTATCTATTTCAATTTCTAAGGAGGGGAACCGCCATGCAGAAAACAAAGAAAACCTCTTATATTCTGTTTGCCGCCGTGTTTATCATTCTGACCGGCGTCATCGGCATCTTCAGTTTCGGGCGGCTTGTCAGATTCTATGTATATGAAGAAGTTGACTATAACGAATGGTCCGCGGATTTGGGCAGCAAATTTGAAACGGACGTAGCTACTGCTTTTCTCGGCAAAGTGCAGTTCGTCAATTTCAACGGCGCTGTCAGAAGACTGTTGGGACAGCGGGAAATGAACGGCGTCGTCAAACTGAATAACGGTTATCTTCTGACTACTTTTGACCGTTCCTCCGATGAGTTTTTAAACGCCTGCGCGGATAACGTTTCCGCATTGAATGCGTACCTTGCGAAACGGGGAACCGCTCTTGTCTATGCCTCCACGCCCTATACATCCGGTAAATATGACCCGGAACTTCCTGCCGGAATCGAAGATTACGGAAATGACAATATCGACCGCTTTGTTGCCATGCTGGAACAAAAAGGCGTCGATACCATCGACTTTCGAGAAACGATGCGCGAAGACGGCATCAATCACTATGATATGATGTACAAAACGGACCATCACTGGAATACAAAAGCAGGATTTTATGCCTATGGAAAACTGGAGGATTATATCGTTGAAAAAACCGGCTGCACGGTAGACGAACGAATCTCCGATATAGACTGTTATACGATTACGACTTATCCGGAATGGCATCTTGGCTCAAGAGGGCAGAGAACCGGACGTTATTATGCCGGCATCGATGACTTTGACCTGATTCTTCCTTCTTTTGAAACGAAAATCCAACATAAAAACGGAACCGTCGGCACACTGGAAGAGCTCGCCATCAACAAGGCGCCGTTAATGGAGCGCAAATACACTTCCCGCTATACTTATGACTGGACGCTTGGAGGTTCGACGGAAAGCTTTCTTAATCTGAATTGTCCCAACGACATTAAAGTCCTGATTATTACGGACTCTTTCGGGAATGCCGTCAATCCTTATCTGATTATCGGTTTCCGGGAATTTACATGCGTCTATAACGCCAAATCTGACGAAATTACGCCGGAATATATCGAGTCCTATGACCCCGATGTGGTAATTTTGATGTATTACCCACAGTTCCTGCAGGAATCATACGGCGGCGTGACTTTTAATTTTCAGGGATTTTCATAAAGGAGCTTTTTCAGATGCAGTTTTCATCAGCAGTATTTTTAATCCTGTTTCTCCCGGCAGTCATGTTCCTGTACAAAATCGGGAGAAATCTTACCTGTAAAAACATAACGCTTCTGCTTGCCAGTCTGCTTTTTTATGCCTGGGGAGAGCCGGAGTTTGTTTTTGTGCTCGCAGGCGGAATCCTTTTCAATTACCTGGCCGGCATTTTCATGGAAAAATTTACGGCTTCCGGGAAAAAATATATCCTCATCGTCTCCATCGCATTCAATCTGGGGATTCTGATTCTCTACAAATACCTGTGTTTTATCCTGCAAAATTTACCCGGTTATCCGGAAATGAAAATACCGAACATTCACCTGCCGGTCGGTATTTCTTTTTATACTTTCCAGATTATGAGTTACATATTTGACGTTTACTACGGCAAGGCAAAAGCGCAGAAAAAATTCCTGCATCTGGCCCTGTATATTTCCATGTTCCCACAGCTTGTCGCAGGCCCTATCATCAGATACAGCGCGGTCGAAGTGGAAATCCGGGAAAGACACGAAACAGGAAAAGATTTCTCAGAAGGCGTTTCCAGATTTATACGCGGACTGGCCAAAAAAATTCTGATAGCCGATTTTCTCGGCGGTATAGCGGATAAGATTTTCATTACCGCACAGTATTCAGACATTGCGGTATTGACGGCATGGTGCGGCGCGCTCGCTTATACCTTTGAAATCTATTATGATTTCTCCGGCTATTCGGATATGGCAATCGGTCTCGGGAGATGCTTCGGATTTCATTTTCAGGAAAATTTCAATTACCCTTATATCTCGAGGAGCGTCACCGAATTCTGGAAACGATGGCATATCTCTCTGACCGACTGGTTTCGTGATTATGTGTATATTCCGCTTGGCGGCAACCGCGTTTCCAGAAAAAGACATATATGGAATCTTTTTCTTGTATGGCTTCTGACCGGAATCTGGCATGGCGCAGAATGGACCTTCATTCTCTGGGGAATGGTCTGGTTCCTTCTGCAATTATTTGAAAAAAAGACAGGGATTCATCGAAAGCTTCCTGCCGTTCCCGGCTATCTGCTCACCATGCTGCTCATTACCATCGGTTGGGTCCTGTTCCGGGCTGAGAATATCACAACGGCATTCCGCTTCATCGGCAATATGTTTTTTCCCTTCAAGGGCTGGTATGACGCATCGACTCTTCAATATGCCCGGAACGGCGCCGTTGTTTTCATCCTCGCATACATCGGTTCCTTTCCCTGTTTCCGTTATTTGAAAGAACGAATGCTGTCTTCCTGCCGGGGGACGCTTCTCTATTCCATTTTTGACTGCGTGATATCCATAAGCCTTCTTTTCATCTCGCTGCTTGTTGTCATAAACGGTCTTTACAGTCCGTTCATCTACTTTAACTTTTAGGAGTATGACCTGTGAAAAAAATAGAGACTTTTAAAAACTGCATCGTAAGCCTTATCCTCATTGGGCCTTTCCTTCTCGTATTAACCATGATAATCACCGTTCGAATCTATCCTGACGGCCAGACCGGAAACAGACTGCTCAATATTCTGCTGAAAAGAATCACCATTCAGACGGTGATAGAAGAAGATACCTGGTCGCTGAAATATCCCTATGAAAATTCCGCTTCTTTTCGAAGCGCATATGCGGAAAAGTGCGCCGCCGTTAAAAAATCCCTCGAAAGCTACTGTACGGTCTCCTTTCCGGGAAGCGAACGAATCAATTTGCTGGTGAACGGCCTGAAAGAAAATGTATATCGCTATAACATCGACGAGATATCCGGCATCTATGAGAACATCGCCTATGTGGAACAATATGCGGATAATGTCATCGCCTTTCGCAATACTTTACAGCAAAAAGGTTACCCTTTCCTGTATGTTCAGACGCCCACCGAAGGTTCCATCCAATATTATCAGGGAACGACGCTTCAGGGCGATTCTCTGGTCATTCCGGAACGAAGTTACGCCTTTATCAACATGCTGGAAGAGGAAAATGTCAACGTCATTCCGATTGCAAGAGACTGCCCCGACAATATTTCTTTCGATGCCTCCCTCCACTGGATGCCGGAAAACGCGCTTTCCTGCGCGGTTTTGATTGCCGAAGAACTGAATACATCCTACAACTTTTCCATTGATATGGATGTCTATTCGCCGGACCGGTTTTATGACTTGCTTTCTCTTCATCCGGAACAAAAAGACCGCATCCTGGAAAATTGCGGTTACGATTTCTCTATTCCGGTTCCGGCAAATGACGGCTCGTATAAAATCGTATATGCGGAAGATACCGCATGGGAAGGCGGTTTTCTCGATGCAGTCCTGCATCCGGCAGATACATGGGACTTAGAAGGCGGTCCCTACCACAACGCTTTTCGGATTTTTAATTCTCTGATATTTGAAATAACCAATGAAAACGCATCGGAAGACAAAAAGATATTGGTTATCGGCGATTCCTTTAACTGGCCGGTCAGCGCCTATCTTTCTCTTGGCGTAAAAAATATCACCATCATACACAACGCAAGCTTTACCGGAAGCCTGCTCAGTTATATCGAGAAAATGAATCCGGATGTCGTCTTGATGGTCTACAATGACGCGGAGTTTTCTGAAATTTTTACAAAAGATGCCTTTTATCTACAATAATTTGGCCTGATAATATCGATGTTTTCCGGGCACAATAACATCCAACCCAACAATAAATTGTTAAAAAAATTGTGAAAAGGGAATGAATTTGGAAAAGGAGAAAAGCTTATGGAAAACCGCGATACGATTTCTTTACTCAAAGAATGTGACTCCGGCACGAAAATGGCAGTCACTTCCATCGACGAAGTCCTGGGACGCATTCAGGACTCCGATATGAAAAGCCTGTTATCGGAAAGTAAGGCGCACCACGAAAAACTCGGAAATGAAATCCACTCTCTGCTGATAAAGCATAACAGTGAGGAAAAAGACCCAAGCCCTGTGGCGAAGGGCATGTCCTGGCTGAAAACCAATATGAAAATCGGCATGAATGACAGCGATTCCGCCATCGCGGACGTCATGACAGACGGCTGCAACATGGGCGTCAAATCGCTTCACAAATATATGAACCAATACCAGGGCGCCGACAAAACTTCCAAAGATATCTGCAAACGACTTGTTTCCATTGAAGAGGAACTGTGCAAAGACTTGAAAGATTATCTTTGAGGGAAATGAGCTCTAATAAGCGCAGGCTTGGCAGCAATTTCTTATTAAGATGCGGGTGTCAAATGGCGCTTCAAAGAAATTATCAGGGAAGATTGCATTCTACGAAGCGCCATCTGACACCCGCATCTTATAGGAAAAAACACGAAATTTTTACACAGGAGGCTATCATGGATTTCGACGCACTGATACAGGATATCCAAAAAAACAACTGGAAAGTTCACGGTCTGGAACTATATGAAAACGACCGGCTCATTCATCATTACGGAAACACGACGGACGGCCGTTTCCCCATCTACTCCGCCACCAAAACAATGGTTTCCATCGCCGCGGGCATCGCCTGTGACCGTGGAAAATTCGACCTGGAAAAATCGGTCCTTACATATCTTCCTTCAAAAATCATTCATCAAATGTCCGAAAGCCAGCGAACGGCATATCAGGCGGTGACAATCGAAAGACTGATGACCATGTCCGTTGACGGTTATCCTTTTCGCCCGGAAGGGGAAAGTTATTTGCAGTATTCTCTTTCCTGTCCGCTCCCGGACGTAAGGACGAAAGTCTTTCACTATACGAATATTTCCGCCTATCTTGTGGGCGTTGCCCTGACGGAAGCTCTTCAGGAAGACCTGTTCCAATTTCTCAACAGAAATCTTTTTGTACCGCTGCATATTACGGAGCCGGTTTATCAACGATGTCCCGACGGCTATTTCTACGGCGCTTCCGGCATGGAAATGCCCGTTCACGATTTGAGCCGGGTCGGCATGCTGCTCGCTCATAACGGAGTTTATGAGAACGAGCGCATCCTGTCAGAAAAATATGTGAAAACAGCCACCGGCATCCGGCAGATGAACCGGGAAGGCGGCTACGGATATTTTATCTGGAAATACCGGGACGGTTTTCGCATCAGCGGAAAATGGGGGCAGCGTTGCTATGTCCTGCCGGAGCGCGGCCTGATAATAAGCCATCTTTCCCATATGGAAGAAGACTCTCACAAACTGACGGAAAGCATGGAAAGGCACTTACTGGGAATCGGATAACAATATCTCCTCTCCTTCAACATGCCGTTTTCCCATCTGATGCCGAAGTTTCCTGTTCTCGACCGTATCAAACAGAATGGAAAAATCATAATCCTCAGGGTACAGCTCCTCGGCCTTGACATGCAATTTCAGCCTTTTATGGTTAATCCAGATTTTTTTATCCGGCATCTGTACCCGCAGCACGCCCTTTTCATTGGCAGGCTGACATACGATGCCGATTTTTTTGTCCGGAAAAACCATAACGCTGTCGCCCAACCGGAACTTTCCGGCCTCCTCCTGCTTTCTGCTCTCTTTTTTATGCTTCTTAATTTTGGGCACGCTTTCTTTTTGCAGAACCGTTTCTGTCTCTTCCGTGACAAGACAGCCCTCTTCTATCCCATATCCGCAGGCGTCGTTTCCGCTTCCCGGCGTTTTGTCTCCGTACGCCGCCTTCGCGGCATTGCGCAACATGGCGGCGGGCATGCCGAGCTGTTTTGCGATATATAAAGCGCAGCTTTCACCAGCTTCACCGATAATCATCCGGTAAAGCGGCCGCAGACTTTCTCTGTCAAAAGTCATCCGGGCGTTTACGATATGCTTCTGCTGCTCCGCATACTGTTTGACTTCCGGATAATGTGTCGTTACGAGAAACAGCGCACCGCTTTTTTTCAACTCCTCCAGGATGGCAATCGCAATTCCCATTCCTTCCGTCGGGTCGGTTCCCGAACCGAGTTCATCCATTATGACAAGACTGTCAGAATTTACTTTTCGTAAAATATCCAGTACATTCGTAATATGAGCCGAAAAAGTGGAAAGGTTTTCGGAAAGATTCTGTCCGTCTCCGATATCGCAGAGGAAATTGCTGTTCATACAGATTCCGGCTTCCTCCGCCGCAACATGAAGGCCGCACTGTGCCATCATGCAGTTCAATGCAACGGTCTTGATTGCAACCGTTTTTCCTCCCGTATTCGGTCCGGTTATCACGATTCCCCGAACAATGTCTCCATCCTTTTTCTTTCCGAGTTCAAACTGCAGCGGCACGCAGATTGCTTTATCCATCAGCGGATGCCTGGCATTTTTTAAAAATATGTTTCTGTCCGTATTGATTTCCGGTTCCGTTCCTTCATATTCCAGGCTCAGTTTCCCTTTGGAAAAAATATAGTCCAGCTTTTCCATGACTTTCATGTTTTGCCGCATCGTCTCCGCCTGCTCCGCGAGCATTGCCGTCAGCATATAGAGAATCCGGCGTTCCTCGTTCTCTTCATCGATTTGCATCAGCTGTAATTCTTCGACAAGCTTCACTACCGCAGACGGTTCAATAAACAGCGTGCTTCCTGTCGAAGATTTGTCGATGACGCTCCCGCTTATTTTAAACTTGTATTCTTTTTTAACCGGTATGCAGATATGACCGTTCCGCACGGTGCTGAAACTGTCCGACATACATGCCTTATTTGCACGCATGACTGCATCCGCCTTTTCCTGCATCCTCGCTTTGAGTCTTTCTATCTCACTTCGAAGCGATTTTAAGAGTCTGGACGCGCCGTCGTCCACCCTGCCGCTCCGAATCTGCAGCGCAATCAATTCTTTTACTTCTTCCAACGCATCCAGATTTTCCGCATAGTATGCCAGCGGAATCTGAAACTGTTGACACCGTTCCAGATATTGTTTCAGACGCATAACGGCTACCAGCGCGATTCCTGTCTCTTCCAGCTGGTCCGGAGTCAGGCAGCCGCCTTTTTCCGCTGTCATAAGATATTCCCGAATACCCGAAAGCGATACAAGCGGCGGATTGCCGCCTTTTTCAATCAGGATTCTTGCCTCGCTCGTCTCGCGCTGCCTTCGGGAAAGCTCACGCTCCGACAGACAGGGCTGTGTCATTCTGATTTCCTCTTTCGCTGCATCGGTCAATGCCAGACCGAGCCATACTTCCTTTATTTTATCAAATTCCAAAATCTGTTCTGTATTCATTTTTATAACCATTCCTTTCTCTTAGCCTGCAAGTTTGCAGCCGTAAAGCACAAACTTGCATCAGTCTTTTAATCAGTTGGAACTTCGGGACGCGCAGCATCCCTGTTCCGGGTATAAACTTTCTTTTCATTATTTTAACGCAAAAAAAACATGCAGCTCTGCCACACGGCATGGTTGCATGGATATCCCAAAACTCTGTAATTTCCCCGGCGTTTTACGACGCCGCGGCACAATTTCCCATTCAATAAAAAACGCAGGATGCTGAGATTACAGCAATTTCCTATAGGATAAAAAACGCAGGCTCAGCAGCCTGCGTTCCAAGAATTTACTGCGTAAATTCTTGTCTGGCATCCACTAAGATTACAGCAATTTCCTATAGGATAAAAACATGACCGGACAGTCATGCTTCTTGGGAAATCAATCGTTATATAGAAAGTATGCAAAGCACTTTGTATGGCAGATAAAGAAATCATCAACTATTCAGTTTACTGAAAGCTCCACACTCACAATGCTTAACATACATTTTCCTCTCTTTCCTCAAATCCTGATACATCTTTGCAACCCGCAGGCACATGAAGATGTAACTCTTACTCTGTTTATCATAGCGGATAAAAGACGTTTCGTCAATAGGCCAAAATGTTCCAGACGATAATTTTGCCCGGTTCATACGGTATTATGAAAGCGTTTTTATATTTATGATACCCATTTTATCAAAATCCGGCTATAAATAAAAGTATATTTTACAAAATCACCTTTCCAAAATCACCTTTCCATCAATCGTCATTTCTTTTCAGCCTGCGCTCCAGTCTTGACCGATTGTCAAACGCCGCTAAATATTCATGGTAGCTTAAAACATCCAATTCTTCCATTTCATCCGCTTCTGCATGGCTCAATCCTTTTCTTGACAGAAACGTCTCACAGGGATAGTTTTCACATTCGGCGCAGTCGTTCAATTTTCTGCTCAGAACGCAGGCGCGGACAGGGCAGGCGTCGTCAATCCTGCGGGCTTCCGCTTTTCTACACCGGCATCCGTCACAATTCATGTTTTCAACGGGAATATCCAAATCGTAATAACGCTTCCAATAACCGGCCAACTGTTCCCGTTCGTCTTTTTTCCGGATATTTCTGACGAACGCCTGACACATATCACAGCAGTAACCGCACATCGTGAGTTTTCTGTCAGGAGACTTTTTTATTTCCAACAGCATCTTGATATCATCATACAGTTCCGAATTGCTCACATCGAACATCATCCACTTTCCGTCGTGATACGTCTGGGCCCGATAGTAAATATCCCGTACTTTTTCAGAAAACCGGCTTTCCGATTCTTCAAATTTTTTCCGCTCCTCTTTTCCGAATATCACCATTATGCCAATCTGGCCTCGGCGAAAATAGACAGTACAGAGCGTTTTTCCGCCGCGGCGATAGCGCAGGCAGATTTCCCCGTCCTTTTTCTCTTTCTCCCATTGCTGATTCACATTATAGGAATCCATGATATAATGATTGAGTTGTTCGTACATCGCATAGCATTCCGTTCCCGTCAGCTCTTTCAGTTGTTTTACCGTATATCCCATTCGCAAATTCCTCTCTCTCCTTATCTTTCCCTCTTAGGAAATAACTCCTTTGAATAAAGTATACCACATAAACCCCGACATCCTGTGTCAAGGTTCATATCTTGCGTCAAATAAATAATCTTACGTCATGTTTTAATTTCATGATATTTTGACAGGTCGCTCAATTCCATATAAAAACATTTCCCTTTTCCCGCGTCTCTTAGTATACTATACTTAATATAATTTTAACTCAAAGATAAAGGTATGGTATTCCTATGATGAAAAAAACGGAAACGCAAAAACATACATATAATATGACTTTCGGCCTCTTATCCGGCTTTGCGATAATTATGGTTGTTGCCGGCCACCTCGGTTACGACCTGATGGCGGCAGGCGGCCTGTTCCCTTATTATTCTTTCCATGTACCGCTGTTCCTGTTTATTTCAGGTTATTTTTATAAAGATGCGGAAGAAGAGCATCCCCTTGCCTATATCGTCAGAAAATGCAGGCGGCTCCTCGTTCCTTATCTGGCCTGGAACCTGTTTTACGGCCTCATCGCGCATTTTCTGCGCACATGCGGACTTGCAATCGGCGAAGAAATCAGTTTCCGCACACTTTTCCTGACGCCGTTTCTGCACGGCTACCAGTTCCTGTATAACTATGCCGCATGGTTCGTTCCGGTCTTATTCTTCATCGAAGTCATGAATCTATTCATGCGCATTATCGCAAAACAGCTTTTAGCTAAGCCTCTGCGGACATTTATCAGAACCCTGAACAGACAAAACGCTTCTGATGAAGTTTCCGCCGACTCCGTAAACCATGTTCTGGAATGGCTGTATCTGGCCGTCTGCCTGCTCGTCGGCATGGCTGTCGTATCATTTGCCATTGAAGGCCGTGTATGGGGCATCTACAAAACGCCCGGAAGAATCCTTTTCCTTTTTCCCTGTTTCCAGATGGGACAATTCTACCGTAAAAATCTGGAAAAACACGATACGCTTGGCAGTCTGCCTTATTTTGCGGTTTTGCTCGGCATTCAGACGCTTCTGCACCTGTGCTGCAACGGTCTGGGTTTCAGCGCCGTCTGGTGCACCAGCTTCGCCAACGGGCCTGTTATTCCATATGTGACAATCGTGTCAGGTATTGCCTTCTGGCTCCGCATTGCCCGTCTGCTGACTCCTGTTGCCGGCGAAAACCGGGCTGTAAAATATTTGGGACAGAATACTTTTACGGTCATGATGCACCATATAATGATTTTTATGCTCATCAAAATCATTCTCGCCGGCGTCGCCGCCCATTCCGGCTTCTGCGCCGATTTCGATTTTGAACAGTTCAAAACCTATATCGACTACATATACCTTGTAAGGGGCGTGGAACACTTTAAAATGGTCTATCTGGCGGCCGGCGTTTCGATTCCGCTGCTTCTGCGGTATCTCATGGAATCCATATGGAAAAAGAAACGGCCCGCACAAATAACCGAAGCGGCCGCACAAGATGAAACAAGGATGATTGCCTGAATGATAAAAAACGCAGGCTGCTGAGATTACAGCAATTTCCTATAAATGCAACCACAGGCGGCACAGATTCCTATCCCGATTGATTGTATGCAACCGCATGCGTTGTTAAGATATCCTCATCAAACACAAGGAGGAACTCAAATGGATTTATCAGAAAAATTATTAAACCTTCGAAAGGCAAACGACCTGACACAGGAGCAGCTTGCAGAAAAAACAGGCGTCTCAAGACAGTCTGTCTCCAAATGGGAAAGCGGACAGTCTGTGCCGGAACTGGACAAAATCGTCGCTTTATGCGAAATCTTTAACGTTTCAACAGATTACCTGTTAAAACCATCCGAAATCGACCTTTTATCGGCCAAAACACAAATGCTGGAAAATCAGCAGAAATCACTGGAAAATGCAATGCAGAAAAAAGAGCGGCGGAAAAATTTGATTTTCGGCTGTGCAGCCATCTATCTGATTGCTTTCGCCGCCCTTATACTAATGGAAAGGCTCACATGGATGAACGACTTTTTATGGAACCTTTTTCCGGGCGTTACGCTGCATATCCTGATACTCTGCATCGCAACCGCCGCCGCGTTCCTGTTCTGCCGCCGCCAAAGATAAAGAATAGAATTTATTCCGGGAATGGTTTTCATTCCGGGAATGGAGTTTATTCCGGGAATGGTTTTCATTCCGGGAATGGAGTTTATTCCCTTGCTACAATATTCTGCAGCCAGACGCCCTTTTTCACCAGGACAAAACCGATGATACATTTAATCCAGTCTGAAATCTGCACCATTGCAAAAATCATAATAACGGGCATACCGGTAAAGCGGCTCATGCAATACGCGACCGGAACGCTGACGCACCAGACAAAAACGCTGTCAAACAGAAACGTAACAATTGTCTTTCCGCCCGACCGCAGCGTAAAGTATGTGGCGTGCATGAAAGCAGCCTGAGGCATAAAAATCGCCTGTGCGATGATGAACTGTACCGCCACCGCTTTTACCTCATCACTTGTATTATAGATTTGAGGGAACAGCGGTGCGATGCAGACCATCAGAGCCGCCACCCCGATGCAGCAGCCAACCGAAAAGGCAATGATTTTATTATCCGTATCCCGCGCTTCTTCCATCTTACCCGCGCCGAGGAGCTGGCCGATAATGATTGCAACCGCATCTCCCATAGCGATGAACACGACATTAAATACGTTGTTGATGGTATTGGCGATGTTCAGCCCGGCGATAACGCTGAGTCCCCTCATGGAATAACACTGGGTCAGCATTGCCATTCCCGCCGACCACATCGTCTCATTGATAAGCAGCGGCGCGCCCTTGATAAAAAATTTTCCTGCCAGATGTCCCGACACTTTCAACGTGGCGTATACGCCTTCTATGTATGGGTTCTTTTCTTTGTGCCGGTGTGTCCACACGATGACAATCGCGGCTTCCACATATCGCGATATCACCGTCGCGATTGCCGCGCCCACAACACCGAACGCGGGCAGTCCCAGTTTTCCGTATATCAAAAGATAATTCAGACACAGGTTCACAAAGACCGCGGCAATACCGGCCTTCATCGGCACGACCGTCTCTCCGCATTCGCGCAGCGTGCTGACATATATCTGTACCATCATAAAAGCCGGAAGCCCAAGAAGCATCACAAGCATATAATTTTTCCCGTGATACAGCGCCGCCGCCAGGTCTCCGCCGTCGCTGCTCCCCTTCAGATACATCTGAATCAGATTTTCTCCGAAAGAAAGAAACAGCAATATGGCCCCTGTCGTCAGGATAAGAGCCATCCAGAATTTATACCGGAAAGTCTGCCGGATTCCCTCGTTGTCCTTCTGTCCGAAATACTGCGCCGTAAAAATTCCCGCGCCCGCAAGTCCGCCGAATACACAAAGGTAATAGACCATCATCAGCTGATTGACAATGGCAACGCCAGACATCTGTTCCGTGCCGACCTGACCGACCATAATATTATCGAGCAGTCCGACAAAATTGGTGATGCCGTTCTGAATCATAATAGGCACCGCAACTGCCAGCACCATCTTATAAAAAGCTCTGTCTCCGATAAATTTCCGCTTCGCTTTACTGAACATTCCCGCACCTTTTCCTTTTCGCAATGATTCGCCTGCACCGGCAGGCGTTTTGACCGTAGTCTTATCATTATAACGCATTCTGGAATAAATGCAAGCATAAAAAATCCCGGATATACGTTATTCGCATATCCGGGATAAAATACGTTTTTAGAAAAGCAGCTTATTTGTCTTTTCTTCCTCTTCCATCTTCTTTTTCATCATAAAAGTCTGATACTGAAAAAGAAGTTCCTTCTTCTGCTTCTCCGAAACCGCCTTCGGCAAATCCAAATCCTCAAGGCTGCTTCTGGATTTTAACTGCTGCAAGGATGCTGATGTATTATAGTTATAGGAATACTCCAGCCCATTTGTCGAAGCGCCGAGACTGCCTCTCTGTGCCGACACCATATCTAATGCCTTATCGATTGCATCCAGACTGAAATCTTCGGAAGTCACATCCAAATCAGCAATTCCAAGCGCTTCCAGTGTCGTGTTCGCCATCTGGATTCTTCTGCTGCCGCCGCTCGGATTCGTTACCAGCTCCAGGTCAGCCATACTTCCGTCAAGCAGCTTCTGCTCATTCAGCGAAGTGCCTTCCGCCAGAGATTGAATGCCCTGTTTCATCTGGTCAATTTCTCTCTGATAAATGGCTTTATCCGAAGGTGAATTGATGCCGTTCATCGAGCGTACCGCAAGGTCACGGATTCTCTGCAGATAATCCGTTACACCGCCCAACGCTCCGTCCGCCACATTCAATGCGGCAATTCCCATCTGTGCGTTCTGCGCGCCGACGTTCAGTCCAGTCTCTTCCCGTTTCATGCGCTTTGCAATCGCAAGGCCCGCCGCATCATCCGCCGCGGAATGAATCCGCTTTCCGCTTGCAATATGGGAATACATATTGAACATTCCTCTGCCGACTGACATCGTACTCATCGTAATCCCTCCTTTCCTCCCATTACAAATTTCAACTGTTATAATATACTTTTTAAATAGCTTGTAGCCATAACCGCCAGAATACCGCCCATAGAAGAACCGATAAAATTAACGGTCAGCTGATATTTCCAATCCACTTTCTCCCCGTTCTTGTTCGGAAAAGGAAGAACGGTAAACCATATGCTGCTGAATACGGAACGCATGGCATTCATGCTGTACCCCGTACTGTTAAACGATAAAGAAAGAAAAGCAACGGCGCCGAACCCGACCATACCGATGATTAACGACTGATTCCCTGCTTTCAGGTCACTGACGCCCGTGATGCACATGAACACAATGAACATGAAAAAGAATGTCGCAATCAACTCCTGTATAAAATTCAGCGGAAGATTTTTTTCCACCGGATATGCCGAAAAGATTCCCCGCTTCGGCGCATCTGTGGAAGCCCGAAAGGAATCCCAGAAAAAAATCATGCAGACAAGCATCGCCGCTCCCGCCGCCAGAAATTCCATGAGCAGATAGAGGGCCGCCTCTCCGATTCCCATACCGTTACATATAACATTTCCCAAAACAACGCCCGGATTCAAATACGCAGGGCCGCCCATAATCGAAGATACGGCAAGGCCGAATCCCACCGCAAGGCTCCACGCGATTGTCAGTTCCGTATAGTTCAACGCAGCTATCTGTGTTTTTTTCAGCGATATATTGCACATATACGCATAACCGCCTGCCAGAAGAATAAAGCATCCGGCAAATTCCGATAACCAGACCATATGTATCTCCCCGCCAGTAATCAAGTTCCGCCTAGTCGTTCAATTCATTGATGGTGACGGTAAGATGTGCCAGTCTTTCGTCAATTTCCTTGCTCGTTTCCGCCATACCGCCTGCAAGCTTCTGTACCTCTGCGGCAACGACAGCAAATCCTTTTCCGCTTTCACCCGCACGGGCTGCCTCGATAGAAGCGTTTAAAGCCAGCATATTCTGCCGTTTGCTGAAAGCCGCTATCTGGGAAGTGCTCGCATTGGCCGCGTCAATCTCTTTGGCCGCCTTCGAAATGCCGTTGCGCAGTTTCTCCAGAATACGCTCGTTCTGTTTCTCCTGATAACTGGAACGAACAAACATATTGATTACATCGCCAAGAAGATTGGCGGATGCTTCAATTTCTTCTCTTGTTCTTACATTTACTTTATGCAGCGCTTCGATGTATGTTTCTTCGTTAATGCCGAGTTCTCTTGCCGTAGCCCGAAATGCACTGTCACTCGGTTCTTCCGGGAGAACCTGCCCGCCGATAACTCTGCCGAGCACCGTGCCGTCGCTTAATGCAATAGGAATCCCAAAATCTACCAGCCCTGCATGACAGGTATATACGCCCTGTCCTTCCTGGTCACATTTCTCGCAGCGTCTGCACCCTTCCTTACTGCCTCTTGTCAGTTTAATACAAAAATCTGTGAAATTATAACATTCGCTGATGTACTTTCCGTCTGCGCCAACGGCTACGGTCGCCAGGCCTGTACTTTTCGCCCAGTTATCCATAATATTTTCAAACTTGGCCATATCACAGAAATCTTCAATCCTCATAACTCCCCTGTCCTTTCTCATGTGAATTTTGCACAATATTAAAGACAATCGCACAAATTTTATGTATGTTTTATTGTATCATTCCCACCTGCAAAAGTAAAGGCTTATTCCTCCCCAAAATAGAACTTCTCGCGGACTCCGCCCGTATATTCTCTGATGCTTTCGAGGAATCTCTCACCATATCGAGTGAACTTATTTTCACCGACTCCTGTCACTTTCAGCATTTCCTTTTTGTTAAACGGAACCTGAACGCACATATCCACTAACGTTTTATCCGCAAAGATAATATAAGGCGGCATATTTTGTTCTTTCGCAATGGTCGAGCGCAGCTCGCGAAGCTGCTCGAACAGTTCCAGTCCTCTGGAATTTAATATATCGGAACGCCGTGTTCCCGCCGCCGGCTTCTTTCCTGCCGTGCTCTTCTCTGCCTTTGGTTCTTCTTTCGGCTGTTTCAGAATAAAACGTTCGCCGTTCTCTGCCATTTCCTCCGCCCTCTCTGTTATCTTCAAAATAGCATATTTATCATTTGTTACGGAAAGCAGTCCTTCCACCAGCATCCGGTTGATGAGCTGCTTGATTTCCACTTCACGCATCGGTTTCAAAATTCCGTAGGAACGGTAGGAAAACATGCCGTATTCCCGCAGTTTCGCACGGTCATCTCCCGCCAGCATTCCCGCAATGACATTCACGCCGTACCGCTGCCTGACTTCCCGGATGCAGGCCAAAATACTCATCGCCGTTTCCGTCACATCGACCTGTTCAAATTCTCTGAGGCAATTCCGGCAGTTTTCACAGTTTACCGTTCCTTTTTCCCCAAAATAACGCAGGATATATTCCCGCAGACAGTGCGGCGTCATACAATAGAAGGTCATCTTTTTCAGCCGTTCTTCGTCCCGCTCCCTGAGCGCTTCCGTCTCTTCCTTTGTATACTCGCCGTTCTGTTCCCTGTTATCCATCAGAAAACGGTTTATCATAACATCCTGTGCCGAATACAGCAGAATACATTCCGCCCTCCCGCCGTCTCTTCCGGCGCGGCCGGCCTCCTGATAATAATTTTCCAGACTCTGCGGCATATTATAGTGCAGGACATAGCGCACGTTGGACTTGTCAATTCCCATTCCGAAAGCGTTTGTGGCGACCATGACCGGACGGGTATCAAAAATAAAATCTTCCTGACTCTGTTTCCGCTCTTCTCCGGTAAGTCCCGCATGGTATCTTGCCGCCGGAATGCCTTCCGCGCACAGCTTCTCATACAGTGCATCCACATTTTTTCTGGTTGCGCAGTATACGATACCGCTTTCCGACGCATGCTCCCCGATATAATTTATGACATAACTGTCTTTTTTCTTCGGCGTCTCTACTGCAAAATAGAGATTCTTTCGGTCAAATCCTGTAACAAGCACATCCGGGTTCTGCAGGCCGAGGACACAGACAATATCTTCCTTCACCGCTTCCGTGGCCGTCGCGGTAAAAGCGCTGATGACCGGACGCTTTTCCAGCTGTTTTATAAACTGTACGATTTTCAGATAACTTGGCCGGAAATCCTGCCCCCACTGGGATATACAATGCGCTTCATCCACCGTGAGCATCGAAATTTCCGCCTGTCTCGCGAACACCATAAAATCATAAGTTTCCAACCGTTCCGGCGCCACATAAATAATCTTATACTGTCCTGCCGCTGCCAGCCGCAATGCTTTGGAAATCTGAGATTCACTCAGAGAACTGTTGATATAAGCGGCATGAACGCCCGCCTGATTCAGAGCCTGTACCTGGTCTTTCATCAGAGAAATCAACGGCGATATTACAAGCGTGATACCCGGAAAAAGAAGAGCCGGAACCTGATAGCAAATAGATTTTCCTGCCCCCGTCGGCATGATTCCAAGCACATCCCGCCCGGATAAAATGCCGTCAATTAAAGTTTCCTGCCCCTCACGAAATTCGGCATAGCCGAAATATTTCTTCAGTACATCCAATTTATTCATATCTTATTATCTTACAGAGCGCCTGAGGCCCCTCTCCTACATCGCATATATTTTCATGTTCGTTTCTTCGCTGTCCACGGTATTCCTGACCGCCCTGCGCAGACCTTCCATCGCTTTCCGGAACCTGCCGTAAACTTCATAAGCCTGGTCGAACTTCGCAAGCGCGCTTTCCCGGTCGCCCCTGTCTTTGGCATGCCAGGAATCGCAGGCATGTTTATGCAGTTCTTCATGCAGTCCGACCGCCTGTCGGAACTCGGAAGAACCCGCAATTCCGGAATCTTTCTGTTCTGCCGCCCATTTTCCAAACTTACAGCCAGACGGATTGTTCAGCTGCGTAATATTAAGCTGCTCGAAATCCGCCAGATTGTTATAAAGACGCCAGGTAAAAATCAAATGGTCGATTTCAAAAACCGTCAGCCAGTCCAGCGTCGAAATATTTGCATTATGTCTTGCCATATCACTTCTCGCCCGGTCGATATCACGCGAAATACGGTACAGGTGTTCTCCTGTACCTACACATTCATCGGCCAGCGTATCATAACTGTCCGCAATCCTGTCGATAGACGATACAAAATTCTGCGTCAGCCCGGACTGCGTATTGATTTCTTCGTAAATATTATCTATCTCATCGCTGATAAAATTCAGCTGCACCAGCGTGCCGCCGATATCTTCTATGGACTTATGGACGCTTTCGTTTCCGTTCTTCAACCTTGTTGTCGTCTCTTCGATAGACTCGGAAAGCGCCGTAATCCCCCGCATCAGTTCTTCCACATCCCGCACCACGTCTTCCGCAGATGCCGTTGTGCTCGCAGAAAGGTCTCTGATTTGGTTCGCAACCACCGCAAATCCCCTTCCCGCCTCTCCGGCGCGGGCTGCTTCAATAGACGCGTTCAATGCGAGCATGCCGCTTTTGCTTGCGATTTTTTTCACCATATCGATGATATTGTTGATGCTGATTGCTTTTTCACGAAAAACGGAAACCTGCTCGTTGATGGCAAGCACCTGCTTCGCAGATTCGTCCACAATCCGCACGCTTTCATTCATACCTGCAAGACTGTTCTGCGAAGTTGCAATGACTTCATGGGCATTCCCCTGAATGTTCTGCACCGCATTCTGAATATTATGAATGGAATCTTCCAGTTCCTGACTCGAACCGCGCATATCGTTGATGGCCGCGGTCTGAGAATTTACCTGCTCTATCATTTCCTTGACGCAGGAACTGTCGCCGATTCTCGACATGGAATCGTTCAAACGCATCACAAAATTATTATTGGATTTTAAAAAAGCATTCAATACCCTGTTGTACTTTTCAGCCATCGCGGTATCATGAAACGCCGCCGTATCGATTTGCGAAAAATCCCCCTGAACCGCCTTGTCCATAAAGGCAAGCAGAAGGGCTTTATCTTCCTCGTAACAGCTGTTCTGTTTTTTCCCTCGCACCGGATATCCTCCTGTTCATTTGTTATTTTCAGGATAACATATCCAGGCATAAAATGATACTTCTATTTTCTGAAATTTGCCAAAAATCAGCATTAATGTCTGTCAAATATATGGTCAGAAATAATTCGCTGACACAAATCCCGGTCGGTATGAACATCCGCATGTTATCGTAATACATTTCTCTGCAAATTTTGCCGATTTACGGAAACTGCTGAAACTCGTTCTCATATTTTTTGAAAAAATCATAATACGTCCGGACATTTTCAAGCTCTGTCCAACGTTTTACATCCACCACCTCTTCGTCCATATCATATATTTTCGCCCCCCGCATGGACAATAAAAAGGGCGAATGGGTGGCGATAATAAACTGGCAGCCAAAAAAACGCGCCGAGTCTTCGAGAAACTTCAGAAGTTCCTGTTGCTTCGCCGGAGAAAGGCTGTTCTCCGGCTCGTCCAGCAGATAGAGACCGTTTTCTTTGATTTTGTCCGTAAAATACAGAAAAGCGCTTTCGCCGTTGGAATGCTCGCGGACATTGTCCATCAGATTCCGGCGGATATATTTTGACTGCGTATTGCTCCTGACAGAGCATACCTTTTTCAACTGCTCGTAGTCCTCTATCGAACGCATTGTAAACTGAGAATATTTTGTGTCCAGATAATCATCTAACAATTCTTCTCTTTTCCGGTCGATTCCGTCATTGATGCTTCGCAGATTCAACATAAAGTCAAAAACATCATCGCTTGTGATAATCCGGCTGCCCTTCGGCATCCGGGGAATGCGCCGCTTCCCGCGCTCCGTTTCTTTTCCCAGACAGCTGCACAGCCTCGTATATTCTTCAAAAAAATTTGTACGGTTATACAGCGTATCCCGCTCCAGACCTAACTTCTCCGCAATGACATTCAGCGCCGTCGTTTTACCGGAGCCGTTGCCTCCATATAAAATCGTCACCGGCTCGAAATCCAGTTCCCTTAACTGATGCTCGGATAACACAAGAAAAGGATATACCGTATCGTAACACGTCCGTTTCTGATTCATTGTAAAATTATATTCTGTTTCCCTGCCCGGAAATTCAAAATGCGACAGATAAATCATCGAATTTCGTCCCCCTGTTCTACATTCTCACTTCCCTTTATCTATACTTTCTGTTACTTTTCGTTGTTCATCATACAGCTCTTTATTTTTTCCGCGAGCTCTTCCGACTGCACCGCCAGCATCCTGCTGCGGTTTGGAACCACGAGCGCTGCCGCCGTCAAAATAAGCAGCAGACCGTAAACCCACGAAAGAATTTCCAGCGTTGTCAGAAAGGGCAGCTGTGTAAATGACAACGCATAGACTTTCAGAACTTCTCCCGGTGTATGGATTCCATAATATTTGGTAACCGTTTCATACAAAGACATAATCCGTCCGAATCCTGCCAGAAGCAGAAAGAGCGAAAACCTCCAGTTCGGATTCATGGATGCCAGCAGAAAAATCAACGTTACTCCAAACCCCGCAACGGCGGCCCCAATCGTATATAGTATCGATACTCCGGCCGTTCCGGTCATCATCGTTGTGCACACGTTGTTCAGAATGGCAAGCGCAAGACCGAATATTATCAGAAAACCGAGCCATCTCTTTTTCAGTCTTACGAACTTCTTCACCTCCGGGTAGTCCGCATAGACTGTTTCTTCATATTCTTTGTATTGTGCTCTGATTTGCTGCTGTTGTTCTTTTGTCATTTTTTCCATGGTGTCGTCCCCCTCATAAATTCATCACAATCGTTTGAAAATTTCCGGTTTTATTGTACCATACTTTTTGTCCGGTTTGGCATGAAATGATGAAAAGTTGACAGGAAATAAAAAGTTCGGGACATTTCGCTTGAATATACGCAGATTTAGTTCTGACTGTTCAGAAAACGCACAAATTCCGTCAGGCTCTTTCTTTTCTCCTCATCCAGATTCTGGATTTCATAAACAACCTGATGAAGTGAAACGCCTTCCAGATATTCCTGTGAAAGATTGGTGCTGCCCATATAAGGGCCGTCGATGCTGAGCAGATAATCTACACTGACCTGATAAAGATGTGATAGTTTTACAATATGATGAAGCGGAATCTCACGGAGACCAAGCTCATAATTGGAATAACTCTGCTGTGTTGTCCCAAGATACTTGGCGACATAAGCCTGGCAATAATGATGTTTATCCCTTAGTTCCCGCAAAAGTTCATGTGTCTGTTTCATAAAATTAACCATGCCTTTCCCGCAGCCCGCGATATTTGGGCCGACCCTGAAAGCATCCTGGCACAAATGTGCTTGTGAAAAATCTGTTTTCCAGTCTGTTTTTCACAGTAATTCCCTCTTGCCCATCTGACATTTTCCGTTGTAAAATACAATATCATACAACAGCGCGCAGACAAGTTAATACAACATATACATGTTGATATTTATGGTTTACAACAATTATGGGATTCATTTATTGTCCTGATGCAGGAAACGAATATATTTTACCAGATTTTTACGTTCTGCTTCTTCCAATGTCTGGATATCGAAAACAATGTCGTGCATTGTAATATCATCGACATAAGAAGCATTCATATTCAGACTTCCGAGATAGCTCGTATCAGAGCGCAGCAGATAATCAGTACTGACCTTATAGAATTTTGCAAGTTCTTTTACGACCATAACAGGAATTTCGCGGTGTCCGTTTTCATAATTAGAATATGTCTGCTGAGAAACGCCCAAAAATTTTGCGATGGTATCCTGTTTGATATCATGGTCTTCTCTTAAATCTCTCAGAATTGTGTTCAGCGTTTTCATTCCATACCGTCTGCCTGCCGTCTCCGGTATACACTAAAGTCCCTCGCAGGCTTTTCCCCATTCATTCGATGTTGTCACAAATGGTATCACACAACAAATTATTGTTTGTTGATACACCGTGAAATGTAATAAAACAGGTTTCGGTACATAGATATGTTGTGAATGGGCGCTTTATTCGTCCAGATTATGATAGATTTCCCTCAGGAAATCTGCATTTTCTTTTAATAACCGACTGCTTGACTCAACCAGCTGAGATAATGTCAATGCCCCATCAATTTTGGTATTGATATCCACCTGTGCCTTGCTGTTACGGAAAATCTCCGAAATCCGGTCTTCATCATATCCGAAATATTTCGTTTTTGTTTCCATTTCCTTCTCCTCCCGCCTTAAATGATACGGATGCCGTATGATGCCATCCAGAGAACGCCACTCCATCTTTTGAAGTTCGTTCACAAATTCGGGACTCACCAGTTCATTCAGCTCTTTTATTATATCCAGACCAAATCATTTCAATTCCTTCAACATCAGGTCCATATCCCGGAAAACCTGCGGCGATATAAAAGGAAACTTCCAGGCCATGAACCGTTCCAGCGTCTTACGGACGTCTGCATGAAACAGAGTTGTTGTCATTATAACATATGTATTATAACGCATAACTGCATTTTCATCATACTGCTCACTATCATGATATGCAAGATGCCTTTACTATATTTCGTTTCAGGTTTTCGAAATTCTCATACACACGTTTCGCGATATAATACCTGTTGCCATAAATGATATCAGACAACAATTTCTTTGATGATAAAAAACACTGAACACCCCTTATCGATTGACAATTCCCGGCCTGTTCCAGTATATTTAATTCATCAATTCCATACAGCATTACAGTTATGCGGGTGAGCAGATATGAAGAATATACAAAGCATTGAATTTTACACCGGGAGCAAGGAAGAATTGCTTCCCGGTTTCGCCAGTGATTTCCCCTATATCGCTTCGAGAGCGGAACTCGATAAGTATACGGGACGTTATGTGCCGTGGCACTGGCATAAAACGGTGGAGCTTTTTTACATGGAAAGCGGCAGCCTTGAATACGATACGCCGGGCGGAAAATTGTTGTTTCCCGCCGGCAGCGGCGGCATGGTAAATTCCAACGTACTCCATATGACAAAAGCAGTGTCACAGACCGAGAAAAATATCCAGCTGCTTCATATCTTTGATGTTTCTCTGCTTGCCGGAGAACAGGGAAGCAGAATTGAACAAAAATATATCACGCCGGTAACGACAGCCCCGCAAATTGAATTACTTCCCTTTTTTCCGGGTAATGCGGCAGAGGATAAAATCCTGAAGCTGATTCTGGAAGCATTTCGCTTTTCCGAAGAGGAGGCTGGATATGAGATAAAACTACGGGAAGCCCTGTCGGAAATATGGTTACTGCTTTTTGAGTTATCCCTCCCTTTGCAGGAGAAAAAAGGAAAACCCGACAAAAGCAATGATAAGATAAAGCTTATGATGATATTCATTCATGAACATTACCGTGAGAAAATTTCCATCCCGGAACTTGCGGCGGCAGCATACCTGAGTGAACGGGAATGTTTCCGTGTCTTCCATGACTGTCTGCATACGACACCCGCAGAGTATATAAGGGCTTACCGCCTGCAGGCGGCCTGCCGGATGTTGGCAGGGGGACAGACATCCGTTACGGATATCGGTCATACATGCGGTCTGGGGAGCAGCAGCTATTTTGGAAAAGTCTTCCGGGAATACGCACACTGTACACCGTCAGAATATCGGAAAAAATGGCAGGATTGTGATAGATAAAGGCAGAAATGCAATATTTTTTCCACATTGACCGCATTATAATGATACCTGTAAAGTCAATCGGCTATCGTTTCCGCCAATTAAAATGCCGCTTACGCGGCGGAATGTGAGGGAAAAATGGAATTAAGCATACAGACCGCAGAACAGGCGCTGAAAGAAGCGGCCATATCCAATCCGGGCGCATGGACAGACCATTCCCGTTATGTAGCAAAAGCCTGTAAGGCTATCGCATCGCATTGTAAAAATCTGTCCTCCGAGCAGGCCTATCTTTTCGGGCTGTTACATGATATCGGACGTTATGCCGGTGTGAGTTCAGAAAGACATCTGATAGACGGTTATCGTTACTGCATGGAACGCGGATGGAAAAAGGCAGCGCAAATATGTATTTCCCATGCGTTCATGATACAGGATATCAATACTTCTATCGGAACGTTTGATATCAGCGATGAGGATTACCTGTTTATGAAAGAATTTGTCGCAAACGCTGTCTACGATGATTATGACCGGCTGGTGCAGTTATGTGACGCCCTGGCCCTGCCGACGGGCTTCTGCCTGTTGGAAAAAAGATTCGTGGACGTGACAATACGTTACGGGATTCATCCGGCAACCATCGACAGGTGGAAAAAAATTTTAGAGCTTAAGGAGCTGTTTGAAAAGCAGATTGGCTGTTCTGTTTATTCTCTGCTTCCGGGCGTGGTGGAGAATAGTTTTGCAACAACCTCCTTGTTTTTTACCAGCCATAATACTTAGCTTAAGCTGTAAAATCCGTATTTTCCATATCCTGGGCAACTCTTTGCGTATCCGGATATAAATCGCTGCTTCTGTATCCAATAGTCCGCATTTGCTCAGCTATTTTCCCCGGATTCGTCAGTTGTATTTCATACAGGCACTCCTGGCAGGCCGGCATATATTCCATAGCAATCGGGGTAAACCTGACGCCCATTTCTTTAATTTGTTCTTCCTTTTTACCCGGAATATAAAAAGGCGACACGGTAAAAACACCTTTCTGCGCTTTGATTCTCTGGCTATGGTACGGATGAATAATCGCCAATGGCGGTACAGTTCCATAGTCTACAGGAACTCCATCCGCATAGACTCGCAACAATAGATAAAAAAATGGATTCAGCTCCATTCTTCTCAGGGCATTTTCTTCATTTCCCGCATACGAGCGTTTCAAATCTTCCAAAGCGGTGACACTGACAATATTATTAAAGTTTTGTTCTTTCGGGTCCTTCAGTGAAAAATAAATTTCTCTGTTCGATTTCAATTCTTTGCCTATTTTCTCGGCGTATTTGTCCAAATTTCCCAAAGCGCGTTTCAACAGTGGAAAACCTTCTCCTTCTAAAAATGCGTCATAAACTGCGGTATTCAATATATTTGGCTGTAAAATCCATAAAGTTGGCTGCATCTTATGCCGTTTATCAGAAATTTCCAGATTTTTATACGGTATCATATAAGACTCCAGCGCGAATTCCAATGCGGAAAACAACGATTCACTCCAGTCCATGAGCCTTGTTTTAGAGAAAAAATGCTGCATGACTTCCTGCCATTCAAACACGGAACGAGGCTCCCGATAATCCAATTTATCAAAATTTCTTGCCATAAAATGCTGATATCGATAGTCTTCCCGCAAATGGTTGTTGCTGTATGTCTTCGAGCCATTATAAAGATATTCCGCCTGCCTGAACAAATTAGGTTCCAGATTAAAATAATTATATTCATGTCCCCGAAACCATAATACTTTCAGAATATTATCCTTCTTGTAATAATGCCCTATTTTATCTATATACTGCAATATCTGCTCAAGCGAATCAGCGTAATATTTATGTATGGGCTTTGTATTCATCTATCTGGTTCCTTTCCCTTCCTCATGCAGCATAATACGGAATCTGTTTTTATAATAGTACATCTGTATAAAGTCCAGCGTGTCTTCCAACATTCTGTCATGTGTTTTATCAAGTGCGGACTGCGGCACATTATAGAACTTTGAAACCACCTTGTAGACTTCCTTTTCCCGCACCCCTTTGCATCCTTCCCAATGCGCTTTATACGCTTCCATAAAATGCTCATATTCTGCTTTGCCAATAATAATTTTTCCATCTTCCAGAACGAGATTCAACAATGATATAAAACACTTTATCCGGTACATAATATGGCGGAGACTTTCCAGCTCTTCCTGTATCAGGTTTATTATATCCCTGATTTCTTCCAGATTCTTTTTCTCTTCATCTTCAATATCCTTGATTCTCTCCTCTTTCAGTCGGTCCGGTTCCAGACAGTATTCCAATAAAGAATCCTCTAAACTTTCCTCTACCGATTCTTCTTTTGTAAAAAGAGAGAAAATACCCTGAATATTATATTTCAGATTGTCAAAAATACTTTGAATGGCCTTCTTCTTTTGGGATGAGTCCGTTTCACTGAGTTTCTTTCTGGCACATTCCAAAGACGCAATACAATATTCCTCTCCCTGTTTTAACACCTTCTCCATACAAATCCATACGGCATCCTTTTTGAGAAAAATATTTTTCTCCTCTCCTGTTTTGTTGTATTCAAATCCTGCAAGAACCGCCATTACAAAACGAAATCTGTGTATATTAACTGCCTCGGACCATTCTCCTCCATTTTCTACGCCGGCATCGCTCGCGGTCTGAAATATCTGCCGGCAATAACCAAATGCACTAAAACCTAGCGCTGCTGCTGTGTACAAATCAGCACACGTTTCCCGATAAATCGTCACGGCTCTCTGTTCCAGATGATATACTTCTTCCTGCACCAGTATATTCCATTCAGCTCCGATTCTCTCGCATTCCTTCGTTTCCCGGGATTCCCCGCTGCCAAATATCATGTTGAATATCCGGTACAATTCTACGAAACCCTCGCTGCGCGCAAAGCCGCTTTCTATGCTTCTTCGAATCGGCAAAACACAGGCAGACCATATTTTATTTCTCAGCGTTCTTCCAACATCTTTTTTATCGCTCTTTTTCCATGTTCCGTAAAGTCGATGTAAATCACGCATCTTAAACAGATAGTCCCTTATCCGTCCATCTTCCTGCAGTTCTTTCAAAACGCTGATATCTTCAATCCTCTGATGTAATATTTCATCAAAGGAATCGCTCTCCAGTCTTAACAGCTTCCACGAATCCTCTGAAGGAACCGTTTCAAATGCTATTATATAACAGGCATCATGAATCTTTTTCAGTATGGCAAAAAAAACATCCACTCCTTCTTCACATCCGGCTACTGCCTCAACCAGCGTTCTTTCAATTTTCTTATTTACTATCTCTCCGTCAACCACTTCCGCTTTATCTATTGAAACGCTTTCATCCAACAGGTTTAGTTCCCCTGCATAGCAAAGCAGAGCCGCCTGAATGGCTTTGATGTCTCTGACCCCTTTGTCTTTTTCCACATTTGTAATATTCTGGTCAAAAATCTGGTACAGAAATTCTAATAATTCCGTTTCCAGATGCCCCGTTTCCAGTTCATGCACCGCTTTGCTCTTTTCTTTACAATACGCATAAAACTCTTCCGTCATACTTTGGGTCATATGCTCAATAATATCTTTTTCCAGATAGCCAATATCATAATAACCGAAATCATTGGAATATTTATTTAACAACTTGTACATCATTTGCAGGGAAATTGTCTTTACGATGTACAGCACGATAAATTTATTTCTTTTTTTACGATTCATCGTTCTTATCGAATGTGACGCTTCGTGCAAAATCCAGGGAACCATATCAAACATCCGGCCATAATATTCAAAAGAAGGAACGCGGCAGACCAGGAGTCTGGAACTGGCTCTTCCACTTCCTTCTCCAAGAAACGGAACCATCGCGCATGCCCTGTCAATCGACATATCCGGGTAAACAAGCGGATAAAATTTATGCCGTTCATCCTCTCTATCCTGTTCCCTGCAATAGCTTCTGTATACGGAAAAATATTCATACAAAAGCTCTCTGTATGCAACCATCATTTTTTCAGCGTCAAGCTGTGTCTGAATCTCATATAACGGAGCCTGCCACGTCTGCGCATTGACATTCTGCAAAAATTTGTAATACTGGTTAATAGCGTCAATATCAAGCCTTAAATCCTGGAAAAATTTCTCTCTGGACTGTTTACAGGCTACTTTATCTTCCAATTTTTCATAAGATATTTTCCATTCATTAATACACTTAAAAATGACTTTCAAATCGGTAATCAGAATTTTCCAATTCACATAGGAATCATTCTCCACTCCCTGCGGCACATAAGTCCGAATTACCTCTAAAAGCTCTCGTTTGATATTGATGAAAGTCCTTCTTTCTTCCATAAATATTTTTTCCAGTTCCCAGAAGGCTTTCATTTCACCGATAAATTCCTGATTATTTTCCTGTACATCCTCTCCTGCAGACTTTTGAACATTTTCGTTATCACGCCTGCTCTCACAATCTATCTGAGAGTGCTCCGTTTCCCGCATATGAAAAACTTCCTCTTCCAGCGGAACAAGCACACGCTCATTGATAACTTTTATTTCCTTTTTTAATATTCCTTCTTTCAACAGTTCCGTAATAACGATATTTCCATCATCACTCTGTATATATTTTTCCACATGACCGCCCACCACCTTGCTTTTGCATAACGCAGGATATATCCGGGCAAAATCTGCCATTGGAAGATAGAGCAAAAAATCGTATCTCCCAAATAATCCTGTCATCTGTCCAATTTTTATTTGACTATTCTTTTCCTTTGTTATTGCATCATATATTTGGGTGGCAAAATCATTTCCAGTTGTAAAACGTAACGCGAACTCACATTTATCATTCTTTGCTATCATCTCGTCCTTAATGTTTAGCCTGCCCTCCTGAAAGGTTCCCTGAACAGGGCACTCTATTCCAACATTCGTATAGGTATTTAACCGGAACTTTTCATCGCCATAAGATATCGTCAGATTATTTAGCAGCGTCGCTATTTTAAAAATACTTTTTATTTGCGCGCTGCGGATAACCAGACAAAAATCCCCGCTCGTACTGCTGCGATATATTCTGTAATCAATTTCTTTATTAACCAAATACCCATTTTGGGCAATACAATTGGAAATCTCTTCTTCACACGCCTCAAGCGCTTCTTCAACATCCAGCTCCTTCTGATAAACCCTATGCTCAAAATATATCTGAATAATGCCAAGAAAAGGCCTTCCTGATAAACCCTCAACAGACTTTTTCAATTCAAATATATCATCTTTTCCATCCGATTTCCGATACAGACTCAACGTCTTGCAAGCCGCTTTATAATTCCATTCTTTTGGAACCTGTCCGTCATTAATATTCCAAAACTTGTTATATACTTTATCATCTCCTGTCAGTTTCCGATGGCATAACAAGTCAAAATAATCCAGCATAAAGTACGTATCATACCCTTCTATACTCCCCTTTCCGGCCGCTACATTATTATTGCGAATCATTTGTACATAACTGGTATCATATTTCTGTTCTTTTTTATCCGCTTTCATTTGTATCTCTTTTCTCCTCCCGGTTCCTAAATTCATTCTGACAATAAAAAGAGCAAGCTCCGCAGCTTGCGTTTTTGAAATTTACGCAATAAATTCTCGTCTGGCCTTCGCTTCTAATACAGCAATTTCCCAGGAAATAAAAAAGGACTGCTCTCCAAAAATTTCTGGAGGGCAGTCCGATGATATCAGATATTCAATTAGCGCTTTCCTTACGAATTCTAAGCAGCTTCCAACGAACCGCTTTCCTTTTTGCCTCGGAAAAAACACCGATGCGTTCTCCGTATGGTCTTATTTTATCGCTGGCCAAATCTGTATCTTTTCTTGTTATATAGATAGGCTTCTTATATTGTTCCATACGTATGTTCCTCCCACATGTATTAATAAAAAACCAATATTATCATATCATAATATCCACAAAAATTCAATAGATACTATTATTGTTTTGTTTTTATTTTTTAAATATAAACAATTAATATCAATTCCCTGCCAATTATTATTATAAACAATTTGTAAATAAATAAAAACAATTATGCAATGCAAATTTTGCCAAAAAAATGCTATTTTTGCCGAAAAAGACAAAAAATAGAAATTTTAGACAAAATCCGGGGAAGTGACCATTGTCCAATGGGAGGGATTCCTCAATGCGCAGACTTCCTCCATTTTTATGTTGTTACAAATGGTATCACACAACAAAACATTGTCGCAGGAAACACTTTGAAATGAAATAAAATGATAAACTACTATTTTTTTTGTTGTAAAACAGCAGACCATATTAAGGATTTAATGAATCTTAGCGGATAAGTATATTTTGTTCTTTTCGGAATCGCTATATCTTACCGCTAAAAAATATTATATGACGCAGTATAGACAAAGTTCAAGGTGTATCTCGTATTTTTAGCCGGAAGAATTTTTCTATTTGAGAATATTGTAATTTAACAGAATTTCGTACAATTTGTTCTTTTCCAAATTTTATGCTATCTATTTTTTCTGATTTTTTGTCTTTTTTTGCCATTTTTATATTCTTTTATGTAAAAAGTGTATAATCAATATCAATATTGAAAAATTTTTTCCTGCTTACTTTCTATTAAATGCAATTGGAAATGAGCTCAGTCATAATTAAATACTACTAAGGAGAAAAAATGAATAAAACCAAGAAAAAAGTTATCATATGTATCATAATTATTCTTATCATTGTGCTGCCTGTTATTTATATAACTATAGATAACAGTGACATAAAGGCAATTTTATTAGGAATCATTTCTTCTATAATTGCCTCTTCGATTTTTTCTATTCTTTCGGCCTTTGTCTTTGATAATAAAATGGAGCAGGCCAATGCACTCAGGGAACTTATTTCTTCAATTGATTCAAAAATATCGAAAGGAGTTCTTGAAATTAAGGAACGGTCAGAATTTGAACGTGACTTTTGGATTAAATTTGCGAAATCATCGAACAAAGAATGGACCATTTCCGGCAGAACGTTAAACAGATGGTTGGGCAATGGTATCAAAGAGGAATTTAAAAAAAATATTATCAGAATGATTAAAGAAAAGGGAGAAATAAATTTTATTATTTATAAAAAGCTTGACGGCGAAGAAGAAATTGAAAAAAAATTATTGCAAGAATTCTTAGAAAAAGAGATTTTTCCCGCCTGCATAAAAAAAGAAAAGAATAGATATATTATAAAAAAAGATGTAAAATTAACAATATACGAAGTAGACAACTTGCCTTATCTATATAATGCGAACGATATCGAAATTATCATCGCTCCCTACTTTACCTATGTCGAAAACAGCAATAACCTGATGTTTGTATTAAAACGTTCCTGCAAATATGGAAATGAATAATTCAAGAGACTTTGAACATGTATTGTTAAGCGCTGACAAAAATACCTGGCTGGATAACTATGTGGAGAAGAAAAACAGCAAGTGAAAGGATACGGTTATCAAAATGTTTACATTATATAATAAATATATCACTGAAAATCATTATGTTGGAAACGGCTGGAATTTTGAAAAAACAAGCAAATATATCTTCGTAAATGGACAGGAATACATAGAAGCTGGTTATTTCATTCATTATCTGAAAACCGGAAATCATCTGGAAGAAAAAAAACATGTCATTGAACTGCCATCAAGTTATGGCTGCCAAATGAAGTGTGGCTTTTGCGCGTCTTCCCGAATTGTGAATGCTCATGCTTTGCCAGTGGAAGAAATTTACGAAATATTTACCTATATTATGAATCATAATCATCTTGAGAAAAAGAAAAACATATTGGTTTCCATGATGGGAATCGGCGATTTGTATTTTACGATAAATACGGTTGAAAAATTATTACATAAAATCCATGATAATTACAGCAGCATCTGTTTTTCTGTATCGTCTTGTCTCTGGACAGAAACAATGCTGACAAAAATAGAATCGCTGAGCACTTTTATAAATTTCAGAACGATTCAAGTTACCTATATTACGCATGATACCAAAAAAGCCCAAAATATAATCCCATACTATAAAAAAAATACATGCGATATAAATACAATAATTCAAATGATTCAACAATCGAGTATCGATAAATTCAAAATAAATTATATTCTTATCAAAGGATTTAATGACTCGAATGAGGATTTTACTGCTTTTATCACTAAATTTAACGAAATAAAAAATAAACTGGTTATAAGAATCTCCAGAATTAATATCACGCAGGCCAGTGAAATGAATGGGATTGCCGGCGCTTCCGTAGAACGAATGCTGGAATTTAGGGAAAATTTACTGGAACAGGGTTATCAGGCATATTTATTCTATTCGTATAAAAATGATAATATGAATTGCGGTCAATTAATCACGGAGAAAATGTAAGGCGTATCAAAATAGTTCTACGCTGGCCTGTGTAACTATACCCGGCATCAGAAAGCTAATGCCTTGCTAAATAACCTGTAACAATCCTGTAGGAACTGCATCCATTCCAAAGCGAAAGAGGTATTTTCAATATTTGCCTTTTTCTCCCTACCAAAAAGCAATACGCGAATTATTCGTATGATATAAAACTCTCACTTTTCAGCAAGTCCTTTCTGAAAACTATTTATGCCTCTTCATACATCCGCAATCACAAAGTAAGGACAGCGCCCCGTAAACGGCCGGCAATCATGAAAAGTCCCGTACACTTATTTCAATATCAGTAGAAAGCATGAAATATAGCTCTCGCACTGAGTATCTTCTTGTTATCTCCCCATCCCACAAATCACCCTGACAATCCGCTCCCTGTCATCCCGGTACATACTGTAATCGCCGTCCAGACTTTCCAGTTGCCGCAGCATGCCGCCCAGATTGTCCCGGAAATCCTCAAAAGATATCTTTATGCCGTTGTTTCGCGCTATCACTTTCGCAAGCAGCGCCTTTTCTTCCAACGAATCGCTGTACGCGAGCAAAGCGCATTTTTTTCCGCTCAGGAGAATTTCCGACACGGTAGACCAGCCGCACTTTGTTACCACATATTCGCTTGCGGAAATGTAGTCCATCGTATTGATGACGGTATCCGGAAGCGACACTACATTTGAGCCTTTCAGACGAACACCCTGCGTCACGATAAAAGTATACGGCAGATTTTCCACATCAATTTCTTCCGTTAAAGACACCGACATGCCTACGCTGACAAATACGATTGGCGTCCTGTATCTTTGGCGAATCTCTTCAGCCTTATGAAAATTCCCGGTTCTGGCAACCAGCGATACCGTTTCGCTCTGTCCGCAGTATTCGGCCATCTGCTCCACATGCAGCTCATATAACAGGGCTTTATCCGCCGACGCATAACATTCTTTATAAGGGTCGGCGTATTCTTTTCCCAGATATAACCGATAATGGTCATACCATGTGAAATTTGAAATCAAAACACTGGGAATCTTTAATTCTTTTGCCGCCAACAATACCCAGGGCGTCACATCGGAAACAACGACGTCGATATTATCTCTTATCAGTAACTTCTTTTCTTCTTCGATAAGCCCTGCCCAAGACGCGATTTCCTTCTTCACTTCACGCTGCATCCTTTCGGCATCCACTTCCAGACACCCTTCCCGAAAAAGAACGCCGCATTCCCGATATCCTTCGCAGTATACGAGCCGCTCGTCACAGTGTGTCAGATTGCGCTTTATCATCGCAATTCTTTCCGAATCCGTCTTGATAAAGATACGGTTATTTCTGTTGTCTTTCCATAGTTTCTCTATCAGCGGTATATTCCTCGCAGCATGTCCGTACCCGTGATTGCTGATATAAAATGCAAAATTCAATTTAACACCCATGCCCTTCTCTCAGCCAGTCTATTTCCTTACTTCATCAATGATAAACGGCGGTCTTTTTCTCGCCGCGTCAAACGTCCTCCAGATATATTCTCCAAGCATCCCGAGCATCAGTAAAATCAGGCCGGAAGAACACAATACCACGCACATCAGCGAGGGCCAGCCGGCAACCGGCGTCCCGACGGTGAACCATTCAATGAAAACTTCGATTCCCATAATGACCGAGAACACAAAAAACAGGATTCCGATTATCCACATCATTCTAATCGGCACATAAGAGAAACTAATCATAGAATCCAGTACAAGCTTAAATTTCTTGGCAAAGGTCCATCTTCCCTTTCCGATTTCTCTTTCCCTTCTATGGAAATAAATTTTATCCGTCTTAAATCCGACCCACAAAACCTGAAGCGTCAATGATGAGTTCTTCTCATCCAGTTTCAATAAGACTTCGATTACCTGCCTGTCCAGCAGATAACAGTCGCATCCTCCCGAAGGCATATTCTTATTCGCAAACTTCTGCATCAGTTTATAGTACAGACCGGCAAAAAATTTTGTAGCGAAACTGTCGTCTCTTTCTTCCCTGACGGCCAGCACGACTTTGTTTCCTTTTTTCCAGCTTTCATACATCTCCAGAATAATTTCCGAATCTTCCTGCAAATCCGCCTGTTTTGTGACCGCGCAGTCGCCGGTGCATACGGATAATCCGGCTAGCAGAGCGGAATGCTCCCCGAAATTTCTCGACAGTTTCACGCAGATTACCCGGTCATCCCGGTTTTTGATTTTATTGATGATTTCCCAGGAATTATCGCCGGAGCCATCGTCCACAAAAACCAGTTCGTAATCTTCCAACTGTCCTAAAACCTTCTCTTTTAAATCATCATATAACAATTCCAGTGTATCTTCATTCCAATAAACAGGTATAATGATAGATATCTTACTCATTCCGATTGTCCTTTCTGCACACAATGAACAAAGACAGCCCCGGCAGCCAAATATTGTGTTTATTTAAAAAAGCGCCTGTCCGATAATCCAGATTCAAAAATCCCGTCACCAGTTTTGTGACGATTCCCTTTTCCTCAAATCTCCACCCGGTCGTCACCTCATGCTTCGGGTCGATTGGCAGATGCAGCCACTTCTGCAGACATCTTACGCACAGCAAAGAAAAGTAAAAGAAATGTTCTTCCACAATCTCGATTTCAGGAATTTCATCGATGATGCGCGCAAAGCTTTTTCTGTCATACCTTCTTAAAAGCTTTACAATGACGTCATGCTCCGAAAACAACTTCTGGAAAGACGGTAGTGTAAAAAAAATCATTCCTCCCGGTTTCAGCTTGCCGCACAATTTTTTCACATATTCGACTTCATCTTCCATATATTCCAGAGAATCCATCATCAGCGCATAGTCAAAGTTATTTTCTTCTATTTCTTCGAGATATTTATATTTATGAACCCTGCTGCCCTGTTTTTCCTGTTCCGCATATCCGATGTCCACAGCGTACAGCGCATCTTTTTTCCACTTTTTCATCAGCGCCCTGTCAAAATACATATCCCCCGCGCCAATATTGAGATAACGCTTTTTTTCTCCGTTTCTGTGAATATCCGTCAAATACGAATCCATCGACTTCAAGACACATTTGGTTCTGCTCAGTTCCCACGGATGTCTGCTTTTCATTTTTTTGGATGTTTCATTAATATCCATTTTTCATTTCCTCCACCGTGCATATGACATTTGTGTCATTTTTGCGGATTATTCTTCGTTCCTGTTTTATCGTCCCATCAACTTAGCCGCAGAATATTCTTTCGCCTTCACCTTATCGGCCAATCAACTTAGCCGCAGAATATTCTTCGCCGCCATTTCATCGACCAGCCTGCTCTGCGCCAGAATCTCTTTTCCCGCCGTTTCCCGTGCCTCCGGATTCTCTATACAGGAGCCAAAATATTCTATGGCATGCGCGAACTGGTCATCCGGCATCACCTTTATGATTTCCTCGCTCTGTCCCTTTACAATAATCTGCGTTTCCATTTCCGCCGGAGGAGTAAATATCCTCGGCGCGAAAATACATGCCTGACTTCCCCATATTTCCAGTTCACATTTATAAGAATTGTCCATACCAAACGCAATTTGCGACGCAATCTGCGACGCAATTTGTGACGCAGTCTGCGCTTCCACCTGGTTCTTACCGATTAAAACAGCGCTTCCGTACATATCGACATCATGCCTGTCCGTATAATGCAGCGCCGATGTTACAACTTCCACGTCGCCGCCCGTAAACAGCTGAACCGCCTTCAATACATATCCGCCGCAATCCAAGAGCGCGCCGCCGCCCATTTTTTGGTCGTAACGAAAGTCCGCCGCGCTTCGGTAAGGAAATCCAAAAGCGGAACGAATCAATCGCAGTTCTCCGATTTTCCCTTCCTCTATCAATTCCCTGATTTTGAAAATCTGCCGATGCAGGCCAAACGCATAATTTTCATAAAGAGCCAGGCCCTTTGTCTGTGCCAAATCGACCAGTTCCATCGTATCTTTCAGACTCGTTGTACAGGGCTTTTCCGACAAAACATGTTTTCCTGCCGAAAGAGCTTCCTGACACCACCGAAAATGCAGACTGGGCGGAAGCGGAATATAAACGGCGTCCACATCTTCCGACCGTATCAGATTTTCATATCCAACATAAATTTTTCCGCCGTAATTATCAATAAATTTCTGCGCCTTTTCTCTTTTTGCCGCCAGCAGAGGTTCGTATGATTTTTCATCCAAACCGGCTCCCCATTCACGGTAATCCGCAACCGCCACACCGGCAAATTCAAATGTCCGCACCGATTTTAGTGCGGGCAGAAAACGCCTGAATGCGATATCCGACGCGCCCAGTATCCCGATTCGTATCTTCTTCATTGAGATTCCTTTCTGTCCGCTTATGCGGACATCACTTTTCTATGCCAAAGACGCTTCTTTCATCGAAGTCCCGCAAAACGATACCTCTTTAAAAATGCGATACCTCTTTAGAAATAAAATACAAAAAACCCACATAAAATCAGGAAAATTCCGATAACTTTATGCAGCCCGATTTTTTCCTTAAAAAACAGATAGCTGAAAATTAAAACCAATACGTTCCCCAAAGAATCAATAATCATTCCGTTTTTATACTCGATTCCCCTGTAAGCGACAATCGCCAAAAACATCGAAACAAACATCATCCCATATCCGAGAATGACGAACACATTCAGGTATTCTCTTATTTTATTCGGATATTGATTCATCGCGGCTTTTTTCAGGAGTATCTGAGAAAAAGAAGCAACAAATACGGCGATTAAATAAATCAGAAAATAGATATTCAGCATTTTCACAGCCCTGCTCCTTTCACAGGCATTCAAACGACTCAGACAGAATGGCCGTCCGGAACTTCCGGCCCTCCGCAGTTGATAACGACGATTCCGGCCATCACCAGCAGCGCGCCGATAATGTTCTGAATCGATACCGGCTCTTGAAATCCAAAAAACGCCCACAGCAACGACCACACAAGAACCATCGCCCTGTTCGCATAAGCCTGTGACAGTTCTATCTTTTTAATCATCTGCTGCCAGAAAATCGCATAAACAGCTAAAAACAACAGTTCCAAACCGCCCCAAATGAAAAATTTCAACGAAAAAAAGGGTTGTTTCGATACCACCTTCGCAATGACACTGGATATAGAATAAATGATGATTACCAATTGAAGCTTTGCAATTGTACTTATCTTTTTCATTTTCAGATTTCCATTCCGAATTTTCGATAAATTCTCTCTTTAGATTTCCAAAACCGTTCCATTTTCAGAACCTTTAGATTTCTAAAACCTTTAAATTTCCAGAATCGAGAGCAGATTCCGGAGCTGAATATTCAGACAGTTATTTATCTGTGTCAATATATTCATTGTTCCATAATCGCTCCATACATATCCTTTCGGAACCGCCGGAATTTCTTTTTTCTGAACGGAAATGATAACATTCCTGTTCTGCTCGCGATAGAATCGACCGCCCTCCTCTGACAATAAGACATCGACCAGAACGCCCTCTTTCTTATACAGTTTTTCCCGAAAAAGAGCGGTAACGCAGTCTTCTTCCACAATGCTCCCGGCTTCTTCCTGTATCGTAGGCCCGATTTCGATTCCGTCAAAGCATCCTATTTCCGGTTTTACTTTTATCAGAAACTTCAATATCCCGGCATCGTCACAGCAAAGCAATCCGAAAGTGGCAATCCCGGTAGCCGCAAATAACGGCTGCTTCCATTCGGTAACTTCACGCCCTTCAATTGCGATATTGCAGAAAATCAGTTTGAACGGATATCCTTTTACATGAAGAAACTCACCGTTCTCCATTTTCCAGTCTTTCAAACCAAAAAGCGGAATTTTCTCGATTTTTCCTCTTTCAAACATTTTAAAATCATTAATCTGTTTATAAATATTGACAATCGTCTGGCGGTCAAGAGAAGCCGCCGTCCGGCTGAAATATAGTTTATTTTGGAAGGGAACATCTCCTTCTTCGCCCAACAGAACGTATGGAATGCAGGACAATACCGTCCTTGTGTCCATGTTGACAAGGTTGTCATATTTCATCAGTTCCTTTATCTGCGGCAGGGTCATCCATCTGTGTGTCGGTGGCTCTTCCAACATTTCATGCCGCATCAGAATGACGTTCCTGTTTCTTTTGCCCAGAAAACGCGACGACTGCTCGGACTGTATCTGGTCCACCAGCACGTCGCTATGTTCCATGTTGATAAAATACTCTAAGAAGGGCGGCTTTGCGCCTCCATGCTGCTGCGTGAAATTACTTTTCGTCGCCTGGATTGTTGGCGATACCTGCACATTGTTCACATTGCCCGGTTCGATTTTCGCCTGCATCAGATAATGCCAGACGTCGCGAATCTTACAGCAGATAATGCCCAGGAATCCGATTTCTTCCTGCAAAATAATGGGCTGCTCCACTGTCTCTCCGTTATTTTTGGTCCACCGGAGGCCCGTAATTTGAAAAAAAGTTCCTTTGGTATTGCGAATCATGCCTTGTTTTTCGTCATAATACCACGGCGCGCACTCTTCTAATGAAATTTTATCCAGCCAGACACTCAAATTATTTTTACGCGATTCCAGCCAGGTCAAAATCTCTTCTGTGGAATGCACGCTAAAGCTCTGTTTTTCAGCTTCCGGAAAAATGCTGTTCACCATCCTTATTCCCCTGCCCGCAATGCCTCAATAAACTCGTTGTAATCGTTATAGGTTTCATTTTTTGCATCGAATACCCTGTCCGCCAGCGCAAGCATAACGCAGTCCGGCGTAAAGTTCTTCATGGTACGCCATATCATTTCGTCAAGATACAATCCCCGGGTAGGCGAATCCATCAAAAACGTTTCTTTTTTGCTTCCCGTGTCCACTTCCACCTCACAGGAACCCGCCAGCGGGATTAGAATCAATTTCGTTTTCTTCGTAGCATGTGTTCCGCGCTCCTGTCCCGCTCCCACATCTTTGACACAGAACATCCTTTTGATATCGAACGGAATCTGATTCCCGCTTTCGGCAACAATCAGTTTCCCATCCGTTTCTTCTACACAGCGGATATCTACCAAATAGTATTTTCTATCCTTCATAACCGTTCACCACCCTGATTACCTTATCAATTTCCTCATCCGACAAATAATCCATCATCGGCAGGGAAACAACGGTCTTACAATAATTCTCCGCTATCGGGAAGGAACCTTCATGATGCCCCAGATAAGCCAGCGCAGGCTGCATGTGCGGAGGCGTCGGGAAATGGACATCCGTCTGCACATCATTCTGCAGCAGAAATTCTCTGAACTTCGCCTGTTCTTCCACGCGAACGACAAACAAATACCAGACAGGCACGACATCCTCTGCCAGAAGCGGCAGCTCAACCAGCGGGTTTTTAATTCCTTTCAGGTACGCTTCCGCGATATGCCGTCTGTTCGCAAGCAGCTCCGGCATATGGCTTAATTTCACCCGCAGCAATCCTGCCTGTAATTCATCCAGTCTTGAATTAAACCCAAGTACGATATTATGATATTTATAATCGCTTCCGTAATTTCTCAACGTCTTTATTTTATCAATCAGCGCTTTATTCCTTGATACGATACCGCCGCCGTCGCCAAAACAGCCGAGATTTTTGGTCGGATAAAAACTGAAAAAGCCGGCGTCGCCAAAAAGCCCCGTATTCGTTCCTTTGTAGCTCGAAAAATGAGACTGCGCGCAGTCCTCAAAAAGCATTAAGTTATGCTTTTTGCAGATTTCCACAACTTTGTCCATCCGGGTTGCCTGTCCGTATAAATGCGTAACAAGAACTGCCTTTGTTTTGTCCGTAATCGCCGCTTCTATCTTATCCGGGTCCAGATTATGATACCGGTCCGGTTCTACAAAAACGGGAATGCCTCCGTTCTGCGTTACGCCAAGCATCGTTGCGATATAACCGTTTGACTGAACAATTACCTCATCTCCCGGGCCGATTCCGCATGCGTGCAGTCCCAGTCTGATTGCATTGAGTCCGTTATCGACTCCGGCGCAATAGCAGTCTCCGCCCAGTGCATCCGCATATTCCTGTTCGAACGCTTCCACTTCTCTGCCGAGAACATACCATCCGCTTCGAAGCACGGATACGGCTTTTTCCTCGTATTCCTCTCTGTACAGATTATATCCTCTTGCTAATTCATTTACCGGTATCATTGATTTTCCCTCCATGTATTTCCATCATTTCTCGACGATTATATTGTTGCGTGGAAAAATGCCCGCAAAGACACAAAGCATCTCTTGAAGCACAGACTGCCAAGTTTACGCTTTTCTATTATACATCATTTTTTTTGGGTTGGCGACAGTTATATTTATGATGCGCCCTAAATCAGCTCACAGTCCCATACATCGATATCGCTGTCCTGGAATACTTCTTTCAGCCTGTCGTGAAGCATCTCTTTTGAGATTCCTTTCTTCAAAACTACCTGCAGAAAGCCTCCTCCGCCCGCACCGCAAATCATCCGGCCATCAATCAAATCCGAAATGCTGTCAAAAATCTGGTCAATCAGAATATTCGTGCTTCCCTTGTCAATCTTTTGAGACAACTCCCAATGCCGGCCAAGCAGCCGCGCAAAATCATCCACATGCCCCCTGCACAGCTCAAAGGCCATCAGGGCAGCTGCCTTTTGTATCTCATTTAGAGCATATACCGTATCGGGCTCGTTACCGATATAATTCCCTACCACATCCCGGAGCAGGTTTCTTGCCAGCCTGCGCTGCCCGGTATAAATCAGGGCAAATCTTTCACCCAGTTCTTTCTGCGTTTCTTCCGGAAGACGGATATGATGCACTTTCATGTTCTGCCGGATTCCCGGCGCGGCAGTCGTATATTTAATGCCTTCTGTAATACCGCCTACCTGGTCCTGCCAGCCTCCTCCTGTGGACATAATCTGTTCCATGCAGAGCACCGTGCTGTAAAGCTGCTCTTCGTCATACGAAATGCCGGTAAACTCAAGCAATGCTTTCACACAGGCGGCCGCCAGAATGCTGCTCGTTCCGAGACCGCTTCCTTTGGGCACTCCGGTTACCTCTGAGCGCATTAAGAAACCGCCGCCCATGCGGTTTAATATTTCTTTCAGATTCCCGCCTTTCATGGGCAGAATGCCACAGGCCAAAAGCGCCGCTTTCTGCAGGGCAAAAGGGTCATAAGGGTCACCGGTCTGCTGCAGCGCCGTAATTTCCTCGAACTCTCCATACACATCCATATCCCGGCTGTCAAAAATAATCTTTGGTTCGGGAATCCTTTCAAGCGCCACTTCCACCGGCCTTTTCCCATTCAGCAATATGGCCGCATTTAAAACCGTGCCGCCCTTTTCATTACAATAAGGCGGTGTATCGCTCCAGCCGCCGCCCCAGTTCACTCTAAGGGGAAGGGACACCCGATGTTTTTCCGTCACAATACGGCAGTCCCCGTTTACCTGCAGGTTTTCCAGTGTGGATGCAAGCACCTCCGCGCCGATGCAGCGGAAGCATTCGCCAATCTGCTTATCTCCTGCTGCCCCGCCAAGCGCTGTTCCTACATAATAATGCAGCCGCATCCTTTCACCAAAATCCGCTCTCTGCAGATGTTTTTCAAGCCATTCTTCCTGAACGGGTGAGAGTTTTCGCGTTTTCAAGATTTCAATGCCCTGGGCAGCCTGCCCCCCGGCCCGAATCAGCTTGGAAAGCCTGTCCATCTGTACCAGCTCTCCCATGCGTTTTTCCCACGCAATCAGCGCATGCGCGTCTGCTTCGTTAAAGCCGGAACAGAGACTTTTTCTCTTTTGGCTTCTCCATTCTGAAACATCCCCGTTCCCACGGGTCATGGCATATAAGTTCAAAGAAGCACGAAGCGCTTCCCGAATCGTCGCACAGGCGGGATAAAGCCGGGCATTCCAAATGGTATGCTCCTCTCCTTCCTCCCACAGTTCCTCTGCTGTGATGCCGTTTTTTTCTATAAGCTGACGGAACGGAAGTCCCAGAAAGAGACAGTTGTCCGCCCCCGCGCCGTCTTCTTTGCTATCATGAAAAACGGCCTTCGGATTATCCTCCGTCCCGTAAATTCTGGCCACAAAGTTTCCGTCTTTCTGCTTCAATCCGTGCACTACCACATTGGAAGGAATTTTTTCGTCATAAACATCGATATAGGAAAGCAGCACATTATCCCCAAGCTCCGCCTTATGATGGACATAGCTCACCTCCAGATAACAATTCTGCCCACATACCGCCTGGCTGGAAAGAACGCTGTTGTAGCCTGCCGCCTGGCTGTCAAAACTGCTTCCCACATGCCTGCTCCACCCCAGGTCTATGTAATCCGCCACCCCGCTGCTCATCAGCTCCAGGATTTCCCCGGTCGTTCCAAAATGAATAAATTTTGCGGGGACAAGCCGCAGGAGTTTCATGCGGAACGGCCGAAGCGTTTCCCATATTTTTCTTCGTGCTGCCTGAAGCTCCGGACAAAAAGAGCCTTCCGGAGTTTCTTTGTAAAAATCTTCAAGCGTAGAATCCGCTGCCAGCGGATATAAAAAATCTCCATAAAGCGACAGCCGTACCTTTTCATTGACTAACTCCGCAAAGCATTCTCCGTCGAATTTTCCCTCTTTGGAAATTAATCGATAAAGCGCCGCGAGCATTTCTTTGGAAAAAATAATGGCTCCGGTATCAATGTCCACGCAGTCCTGTTCATTCACCGCCCCGCATTCCCGCAGGGTTTCCACCGTCTGCTTGTGCATGAACTTCCGGACATTCCCGTCTTCTCCCCGCAAAAACACCCCATGGTTTTTACCGGTCTTCACATTCTCCTTAAAAGAAATCGCCGCCGCATTTTTCCCGGAGTAATCAATCAAAAGCGGATTGAAAAGAAGCAGTACATCTCCGGAAAGAAGCAGCATTCCTTCTCTGACCCGCGAAGGCACAGTCGCCATCGCAATCATAAATTCATCGAAAAGCGTAGACGCCCGCCCGTTCGGCAGTTCATGCGGCACGGGAGAAAACAGTTTCCCAAGCGCAGAATATTGGGGCACTCTCTTGCTGTCGCCGCCGGAGTGAATCACCAAAATACGCAGCCCTGAAAAATCTGTCTTTCCGGTCTGTTCCGCCACATATTTTAAAACGCCCAACGTCGCGCCGCCGCTGCCCACCCGTTTTCCCATCGGGTCCGGAATAACGGCAAACCGGGTCTCCGGTGGCAGAAATCCCGCCTGCCGGCGTTCTTCAAGCTGTGCCTCAAAGCCTTCCGCCTGCTGCTCATTGGACGCGGTTAAAATAACGTAATCCCAATGCACAAACTGCGGACTTACAAGGGCGCGGCTGTAATCCGCCCATGCGTCCTGATAGGATTGGGACAAAAATAAGGATGATATTGGGTGCATAGTTTACCTCCGGGGTTTCTGAAAATTGTTCAACTTAACGTTACTCTGGTGGAATCGTTATTCTGTCGTTTTGTAAAAATGCCAAGCAGCGGGGCTTAATCCGCGCTTAGCATTATATAATTATCAAACCATCTCAACATCCTTCGTCGCAACAACATTTACGCCCGTGTCTGCAATATTTTCGGCAACGATATCTCCTGTGTGAACCGGCGCTGATACACATACCGTTTTCAGCATTTTCATGCACTCCATAATCTTTCTTTTGGGAATGCCCTCAGCTGTTTTTACAGGCACAAATCCCAGATTTCCGCCTGTCACCTCTACCGTGGAAGTCACAATCCTGGTTGGATTCATTACTTCGCTGCGCGCATAAATATCTCCGAATTTACAACTGTTTCCGCTCACATGCAGAACCTCATCTCCATCTATTTCGACAACAAGTGAACATCCCATCGGGCAATTAATACATGTCAACTTTTTTTCTTCCATACGAATCCCTGCCTTTCTCAAACCGCTTCCCCTGTAAAAAAAAGGTTATTCTCTTTCGACTTTTACGGTTATCGTTTTCAAATCCGGATAGGGGGAAATCTGTGCATTGGATAATGAAATCTTTTCCATCTGTCCCGGAACCGCTATCCGGGTTTTTCGATGCAATATTCTTTCTTCATCAAAATATACGCTTATATATGAGTCTTTATAAACATTATCCACGCGAAAACGCAGCGTAAGCTTTTCGCCCATACGCGTGATGTCAATTGTTTCCGGAACAATGTACTTAATCCCTTCCGACGGATTCAGCCTGATTATCTGTCCCGCCGTTTTCTCCGCATTTTCTTCTTTTACAAATATAGCCGCATTTTTCCCGGCAATTGCCGCTTCTTCTGAAACAAAATCAACCAAATCATGTACATGCAGAACATTTCCGCAGGCAAATACACCTTCTATATTCGTCTCAAAACTTTCATTCACTTTCGGTCCCGATGTCACAGGATTCATTTCGATACCCATTTTACGGGAAATCTCATTTTCCGGTATCAAACCTACGGAAAGCAAAATTGTGTCGCAAGAACAGGATTCTTCTGTGCCGGGAATCGGTTTCCCGTTATTATCAACCTCCGCCAGAACAATCCCTTCTACCCGTTCTTTTCCTTTGATTTCTATTATCGTATGGCGTAGTTTTAACGGAATCCCATAGTCATCAAGACACTGTACAATATTCCTGTTTAATCCCCCGGAATATGGCATCAATTCGGCAACAAGCTTCACTCTCGCACCTTCCAAAGTCATCCTTCTCGCCATAATCAGACCGATATCGCCTGAGCCGAGAATAACCACCTCTCTGCCGGGCATACAGCCTTCCATATTAATGAATCTCTGCGCTGTACCCGCACTGTAAATACCGGCCGGGCGATATCCCGGGATATTGAGCGCCCCTCTGGCTCTCTCCCGGCATCCCATTGCCAAAATAACTGCTTTTGCCTGAATTTGAAACAGGCCGTCTTCACGGTTTGTTGCTTCAACCACTTTTTCAGGAGTCACATCTGTGACCATAGTATTTAATCTATATTCAATGCCTGCTTCTTTTACCAGCTTAATAAATCTTCCTGCATACTCCGGTCCGGTCAATTCTTCCTGAAAAGTATGGAGTCCGAAACCGTTGTGAATACATTGGTTTAAAATACCGCCCAACTCAGGATTCCTGTCTAAAATGACAATCCTGTCCATGCCGTTTTGTCTGGCTGAGACAGCCGCTGCAAGGCCTGCCGGTCCACCTCCGATAATCACTATATCATATGTTTCCATGTTTTATTTTCTCCTTACAAAACATCCTTGTTCCTTCCGGTAAGCAGCTGTGAACCTTTGCCGGATTTACCGATATCAAGTATATCCAGTTTCCCTTCTCTCGAAAGAATCTCCATTGTTCCCGGCAGGCAAAAGCCTGACTGGCATCTTCCCATTCCAGCTCTTGTCCTTCGTTTAATGCCATCAATAGATTTCGCGCCAAGCGGCCGCGTAACCGCGTCTATGATTTCCCCTTCGGAAATCATTTCACAGCGGCAGATAATATTACCGTATGCGGGCTTTTCTTTTATCAATGCAATCCTGTCTTCTCTGCTGAGTCTTGCCGGTTTTAAAATTCCTTTTCTCGTTGAAATAAAATTATCTTTCTCTTCCAGTCCCATCTTATTTCTGAGCAATTCCGCCGTCATTTCTCCAATCGCCGGACAGCTTGTCAGGCCGGGCGATTCTATTCCCGCACAGTCGATAAATCCCTCTGCATCTTCTGCTTCTCCGATAATAAAATCATCCTGCGCCGCATGTGCACGCAGACCGGCAAACGATGTAATTATCTGGGATACAGGCAGATTCTTTACACTGACTGCAGCTTTTTCCATTACCTGACGCAGCCCTTCCCGCGTTGTATTCGTTCCTTCTTTATCTTCAATATCAACAGCCGTTGGGCCTATCAAAAGATTGCCGTGAATTGTCGGTGTGACAAGAATCCCTTTTCCAAACTTCCCGGGCAGCGTGAAAATCGTTCTGCTAACATGGCTTCCGGTTCCTTTGTCCATCAGACAGTATTCTCCGGCCCGCGGGACTATATGGAGTTTCTTCTCACTCACCATATTATGAATTTTATCTGCATAGACACCCGCCGCGTTTACTACACATTTCGTTTCCAGTTTTCCCTGATTTGTGTATAATGCAAAACCGTCCGGGGTCTTTTTAATATCCTGCACCTCCGTCTGAAACCTGAACGCAACGCCGTTCATGTATGCACTTTCGGCTAATGCTATATTCAGTTCAAACGGGCAGACAATTCCCCCTGTCGGCGCATATAAGGCAGCATGAATGTTATCGGCGGCATTGGGTTCCATTGTGAGCACTTCCGCCTTATTCAGTATCCGAAGCCCCTTAACTCCGTTTTCTGTTCCTCTTTCAAGAAGCATCTGCAAAGCGGGCATATCTTCTTCATTCCGGCATAAAACAAGGGAACCGTTTCGTTTAAACGGAAAATCCAGGTCTTTTGCAAGTTCCTCCATCATTTCATTTCCGCGCACATTAAGTTTCGCCTTTAATGTGCCCGGCACGGCATCATATCCCGCATGTATAATAGCGCTGTTTGCCTTAGAGGTTCCGCTGCAAACATCTTCTTCCTTTTCTACCAGGCATATTTCAGCCTTATAACGGGATAATTCACGCGCGATAGCCGCTCCCGATACGCCGCCGCCTATGATAATGATATCGTACATCCTGATAATCCTCCGATACGTTCCTGTAAAAATTATACCATATTGACATGAAAGATTCTGGCCCATCTTCCCGCACAGATAATCCTCCAAATCATAAAATCGCCTCTGGCTACTTTTCCTTTATTTTTATCAAACCACTCCATAACCCGCTCTTTCTCCAGCAAGGGAGCGAGCGCCTCACAGGAGTTCTCCAGTTCCTTCCTGTACTGTTCGTAATTATCGTTAATCCACTTATCTTCCGGTGTGGTAAATCCCAGTTTGCTGTACCGGGTGCGGATTTTATCGGGAAGTATCCCTCTCAGGCCATCGCGAAGAACCGCTTTTGTAATTCCTTTTCTGATTTTATGCTCAAACGGCGTTTCAAAAACTGCTTCCACCAATTCATAATCCAGAAAAGGAACACGGGATTCAATAGAAAATGCCATGGAATCACGGTCTTCAAAGTGCAGCAGCGCCTGCATGCCGCATTGCATACTGTCTAAAATATACTGTTTGGAATCGCCCATCGGATAAATATTTCTGTCCTGATACACTTCTTTTAATTGTTCTGCTGAAAACGGCAGCCCCAGTGACGCCAAATAGGTTTCGCTCAGAATATTGTGTACATTTTTCGGCGCATGTGCAGCGGCTACCGCAGCAAGCACAATCTGTTTTGCGTTTACATGGGCTTCTGTCGAAGCGCGCAGCTTCTTATATGCTCTGACTTCCCTCCAGAAAGATATATACTTACGCCGCTTTAATAAATCTGCAAAATGTACGCCATAAAAAGCCGAATACCCTGCAAGCTGCTCGTCCGCACCCTGCCCGTCCAACATAACTGTCAGACCATTTTTTCTGGCTTCTCTGAAGACATTCCACTGTGCATAAATGGAGGTGCTTCCAAATGGTTCATCCATATGCCAGATAATCTTGTCCACCTCATCAAACAGCGTCGAACCGTCGGGATATATTCTGTGGGAATAAATATTGGTACTTTTAATGACTTCGTCAATGTACTCCTGTTCATCATACGCTTTGTCCTCAAAGCAGGAGGAAACCGCATGCTGTTCCACTTTTTTCCCGGACTTTTTCACCAATTCGTTGGCAACGCTTACGATGGAAGAACTGTCCAGCCCGCCTGACAGGCAATATCCGACCGGTACGTCTGCGCGCATTCTTAACCGGATGGAGTTTTCAAACGCCTTTTTGAATTTATGACAATCCGCTTTGTAAGAATCATACCTGATGTTTTTCTTTTCCAAATTATAATACTGGTTTAATCGGATTTCTTTATTTTTCAGATTCAGCGTAATCTCATATCCGCCACGCAGCTGCATAATATCCTTAAACATGGTTTCCGCCGTATAGTCCTGGTCGCCGCAAACCAGAAATTCCAAAAGACGTTTTTGGTTTACAGCGGGGTCCTCATTCAGCATACATAAAATCTGTTTAATTTCAGAACCAAAAATGAATTGTGTGCCATCTTTATAATAATAGAATGGTTTAATTCCAAAACGGTCTCTTGAACAATACAGCTCTTCTTTTTCTTTGTCCAATATTGCGAATGCCCACATCCCGTTAAATCGCTGCACACATTCTTTTCCCCAACAGTCAAATGCCGCGGTCAATACTTCCGTATCCGTTTTGGTGCGGAACTGATATCCTTTTTCTTTCAATTCGGCGCGCAGCTCTTTATAATTATAAATTTCTCCGTTAAATATCGTTACATATCGTTCTTTGTAAAAGAATGGCTGATGTCCATCTTTGCTCAAATCAATAATGGACAATCTTCGATGTCCTAATGCAAGCCCGCCCTGAAAATAGGTTCCTCTGTCATCAGGCCCCCGATGCTCAATGATATCGACCATATTTTCAAAACGTTCACGGTCTGTTTCACCTTTAAAGTTATAATACCCGGCAATTCCACACATATTTGCTTTCTCCATGTCTTATTTATTTTTATTTTTTTCTTGACACTACTGTAATTCCGGCTTCCTCAACATTCATATAGCTTACGTCTAATCCCGCATTTTCACACCATTTCCGTACTTCTTCCGGCGTCTGTCTGTGGCAGTTAGCCGGACGATACCAGTCAAAGTTTACATGATTCATTTCTTCAATGCTCCAATCGGGTCTGTAATAGCATTTGAATATATTCCAATAAAACAGTCTCTGTAAGTTGATTTTTCCCTTCTGTATGCCCAAATAAGGAATATTCTCCGGAACATCAATTTCTATATTCAAATCTCCAAGCGCTTTTCCCAGTTTTGTTAAAGCTTCTAATCCCTCCCATGTCTCATCATTGGATTTGGATGAAAAACAGCCTCTGATATAATCGTCCGAAAACTCGCGTATAGGAGACTTTTTCGCATACACATAAAACATAAAATATCCGTTTTGCTTTAAAAATGGCGCCAAATCATAAATTGCCTGTTCTGTCGAATCCGTGTGATGCAGAACTCCTTCTGAAAAGATAACATCGAATTTCCCCTCCTGAACAGGTATATGGTTCAAATTGCATTGTATAAACCTGCTTCTTTTAGAATACCCGTATTCTTCAAATTTTTTTCTTGCAATATCCACGGAATCCGATATATCTACTCCCAGATAATCTAAATTGTGCAATTTATCCCCTAACAAAGCGATTGCGCTCATGCCGGCGCCGCAGCCGGCTTCTAAAACTTTACAATCGGATATAAAAATATCCTCCGCCTTAAAGTTTTCATTCGGAAAATATTTATGATTCAGCCAATCATGATAATCGGATTTCCAAATACCCCCCCCGTAAGATTTTTCTCTTTTCCATTTATACGAAAAAGTATCTTTCGTCTGTTCTTGTGCATCAGAGCACAAACTTTTTTCACGAAAAATCTCTTTCACCTGCACAAACGGAATTTTTTCGCCTCCTGCTGATTCCCAAACAACGTTTCTGTCCATATGCAATCCTTTCTCTTTCGAATTTAAATATTTTTATAAGCGTTCACGATAGTAGCCGCTTCATGCTCCCAGTTGTATTTTTCTCTGATTGCTTTTTGTCCATTATCACCCAGTCTTTTGGCAAGGTCTCTGTCGCCAAGTAAAAGATTGACCGCTTCTACAATCGCTTTCTCATCATAAGGGTCTACTGCAATTCCACATTCCGCGTCTTCTACGATTTTCTTCCACAAAGGAAAATTGGAACAAACTACCGGGATTCCTGCCGCCATATATTCAAACATCTTAATGGGAAGAGCATTGATGTAATTAGGCTGAAATTGTAATGTACACATGCCGACTACACTTTGCGAATACAGACCGTTAATCTGTTCCCGCGTTAAGTACCCTTTGTATTCCACATTGCTGTTCCACTTATCGGTATATTCTTTGGCCAATGCGTCCTGGTATGTTTTTTCCATGTTGCCCGCCAGCAAAAATTTACCTTTGATGGCATCTGAATTCTTCGTCAGCAGCGAAATCCCTCTGTCTTCGGTTATTCCGCCTGAATAACAGTATATGTTTTCTCTTTCTTTCAGGTCATCATTTGAACAGATAATATCATCTGATTTCGGATAATTCCGAACTGTATGAACGTTCTTATGATAAGGACTGATTAATGCGCTGATATAATCCGTCGCACTAAATACGATTGCCGACTTTTTAATTACACGCCGCTCTTTGCACTCTACAATTTTTTCTGCAATCCTCGCTGTGCGCTCCCCTTTATTTCGCCGATACCATTCCCCCTGCTGGCGTGGGTTATCTTCATGAATATCATACACTATCTTCAGATTACGGTTTCGTTTTAGCAATGGCCTGGCAACAAAAATAATCTCGTATTCATGTATATGGACAACATCGGGATTGAACGATAAAATATAATCAACAACTTCATCAATCCATTTTTTTCGTTGATTCAGGATTTGCAAGATGTCCCGTCTGAAACTAAGATAAAAATTCTTATTCTCATAAAATCCGATTTGAATTCCATCCACCTCACATTGTCCTTTGTCTCCGTATACATCTGACGTCACATAGCATACCCGATATCCTGCATTCAATAAGGAGTTACACTCTTTACAAAAAATACGAATATCGTCTTTACGATGATACCTTCCAACATGAACAATACATTTTTCTTTCTTTTTTTCCATAATTACACTTTTCCCCTTTTTATTTGATTTGTTGAACAATATTACTCTACCATTTTTCTATATTCATTTGCTCTGTCATGGAAAATTGTCTGCCACAATTCCAGGCAGAAAAATCCCCATAAATTTCTGGCAAAAGAACCTTCCGAATCAATTTTCTGAATGACCTTTTTATTATTGATAAAATCTCTCTGCCCTGCCTTTTGCGAGGAAAGAATGTCCATGATATAATCCCTGGTCTCATTTTTTGCCCATTTTGCAAAAGGAGTCGGAAATCCCATTTTATCCTTCCGGTTCATGATATCATCCGGCACATATTTATTCATGGATTCCCGCAGAATATATTTCAGATTTCCATCTTTCATTTTTACATTGGCCGGAATTGTTGCTGCAAATTCCACCAGATTTTTATCCAAAAACGGTACTCTGGATTCGAGGCCATGCGCCATACTCATGCGGTCTTCTACCTGCAAAAGCGCCGGAAGCAATGTTTTAAAATCGAAATGTGTCATACGGTCAAGCAGAGAGTCTTTGTCTACATTCTCTGCGATAAAAATCTTCTCATAAGATGTATAAGGATTATAACTCCCCAACTGTTCCCTGTAAATGCAGTCCTCCATCTGCGGCGCTCTGTTAATCAGTTTATAGTATCGCGTATAGGAAGCATCAAATAAGCCGTCTTTCCAAAATTCTTTTATCATGGGTTTATAATTTTTTAAGCTTGTCAGGTTGGGAATGATTGACTGATAAGTAACGACAAACTTTCCTGAATTCATCGTGCCTTCAATTGCGCCTTTGATACACTGTTCAAAATAGGCCACTAAATATCTTGTATATCCGCCGAAAATCTCATCGCCGCCCTGTCCCCCAAGAACCACCTTTCTATGTTTGCTCGCAAGCCCCGATACCATGAACTGTGAAAAAGAGCCTGGACCCGCGACCGGCGTGTCCAAATGGTACATTACCTTATTCATGTTTTCGATAAAGTCCTGCGCCCCAATATCAATCTGATAAAGTTTAAATCCCTTCTGGTCCGCTACCGACTGCGCATACATACTTTCGTCATATTCCGCGCCAATACTGAATTTTCCCGTAAATCCTTCAAAATCCTGATGTAATAAATCGGAAGCAATCGAAGAGGTAATGGAAGAATCCACACCTCCGCTGACATATCCGCCTACCGGAACATCGCTTCGAATATGATATTTCAGGGAATTCATGAAATACCCTTCCATCTCCTCAAAAAAATACTTTTCCGTATGATAAAAATCAGGTTGATAATATACCTGCCAGTACCTTCTGTTCCTGACTTCCTCTCTCGATATTGTCATGGAAAATGCCGGCTGCAGCTCCAGTATATCATGAAACAATGTTTTTCCATCCAGGCAGAACTGGAAAACAAGATAATCGCTGAATGCCTTTCGGTCTGTCTTAATTTCTTTCAGAAAAGGAAGTAACGCTTTCGCTTCGGACGCAAAATATAATTCATCATCCACAATACAATAATAGAAAGGCTTGATGCCAAAAGGGTCCCTGGCGCAAAATAGTTTCTGCTCCCGCTCGTCCCACAAGGCAAAAGAAAACATTCCGGAAAAATGTGATACACAATCTTCTCCCCATTTTCTGTAAGCATGAAGAATTATTTCCGTATCACTGTTTGTCCTGCATTTACATCCCAATTCTTCTCTCAGCTCTATATAATTATAAATTTCTCCGTTAAAACAGACCCAATTCCCATACTCATCAGTCATCGGCTGTTTTCCATTATCAATGTCAATGATGCTTAATCTTCTATGTGCCAGTCCAACAAACTGGTTCTTATGCTCCCAAATGCCTTCTCCGTCAGGGCCTCTATGCGCCTGAATCTGATTCATCACTTCCAGTTTTTTCCTGAGCCCCTGTATTTTTTTTCCTTTATAATTAATCATTCCTGCTATTGAACACATCTTCTTTACCCCCTATATAAAATAGTCTGTTGCTATCATATTTTTATATATTTATCCCAAGCATTTTTTAACGCTGTGTACAACGCAGTTCCTCTTAGTGATTCAAAAATTTTAAATACTTTCCCCAGTGAAATTTCTTATCCCTGTTTTCTGACTGCCTTCGGAGAAACTCTGAATCAATGTACACATCAATATATTCAATCAGCCACTGATAACTGAGTTTATAATCCGTCATGATGTTTTCGTAAGCATTATCCACTAAATTTTGCAAATATTCATTATCTTCCAACGTTTTCAGTACTTCCTCTATATTACTGAAATCTTTTTTTAATGGAATATAGTGTACATTCGGCTTTAATATTCCCGAATATTCTCCTTCATACAAAATCAGCGCTACCTTCAAAGAAATTGATTCAAACATCTTCGGCGATACCTGATTCATCTTTACGATTCCTTCATACGGCTTCAAATATTTTTCAAATACTTCTTCATAACTTACCTGGGGATTTTTTGACTGTTCTTCCTCTACTAATCGTTTCAGTTCTCCTGTATCGTCAAAAATATTAGAACCGCTTTCCGTTCCCAAAGTTGCCTTACAGGAAGACAGCCATTTTAACCAGTCCTCAGAATAAATTCTTTTATCCGCTTCCCACTCAATATCAACGCATAATTCCTTTTCCCTGCAAATCTTCTTCATTTTGATACCGATTTCTAATTTTTCTCGGGCAAGGTTACCATACCAATATCCTATATCACGTCCTCTGTAACCAATCATAACTTTTCGTTCGCTCATAGGAACCCTATTGGGATAGTTCTTCATTTCGTCCGAAATATAACCTGTCAAAATACTGAAAAAATCGACGTCCGGAAATCTCTCCTGTGGATAAACTTTATCCACAAATGGCTGCGGCACTACCGTATATACTGTTTTTATTCCAAGCCGTTCTATCGTTTTTCTGGTTTCTTCCGTATTATCATAATCATCCTGAATCATCAGAATTTTATGCCCTTGATACTGGCTTAACGCCTCTTCAAAAGAAGGCGACAGATGTCCCGGCACACATACGCGTACGGAATAAAATATAATAACCGCATCATAGTTTTCCAGTTCCTCTAAATTGCATTCTGCCGCTCCCGTAGCCGGTGTATAAGCAATCTCATTACAGGAATATCTTGAAAACATCTCCAGATAATTTTTAATGGTCCAAACGTGCATGGAACCTTCATCATACAAGATATTTACTTTTTTTCTTATCATCTGCTTCTCCCGTAACGGGATTTTTGCAAGCAAATCCGTTAAGCGTTCGAAATTCAAATTATAGTCTCTTTCCGCCGCTCTTTTCAGTTTATCATGTATGCTTTCTGCACTGTATCTGTCCCGATAAACGTTATCCAGCGCATTTACAAATCCCGCTTCATCTTTTTCAAACGATATATGGTCATTATATCTTCGCAGACCGGCTATCGGGACACTGATAATCGGCAGCCCAAGCGCCATATATTCAAATGTTTTAAGAGGAAGTGAATTATATATTTCCGGCCTCTGTTTAAACGGAATGATTCCAACGGACGCCTTCAGACCAAGCTCCCTTACTTCCTGAATATCTAATTCCCCAAAATACCTCACATTAGGACATACTTTCAAAATCTGCTGAAACTCTTCTTCTTCCTTTCCTCCTCTTCCGCAAAACCAAAATTCCCAATCGCTCTTTTCAACTGCCATATGTTTTATCAGCTTATAATCCAACCGAATATTCACTCCACCCTGAAAGAATGCAATTTTTTCTGCCGGCTGAGATGTAATATGGTTTATCTCTTCTGGCTGTAAATGCCAAAAATCATAATCCACTCCGTTTTCCAGAACAACAGACTGATAAGACCGTATTCTGAGTCTATTATAATTTCCCATAACTTTCTCAGATACAGCCACTACTACATCTGCCTTTTTTAAGCAACGCTTAATATACGGTTTTATCATACGAACATAATCTTTACCAAGCGATAAGTAATCTTCCGTTGCATGATAAACGCATAAAGGCGCAGCATATGTCTCCAGAAAGTATGCAAAAAAGACATTGTAAACCCATAATAACGGTTTCCATATCTTCCGTATAAACAGAGCTTTCTCCAACATTTTTCCCTGCTCAGGCGTATATTTATCAGGAAGATGCAGCACTACAATATTTTCAAATTCCGTATTTTCAAAATAATATTTATTATTATCCTGGTCCGGTTGTACAAATACCACTTGTAAATGTCTGGAAAAACGAGTTGCATAATGATACCGGTTACTAACCGGCTCCGTAAACCAGTCTGACCATGTAAGCATCACTACTGCATCAAATTTATCTTCAATTGTCCATTCTTTCTGCATTTTCTCCTCCGTCACACTATCTTCCGAAATGAAATAATGTATCATTTAACCGCTTCTTAATTGTCTGTACTGTATATACAAATCCGGTCTATATTCGCTCCTGCACTGTTTTCCATATAGTCATGCCCGATACGAATTGTGCATTCCGCAGCATCAGGTATAAAGCCGATGCGCCATACTCTGTTTTCACTCTCATCCGTTTCTTCTATCTTCAGAGTATCGCCTTCTACAATCCTGACCTTATCACCAACTGCCTGAAATTCCCCTGTTTTTCCGCCGTAATAATAGTATTCAAGATAATATGTCTTTCCCGCATCACAGTTTATGAACCCCCATTCCGTCTGCACGTCCGCTTCAATATATGGGGCCGCCAGCCCGAAATTGAGATAGCTTGACAAATTTAGTTCCAATCCATCTACTCTTACATCTTCATCGCTGTCATCTAATTCCCCGATTTGCCATACCTCATTTAATCCCATGTCAACCACAGGATACACTACTGCCGTTTCACTTCTGCTCATAGGCGCATAGGAACATATGCTTTCCAGACTTTCTACTGTATAATTATAACTCATCCGCTCATAATTATCGACTTTATCCAATGTCCCTTCAAACACTACCATTCCCGCTATTGCTTCTTCCGGATTCTGGTGCATTTCTTCCAAAGACATTATCTCGCCATCCTGATTTTTGAAATACCCGCCATATGTGGGGTCCAAAAAATGCCACGTTCCATCATAATAAACTTCTGCTGCCGAGTGCCCGCCCTGAGCCAGCGAAAAATCGTATAAATTCATAATACGAGCATCCAAATTTAAGAATCCCATCATATCCACAAATATACCCGCTCTGGAATTGCACAGACCGCTTCTGGTTGCAAACCAGCCAAAGGTATTGTGCTGTACGTTATTCGTCAGATAGTCATACTCTCTGTTAGAAATATTCTCGCAAATCCATTGTGCGGCTGCTATGGCTTTTTCTTCATCGCTATTCTTTCCCGCGCATATTTCCTCAACTTTTTCTGCAAGAACGGCATTATTTAAAGCGCCCATGTTTCCCTGTAAATAATTTATGCCGAACTGCAGATTATCTATTTTCTCCGATAATTCAGCATATCCCGCGTCCGTTACTCCCTGCGGGGCTTCTTCCGTGTTCTCCATTGCCCTTTTCATATAAAAGAGTTCCCATCCAATAAAGCAGTTACATAAAATCAGTAACAATATAAGGACCATCAGTATTCGTTCTTTCAATACGGTCTTATCCATTCCGCCTCCTATCTGTCCGGCTTTTCGTTATCGATATTGTTAATGCGAATTCTGTCTATTTTTGCCCCTACTCCCGCTTCCATATAATCATGCCTGATACGAATTGTGCACTCCTCAGAATCAGGAATAAAAACGATTCTCCACGTTCCCTTTCCATTCTCATCCGCATCTTCCTCTATCTTTAATGTGTCGCCTTCCATAATCTTTGCTTTATCACCGACTGCCTGAAACTCCCCCATTGCTCCGCCATAATAATCATATTCAAGATAATATTTCCTCCCTGCATCGCAGTTTGTAAAACTCCATTCAGTCTGTACATCCGCATCCGTAGTGGGCAGCGCCAGTCCAAAATTAAGATATTGTGACAAATCTAATTCCATTCCGTCTAATCTTACGTCTTCATCATTGTCATTTAATTCCCCGATTTGCCATGCCTCATTTACTCCCATGTCAACCGTCGGATATACAACTGCCGTCTCACTTCTGCTCATAGGCGCATAAGAACGTATGGCTCCCAGACTATCCACCGTATAATAATCGTTCATCCGCTCATAATTATCGACTTTATCCAATGTCTCTTCAAACACTACCATTCCGGCCATTGCTTCTTCCGGATTCTTTCGCATTTCCTCCAGAGACATTATCGCCCCGTTCCGACTCCGAAAATATCCGCCGCTGTTTGGGTCCAGAAAATGCCACTTGTCATCATAGTATACCTCTGCCGCAGAGTGTCCGCTCTGGGCCGACGGAAAATCATACAGGTTCATAATACGCGCATCTAAATTCAAAAATCCCATCATTTCAATAAAAATATTTGCTCTGGCATTACACAGACCATTTCGCGTTGCAAACCATCCGAATGTACTATTCTGTACGTTATTCTTCGGATAGTCGTACTCTCTGTTAGCGACATTACTGCAAATCCATTGCGCAACAGCTATGGCTTTTTCTTCGTCACTACTTTTCCCTTCGCATATTTCCTCAACTTTGTCTGCCAGAACAGCATTGTTTAATGTATTCATATTTCCCTGCAGACTATATATGCTGGCTTGTATGCTATTAATCATTTCAGTTAGTTCAACGTTTACAGAACCCGCATTACCCCCCCCTGTTTTACTTCTGCACTATTTAACGCCTTTTTCATACAAAGAAGTTCCCATCCAATGAAACAGTTCATTACAGTCAGGGATAATACGAGAACTATCAATATTCGTTCCCTCAACGCTGTTTTATCCATGTCGTCTCCTATTTATTCATCTTCCTGGTTATCTATATCGTAAATGCGAATTCTGTCTATTTTTGCCCCTATTCCCGCTTCCATATAATCATGCCTGATACGAATTGTACACTCCTCAGAATCAGGAATAAAAACGATTCTCCACGTTCCCTTTCCATTCTCATCCGCATCTTCCTCTATCTTTAAAGTATCGCCTTCCATAATCTTTGCTTTATCACTGACTGCCTGAAACTCCCCCATTGCTCCGCCATAATAGTCATATTCAAGATAATATTCCTTTCCTGCATCGCAGTTTGTAAAACTCCATTCAGTCTGCACATCTGCATCGATATTGGGAACTGCAAGACCAAAATTGAGATATTGCGACAAATTTAATTCCATTCCTTCCAATCTTACGTCTTCATCGCTGTCGTCCAACATCCCGATTTGCCATGTCTCATTTAATCCCATGTCAACCATCGGATATACAACTGCTGTCTCGCTCCTGCTCATAGGCGCATAGGAACGTATGCCTTTCAGATTTTCTACCGTATAGTGATAATTCATCCGCTCATAATTATTACTTTTATCCAGCGTCTCTTCGAACACTACCATCCCCGCTACTGCTTCTTCCGGATTCCGGCTCATTTCTTCCAGAGACATTATATCCCCCTCCCGGTTCTTAAAATATCCGCCGTTCGTTGGGTCCAGAAAATGCCACTTTTCGTCATAATATACCTCTACCGCCGAATGCCCGTTCTGAGGCGACGGAAAATCATATAGATTCATAATGCGCGCATTCAGATTCAAAAACGCTATCATGTTGACACAGATATCCGCTCTTGCATTACATAGGCCGCTTCTCGTCGAAAACCAGCCAAATAGACTATTCTGTACGTTATTCTTCGGATAATCATACTCCCTGTTAGAGATATTTTCACATACCCACTTCGCAACAGCTATGACCTTTTCTTCATTACTCTTTTTCCCTTCACATATGCTCTCGACTTTTTCTGCCAGAACAGCATTGTTTAATGCGTTTATATTTCCCTGCAGATTATATATACTGACTTGTATGCTATTAATGTCTTCCGTTAATTCGGAAGAAGCAGCCGTTTCCGCCCCCCCCTGGACTTTTTCTGCACTGTCCAATATGCTCTCAATATGAAAGAGTTTCCATCCAATGAAACAGTTCATTACAATCAGGAATAATATGAGAACCATCAATATTCGTACTCTCAGTACTATTTTATCCATGCCGTCTCCTATCTATTTATCTCAAAAGAATTATGCCAGTGATGTAATTTTTTTAATCGCTTTCCACCCATTTCAGCATCCCAATATGCCTCCGCATACAATAACGGTTTCGCATAAAAATCCTGTTCCGTGTCAACCATACGAAATGTCTGCATTCTTTCCGCTACAATCTCTTCTCCCTGATAAACCGTACACAAAATCTCATAAATATCTTCTGTCAGGTTACATTTGGGTATCACAATTTCCAGTTTCATTTCACTTCCGGAACTCATTATCAACGTATCTTCCATGTCTTCCGAATAATGATTTTCCATTATCAAAATCCCTTTCATGTTTTCTATGCGCAGGCAGATGTCCGGATTTTGAATTGTACTCATAATCTGCAGTTCAAGAATTATATGTATATCTTCATATAATTCAAATATACTGATTTCTTCTTCATCATTCATTAATAAGAATTTTTTTATTTTAATGATTCCTTCTTTGTTATTAAGCGAAATTCTCCTTTCCATTTCCTGACGCAGCCTGTCCGATTCAAATTTTCTGATATATTTCTGATATGCGTCTACAACTTCTTTGGTTGGACCGTCCAGCATAATTTTCCCCTGTTCAATCCAAATGCTTCTTTCTGTAAATTCTTTAATTGTTCTCATGGAATGGGATACAATTAACAGAATCTTGCCGGATTCACATAAATCTCTGACCTTCTTAGCTGATTTATTTACGAACGAAGCGTCTCCTACTCCTAACGCTTCATCTATAATTAAAATTTCCGGTTCAACAAAAGAAATCAGGCTGAATGATAATCTTGCACGCATTCCAGACGAATACGTTTTAACCGGCCGGTCAAAGTAATCCCCTATGTCTACAAATTCAATAATCTCCGGCATAAGCTCATCAATCTTATCTTTTGTCAGTCCATATAATTCTCCACCGAGATAAATATTTTCTCTTCCTGTCATTTCTGCCTGAATACTGGTTCCTACTTCCAGAATTGCAGACACTTTCCCGTTTACGTCCACACTTCCTTCCGATTGTTCCGCATAACCTGCCAGAATTTTTAAAAAAGTGGATTTTCCGGCTCCATTTCTTCCTATAATACCAACTTTTTCTCCCTCATCTATATGAATATCAATGTCTTTCAAAGCATAAAAGGATTCTTCATAACATTTCGACATTTTTCTGATATCTATATACAGTTGGTTCTCCATTCCAATCTCCTTCGCATAATCGCCTTCGTTTTTTCTGCTCCAGACACCTGAATTACAGGTGCATTTCCCAGAAGATAAGATAATTCTTCATAACCGCGTTTTACTGATTTTTCCCCTTTTGCTCCTGGAACCGCTACGCTCATATACATATAGTATCTTCCCGGCGCAAGCATTAAATCCGGAATCCTGATATGAACATCCATGACCCCTGCTTCTTCTATCTCTACGATAACTTCATTTCCCCATATATAATTCCATCCCACACCCTGTTCAAAACTTTCAAAACCGCATATCGCTGCCAGCTTTTTTTCTTCCGGAATTACATTAACCTGAATCTGGAAGTCAAAGCAGAATGCCTCTCCGAGATGATGTTCTATTACCATTTCTTTGAAATGTTCCCTGTTCAAAATAAAGATTTCCTCGGAAATCGTCTCTTTCATTCCCAAATAATAACGGACCGCCGCACGGGCGTTTCCCTCAAATCCGACTTTTCCATTCTCGAGGATAATTGCTCTTTCACATAATTTCAACAAAGACACCCAATCATGCGTTACAATAATACCGCTTGTCCCCTTGTCAAGCATCGCACAAATTCTCTTCCATGCCTTTCCCTGAAAATATTCGTCTCCCACTACCAGCACTTCGTCAATTAAAATAATATCCGCCGCCATCTGCGTAGCAACTGCAAACAGCAGTTTGGCCATCATACCTGACGAATAAGAGCGAATCGGACGGTCAAAAAACTCCCCTAATTCTGTAAATTCTTCTATTTCCTTCGTAATTTTATCGATATCATACGCCTGTGTCTGTGTCAGATAAAAATATTCTTTACAGTATTCTCTTCCCGTCTGGTAAACATCAATAAATGCCCCCATCTCAAAAATCGAAGCAATGTCTCCGTTGACCCGTACAATTCCCGTATCAATTCCATATATCCCGCCGAGCACACGCAAAAGGGTCGATTTACCCGCGCCATTTTTTCCCATAACGCCCAATATCTCACCCTGGCTCACATCAAAACTCAGCTCTTTTAAGATGGTCACCTTGTCAACTTTACCGTTCAGAATATCAGAAATTTTTATATTTTTAACGAGCGCAAATGACTTCTGCAAGTTTTTTACTTCAATTGTATTCATTTATTTCCACCTGTTATCATATACTTTGTTTCCTCAAAACCACAGTGAAAAAGAGTATCTAAAACCGACAGCCCCTTAACACACTCAGCAATTCCCTGGTCATATTCCTTTGGCGTGAATCCCTGATAAAGTAATTTTATCTTTTCTTCCTGAAACCGTTCATCCTGTTGATAGCCCGCGGCGCCGCCGCCACACATATAACTGTCACACCCAACCATTTGGGTAATCTCTATCAGAAGTTCGGTGGAAGCGCCGCATGTAGACATTTTTGATTGCCTGACGATATTGCCCCCCCCTAGCCGTATTTTTTTCACGATTTCTTCAATAATATAACAGTTATAATCCGCCAGATATTCTGTATGATACCCAATCAAATCATAAATAAACTCCGAAACCTCATGATAATGGCGGCTCTTCTTGTAATTATACTCTAAAGTCCTGATTAATTTCGTTCTCCAGTCATAGGAATTATTAATCTTTACAGTGCATATTTTCTGCTTTCCTTCTTCTCGAATAACGGGACAATTAATCCAATGTTTTGCCCCATTCAAAAGAACCGCTACCCGGTTGCTCCATGTTGACATCGTTTTGCTGCTTTTGGGATAATCCACATTATCAAGAAAAACAAATACATCCGCTCTTTCTATTTTATTAAAATATCCTAACCACGGAAAAAAATTAGGCTGATGAATTGCGCAAATCATAGCATTCTCCTTAGTAAACATTTATTCTGTTTTCCTGTTTCAAAAAACTGTCATACTCCCGTATTAAACTTTCCGCCCGCATTTTAAAAAGGATTATTAAATCCACAATTAAACAAATAATCTATAACCGATAAGTTCTCTATAAATTCTCCCCATAATTGAGGATACACAATAGGCGAGTAATCTGAAAATACTAATTCCATACCTTGTTTCTCAAACGCTTCATAATGTAAATATCCCGCTCCTGTGCCGGAATAATAGATATCTCCACCGAAAAATCGGACTAAATTAACAACATACTCTTCCTTTTTTCCGGTTATTTCATAATTAGAACAGGCATCATGTTCAACATTAATTCCCATTTTTTCACAAGTATCAAGAATAATTTTCTTATTTAAATCTGCCAGCAGTTCATAGCGATAATCCAATACTTCTTCAAACCAGCTGGAAACTTCTTCATAATGTCTGGCTTTTCCATAACATAAATATAAAGTTTTCTTCATTTTTTTAATCCAGTCCTGCCGGTAATCAATTGTCACTTCGTTTATTTTACTTGTCGAATTTTTGTGTACAGGTACTCGTATATCCAGCTTGCCCTGTGAAGTCTTAATACAGTTCCTGTGTGTATTAATACCATTTGCAGTAGAAAACTGAACGTCATCCGCCCAAATGAATTTATCACACTTATATATTTTATAAAAAAGTCCCAACCATGGCAAAAAATTAGGTTGATGAGCCGCAATTACTTTCTTATCTTTCATGTCCTGACTACTCCTATCCTCTTCCAAAAACAATCAAATTTCGTATATTATCTTATAAAAATATTTTACACCATTCTTCAAAATTCAATATGGACCATATAAAAAGTCGTTTATTCGCTTCTCCGCAGATATGAGTATTTACAATAGAACGGACTTTATTTTTATCAAGATAATCATAAATCCTTGAAGAATCTGTATAAACGATTTCTCTTACATAATCGATGCTTTCTCCTCTGAACCATGTCGCATCCGGCGCGGAAAATCCCTGTTTGACAGCTTTGGTAATATCCTTTGGCAAAATTCGATTCATCGCTCTTCGAAGCAGAAACTTTCCATCATTTGTTTTCATATAGTATCGTTCTGCCTTTGTTCCAATCTCATTTTCATCAATTCTCTGCCGTTCGTTTAAGTTCCGTATCTTATATTTTACCGGAAGTTTCATTGCAAAATCAACTAAATCATTATCCAGGAAGGGAACTCTGACCTCCAGCCCATACGCCATGCTTAGTCTGTCTTCTACGACGAGCAGCCCATGCAAAAATGTTTTTGCCTCCATATAGAGTGAATAATTAATACATTGTTCGTTAGAAATGCTTGAGGTATTAATTCCTTTGAATATTTGTTTGAATATCGCTTTTTCATCCTCATATTTCACCTTGTGCCAGACAGGCGAAAATAACTCCTGCATTTGGTCTTCCGGAATTAATCTCTGCCAGTACCCATAATATTTCTCAATATATTCTTCAAAACTGCTATTATCGACGGAACGATAATACCGCCAGGGATATCCCCCAAAAAGTTCGTCTCCGCCGGCGCCCGATAAAGCTACTTTTACAAATTTAGAGGCAAGCTGGTCAACATACATATTCGGATAACTCTGTCCAATACGAGGGTCTTCCAGATGCCAGACCAAACGCTTCATAATACGTTCCATATCGCCGGCTTTAAGTACCATTTCATAATGCTCGGTCTTTAAAAGATAAGATAAATATTCTGCTTTTTCCCTCTCATCAAAAGACTGTTCCAGTCCGGAAACCGAATGTACGTCAAAGCCACAGGTAAAGCTCTTGATATAGGGAATATCCTGTGTAGCTACCGCCGCAATGGAACCCGAGTCCATGCCTCCGCTTAAAAAGGTTCCCAAAGGTACATCACTGACAAGCTGCCGTTTGACAGCCTGTACAAACAGTCTTTCCAATTCTTCCTCATACTCTTCCTGGCTCTTATTTTCTTCTTCCTGAAACTGGAAATCCCAATACGTCTGCTTAACTTCTTTTTCTTTTCTATCCAATGGAACCGTTAAAAATGTTCCCGGCTCTAAAATATTGATATCCTGCAAAAAGGTACGATTTGTAAAAATATTCTGAAAAGTAAAATATTCTTTTAAAACTTCCAGATTTATATTCCTCTGGAAAGAGGGATGTTTTATAATCGCTTTCTGTTCCGATGCAAAAATGAAACTATCTCCTGCCCACGCATAATAAAGAGGTTTTATTCCATAGCGGTCTCTTGCCATAAAAATTTTTTGTTCTTTTTCGTCCCATACGGCAAACGCAAACATTCCATTAAACTTGTTTAAACATTGTACGCCCCAACATGCGTATGCGTTAAGAGCTACCTCCGTATCGGACTCCGAGAAAAAATGATATCCGCATTTCCGCAATTCATCCCTTAATTCTCTATAATTGTAAATTTCCCCGTTATATGTAATTGTATAACGCCCATCTTCGGTCTTCATAGGCTGCTTTGCCCGCTCTGACAAATCCAGGATTGCCAGTCTTCTATGCCCTAATCCGACAGCGCCGGAATGCAGTATGGTAATTTCCCCACCATCAGGGCCGCGATGCCGGATTGTATCCAGCATGTCCTGAAGCAAATCCCTTTGTACCCCTTTCGTTCCTCTGTTCATTATACCAACTATTCCACACATATTCGTTCCCTATCTGCTATTTCTTCTTATTCTTTCAGACACTTGTAATAGCGCTTAAATGTCCTCAACTGCCCTTTAATTACCATCTGCTCTTCATAAAAATCATCGCTTATCATTCCTGCTTTTATCATAACATTTCGAGATTTTTCATTCTCAACATCATAATAAGTGTATAAAATGTCTATTGGCATGATTTTTGGTGCAATCCCGAACATAAACTGAAGACTCTCTAACATATATCCGTGCCCGGTATAGTTTCTGTTCAGAATATATGAGGCTGCTCCGCTTCTATCTTTAACATTATAATCATAAAGGCGAATTGTTCCGATTACTTTTTTCTCTTCTTTCTCTACAATTACCCACTGTAAGTCACTTTCCGCTATTTTATTTTTGACGAATGCTTCGGCCTCTGTAATGTTCTTATATGGCCCCCACATTAGAAACCGGCATGATTCCGCATCTTTTCCATATTCATAGACATCCTTGCAGTCCGCAGGCTCAAACGGCCGATATTCCAGGCGCGTGCTCGTATAATGTGTTTGGGATAAATCCTCCATTTTTAGCGTTTTTATCTTATTTACCTCCTTTGCCATCGAATCCCCGATGGCAAAGGACCCCAACAACCTAATGATTTTCGATTATTCCATTTTTTTCAAATTCCTGTTTCATCCTGACTACCTCTTCATATTCTACAAATGTCTGAATAATGTGCTTCTCCTGCCCTGCCATATACCAGGCTCCCGGCCACGGATAAACAAGCGCCCTAATCATATTATAAATCTTTTCCGCACTTTCATTCCAGTTAAACCAACCGTCTTCCGGCTTTCTGCATCTTACATATGTTGCCTCTGCTTCATCTTGTTCTATCAGAACCAGCTCCTGGCTCCTTACCATCTTCCAAAATTCCGGCAACAATTCTATGGCAGCATTATTCAGCTTTTCCCGCAAGGTAACCGCTGTATCTTTCCTGTCGATTAAAACCTCCTTTTGTAACGCAATCGGACCGGCATCCACTTTTTCAACCATCTTATGGAGTGTCATTCCGGTTTTCGTCTCTCCATTGATGAGTGCCCAGTTCAGAACTGCCCCCCCCTGTATTTCGGCAGTAACGCACCGTGCAAATTAAAAATACCTTTTTGAAATAACGAAAGAACTTCTTGCTTTATTATTTTGTCATAGGAACAGCAAATTCCCAATGTTGGATTTAACATGGAAACTGCTCTGACAAAATCATCATAGTTCTCTGATTTTGCAAAAGGCTGCTCAATCGCCTCGCAATGATATTTAAAAGCAATCCTCTTCGCTATGGGTTCCGCCGCTGTACGGCCTGAAGAATATACTACTGCCACCGGAGCAAAATCTTCCTCTTTTCCCAGACTTTGCTCAATTGCATCCAGTCCCAGTTCATCACCAAATAAAACTACTCTTTCGTCCATACTGTTTTTCCTCTCGCACCATCACAATAAACTACTGTATAATATGATACTACACGGATTTTCGTCTTTTCTGTATATCCATGTGAATGTTATCGTAATAAACATATCCTCTGTTTCCGAATACCCGTTTTTACCCCCCCCCGATGTTTTCCCGCCCAAATTGGGTCAGCATATCGCAATATGACTCAAGAATTGCATTTCTCCGTCCATCGATACATCTTTTTATTCTATCATATGGGGACATTTCATTGGGGACCCACCATGTTGGATGCGTTAATATATGCAGTCTTTTATAATTTTTTTCGATAACATCCTGTAATCTGTCATATCTCCAATAGCCATTCGAGTCAGAACAATATTTACAGTTATCGCTAATTGTTTTGGAATACACATTCAGCATGCCGCCATAATAATCCTGCTGTAAGCATAGTGCGTTGCTTGCTTCCGGATTATGAAATGAAACGATATTTATTTCAATATTGAAATATTTTTCTAATATATCTTTTTCTATTAATGCAAATTTTTCAATTTCTTCATCACTTGTAAGATGTTTGTTCTGCGCATAAAATCCGTGGTCAAAATGCAGTCCTATCATATGTCCCTTCTCTATGATTCTGCAAATCAACTCATACTGACTCGGTTCAAATACATTATAAAAGCTGCTTTGCAAATGTATAAAATAGGTGGCCTTTGTCCCCAATTCAGATTCTATTTCAGACAGGCTGTAAGCACGATTTAATGAAAAATCAACGTCATGCCTCCACAAAGCAATCCTCTCATCTGAATTTATTGTTTCATAATCAAATTCTGAAAATCTATACCCTTTGTACAACAATCTTTCCAGTATTTTTTTATAATTTGTTTCTGTGAAATCTTCAAAATAATAATTCATTTATTTTCTTCCTTTAATTTCTGTAATTGTATCAAACTGATATCCTTCTTTTTGTGCAAATCCGATTAGTTCTTCAAAAAAATCCAGTATTCCATAGCTGTCGGTATTTCTGTTTTCTTTTAATATTGCAAAATCATGATAGTTTTCTCTAATTCTCTCATACCGTTCCAACGATTCACTGTTTAAAAACAAATGAATCGGATGAAAATTAAATACTTTATACATTTTTATATTTTCACTCAAATAAAATTGAGGCGTTCTTTTGCTGTTTCCCAATAAATATAAGTCATCTTCATAAAAAAACGGGACTTGCAGCACTTCCTGAAAAAACCATGGATAGACGCATATTCCTTCATGCGGCTCTATAAAACAATTTAATTCATATCTGATGCCATTATCATATAAAAGTTTTGTAAGCGGCGATGAACTGAACAGTGAATGGGAACGCGCAACTATCGCATCAGGAATGATTTCCTTACACTGATTTAAAACAGTTTCCTTCCTTTCAGCCCCCCCCATGCCGTCAATTATGCGGTTAAAGTTCGGATGAATTCCCAACACAAATTTAGAGTTTTTCCTGTACTTTTCCATGGAACGAAATTCATTCGTTATATTTACAGTAGCCCTGGCATCATGTTTTTCCAGCAAATTATACAAAAAGTCCATCAATTCATCACATGCCCAGTCCATGTCAAATGTTAAATAAATCTTTTTATCCATAGCTTATCTATCCCTGTCTATCATCTTTTTTAATTCTTCTACTTCTTTCATCAGCTCATATATCTTATCAGGCACACACATTCCCATCCTATCCCGCATGCTCCTGATTTTTTCTGTAACTTTATGGGGCCTGTGACAGGAATCGCATAGCTTTTCTATGATAACGACACCGTCTTTTGCAGCAATGCCAACACAATCTTTCTCGCAATCACGAAGCACTACCTGACCGCATATTACTGCACTCGGAAACTCATATTCCGATATGCCTGCCGCCTGAATATAGACTTTTTCTTCTCCGTTTAAAAATGTATATGCGCCCTGAAAAGGATACCCGGAGGCTCGTATCAGTCTGTCTATTTCCGTACAGCTCATACTCCAATCAATACAACTATCGCCTGGCACTCTTGGATAACACCTTAAAATATCTTCTCTCTTTTTGCTCTGCGGGCTTCCGGCTTCCTTCCCCATCCGGTCAATTTTCCCGACTGCCTGCAGGAACATTTGAGGGAACATCGTTTCCATTTTTTCATAAATTTCGCCAATGGTAGTCTGCGGTGTAATATCGACATATTCCTTTACCACAATATCGCCGGAATCCAAACTTCCCGCTTCCATAAAATGAACCGATAAGCCGATTTTTTCTTCACCGCCGATAATTGCCCAATTAGGGCAGGCGTTGCCCCTATAACGCGGTAAGTCTCCCGCATGACCGTTTAAAATACCATAAGAAAAGAGATTGATTGTATCTTCCTGAATTACCGTAAGCCAATTAACACTTATTGCTATATCAGCATTCATAGAACGCAAAATGTTTTGTATGTTCTGCGAATTAATCCTGGAATCACAAAAGAAAGGAACTCCCAGTTGGTTTGCTTTATTCTTAAAATCATCTTCATTCACAAGATATTCCGAAGCAGCCCTGCATGTCCCAATACCGGCAATTGTATGCCCGGATTGCTCAAAAAGTTTAATCGTCTGCATGAGCATCTGCGTTCTGCCTAAAAATACAATCCTCATTCTTATTCCATCCTATGTTTTTATATAATGCCTATATCTTCCTGACGATATCAATCACCTTATCCAGCTCTTCATTTTTCATAAACGGATATATCGGCAATGTCAATGACGCATCTTCACAAAACTCTGCCACTGGATAATCCCCATTAGACAAGCCGTATTTTTTCCGGTTAAACTCCGTTCTTGTTATCGCTATTGTGCCCGGCCTCGACTGAATCTCCTGCTTCTGCATTTCTGTCATTATCTGATTTCTTAACGCTCTGTCACCTGTTTTTAACAAAATAACAAATGACTGATAAGTATGACCGAATTCCTGCGGCAGTATGGGCAAAATAATATTGGAATTTCCCGTAAGCTTTTCTATATAATAATCAACACATCTTTTCCTGTCCTCTAACAGCATATGAAGTTTTTTGAACTGTGCAATGCCTACCGCCGCCTGGATGTCAGACAATCTCAGATTGTATCCCACCTCATCATATACACCAAAATAGTATGGATTCCCATAATCAGCGCCTTTCCTGGTCAGGCTCGCCCCATGATTTTTATATTGTATCATTTTGTAATACAACGCTTCATCATTGGTAGAACACATTCCACCTTCTCCTGTCGTAATCGCTTTTCTTGGGTGAAACGAAAAACATCCTATATCTCCTATCGTTCCGACTTTTTTTCCTTTATAAGTTGTCCCGATTGCACATGCGCAGTCCTCGACCACATATAAATGATGTTTCTTGGCAATCTCCATAATCTCATCCATTTTGGCCGGGCATCCAAATAAATGTACTGCTATAATTGCTTTTGTTTTTGGTGTAATTGCTTCTTCAATTTTAGCAGGGTCAATATTCATTGTCTCTTTTTCAACATCCACGAATTTGACATCCGCACCTACATATTCAACACAACTTGCCGACGTTATCCATGTAAAGGCAGGCACAATTACCTCATCGCCGGCATTGATTCCCAACGCAAGCAACGCTATATGTAAAGCCGCCGTACAGGATGAGGCCGAAACAGCATATTGGCAGGAATGCTCCTCTTTAAAAAGGTTTTCAAATTTTTCAGTTAAAGGTCCTTGTGTAACCCATCCGGAATCCAGGCACTCCTTAAGAATATTTATTTCATCATTGTCAAAATACGGTTTCGTTATCGGTATCATTTTATATCTCCCTCTATAATGTCTTCATAAATTCATAACTGATAAATTTCTCTGACAATCCTCTTGCTATATATCCGGATTGATAGGGAAAATTCACTTCTGTTTTTTCTCCAAGAACCTTTTCTCTTATTAAGATATCCGGCTCATTATATCCTACCATAGCCCTTAAAGACGAAGTTCCTGAAATTCTGGGATTAATTTCAAAAACATAGATTTTATGATTATATACTCTGCACTGGATGTTTAACGCCGCCGTACAGCCCAACTTCTGCGCAATCTTTTTGCAGGGTTCCGTCACCTCCGGGAATCTCCCAATCTCCCCTTGCGAAACACCGCTGCTTATCGCCAGAATTTCGCCTAAATCACTTTTGGATGTCCTGTTAGCTACACGGGTTTTATTAGACAATCCCGGTAAAATATTCTTTTTCACGGCAATAGAATTAATATATTCTCCTGTTGAACCATGTAATATACCTACGGTATATTCATCCTCTATTTTTCCAATATACTCCTGTGCAAGAAACTGATTATAAATTTTTAACAGGTATTTTCCAAATAACTCCAGTTCCTCTGTATTCTGTGCAATAAAGGTATTTACGGAACCGCCACCGCCTACTGATGGTTTCAATACAATCGGGAATACATCAATCTTTTGTAAATCCGCTTCATCTTTTACTTCCCAATATTGAGGTATCTCAAATCCATTATCTTTGAGAAAATTCATTGTTAAATACTTGTCCAGGCAAATGTCTATAACCTTTTCCGGGTTAAACGGCACAAATATGCCATTATCCGCTAATATCTGTCTGTTTTTGCTCAACACTCTCATTTCCGGTTCAGACCCATGAAAGAGTACATGAACATCGTTGGCCTTACAAATATTTATAATATTTTCCATATAATCTTTATGAGAAGCTGCCGGCGCCAAATATGCCTTATCAACATTGGCCAAGCCCATGCTGTTTCTATCCATATCGCATCCGATAATGTTATAATCAAGCGAAGACATCCTCAGACATTTTAAAATCTGTTCGCCGACTCCGCCTCCTCCTACTCCGGTAATCATTACATTAATTGACGACATACCTTATTTCCTTTCCGCATGAAACATTCATATACTGATGAATGGATATTATTAATTGTTACTTTTTCTAATTCATTCTTCGTTATTTCAATTCTATATATAACTGCCTTTCCCGTCTGTGTATCGAAAATGGCATAGCTTGGAGCAGTTCCGTTATCTCTCGGCAATCCACACGAGCCTACATTAACATAGACTGTATGACTGCATTTCTTTATATACGGATGATGGGTATGCCCCATAAATACATAGTCATAGGAACATTGCTCCCAATGATACGCCCCGTCGTCTTCATACAGATATCCATTTAACGAATTATCCGGGCAGCCATGTACAAACAATGCCTTTTTGCCATCTATTTCAATATCATACTCAGAGAGCAAACCACTTATATATGCAAGGTTACTGTCACTTATATTTTCTCTGTCAGCCTTTAATCCATATATTTCCTCCTTTTCAGGATGATATGGAAGAAGCCCCATCAGCATTGCCTCATGATTCCCCAGTAATATCCTTGCATTCATCTGCCTTAATTTTGATAAAATGGCATTCCCGTCACGCATATAACCAAAACAGTCCCCCAGGAATATAACCTGGTCAGGTTTATGCTTCTGTATATCGCACATACATTTGTCAAAATATACATCATTTCCATGAGCATCAGACAATACTGCTATTTTCATCCAAAAGCTCCTCTAATAATACAGCTTTACACTCAATTCCACTTTCTGATATCTTTTGCTTTATCTTGTTCCCAAATGTGAATGATGCTATAATCATAACATCTACCGGATTTTTTATAAAATCAGAAAAATTTTCTATTGCTATACATGTCCCCGGAAAGTATGTTCCATACAGGTTTTCATTATCATCAAAAAAGCGTATCCGTTCAGGTATTTCCGTATAGCAGACAGATAATATATTTATCATCCGGCCCGGAACATATATTCCCAATGTATGATTTTCCATCGCAGATTCTATATACCTGAAAAGTTTTTCTTTTCGAACCTCTATCTTCCTGATATAATCAGACAGTATATTCTTCTGAATACATTCTGCATTACGCTGAACTGTGTCCGTATTTTCCAAGTACGCATACAAGGCCCCTGCAAATTTCGAGCAAGTGGCCCCCCCCTCCAGCCCATTTTCCCTTACAAAGGTCTCGAGGGTTTCTTTCGTAAAATAATTCCAGTGTTCATGCAGCAATAAAGATATATCATCTGCATGTAAATAAGGTTCACAGTCCGGAACTGACAGGAAAATTTTTCCGTTATCCTTTAACACAGATTTTACATCCTGCAAAAATTCTCCCGCATTCTGCATGTGCTCTAATACCGCATAGAAAATGACAAAATCAAACTTTTCTTTTATTTTTTCCGCATCAAAAAATTCATTGATGACAGGAATTCCATATTTTTTCTTTCCTTCCAATCCATGTGCGCCCGGCTCGACGCCAAGTACCTGTGCGCCAAGTTTTTGCAGTTCATACAATAAATAGCCTGTTCCGCAGCCAATCTCCAAAACCTTTTTATCTGCAAAAGTTTCTTCGTGTTTGCACATGAAGGAAAGAAAATCATCCGCATAGAGTTTTCCTATGCCGGTGTCGTCCATTAAGCCTGAAATCTGCGACCCTTTTTGATATGCCAGCGTTAAATATTTTTCCACTTTTTCACTTGGCGCCTGCCTGATAATACCGTTACTGTCCTGTGTTAATTCGAATTCCAGTTTATCCGGCAGTTCCTCGGGATTATGCGGTGTTGACAAAGCGGTATAATAAAACGGAATATAACCAATATGATAATTACCGTCATGATTACAATCTTTCTTCATGTCATTCATCCAATCACAAATTCCGTCTTCCAATTCTATTTGCGGCCTCCATCCAATTACCTTCTGAGCCAAACTGATATCAATATTAACACGCACGTTTTCCTGGGCATCTTCATTGTTTCCCGCATATACTTTTGAATCCGTATGCAATATATTTCTTCCCGTCGCTGCTATCAGGTATGCCAGATTTTTCATAGAAACAGGATTCGCGGAAGCGATATTAAAAATGCCCTTTTCTTTACACGCAATGCACTTTACCACCGCCTGCGCTATATCTCTGACATCAATAAAATTCTGCGTTCTTTCCCCTTTGCCAAAATAGCATAAATCTGTTCCGTCAAAAACCGCATCCATAAATTTCTTTAAAACAGCCATATTTTTTTGACGCGGGCCGTACGGAGAAGAAATTCTCAGTATGCAATATTCATTGCACATATCTTCAATTTTCTTTTCAGAATTTCTTTTCTCTGTTTTATACTCTGAATCCAGTTTCAGCTCTGTCCGTTCCGTTAATAATACATTTTCTTCATATCCATATACTGCTGCTGTCGATATATATATCAACCTGCATCCGTGCTCTGAACAATATGCAATGATATTATCGTCAATCTTCCTGTTTGCAGCTGCAACCTGCTTATCGCTGTAAACGCTGCCGGGAATTCTTGCCGCGCAATGCACAATGCAGTCGAATGCAATTCCCAGATTTTCTATACTTGTGTTCTCCAAGTCAATGCTTACTTCATTCTGCCAGTCACCTGTTTTATGATGATGAACAGCTGCATATACCCGATATTCCGATTTATCTGTTAAAGCTTTTACTACATCATATCCAACCAATCCTCCTGCCCCTGTAACAAGAACCTGTATCATTTCTTTACTCCTTTTAAATGAATTTCTTTCCTATTTCCATCTTCATATTCCTGTCATCTGTTTGTATGCTGTAATCAATAATTTCTACTAAATGCCCCCCCCTAGCATTTCCCGTTGACACAACGGGATGCCCTTCTTCCGTGATATCCACGATTGTACCGGCAGATTTGCTTTTATCTTCCATTGTAACAATCTTACATTTCCATATGGAAACCTGATATCCATCATATATTGAAAAAGCCCCGGGATATGGCTTCGTCTGTGCTCTTACAAAATTATAAATATCAACAGGCGACTTTGACCAGTCAATCTGACCATCTTCTTTTTTTCGCTGCGGATATATCTTATACTTTTCGATATCCTCTTGTTTTGTTCTCGGCGCGCAGTTATTTTCTATTTGAGGAATATACTCTTTTAAAAGTTCAATCCCCTGTTCCCCAACTTTTTCATACAGCGTCCTGATATCATCATTTTCTTCTATTTCAACTTCTTTCTGACCGATAATATCTCCGGTATCCGTTCCCTCTCCCATATAAAATAATGTAATCCCTGACTTTTTTTCACCGTTAATCAACTGCCACACCAACGGCGCGCCGCCTCTGTAACGCGGCAGCAGGGATGAATGTAAACCGATGATTCCTTTCGATGGAATCTGTAAAATTTTGTCTTTAATAATATGATACCAGCCTGACACCACTATTAAATCAGGCTGCCAGCTCTTTACTATATTAACCGTCTGTTCATCATTCATTTTTTCAGCGGCATAAACCGGTATTCCGTTTTTTTCACTTTCCTCTATTACGTCCTGATAAATTGCATTATCCATTTCTTTTGTTTTATTTTTCTCATATCTTAATACAAAGTGCGGCAAAGTTGTCAATATACCCGCTATTTTTACATTCTCGATTTCTTTAACAGCCTTATAACAATCCAGTCCATATTTAGATGCCATAAACATCACTATTCTCATATAGTTTTCCTCTTTTCTTTTGCAAAATATCTAAAACCCTGACATGTCAATTATCAAGTAACATGCAGGCATCAATAATATTTGTCCACAAAATTTTCTTTTTCCATGTATCTATATTGACTGTAATAACTCTCTACTCTGTTACGCCCTTCCTCATCAGCAAAATAATAGTATCCATCCTCATCCAAAATCAAGCATACCTGCATCACTCTTCCATACCATTTTCTTAAATTTGAAATTCCGCTTACTTCTTCACAAATAAAAGAAAATGAAAATATATCTTCTGATGGCATCGCTATTCCTCTTGGGTCCTGCGCAAGTTCAATAATAGAGTAATCATTCTTATTTTTTATACAATCTACCAATTCATTCAGATTTAACCTCTGACCATTCAATTCAAATCTGCAATTATTATCTACATCATAACAAGCCCATTCCTTTTCCCCGTCACCGTCATAATCCCACTTGATTTCGACCAGACTGTGGCCGTCATTATAATAATTCCTCTCTTCTAATGTTATCGAACTGACCAGACGACACTCAACACCAACGCTTTCACACTCATATCTTACCCAAAGAGAACAATATCCACATGTACAATAAATCATATCCCGTTTGACCTGTTCGTCATACTCTTCCGGCGTTGCTCCCTCGACTCCATTGGTATGTATTTGACACCAGGCCAGTGAGGATAATAAATCATCAATGTCTTCTCCATTCCAGACAATTCTCTGTATTTGTTCATTAGAGGGTGTAATAAATCTATATACACCATTTTCATACATATCGTATGACTTGCCCTCAACCGAATATACGGAAGGCGCAATGATAAATTCTTCCGGCAGTTCTGATGAATTACCATCAATAACATTTACATTATATACAGAATCATAGATAACTCTGTATACATGAGTGTCCTCAAACCATACCTGCACGCCTATATTCTTATCGGATAACGCGTCTGTCTTGTGGCGCGCAATACCCCCCCTAAAGCAATGCCTATTATGCCTACGGCAAATAATGCGGCGGCTTTTTTCTTACTCATAAAATCATTTTCTCCAAACTTTCTGACAATACTCTGGCCGGCATATTTTAATGCACTATAATATCTTCTCATAAAAACCGCTGAGTCTTTTCTGTACAATTCTGTAATCGTGATATTTTTCCGCGTATTGTCTCGCCCGTTTTTCATATTCCTGACGCATTTGTTTATTTGTAACCAATTCTTTTAAAACCTCATAGATATTGTCCGGGCTCGCGCTTATAACAGGATTTTCTCTTCCCTCGTTCCTTAAAAGTTCTTCAACAGCCGGATTCACATATGTGATTACAACCTTTCCAAGCGCCAGACATTCCACTCCGGTACTTCCATACCATCCACAGTATATTTGGTCAACTACAATATCTGCCTGAACCTGATAATATTTCAAATCATTATGGGATACTTTGTCAAAGAACATAAATTCTACGGCATATCCTTCTTGCTGTAATTTTTCGACTGCCTCCCTGATATATCCGGTTCCCTTGACGTCATCCCGCTCATCCGAATTTCCAAAAGAGTGATAAATCCGTAAATTAGAAGTTTCCGGCAATTTAAATTGTTCCGGTATCTTGTCTTTCACAGCAGGAGAATATTTTTCTATATCAATCGCATTATCCATCCACATAATATCAGGAAATATCACGCATGCTCTTGCATTGCTTAATCTTATATCAGAATATTTTCTGGTGACTTCTATCATCTTCGTATAGGAGTCGCATTCGCACCGTACCGGACGCAGCTGCGTACAGACATCACATTCCGAAAGCCATTCAAACTGTTCTGTCATGCCTTTCGGCATAACATCACACATTCCCCATGCGCTGCTGACAATTTTCTTCCCCACCTTTTTCAGGTAGCTCATATCACCATTTAACGTCCACAGAGAATCATACCCTAACATCGACCAGTTTGAATGTATATGGAAAATGTCATAATTTTTCAATGCGTACACTAAAAATTCCATTTTCCTCGCTCTTGCCGTTTCCACCGAAACCGCATCAATATCTAAATCAAAATCAGGTTTTTCTTCCAGCAGCCATCCGAAACCGCTTTCCGCGAAAATCATCTGGTCCGCATGATAGCCCGCTTCTCTCAATCCTTTTACATATAATCCCGGCGAATACAATGCTATAATTGGAGCCTGTAAAACTCGAGGTTTTTGTCCGTTCTCATATCCGGGAAAATCATCCGGCGCAAAATAAAAGCCTTGTCCGCTTTCTTTGTCAACTCCTCCCAGTTCAACCAACTCATCTCCAATAAATTTTAAAATGAAATGTGAGTAGCCGGAATCAATCTTATATTTATCAAGAACGCTATCGTTTTCTACGGTCGGAATAATCATATACTTTTCATTTGAATTATCCAACGTCAAAATAACTGTCTTATTTTCAATAATTCCATCATAATAATTATTGTATTCAACCTGATAGTCTTTTTGGGGCACATAGCATATTTTTATGCCATTTTTATCGTTGCCAACCCATACATTCTCAATCTCCCGGTAGCTGTCTCCATAATCCGATAAATAGGATTGCAAAATACTCGAAACAAATTTGCCATGCTTCATAAAACAACAGCAAAGCAATTCGGAATCAAAATGCTTATTTCTATATAATTTTTTTACATCGCCTGCAATAGTCCATCTCGCAATACCCTTTTTTATTGGATTATCCGCCAAAAATTTCATTATCCTTTATCCTCCGCTTTGAATGCCTTTCCCCAAAAGCCTTCTTTGGTATAACTCATTCTCCAGTGTTGACATTCTTTGCACATCAAATTACCGGTAATCTGTCCGGAATTGTGTTCTCTCCTGATTTCTTCAAAAATGTCAGAATTCCATATCTCACTGATGGACTGTTTCGTTACATCTCCCAGGTCAGTCTTTTCATCCCAGTCATAATTGCATAGTGCAACTCTTCCATCCCAGTATATTATGAAATCATTAAATACTTTTTTACAGGGTTTACGCTCATTGTCCGATAAAAGACTGTCCCATAAGCTCTTATCAACAAGCCTCCCTTTATCGTCATGTTCATAGTAAACTCTGACTGTGTCTACATGCTGCTTCCAGAAGGAAATAAATTCTTCCTGCGTATTGCGGTAAATATCCATATCAATTGTTGAAACCTGCAGTTCCGGCGCCTTTTCTCCCCGCTGCCGCCGTTCCTTGCAGCGCCTGCCCATATACACTACATTATCAATTGCCACCTTTAAGTCTCCAACTTTTCTCGACTCCTTATACACCTGGCTGTCCATCGTATCCAGACTGAAAGACATGAAATCGAGTCCGCTCTCAATCAGCCGGTCTGCCAGGTCATTTGTCAGTGCCATGCCGTTCGATGCAAGCTGAATCGGCCCGATTCCTTTATTCTTTGCATATTGAATGTATTCGACCAGTTTATCAACCAGCAATGATTCACCGCGGAAAAATAATACCACGGCAACCGGTAAATGCGCCGCTGCTTCATCGATTATTTTGTAATACAGGCTTTCTTCCATATCGCCTATTTTCATTGACACATCCTGCCTATGACAGAAGGTACAGGCTGCATTGCATCGATTGGTTAATTCAATCGTAATCCTGTTGGGAAACGTTGTTTTTTTCATATTCTGACTCCTTTTTTATAGTGCTGATTCAAAATAGCCTTTTAATTTACAGAAATACCGGTATCCGACTATCCACATAATTACCGCCAAAACAGTAACATAAATTAAACCCGGAATATCCGGAACCGTATGATAAAATAAAATATTTCGAAAAGAATTACATATTTGAAAAATAGGATTAATTACCGATATCTGACCTAATCTTCCTAACTGCTCCGTTCCGTAAAAAATGGGCGTAAAGTAAAAAATCAACTGCATGATAGTAGGAATGATTTGTATCATATCCCTTTTGAAAACGGCCGTAGCCGAAAGAAAAAATCCTAATCCCATAATGAATAAAAACATAATAAAGATAACCGGTATTATCCAGATAAGATGCCAGGATATTCCCAATCCGGAAAAAAATGATAATATAAAAATGACAACCAGCCCCACAAGCATTTGCGGGATTCCCAACATCGCAGATGCGAGCGGTAAAAACTCTGCCGGAATGGAAAAATTCTTAATCAGACTGACTCCCGATATTACCGAGCTGGTGGTCGTCATAATCCCCTCATTAATAGCCATCCAGGGGGCAAATCCACACAAAAACCAAATTACATAATCAAGTGAATTATCGCTTCCGGCAACTTTGGATTGAAATATAAAACCAAATACAAAGATGTATGTCAACATCATGGTCAATGGCTGCAAGGCAGCCCAGAACATTCCCATTTTGGACCCCAGATAGCGGTTCCTTAAATTCATCCGAAATAATTTGTAAATTCTTTGAACTGACACATATATACGCATTTCATTCTCCTTAACCTAAATACTTCTCCAGTTCTTTTACAATCGCGGCTGCTGCCATTCCGTTTCCGAACGGCTTATAATCATAATCCAGATTTTGTTCGCAGGCAAGTTTTTCTACAATCTCTTTACTGTCCGGCCGGCTTAACTGATTCCTGTTTTCTACCATAGTCTCCGGCCACACTTCAAAATCCAGAATCGTTACGCACTGTTTTCCTGCAAAAAACGCTTCTCTCTGCAGTCCGCCCGAATCCGTAACAATTTTTTCAGCGTGCATAACCAGATAAATAGATGTAAGATATCCTACCGGATTCGTTAAATAGATGTTTTTATAGTGGCATCTCTCTAATAACGCTTCCGCCCTTTTTTTATTTCTCGGATGCACCGGATAAATGGCAGGATAACTTAATTGCTCCATTGCTCCCAGGATTTCCTCCAATGCTCCATCTTTAATCGTATTTTCTTCTCTATGGCATGTTAAATAGTAATACCTGGCCGGCACTTCTATTTCTTTTCCTTCTAAAGTTTTAAGGTAATGGGACATATGTTCCGCTTTATCCTTATAGAAACAAAATGCCTCGTACATTGGGTCTCCAACAAATCTTCCCTTGTGCTCCAATCCTTCTTTTGCCAGATTGTCTTGACTTTTCTTCGTACAGGTCAGCAGAAGCGATGAAATATGGTCTGTACATATACGATTGATTTCTTCCGGGTTTGTTGCGCAATATGTTCTTGCGCCGGCTTCCACATGGCAAATCGGAACATGTATTTTAGCCGCTGCCAATGCCGCCGCAAGGGTAGAATTGGTATCACCATATACCAATAATATATCTGGTTTTTCTTCCAATAAAATTTTTTCTATTTCTACAAGCATTTTGGCCGTCATTTCCGCATGGCTGCCGCCATTGATTCCCAGATTATAGTCTGGTTTTGGAATTTCCAGCTCTTCAAAAAATACATCCGACATATCCACATCATAGTGTTGTCCGGTATGCACTAAGATTTCTTCATGCTGTTTACGAATCATTCTGGAAACGACAGCCGCTTTGATAAATTGTGGACGAGCACCAACCACAGTAACAACTTTCACCTATCTATCCTCCAAAATACTAATGAAATGATATATAAAAGGGGAGCTTTGCAACAAAACAGAAAGCCCCCTTTTTATCACTTTCATTTATTGATAATATTTCAAATGCTCTTCATGCTTTGATACACATTTATCAATAATGTCAATATTGTCTCTTGTCCAGTCTATGGTTCTTTGCAAACCATCTTCATGAATCACTTCTGCCTCAAAGCCCAGTTTTTCCTTTGACTTCTGTATCGATGCAAATCGCTTTCCTGAATTATCCCACGCCCGCTTCGGCAGATACTCTATTTCCGAAACGCTCTGTGTCATACGTTTAACAGATTCCGCCAACTGTGCTATGGAAGTCTCTACACCTGAACCAAGATTATATACATCTCCGGCATCCCCGCGTAATGCACAGAGCATTAACCCGCGGCATATGTCTTCCACAAAAATAAAGTCCCTCGTTGCAATTCCTTCATTTTCAAGCGGTATGCGAATCCCTTTTATCGCCTTGTAAATAAATGTCGGCGTAACGTTTCTCCAGATTGTCGCATAAGTTCCCCGCCAGTTTCCTGCGCCCAATATCTCTCCCGGACCATACACATTCTGGAATCTTGCCCGTACAACAGGTAATCCCCATTGTTTATAATAATAATTGGAATAAAACTCACCGATTAATTTTGAAATAGAGTATGGGCTGTCCATATTAATCTCAATCGGGCTTTCCTCTGTGGTCGCCACAGCCTCATCGAAAGTCTTCTTAGCCACGGAACATCCTGCTGATGAGTAAACAACTTTTTTGATATTTTTAAATTTGCACAATATCTCAAATAGTTTTAATGTTGTCAGTGTATTGTTCTCATGGTCTTTGACCGGGTCAAAAATGGAACTCTGATTTCCGTGATAAGTTGCAAGATGGAACACATAATCATATTCATCTTTTAAACCTGCCAGAATCCGGAAATCAGTTATACTGCCTTCCCGAAAATCAACTTTCGGCGTTTTGGGCACATTGGTAATCTCCGCTGAAAGCAGGTTATCCACCACGGTTACATGAATTTGTTCCACATTTGCAATCAGTAATCTGACAAGATTGCTGCCAACAAATCCGGCTCCGCCTACGACCAAAACTTTTGTGTTCTCAAAGTCTTTATAAAATTCATGCTTACCCATTATTTTTCATCCTCTAATTTCAGGTGCGTATACGTCTGAGAAATTCCATGAACCTTATACCATTCAATTGTCTCTTTGATGCCGTCTTCCAATTCTGTCGTCACATGCCAGCCAAAATCATTGTTAATTTTAGTAGGGTCCAAAAGAATTGTATAGACATCGTCCTCGCCTCTCTGACGTACCTCTACTTCTTCATCGAGCGTTATATCCAAAGCCTTCAAGGTTGCATCAAACAGTTCTTTAATTGCATAATCCGAACCGCTTGATACATGGTAATAACCGCAGGTTCCCATACCGTCAATCGCTTTCATTACCACCTGAACCAAATCTTTTACAAAAATGAAGTCTCTTCTGGTGTCATTCACAAAACATTTCTTACCGGTAGTCAGACGGCTGTAAAAAGTCGGTAACGGACCGCTCAAGTTACGCGGACCGTACGAATTAGCCAAACGGAAAGAAATGAAATCCAGTCCGGATAACTCAATATAAAGTTCACCGCCAGTCTTACTTATGGCATAGCTGCTTCCGCCGGAATATCCGCCGCTGAAATAGGGATGTGTAAGTGTAATAGGCTGTTCCAACGGCTTTAATCCGTAACACAATGCCGTCTGGAAATAAATAATTCTTCTGATGCCTACTCTTTTGGCTGCCTTAACGATATTGGCTGCACCCACAACATTCGTTGCCGCATCTCCAATCCAGTTTTCAGGGTCCTTATAAGATGCTGCCGCATGTACAACCACCTCCGGCCGGAACTCATCAAACACTTTGTCTATCATCTCAGTATTCGCAATACTGTCTTCCACAATCGTCAAATTTTTCTGTGGTGTCAGATTATCTCTGCGTCCGGTCTCATAATTATCAATGACTAATACTTCGTCGCCTCTTTCCAGCAACTGTTCTGCAATATGGGAACCGATATGTCCCGCACCACCGGTAATTAATACTTTCATAAAAACCTCCTATCATTCTCTGCTCTGACAGCACTTTCATACTATCATATTTTCTATTTCTTGTCGAGTTTGCATGTTTTATCTATTTATCAAATCTTCCTTTAAAATCCATCGTCGAACAGTTTTCCAACGGGAATTTAACCGATTTTCCTTCTGCCGCCGATTTATAAATAGCCAATACCAGTTCCAACGCTCTTTTTCCTGCTTCCGCGTCCACATACGGCGCTCTGTCTTCCTTTATCGCAGACATCACGTCAGCGTAAAGCGGCGTATGGCCATAGCCATATACATTCGGTGGATTGTCACAGAATGTTTTCTTTACCTCTTCAGGGTTGTCCAGATAATCCGCAAAATTCCATTCTTCAATAATGTTTACAGAATGTCCTCCTGCTTTAACCGTTCCCTTCTTCCCAAATATATACAAAGTTTCTTCCAGATTTTGCGGGAATATATCGGTTGTTCCTTCGATAATACCGTAACTGCCGTTGGCAAATTTCACAAGGGCAATACCCATATCCTCCGCATCAATATAATCATGGTTTAACCGGTCCGTCATTCCACAGACTTCTACGATTTCATCACCCATCATCCAACGCAGAAGGTCGATGTTATGAATACACTGATTCATCAGGGCGCCGCCATCCTGTTCCCATGTTCCTCTCCATTTTGCCCTCGAATAGTATTCATATCCTCTGTTCCATCTGATATGTGCCGTTCCGTAAAATAATCTGCCAAAACGCTCTTTCTCTAATGCTTCTCTTATTTTTTGAATAGATTTATTAAACCTGTTCTGGTGGCAGGCACATACCTTTACATTTTTTTCTTTGCCTTTGGCGATAATTTTATCTGCGTCTTCCAGCGATAATGCTATCGGTTTCTCAATGATAATATTGCATCCGGCTTCAATGCAGTTTAATGCAATTTCCGCATGCTTTCCGCTTTCCGTGGCAATGGCCACGAGTTCCGGCTTTTCTTTTTCCAGCATCTCCATATAATCCGTGTATTCCTTTGTCGATGCAGGAAGTTCAAACTTTATACGTTTATCCTCCATATTAGCAGGCACGATATCGCATATCGCAACAATATCCAACTGGTTGGCTTTTGCCGCAGCAATGTGATTGGGTGAAATTCTTCCACAGCCAATTAATGCGTATTTCATCTTTCTATCCTCTCTTTACGTTATTTTTTATAATTATATTCGCAGAATACAATTTCCTTCCATTCTTGAAACAATACCGATAATATTGTTATCCGGTCTACCGGCGTTTTTTCAGCACGCCTTCGTTCTCCTCATACGCAATGTCACAATGAGAACAAATCAGATTATCATCCAGCACTTCTCCGCACTCGCATACCCAACCAATTCTTCTCGCAGGTACGCCCGCCATCAGTGCATAATCCGGAACGTCTTTGGTCACTACTGCGCCGGCCGCGATAATTGCCCTTTTTCCAATCGTATGCCCGCAGACCACCGTTGCGTTTGCGCCAATACTCGCCTCCGCTTTCACCAATGTCTTCTTATATCCTGCGGACCCTTTCGGATATTTACTTCTTGGCGTCAAATCATTGGTAAAAACACAGGACGGTCCGCAAAACACATAGTCTTCCAGTTCAACGCCTTCATAAAGCGAAACATTATTCTGTACCTTTACGCCATTACCGATTTTTACATTATTTGAAACATTCACGTTCTGGCCAAAGGAACAGTTATTTCCGATTCTTGCCCCTTTTTGAATGTGGCAGAAATGCCATACTTTCGTATTTTGTCCAATTACAACATCTTCATCCACATAACTGCTTTCATGTACGAAAAACTTATCCATTTTCAGCCTCTTTTATTTACCGATATATTCTTTTATTGCAGTCGTTATCTGTATAACCTCATCTTCTTCCATGTACGGGTGCATTGGCAATGCCAGAACCTTTTGACACAGTCCGGTCGTTACCGAAAGTTCGCTTTCTTCCCCTTTAAATGGCGCAAAAGCCTCCTGGCTGTGCATTGCCTTTGGATAATATATCATACTGGGAATACCACGTTCTTTCAGGTAATTCTGTAAACCGTCTCTCTGTTCCCGGCTTTCAAGCTGAATCGTATACTGTGCCCAACTGGACAAGTACCCATCCAAAACTATCGGCGTTTTTACGACTGCCGCTAATTCTTCTGTATATTTCTCCGCTACGCGGTTTACTTCCGATACCTCATATTGTTCAAAAGCATGAAGTTTCGCCAGAAGAACTGCCGCCTGCAATGTATCCAGTCTGGAATTCATTCCTATTCTGACATTATCATATTTATAACTTCCCTTGCCGTGAATACGATAGGAACCGATGAGCGCCGCCCACTCGTCATTATCCGTAAAGACTGCGCCGCCGTCTCCATAACAGCCCAGAGGCTTTGCGGGAAAGAAACTGGTCGTTGAAATATCTCCGAAGGAACAGGCTTTTTTCCCATTGATTTCTCCGCCGAATCCCTGTGCGCCATCCTCCAGCACAAACAGGCCAAATTCATCGGCTATTTTTCTAATCTCCTCATATTCTGCCGGCTGCCCGAACAAATCGACCGCTATGATAACCTTTGGCCTGTACTTCTTTTCCCCGGCCACTTTCATAACTGCTTGCCTTAATTTGGCCGGGTCTATATTAAAAGTATCTTCTTTTACATCTACAAAAACCGGTTCTGCCCCTTCAAAAGATACCACTTCACCACTGGAAAAGAAGGTGAAATCCGGCACAAAAACAGCATCTCCCGGTCCGATTTCCCATGCCATCAACGCTAACGATAACGCATCCGTTCCATTGGCACAGCTGATACAGTGCTTTACACCGACATATTTTGCCAGTTTTTCTTCCAGTTCAGTTACCTGTCTGCCGGAAATAAAATTCGTATTTTGTAAAACTTCCTGCATATTAGAGTCAATTTCCGATTTTAATGTCTGATATTGCTTTTTTAAATTTCTGAACTCCATTTTTACACCCACCTTATAATCTCCAGTAACTGTATCCTGCATCTACAAAAGCAGATTTATCAAAAATACCCTTGATATCCGCTAATATTTTCGTTTCGTTCGCAGGGTTATATAATCTGTCAATGTCTTCCCTCGTGAGTTTTAAAAATTCCTCATGGGCAACTGCAATGATAACGGCATCCATATCTTTTATATCATCTATGGCTGCAAACTCAACTCCATAAAGCTGTTTTGCTTCTTTCGCATCCGCTTCCGGGTCCGCGATGACCGGTGTGATTCCATATTCTTTTAACTCATTTACAATATCGATGATTTTTGTATTTCTGGTATCCGGGCAATTTTCCTTAAAGGTAAATCCCAAAATTGCAATTTTAGAATTTTTAATCGGAAGTGTAGCCGCAATCATCTTCTTAATGACGCTTTCCGCTACATATTTTCCCATATCGTCATTAATCCGTCTGCCGGAAAGAATAATCTGTGAGTGATAGCCCAGTTCTTCCGCTTTATAAGTCAAATAATAGGGGTCTACCCCAATGCAGTGTCCTCCCACAAGCCCGGGTGCAAATTTCAGGAAATTCCACTTGGTTCCTGCCGCTTCCAAAACAGCCTTTGTGTCAATCCCCATTTTGTTGAATATAATTGAAAGTTCATTCATAAACGCAATGTTAATATCTCTCTGGCTGTTTTCAATTACCTTTGCCGCCTCGGCTACTTTAATCGACTCAGCCCTGTGTACGCCCGCCTCTACAACAAGCTCATAGACATTTGCCACTTCTTCCAGCGTTTCCGCATCCATTCCTGAAACAATTTTGGTAATGGTTTCCAGACGATGCACCTTATCTCCCGGATTAATTCTTTCGGGAGAATAACCGATTTTAAAATCTGTTCCGCATTTTAATCCGGACTCTTTTTCCAGAATAGGAACGCAGATATCTTCCGTCACACCCGGATATACGGTGGACTCAAATACCACAACAGAACCTTTTGTCAGGTTTCGTCCCAAAATAGCGCTCGCCCCTTCTACCGGAGATAAGTCCGGTGTATGGTCCGCATTAACCGGCGTAGGAACAGCTACAATGTGGAATTTTGCTTCCTGAAGCTTTCTTTCATCCGCGGTAAACTCTACCGATGTATTCTTTATCACATCATTTCCGACCTCATTTGTCGGGTCAATTCCATTTTTATACAAATCAATTTTAGCCTGATTTAAATCAAATCCGACTACTTTCACCTTGCGGGCAAACGCAACGGCAATCGGCATCCCTACATATCCTAAACCGACCAATGAGATTTTTTCTTCACCTTTTACAATTTTTTCATATAAGCTGCTCATTTTTTCTCCTTATCTTCTGCTATTTGCGCAGTTGTACACCGTTTTTACTATACATCTAAACATGTTTATTGTCGAGTGAAATTTTTACTCATACTTTAACTTATGGTAAAAATTCAACAATTTTTCTTCTTCAAGCGCCCAATTATACTTCTTTGCTATGGCATTTTTCCCGTTTACCGCCATTTCCTGCGCCAGTTCTCTGTTATCCAGCAAACGGTTTACTGCATCCAATATCTCCTCGGCGTTCTCTGGATGAACGGCAATTCCGCAATTTTCTTCCGTTACAATTTTCTTCCATAATGGAAAATCAGAGCATACTACCGGAATGCCTGCTGCCATATATTCAAACAGTTTAATCGGTAACGCATTGTATATATTTTTATTATACTTTAAGGTACATAAACCGACAACGGCACGGGAATACAGTTTGTTCACGCCTGTCCGGTCCAGATACCCCAGGTATCTGACTTTTGTTCCCCACACGCCATCATATTTCGCCGTCAGTTCCTCCAAATAACGCCTGTTCAGAACTCCGGCAGCCAATACTTCCCCATGTATGCCGGGAGCGATGGAACATAATGTCGAAATTCCTCTCTCTTCCGTAATGCCGCCGCAATAGCACACGACTGCTTCGCGCCCCGCAATGTCCTCTTCGGTTTCTGTTATGTCAAAAGGCATATTTCGAATTTCTACTATATTATTGTTATGGGAAGAAAGTTTATTTAACAGGTAAGGCGTTACGGTAATGACGCCGTCTGCTTTTCTGACATAACGCATATCTGCTTTTTCTATGATTTTCTTTAATAAACCACCTGGTTTTGCACCGCATATGATTGCTAATGCCGGCGCATATTGTTCTGCATTATCCTCATGCACATCATAGATAATTTTCATGGACGGAAAAATTTTTTTGACCGTTCCTGCAATATACATGAGCTCAAATTCATGAATATGCAGTATGTCGGGCTTCTCATGGCGAATGACCTGCACCATCTTTTTCTTATTTTGTATGCGGGCCAAAATACTATGCACAATCTGTCTGTTAATCGCCACGCCGCGCATATCCAAATCATAAGTTTTTATCTTTACACCGCTTTTTCCGCAATCACCTAAATTATCTATCGCCGAATCAGCCGCCGTGTAATAGATAACTTCATGCCCGTTTTCAGCCAAAGAGCAGCACTCTTTGACCAGTATCCTCGTATCATTGCTTTTATGCGCACATGCTAAATGTAAAATTTTCATTTATTCTCTTTATCCTGCATATAATCTGTAACCGGCTGCATGGTTATTGACATATCAATATATTTTTCCGCCAGATGCCTGATTTTCTCCCGAACCTTTTTTATATCCCCGGGTTCCTGATAAAGTCTGTCATAAAATCCGACGATTTCTTCCATGTCAATATCCGATGCGTCATTTGAAAACTGCAGATAACAGGGCATATCCGCATTGATTAAGACATCAATATCCACACCTGTAATAATGGGCAGGCCTTTCGCTAAAAATTCTCTTGATTTCAGTTCGCTGGACAAAAATAATCCTTTCTTATATCCCCCCAATGAGCAAACGCCAATATCGCACATATCAAATATCTGATTTAAAGCTTCGCCATTCAAAGCGCCGTAAAACGTCGTATGATTCAACAGGTCATATTGGGCCGCCAGTTTTTCATACACCGCTCTTTCCGGTCCGTCCCCGACAAAATGACATTGGATATTTCTTTTGCCCAAACCGTCATAGTAGTTTTTAAGTCCCTTCAGCAGCCTTTCATATCCATGATATGGCTGCATATAGGCCACTATCATTAAACGGATGACATCTTCCGATTTTTCATCTGACTTCGCCACTTCCACATGGGACAAATCAATTCCGTTCATAACCTGTATTGCAGGAATATCAAAAATATGACTGTCTTTGCTGTAAGTGATGATTCTGTCCGCAACATTCTTCAACCTGCGGCGGTAACTCCGGTCCCATGCAAAAAATAAATGATATAATAATCCTCCCTGCTTTTCTTCGTCATAGGGATAGGTTGGTATCTCAATCAATATTTTAGCGCCGTTTCTGTTCAGACATTTCAGTACCCGAAAATAAAATGTATCCATCATGCCATATCGATTGTATACCCAATCATATTTTTTCTTCTTCAATATGTTGTACATTCGAATATAGGCAGGTGTTTTTTTAATTATCCCCACTTTGCCAATTATATTTTCAATTCCGTCTTCCCTGAAAACAATCTTCCCGTCTTTCAGATATATAAAGTCTACGCGATATCCTTTTTTTTCAAATACAGATATCTGTGCCTTTATTTTTTTACAGACGCCATCGGACATTTCATTGGTAAAATCCCAGGTCGATAAATACAATATTTTCATTTACGGCTTTTCTTTCTAATTGAATTCGGTTACAATCATTTTACACTGTTCTTTTATAACACACTTTAAACCAACTTACAACAAGCATGAGGAGAAGCATATGAAAATCGTACAAATTAACACCGTATGCGGCACGGGCAGTACCGGAAAAATCACCGTTGATTTATACCATCTCGCCGAGCAGGCGGGACATGACGCTCGTATCGCTTACGGACGAGGCTCTTCTCCTGCCGACGTTCATAGCTTTAAAATCGGAAATACGCTGGATTTCGGATTTCATGTATTAAGAAATTTTTGTTTTGGCAACAGCGGATTTGGCTCCGCCGCTATGACCAGACGCTTTCTTGCGTGGCTGGATACCGTAAAACCGGATATTCTCCATTTTCACAATCTCCATGGATTTTACATTCATGTAGGAATGCTGTTTAAATATGTCAAATCACATCATATCCCCATCGTATGGACTTTTCACGATTGCTGGCCTCTTACCGGACAGTGCGCCCATTTTGACTATGCCAACTGCTGCAAATGGCGGACTGCCTGCCATCACTGTCCTATTTATCGAAGTGATTATCCTTATTCTTTATTTCGCGACAACAGCCGCCAGAATTATATTTTAAAAAAGGCGTCATTTACAGGCGTTAAAAACATGGTAATTGTTACGCCAAGCAACTGGCTGGCTGAAATTGTCAGCAATTCTTTCCTGAAAGAATATCCCGTAAAGGTTATTCCTAACGGAATTAATCTCGAAATCTTTCATCCGGCGAACGGTCTGACGGCTGATTCCTCATCCGGTACAGTAAATACGCCTTCTGCCTCCAAAATCATTCTTGGCGTTGCCAATGTATGGACGAAACGAAAAGGATTAGACTTTTTTTTACAGCTGTCCGGCATGCTGAACAGTCCTTATCATATCGTTCTAATCGGTTTAAGCAAAAAGCAGCAATCTGATATCCGGTCAAAATACGGCAGCCGTATTACTGCTATCACCAGAACGGCTGACCAGTCAGAACTGGCTTCCTGGTATCAGCGCGCCTGTGTATATGTAAATCCCACTCTGGAAGATAATTTCCCTACCACCAATTTAGAATCCCTTGCCTGCGGTACACCTGTCATTACTTTCGATACCGGCGGAAGTCCGGAATGTATTACGGACAAATGCGGCATTGTTGTCGAAAAGGGAAATATATCGAAATTAAAGGATGCTGTCTTATCCCTGGATAAAATGACTGCAATAACAGCCTTAACCTGCCGCGAACAGGCGATGCAATACAACAAGAATGAACGTTTTAAAGAATATTTTTCTATTTATGAGAGTTTATACACTCATTCATCCTCTCTTCCAGCTCCCGAATCCTCTTATCCATAATCCCCATTTCCTGCACCAGCTTTCTGACTTTTCGGTCCAGTCTGGAAACAATCGATGTGAGCGCCATCAGAATCATCACAATAAAGGCAATACACATAATGAAAAGACCGTTCATATTATCTTCTATACCGAATAAATGAATCGCATATACAAGCAGCTCCGGAAATACGACCAGTAACCCCATCACGGCTCCTGCCAGCAGCCATAACAGCGTATATTTCAGATTCAGCACCCGCTGTTTCAGATAATGCAGTATCAGAATAAAATAACATATTACACCTGCAATTAATGTAAACCGCAGCGTAGAAGGAATGATTTCCATAACAGCGTCCTTACCTTTCCCGGCTCTTATCTCTTCTGACCCCATAGCTCAACCGGCAGACCAGAATTGCCAACGTCACTTTTATCATATAATAGACTGACTTCCGAAAAGTAATCGAACTTTTTCCGCCCTCTCTCGCTTTCATCTGTACCGGAACTTCCATTACCTTGCCTCTATACATGACCGCGGTAACGATTGCTTCCGGTTCCGGAAAATCCGTCGGATAGTCTTTGGCATAAATCTCTATAAATTCGCGGTTTACCGCCCGGTATCCGCTCGTTACGTCATAAATCTTCTTTCCGGTCGTCAGACGAATCAATCTGCTGAGCATTTTACTTCCGGTTCTTCTTGCAAAAGAAGACTGATATCCCTCTTTTCTCAAAAATCTGGAACCGATGACCACATCCGCTTCTCCCGCCAAAATCGGTCTCAGCATTTCTTCCAGATAATGAATGTCATGCTGTCCGTCCCCGTCAATCTGCACCGCAATATCGTAATCATTTTTACGAGCATACACATAGCCCGCCTGTACCGCTCCGCCGATGCCAAGATTAATCGGCAGGTCCAGGTAATTATAGTGCTTTTCTTTGCAAATCTGCAATGTATTATCCGTAGAGCCGTCGTTGACAATCAGATAATCGCAGAGAATCACCCCTCCGGCCTGTCCATCCGCCGCCCGGTTTGCCTTTGCCTGATATTCCGTTATCCTTCCGATGACCTGCTCGATGTTCTCCGACTCATTATAGGCCGGTATGATGACCAGTACTCTGCAATCATTGTCCATGTATTAACAATACCTTTCTCACAGCCTGCACGACTCTCCGTCATAGTATGCGGTATAAAATCAAATCTTATTTCCAGGTTCCTGTTTCAACCTTCCCTATCAGTTTCAGGCGAATGCCTTCTTCCGTATACCGTACCTGATAAAATGCTCCGTCGTCTATCGTATCGCTTTCTTCGAACAGTCTCCCATAGGATTCCTTAAAAACATCGCCCGGATGGTACAGGAATACATACTGCACGTCCCGTAACTGCTCTTCCCACGCATCGCAGGAAAGGCGCTGCCCTGTTATCTGTATTTCTTTTCCCTGCTCTTTCCAGATTTCCAGCTGTTTCTCATACGCCTCTTCGGAGGCGTAAATATTATAATCGGAATAAGGTGTGAGGACCGGGCTGACCACATTCTTGAATATAAAATAGGAATGTCCGCGGCTCTCATTGCATACAAAGTATACGCTTTCCGAACCTGTGGAGACGCTCCTGAATGCTTCTGCAATCTCCTGGTTTCCGGCAATATGCTCCGCCTGTATCTCCGTATCCATATTTTTCATGACAAAGCCTTCCACGGGCACACATATAACGATTCCTGCGGTCAAAATGCTTAATACCGTCAGACTCCTTCGTCTGTTCTCCTGCACGGACTCCGCGGCCGTCTGCGTCAGCAAAAAAGCAAACGCAATGACAACGCCCCCCAGAAAAGAACCAAGATACCTTTCATGAGACACGAGTAAAAGCGCTTCCCCCATCTTGAACGCAAATAAATACAAAAGTTCCAATACAAGACTATAACACATTCCCGCCAGAAAAGTAAAGATGCCAAAGGAAACCATTTTATCGGCCCAGTTTCCCCAGAATCCTGCCAGCCACAGTCCGCCAATCAGCAGTAACAGCAGAATATACACATCAACATAGGATAATCCGATGCCTCCAAACCAGAAAGATTCTCCGTCGAACATTGTAATCAGGTAGTTTTTAATGGCCTGATAGCGATATCCGCCGTCATCATGCCGCAGCAGTCCCAAAATTCCCTCGAGCGTAACGCCGCTGGCGCTTACCGTACTCTGGAAGGAAACTTCCTCTTCCTCGACTGTCTCCTGATAAAAGACTTCTTCCGTCGGCTCCGGTTCCCCGATAAAATCCGCTTCCAGACTCGCCGTCTCCTCATAAATTCCTGCAAGCATGGAATGGCTGTCCGCATCTTCTTCTGCGTCAGTCACAGGCGCTTCGGCCGTTTCCACAGCCGCGGCTTTCGGTTCCGGCGTTTTGGCCGGAATACTCATATAAATCTGCCAGCTGAAATAAACGCCGATAACGAACATCGCACAGGCGCAGGGCCCAAGCAGACTTACCAAAACTTTCTTTTTCTGATGAAGGACATGGTAGAGCCTGTCCGCTATCATAATCGCTGTCAGAAGTCCCGCAATGACCATTCCCATGTCTTTTGTCAGCGTAAGCGCAAAAAGACCTCCCAGAATGCGCAGCAGATTAAACCCTTTCAGTTCCTCCGTATAATAACAAATCAGCACATAGGCCATAAATACTGCAAGCATCGGGTCCACATAAATACAGTTGTAGATATCACTGAAAAAAATAACCGGAAGAAATACCATAATCGCGACTGTCGGAATCAGGTAAAAGCGTCTTTTCCTCGAAACGCCGCAAATCATGATAAGCGCGTTCAGCATGGCGGTCTGATAAGCGATGTAAACCACTTCCTGCGAAAACAGGCCTTCTGCGAAAACAAAGAAATACTCGATTAGCGTCGCAAAGGGCACATACCGCGGCATCATGACCGACGTATTCATATGTTTTGCAAAAGAATCGAAGAAAAACATATCTTTTACAGCCAGTCCCCAATGACTGTACTCGTCCCATCTTGCAAACCAGGCTCCCCGGCAGTTCAGAACAATCAGCGCACAAAAAAGCACATAGACGGGCAGCGAAGGAGAATACAGGCTTTTTACCGGTATTTCCCTGTGATTATAAAGGTATATGGAAAAGAGCAGCGCAATTCCCGCCAATACATATACCATTATCATGCCTGCCAGAAGTTTATCGAATAAGCCCGCCGCGTACAGAACCGATACGACGGCAAACATGGACAGTCCGATACATTCCTCCCATTTCCGGTTCCATAACAGCATAAACAACAGCGAAAATGCCGCAAGAGGGCCGAAAACCGCAAGTAACCCAAACAGCGTCGAAGATTTTACGGAAAGCATCTCAAAAGCCGCCGCTTCATTACAGTCCCGTCCGTCAACCGTACAGCCTCCATACTGGCTTCCCGATTCGAACAGGAATGTCCCCTCTCCGGAAATATCTCCAAAGCCAAGCTGTATTCTAATGCGTTCGCCGGGTATTACCTTACATTTCGGAAACTGCAGTTTCAAAACGCCTTCTTCTCCGGCCCGGAATACGCCCTGTATTTCTGCGGTAGTCAGGATTTCCGAATAGTCGTCGGAATAAATGGTCAGTTTCAGAACAGCGTTAAAATCCGCCGTGCTCAGATAAGGGATTTTGATACCCGTCAGATTCTTCACCGACGGCTGCCAGGTCTGTTCCAGCACAGTCTCCTCCGTGGAGAACCGTATACAGGAATCAGGATATGACACAATGGGTATGGAAAGAGGGCTGTCCCGGAAGATAACGCATAACAGGATGGCCGCTGACAGAAGGATAAACAGAATATTTTTCTTTGCAAGATTTATGATATTCTTCACGTTCTACCCCTTCCTGATAAAATTCTTCCTTCCCTCATTTTCACTTCTCTCCTGATACTTTCATCTTCCGTAAAATGGTTTCTATCTGCCCATAATAATTTTTAAACTGGAAATGCTCCTGTACATGCCGGTAACCGGCCGCGCCCATTCTGACAAGGCGCTCCCTGTCGCAAATGATTTTTTCGAGTTTATCTTTCAGGTCTTCTTTGTTGTTGTCCTCAAAAACATATCCCGTCTTTCCGAAATCGATATAGCTCGCGGTTCCGTTATCCGTGCCGCTGATGGCCGGTACGGAATATGCCATCGCTTCTATTACGGTAATGGAAGCCGGCTCGCCTGTGCTCGGCACGACGTAGACATCGGCTTTTTGATATTCTTCGGCAATTGCCGTCCGGTTCAGGTTCTTTAAAAAGGTAACCCGTTCTTCAAGTCCGTGCGTCCTGACATAATCGGATACCTTTCGGAAATATTCTTCATGAAAAGAATTGGAAATTTCGCCCGCAATCGTCAGATGCAGGTCATATTTCGGAAGCAGCTCTTCAACCGCTTCTATCATCATCTGGTGGTTCTTCCGCTCCTGATATTTGCCGATGCAGAAAACATTGATTCGATTATCCGCAAAATAAGACTTTTTCTCCGGCGGCAGCTGCGGCTCCATCAGAAACGGCGCCCAGTAACCTTTTTCATCCTTTATGAGTCCGGTAAAGTCGATTCCGACCAGATTCGTTGGCGTTATACGGTACTCCGGCGTCAGCTTCCAGACAAGTTTATGCGCCAGGTCCTTTTTCCTGGGCTTGTCCCATACCGGACTCAGGTTATAAAGAATTGTCGGAATATGATAATGTCTGCAAATGGCGTACATACAGATAGTATATATGGAACGCTCTCTCAAAATTGCTATATCGGGTTTGAATTCCTTAATCTTCTTTGCTATTTTAAATAGCGGCGGGATGCCGAATTTCAGTTTCATGTCAATGGCAAAGGGGTCTTTTCTTTTCAGGAAATGCACATACAGATAGTCAAATGCACGGAAAAGCGCGGCGTAACCCATTACAACAGGTTGTACCCATGTATAATCTTCCACTTTGCCGGCATACTGACTCAGAAACAACACCTCATGCCCGTTCTCTTTCCACCCTTTCATGATGGTGGTCTGGTTCGTATGATATCTGTGTGACATATATAAAACTTTCATGAACGTACCTCTTATTGTCCTTTGTATCAGATAACGACCCGCTTTCGAATCTGGGCCAGATACGCATCGTAACCGGCTTTCCGGTTCGCTTCTTCCCCGATAACGGCGTGCTTTTCGATTGCTTCCTTACTCTTTGCCCGTCTGAGATACCATTCATATTCCATATCCAGATTTCCGATATCGATTACCCGGTAACCTTCCAGAAACAATTTCTCCGCGAGGAATTTGGCCGCTATGCCGAGGGAAAGCAGAAAGAGTCTGTCTTTCGAATATTCTTTACAGCATTCCAGCATTTCATCCACCTTGCAAAACGCCTGCTCGCTCGGTCCGATGATGCGTTCCACGCTCCCCGCCGTATCGAGCAAATCGTTGCCGACGCCGTTATGTGTCCGTTCCCCTTCCACAACGACGACGTCCTTATCCTTCCAAATCTGCCGGATGCGTTCAATCCATGCGCCGCACCTGCTTTTGTCCTCGATGGGATAATAGAATCTGGTTATATAGGAATTATAATATACTCTGGCCGGATTACAGTATTTCTCATAAACTTTGCGCCCGAACAAAAGATGGTCTTTCCAGAACTGCCTGCTTTCCTTCCGGTAGATGGATAAATCGCCGAAAATCTCAGGAATGCCGACAATCATATTTTCATGCTGATAAGAAAGCAGTCTTTTCAGCCCTTCTGTGATTTCTTCCTCTGTCTGCTGAAAGCTCAGGCTCCTTCCCCGAATCATGGTAATTTCTCCGTCCCCGAACCGGACCATGCTTTTATCGGTATGAATGAGCTCCTCGATTGTTTCTTCGATTGTATGCACTTTGACGGGGCAGCTCCTGATACCGGCCCGGTACAGAGAATAATCGAGCTGTGCCAGTATATCTTTCACGAACCTTTTCACAGTAATCTCCATTCTTGGCACCAAATTTATTTTTCACAGTATATCCTGTTTTTCTTTCTGTATCACTTTTCCGTCCGCCACTTCGTAAATGACGTCCGCATTTCGAAGCGTCGTCAGTCTGTGCGCGATAATAATCATGGTCTTTTCGCCATGCAGCTTTTCGATAGCCTCCATGACCGCGGCTTCCGTGTCGTTATCAAGCGCCGAAGTGGCTTCATCCAATATCAGAATTTCCGGGTCATGATACAATGCTCTCGCAATGCCGATACGCTGTCTCTGTCCGCCGGACAATCTGACACCTCTGTCACCCACAAACGTTTCCAGGCCGTCGCTCAGTCCTTCTATAAAGTTCCATAGCTGCGCTTTTTTCAGGGCTTCTTCCACGGCGTCATTGTCAATCAGTTCTTCTTCCACGCCGAAAGCCACATTGTTGCGAATCGTATCGTCGGAAAGATAAATGGTCTGCGGAATATAGCCGATTCCATGATGCCACATGTCGATATGTCTGAAAATATCCACGCCGTCTATCTTAATTTTACCGTACTGCGGAACGAGCAGCCCCAGGATGATATCCGCCATCGTAGTTTTTCCCGCGCCCGATTCCCCTATCAGGGCGACTGTCTGTCCTTTTTTTATCGTAAAGTCGGCGTAGTGAATCACGTCTTCCGCCGTGTCGGAATAGCGATAGCACACGTCTTTTACCGTAATTTCATTTTCCAGTTTCAGAACGCCTTCTTCTATGGATTCCAGGCTCCTGATGTTTTCCACTTCTTTCAAATCGTGATATACAAGCTCTATGGACGGCGCCGCATACATGATTCCGGTAACGTGTTCATTAATGCGGCCGATGGATGGCAGCAACCGGAACGCCGCTACCGCAAACGCTGAAAGCTGCGGTACAAAAGCCGCCAGGTCGGATATCTGTCCATAATTGATTTTCACGATAATCGCCAGCAAAAGTCCAGCCATACTGACCATTTCCACAATGTATTTGGGAATTACGCCAATCAGCCGGCTGATTTTCAGTCCTTTGACATATTTTTTGAAATATCCGGAATAAGAATTGATAAAGAACAGCTCTCTGTTCAGGACTTTTACTTCTTTAATGCCGCCAAGCGACTGGTTCATCCACTGATAGAGCTTTGCCTTATATCCCTGCGCATCTTTTCCGAGTTCCCGCGCAAATTTTCTGGAAACTGCCGTAAAAGCGCCGACGCAGATAATCAAAAGTCCGACGATGATAACGGTAATGGATTTGCTGACATCGAAAAGATAGATGCCGAGCGCAATACATACCATCACTTCCACAAGCAATTCCATAAAATGAATGACCGCTTTTGTAAAAAGGTCCGTATCTTCCTGTACGCTCCTTTGCAGGACCGAGATATTTTTATTCAGATGGAACGTATAAGGCTCGCTCACATACGCTTTCAGCAGATTCGTGGAAATCTTCATCTGCATATTATAGGAAAACGTATATATCGCATATTTTTCAATCGTCAGATAAATATTTTTAATCACAAAAATCGCAATAATCGCGATTGCCATAGCGCTCATAAAGCTTCCGAAAGACCGGAAATCCCAAAGATTCCAGATATATTCCAGGTAGGGATTCTTATGAACCGCCTGCTGGTCCATGAACAGTTCCACAAACGGCTGGAAAATACCGACACTCGCACATTCCAGCAGGCTTCCGATAACGGCCGCCACAAGCAGAAACATTAATTTTATTTTTTCTTTCCGGTTAAAAATATATGCTAATTGTTTTATCATGGCAGATTTTACAACCTCTTTCCGGCTTCCTCAGAGACTTTTTCAGGAAGGGCAGTTATTTTTCTTATGATAATTGATTCCCTTCTCCAGAATGACCAGAGAACCATATTCTTTGCCGGTACTCTTTTTCTGGATTCTCGCGGCGTAACTTACCTGGGAAAGGCCAGCGATGAGTCCGTCGCATGCCGCAAGCGTATACATGTCCCGAAGCACTTCATAGCCGAGCAGATAGCGGTGGTTTTCACGCGGTCTGTCGCTGTGCATAACCGTATCTTCTCCATCGCTTCGCACAACATCCTGATAAAAAACGACGTTCTCCCCGAACCGCTCCTGATATTTTTTCAGTGCCGTGCTGTCGTCCGTCGCCAGAAAGACTTTCTCATATCCGCCCTGTTCAAAAACACGGACGGTCTCTTTCAAATATTCGTCGGCGCTTATCGCCACCGGATGCCCGTTAAAGTTCTGTTTGAAATCCGTTCCCCTGACGTGGACGGCCAGCGCCTTTCCGCCTCCCAGAAGCGCATGAATCTCCTCTTCCACTTTCGTTCCGACAATCGTATTTAAACGAATATACTTTGCGGTAATCCTCGCCATCTCATTGAGATATTCCTCGCTTCTCGTATAGCCGTTAGGCGTCTCGCAGAGCCTGTTCACTTCGTAGCTGTTCTCTTTTCTGCTCCGAAAGACTCTTTTGCAGGAAGCCAGGTTTTCCAGACCGATTCCGGCCGGCTGCTCAAAATAATATTCGAACGGATTGTCCGTGCCGTTGACGGGATGCGCTTCCGCATAACAATATCCGGCGTGATACCGCACGACCGGTTTCATGTCATACCTGTCCGCAAAATAAAGCAGCGCAAGCAGACGATTATGCTCGGCAAAAAAGCCGGAATGAGATTCTTCCATGTCTATCAGAAAAATCGTATCGGAAGTCTGTTTTTCTCCATAGGATTCGACATAAATCAGATTGTTTTTTTCTCCGAACTGTTTCACCGTGTTGACAAAACGGCTGTCCTGTCCTTTTTTATAACAGTACAGCGCAAATTTCAGTTGTTTTACCTTGTTCTGCAAACGCCCCATGGAACTCCTCATCATCCGTCCAAACGACAGATAAATACATACTATTTGTTATTTTAACATACTATCCTTTGTTTGTCTCGAAATTTCTGTTATGGCTGTATGAACTTATTTTCCTTCAGACTGTACTTCCCGCCCTTTAAGAACTTATGCCGGATAACCCACCATCCGGGAACCCATATATATTTGTGCATCGCCGGCGACGCGCTTCCTATCATCCAGCAGTTCCTCGTACAGTTCTTCGTACAGCGGCGGACTTCCTCCGCCTGTTTCGAATTCCACAGTTCGTCCCAGTCCTGCTCTCTGAGATTTCCCATAACCGCCTTTTTCTCCATGCCGTTGCAGGGAATGACATCGCAGAACGGGTCGATAAAAAAGGCATTCTTCGACATATCACAGGGCAGAAGCCTTTTGTTTCCGTAAATATAATTAATCAGCCCGTGATTAAAATAGGCGCGGAACCACTTTTTAGGCGATTTGCTTTTTAAAAGCTCGTTAATCAGCTTTTCAAAATTCTGCGCCACTTTGTACTTGTCGTCGATTTTATTATCCGTTTTCCGGAAATAAAAAGAGTTATGAAGCGTTGCCGTGGCAAACTCCATCCCCATATCGTTTGCAATGTTATATAGCGGCACAAGGTCTTCACAGTTCATATCCTGAACGGTCATGCCGAATCCCACATCCGGATGCCCCATCTCCACCAACGTCTTCAGCGTCTTATAGCCTCTGTTAAAGCCGTCCGGGATTCCCCGAATCGCGTCATTCGTCTCCTGCAGTCCTTCGATGCTGATGCGGATGCCTACTTTGGGAAATTCTTTGCAGAGCGCAATAATCCTGTCGGTAAAATATCCGTTCGTAGAAATGACAATTCTGTCAGATTTCTTATACAGTTCTCTGACAATCTCCGGAATATCCTGCCGTATAAAAGGTTCTCCGCCGGTGATATTGGTAAAGGCCATCTCCGGCAGTTTCCTGATGTCTTCCAGCGTAATCTCCTCGTCCGGCCTGGTTGGGTCGCGGAAACAGTCACACATATTACAATGGGCATTGCATCGGTAAGTTACGATGACCGTGCCGTATAAAGTTCGTCTTGCCATGAAAAACTCCATTCCGCCGTCTTTTCGCTGACGGCATATTCCGTCTTTCGGCCCGGCCTGCGGGATGGCCTGTCAAAAAAGCGCTTTCCCCATGCCATAGGCCTGTTCCATCATTTTACCACAATATTCCTCACTTGTATCGAATTTTATTTTCTTACAGTTCTCCCGGTATGCCGCACACAGCTTTGGCTGTTCCCATAATTTCTTTATTTTCTCACGCAAAGCGGCTTCGTCTCCCGCGGGAAACAGTTCTCCGGTCACGCCGTCCTGCAAAAGCTCGGGTATGCCGCCCAAATCCGAAGCGAGCATGGGCGTTCCGCAGGCCTGCGATTCCATCACGGAAAAAGGACAGTTTTCATACCACTCGGAAGGATAAAGGCAAAAAGCGGCTCCTTCGATGAGTTTCCGCAGAGCATTTCCCGTCACAAAACCCACGTTCCGAATATTGGAGACCTGCGATACCTCCTCCTGAAGCGGCCCCGTTCCCGCAAATACAAATGACACGTTCGTCATATTTTTACAGACATGCAGCAGCGTCTCAACGCCCTTTTCTTTGGAAAAGCGGCCGAAATAGAGCGCATACCGCTCCGGAAGCCGCTGTCGTAAACGGCTCCATGCGGCATCTTCTCCCGCGTCACCGGCCCGTACGCTGCTGTTCTCCTCTTCAGTCTGCGCCAGGCTCCCCTTTTTTCCGCTCTCCGGCACAAAATTGTGCAGCGCCAGCGTCTTATCCGCAAGCAGCGGCTCCGTATCGAGCTGCTTCTTCATAAAGACGCTCGGACAGATAATTTTATCCACCCTGCCGTAAGTCTTGCGCCACCGATAAAAAGCCGCCTCCAGCGTACCGATAAAACTCCTTGCCGCAGAACCGTGAATGCAGCGGTTCTTCGTACAGTTCCCGAAATGACCGCCCTGACAGGCGAAACAGAGTTTTCCGCTCTTCGGTATCATCATCATATGGTTCGGGCACACCCACTGATAGTCATGGGCCGTAAAAACAACGCGGATGGATTTCCCGCTCTTTTTCTCAAAAGACCGGACTTCATCGATGACCGAAGGGGTGAGCTGAAAATTGATATTGTTCAAATGCACCACATCCGGCATAAAATCCTGTAACACGGGCCGCAGTTTCTTTCTCGCCTCAAAGGAATAGATAATTTTAAACGGATAGAAAAGCTTTTGCAGGCCGCCTCCGTGAAAGTCCATATCGGAAGTATAGCTTTCCACCCGGTTGCCGACCGCCCTTCCCGCATGTTCCATTCCAAAATACTGCACTTCATGCCCCATTTTCCGAAGCTGTTCCCCCAAGCCGAAAATATAAGTTTCGGAGCCGCCGTTCGGATGCAGAAATTTATTCACCAGTAAAATTTTCATTGAATCCTCTTTTTTCTCCGTCCTGCGCTGCGCTTATAAACATCCAGCGTCTGCTCCACTACATCGTCCCAGTTATACTTACCGCAGATAAAATCGCTGCTCTGCTTTTTATATGCTTCCACGACTTCCGGATTTTGCAGCAGATATTCCAGTTTTGCCCGCAAATCTTTCACATTTCCCTTCCGGAATGTCAGCGCCTTATCTTCCACGACTTCCGTGTTCTCGCAGATGTCGCTGACCAGACAGCAGTTCCCATAGCTCATGGCTTCAAGAAGGCTGATTGCCATTCCCTCAACATCGCTCGGCAGGATAAAGGCATAGGCTGAAGAATACAGTTCTTCCAAAACCTGTCCCTGCACAAAATCCGTCATCACAATCCGCTCGTCCGCCGCGGCCATACGATGGATTTTCTCCATATAATCGGCCGCATGGCTGTTGCCCCCGGCAATGACCAGCTTTTTATCCGTATCAATCTCCCGGAAGGCTTCAATCAGGTAATGCAGTCCTTTTTCGGGAACGATTCGTGCCAGGAAAAGGAAATAGCCGTTCTCTTCCAGGCCGAATTTCTCCGAAATCTGCTCTGCCTTCCGGTGTTCGGGACGCTCGATGCCGTTGGATATGAACACCACATCCCGCCCATAGGTATCTTTAAAATACCGGCGGAGGTTCTCCGAGAGGACAATAACCTCGTCCGCGTACTTTGCCGCCATTTTCTCGCCGAACTTAATCACACGGGATGCAAAATTTCCCCATTTTGCCCGCTGCCAGTCCAGCCCGTGAATCGTCGCCACGACTTTTTTCCCAAACAGTTTGGGCAGCCAGAGCATGGCGCAGGGGCCTTCCGCATGATAGTGAATCACATCGTACGGCTTTACAAGCGCCCTGACGGTCGCCAGAAAAGAATAGACGATTGCATTCAGCTTGCTGCTCCGAAAAGTCGGAACGATATATACCCGGACGTCCTGATAATATTTTCTGTCGCCGCGCCCGTATTCTTCATCATATTTTTTCCCGGAAACATGATGACCATACCTGTTATAAGCATCCACCCTGTGTCCTTTTGCCGCCATTCTGACGGCGAGCGCTTCCACAACGATTTCCACGCCGCCTTCTCTCGAAGGAATCCGCTTATGGCCAATCATGGCGATTTTCAGGCGCGCCTCCCGGGGGACGACGGCATTTTTCCCGGCATGATTTCCATGCTTTCCGGCCGCAGAACCGTTCCCGCGTCTTTCTTTTGCAAGCGCGATTGATTCCCGGCAGGTATAATACACAAACGCAAAATTCGTATTTAAGTAACGGGGAAGCATCCTCTTCGGGTCCTGCATAATGCGGAACACCCATTCCATGCACAGCTTCTGCATCCACTGTGGAGCACGTTTTACGGTCCCCGCCATAAAGTCAAAAGCGGCCCCGACGCCGAGCATCAGGCCGTTTACGCTGTTCTTATGCTCATACATCCAGATTTCCTGCTTGGGCGCACCGAGCGCAACCCAGATAAAATCCGGTTTCGCGGCATTGATACGCGCCACGGCTTCCCTGTCTTCTTCTTCGGTCATCGGCCGAAAAGGCGGCGCGTACATCCCGGCAATCCGCAGTCCGGGCCAGGATTTCATAAGCGCTTTCCGCAGTTGGGACAACGTATGCTCAGAGCTTCCATAAAAATAATGAGAATAGCCTTTTTCCAACGACAGCTTCAAAATGGCCGGCATCAAATCCGGCCCCGGCACTCTTCCGGCATCCCGGTATCCGCGCCTGCGGCTCACGATGGAAAGCGGCTGGCCGTCAGGCAGCGCCATCGCTCCGCCGTTCTGAATTTTTCGGTAATCTTCATCACGGTATGCCATCATGGTCGTATGGACGTTGGATACGCAGATATAATTCCCTCTTAGCGATTCCAGATTTTCCGTAATGTACCGGACAGTCTTTTCCATCGTTGTAACATTGATATTCGTTTTTAATATGGTACAATATTGCAGGTCTTTGTTCACGATTCCCTCCATGATGAATTACGGATTCCAAGACAGAAAATACAAATCAGATACCCCGCAAGGCCTCCAATCAATACGCTTCCCACATAATATCTCGCCGTTTCCACCATAACGGCATTTCCCTCTATTATCTGCATCCGCGTATCGGCATCCACATAATTCATGATACGATACCCTTCATATGCGGGGTCCTGCGCGCTCTCCAGATTTTCCCATGTTTCAAACCGGCCGTCCGTATAGAAACGCTGCACCACATATCCTTTCGGCGCCGTATACAAAACACCGCACAGAATCAGGCCGGCGATTCCCCCCGCCAGTACAGACACAAGAACCTGTTTCCGGCAGGATTTCCATACCCCGGCCATTCGTCCCGGCATCCCGGCAATAAACGGAACAGCCGCCGGAATCGGTACGGCGATTTTTTTTCGCGCCAAAGGCAGAAGCGCATATTCTTTTTCCCCCTCTTTCTGTCTGTACAATAACTCTCCCAGAAAAAGCAGGGTAATATTTTTAAAAGACGTATTAAACAGCAGCTGCTCCGTAAATCCGGCTCCCAGAAAACAGATGACCATTACGGCTTCCCTCGTTTTCTGCTTCCGGCACGCATCCGCCACCAACAGAAAATAAGCCGCCATCAGCAAAAGAAACGGGATGAATCCGTAATTGATAAATCCCCACATATAAGAGCTGTCAACGGAACCGGAAGGCAGCTCCAGCAACGCGATTCTTGCGCCGAACAGACTCGTGTACCCGGGCGATAAGAACTGGCTTGCCAGAGATATCCGGGTATTGAGCAGGGAATTCAGTTTTTCAAGCCAGGGCGCGATATGCTGCGCCGCCGCCTGACGCGCATAAAGCCAGGGCAGCAGAAAGGAAAACAGGATGCAGACCGGAAGCACCAGACTGACCGCCGCCTTTTCCAACAGGCAGAATTTTGGACGGAACCGCACATACAGCTCTCCCACAAGAAAAATCGCGACAATGCCGAATCCGGTAAAGCTTACCGAGTAAAAAAATACAAGAACGTTTCCGAGCATCAACAACAGGAAATGTTTCAGGCAGTACCGTTCCGCCAGTTCGTAGATAAGAAAGGCGCAGAGCACAAAATAAGTAATGTGCAGAACATTCGGATGCGTGAAGCCGAGGCTCCACCGGAAAATATGTCCAAGCCCCATCTTCTGATGAACGCGGTATATCGTATGTTCCAGCCGGAAAAAGGAAAATACGCTCAGCAAAACGGCGCACAGCGTCCATATCCATAAGCCTGTCCGCATCACTTTTTTCAACGGGATATTCTTCATTCCCAAAATCATGAACATGATAAAAAGGATTCCCTTTTCCCCGGACCGGCAGTAAACGACCGCCGTCAGTAAAAGAAGAACCGCCACCATCACCCATTGCCGCTTCGTGTACGGGGTCAGCAAAATTTTCCCCAGGCCAAGCAGCAGGGCCGGAATCACAAGCAGCAGAAACAGTTTCTGCCCGTCGTAAAAGCCGAAACCCTTCGTTATGGAGAGCAGCAGGAAGAAGCCAAAATACAGAAGTTCCTCCAGCGATATCATTTTCGTTCTTTTTTCGTTCATTGTTTTTCCTCCGCCGCCCGATAACATGCAGATGTTATTTTCAAAGCGTCTTTCCCTGCGGCGTAATCAGTGTCCAGCCGTCCCAGAGCGCCTTCATCTGCTCCGGAATGCAGATTTGCGTATTCTTATGAATGGAAGGACGTATCATAATTTTGGATTCATACGGGTTGAACCTCGCCCCCCAAAAACTGAACGTGCTGTTCGCACAGATATTATGTCTGCACCGGCTCATCAGCATCATGTCATAAATACTGTCCCTGCCGTGATTCCAGTCTATCATTTCACAGGCATCTTCCTGATAGTGTTCCCGCACATAAGGAATATCATCGGAAAAAAAGTAAAATTTTGCTCCCGGATGCCGCTCTTTCAGATAAGCAATCGCGGACCGGTAATAATCTTTTGTACTGATTCCCCCGAAAATCGGACGGTTCGCCGCATCCAGATAATCGCCTCTGCGTATGTGCACGCTGACGGACTCCGTTTCCTGCATCTTCTGAATCATTTCCGCATTCCGGCGGGCTATATCCGCACTTCCGGCCAGCGTATTTTCTCCTGGAAAGGAAATCTCACGCCGCAGCTTCTCAAGAATGTCCGCATAATATTTTTCACAGGCCCAATAACCCACCAGGTATTTATTTTCAAATTGAAATATCTGCTCATGATACATATCATCTTCCAGAAAACAGGGGTCGGAGGCGGGCATCAGCTTTCTTTTGAGCTTTGCCGCAGTTTTTTCCTTTTCTTCCCACAGCCTTCCGAGCACGCTTCTTATCTCATCCGGCGCCGCTGCCCGATAAGAAATGCCGTTCAGGAAATTTAATTCCAATTCTCTTTCCGCAAGAACGGCTTCCTGCACATCGGCATTACGGAACCAGGAAATATCGAGGCGCACTTCTTTTCCCATGCTTTCCAGTTTCTTATATAGCGCATATTGCTGCAGCTGGTTCCCCAGACCGCCCATGACTCTGATGATAATCATACGATGACCGCCTTCCACGTCTGTCTGCCTTCTTATGTTTATTCCTGTATAGCGCCTTTGGACACCCGAATCCATTATATAAAAAAAGCGCCCTGAAAACAAGGCGCAAGTTCATATTATGCAGTTTTATTCCTGAAAATCGGTGCAGTACTGATAATCTCTTCCGGCGCCAAAGGCCATAATCATCAGTTCAATGTTCTGCGCCGTGTATAACCGATATTGAAAGAAATACTTCATTGTATTCACAAAATCATCAATTCTTCCCGCCTGCTCCGGTAAAAGCACGGTATCTTCCGGGTCCTTGAACAACTGTGTGCGCAAAATCTCGCCGACAGCATCCTCGTTCACATAAACCAAATCATCCGCTTTTTCTGCATCCACTATTTGCAGCGGTTTATGACGCAAAAGCCAGAAAGACGTATAAGCAAGGATTTTTGTATCATTGACCAGCTCCATTCCCTGAAAGTCCTTTAGCCGATAAATATCAACAAAATAATCTACGATGACATGGTCTAAAACAGCAGGTATGATATGGATTCGTTCTTCCAGTCTTTTTCTTTTCAAATAGGCTGAAAGCAATTCATAAAGACAGTTATACCGACTGATAATCTTCTCTTCGCCAAATTTTTCCAGAATAAACTGATATCCTTCTTTCGGTTCTTTAATATCCAAGATAAATACACCCTTTCTTTGCCAGTCTGAAGTTCATCATCGCATGACCACAGGAGCCCATATACCGGTCAAATTCATACACAAGCAAATCTTCTGAGCCTCCCGTAAAATTTTCTCCGTGATTCATCAGATGATTCTTTGGAAACTCCCCTGATTTAATCCTTTCCACTAACTTCGCTCCCAGTTCCTGTCCTCTTTTCTCCTGTCTCATCACAATCCTCCTGTGTATCAACAAGCCGGCTCCTGAATTCCCGAAAGATGTCATCCGTTTCTTCCAGCTTCCCGATAATCTCATCAATTCTATTTATATGCTCTGAAAAAGCAGTCCATTCATCTCCCTGTTCACCCACAAGGATTCCCTCTTTATCATAAACACTCTTCATGGTGTCATTCAGGATATCAGAAAGATGTGTCAGCCTGTTCAGAATTTTGGACATTTGAACCAATGCTTCATGCGAACGGTTCTCTTCTTTTTTATAGACATAACTATGGTCACATTCGCTCCATGCCTCGTCATAAATTGTGCGTAACTGGAGTTCTATATAAGTCTCCTGATAAGACAGAATATAATGAATGCCGCGGTATCCTATTGCTTTCAGTTTTACATGCAGGCCTTCTTTCTTATATTCCTGTATCGGGTCATTCTGTGCATAGTAAGCTATTGGCCACTCGGCCTGAAACTGCCTGCCCGGCAGATGTTCCAGCAATGTCCTTTCCTCATATGCACGCTGTTCCAGCAATGGGAAAATATTCAGAATCTTTCGATGAATATCCGCCCATTTCCCGCGATAATTGATAATCAGCCTGATTCCCACTAAATCCGTAATAATTTTATCATAATTGAATTCGTCTAAATCATAATATTTATTATCAAAAGCTTCTATATTTTCCCATCGCTTAACTATTACTTTACAGAGCAGACTGTCTTTTTTCTTCACACGTCCGCTTTTTAAATATACGCCTTCTATCTGGTCAAACATCTCAATACAATTTTTTTTAACCGCGTTCAGATGTTCTTCCGCTTCATCATAACGTTCGTAAATTCCTTTACATATTCTTTCCGTACAAGGTTCCTGCTCTAAAACAATTTTTTCATATTCATTTAATTCTTTTACTTTATAATTCAGTTTTTTCTCAGTCAGTAAATTCTGCCAGTATGCTTCCCACTCCATGGCTTGTCCTCTTTAGAATGTAATGAAGCCAGTCTAACATAAAACTTCCTGTGGAACAACCTTTTAAGCAATTTTAGCATAATTTTGGGCAAAATTGTACATTTTTATTCAAAATCCACCGCAAACCATAAAAGCCGCCGACATCCTTCCTTATATCTCCAACATCAGCATAACCCCGAGCGCCCAGGGGTAGGCCCCGTAATTCTGAGGATACTGCGAAAACCCTTCGCACTCGCCCAGACAGTCGTATACCCGCCCGTTCTTGACCGATTTCCGAAGCGCATGAAGCCCTTTATCCAATACAATCTGATAGGCCTCCCCCTGAAGCATCCTCGTTCTGATTCCTTCCTGTAAGGCAAGGCATATCATCGCGGTGGCGGAGGTGTCCGCCGGGCCTTCCATCGCCTGAAGCTGCCAGGAAAAATAACCGTCTTTTCGCTGCCATGCGATGACCACGTCCATCAGACGGCAATAGGATTCCTGCAGTCTGTCCAGTCCGTAGACCGCCGTCATACATCTTGTCATCCCCCGCAGCAGCCATCCGACCGCTCTTCCCCATCCGATAATGCCGTATTTCATGCCGGATTCCAGCTCATACCCGTGATAAGGAAGCTCTGTCGTCGTGTCGATGCCGTAGGCCAGGAAATTCGCAATCTGGGAAACTGCGAGCTCCATCCCCTCGTCCTTCCCGTAAACTCTTCCGTATTCATACAGAAAAGGGCAGGACAGGCCGACCGTATCCACATAGACATGGCCGTTTTTCTGCGCCGCACGGTATGGAAAGCTGCCCGTCGCGTCCGCCGGATAGGAAAAGGCAAATTCCGCCAGTTTATCCACGGCTTTCCGGTATTTCCCCACATTTTTCTCACTAATCATGCCGTTTTCCTGACAGCTGCTTTGATATTCCTCCAAAATTGCAAGGAATACCTCTCCGGCAAGCAAATCGTCCAGATAAAAGACCGGGCAGTTTCTTTTTTCCCACCTCGTAAAATAGGCCGAAAGCGCGGTCTCAATCCTGTCAACCAGCTGTTTTTCTTCTTCGTTCCCGCTCCGTATCAGCTTTTTTCTGCAATGCCACAGGCCGGACGCAAGAAGCCCCGTCGGCCAGAAAATCAAATCGTCCGCCGCAACCTGCCGTCTGAGTATATGCTTTTTGATAAACATTTTTACTTTTGTTTTAAATCCCCACAGACCATAGGACAACAGTTCCTCGCAAGCCGTTCCGATTAATTCCATCTTCATTGTGTCCATTGTTTTTCCTCTATCCGTTCTTTCTCCTGAACTTTCGGCCAACTACCGATAACAGGTACGCAAACTCTTCCGTCTTGCGGAAGAAACACATAAATATAAGATTATAAACTATCGTTATAATTCCCGCCGTCAACAGAAACGTAAACAGATTCACCCGGACAAGCAGGAAATTTTTAACAGGTATCAATATCAAAAGAATCCCCAGAATCGTGCAAATATATTTCAGAGAATCTTTAAAATACGCCCACGCGCTTCGGGAGAAGCAGTCCCGGTATATAATTACCGGACGGATAAGATTCGCCATAACGCCGGATATCACCGTGCCGATATAAACGCCGGCGAGTCCGATATACTTCGCCCCGATGATGGAAATCACGAGATTGACGCCTCCCTGGATAATCGAGAGATATCTGTCCTGTTCAAAAACGCCGGCGGCAATCTTATAATTCAGCAGAACAACTCTGCCTCCCTTGAAATAAAAGTCAATCAGAATCAGGCTTAATACCGCCTGCCCGAGCTTCCAGCTCTCATCCAGCCACAGGCCGGCGACAAGAGGCGTAAGAAGCAGCCAGAATCCGACCGCCGCGAAGCCATAGAGCCAACAGGCAAAAAAACGGTATACCTTAAAAATACTGTATTGTTTCTCCTTCGATTCCGTCGCAACGAGATTGCCAAGCCCCGAAATCACGGAATTGAATATCAGGTTGATAAAATTGGCTCCGTAAGTAATGATATAATTATAATTTCCCACAAAGCCGACGGAGGCGACGTCGATAAAATAAGTGATGATAATACTGTCCGTCTGTAATCTGGCCACATCCCCTATTTTATGGAACATCAGCGCCTTGCTCTTCGTGACGACGACATCCGTTTCCTCTTTCGTCAGCTTTTCCACATTCCGCTCCCGCAGATAGGGATAGAGTCTGTTCAGATATATGCTGACCGCAATCTTCTGAAGCAGCTCGATGACCGCATGGGTCAACAGATATAAGAAAAAGCTTCTGGTTATGTTCAGGACGATAATCTGGAAACAGACCGTAACAATCTTCGTAATCGTTGTGATATTAGTTTGAATATAATCCTTTTGCTCCGCGTTGACAAGACTGTATTTGTAAGCCACGAAATAAGTGCTGACCGTGTTGAAAAGGAATATCAGATAATATATTACCAGTTCCCTGACCGCGATGCCGCTCCTGCTCTCAGGCTTAATCAGCAGCGGCAGAAAAGGGGACACCGCAAGTCCTATGACGGCAATGACGCACGCAATCGTCAGATATGCCTTTTTGTAAAGTCTCATATAAGACTTGATTTTCGCATAATCCCGATTGGCGACCGGTTTATACAGGCTGTAATTTAACGCCGTGCCGACTCCGAGCTCCGCTAAGGATAACACACTTAAAATATCCGCATACAGGGTATTGACACCGAGCAGCGTTTCTCCAAGAACCCGGATAAATACATCCCTCTGCCAGAATCCCAGTATCAGAATCATGAAATTGCTGATATAGCCGAAGAAAATATTCTTCGCCGCCTTCTGCACTCTGCCCATCTTATTCCTTTATTGTTTCCTTCTGTTTATTTTGGGACATTCTTTTCAGCATACCGTATAAACCGATATACAGATTCGGAAACCGCCGGTACAGCGCGACTTTCATACGATATCCCCGGTCCAGTCCCGCATACGCCCCTTCTGTTTTCAGCGTTTCTTTTACCGCATGGCCGAACCGTTCCTTCAACCCGGCATACGCTTTCCGTTCTCTGACAGACAGCGCGGAAAATTTTCCCACCGTCAGCATACAGGAAACGAGCAGAATGGATGCGCTTTTCTGCACGATTTCGGGGCCATAGGGCATCTTAACGTCTTTTCCGGCCGCTGCTTCATTTTCCGAACGTATCTTGTCCAGAACAAACTGCCAGCACCGTATCTGGTCAATGTCCGAAGCCCGGAAAGGCCGCAGCATTGCGCCGTTCACATTATAATAATAGCAATAGCCGGGATATTCGCTGCTGCTGATATTCTCCGCTTTTTCCGCCGCCTCCAGCAGAAACAGCATATCCTCCCCTATCGTATAATCTTCTTTGAAAAAAATGCCGTTCAGCAGCTCTCTGCGATACAGTTTTCCCCAACACCGGGTATCCTGTTTCAAAATGCCCTCCGCCAGAAAGTCTTTTCCGGCGGTCAGTTTTCTTTCATATATCCGCTCCGGCGGCTTATGCGCCTCTTCCCAGTCTCTGTCGGAACAACGTTCAAACCCGCATCCCGCAATCTGAATATTTTTATCCTGTATTTCCCCGTATAACCGAGACAGGCAGTCGGGCTGTAACCAGTCGTCCGCATCCGCAAAAAAGATATATTCGCCCGCCGCTTCCCGCAGTCCGGTATTTCTTCCGCAGGAAACGCCCCGGTTCTCTTTGGAATGAAACACTCGAATCCGTCCGTCCCGCTTCTGCCATGCTTCACAGAGGACAAGCGTTCTGTCCGAAGAGCCTCCGTCAATCAAAAGAAGCTCCCACATCGTATAGGTCTGCGCCTGCATGCTCTGCACACATCTTCCTATCCAGGCTTCTCCGTTATACACCGGCACAATAATGCTGATTAACCCCTGTCTCACATCGTTACCTGTTTCCATAATTTTCGAATCTCATCTCCTGCCTGCGCCGCTTTGGCACAGTATTCCGGCATGATTTCCCGCAGACGCGCACGAATCGCCTCTTCTTCCCTCATCATCCATTCATAGGCCCTTATGAGCGCATCCGCATCCTGCAGCGTCTGCACGGGCAATACATAATTTTCTTCGTTTCCGAACAAATCTCTCGCAATCCCGAGCGCCTTTACGGAATACCCGACGACCAGCGTCGGCACAAGACTGGAATAGGCAGCAATCGTTGCATGTGTCCGCGCGCCGATAAAGGCTCTGCACCCGGAAATCACATATTTTAACTGCCCGCAGTTTTTGTCGGAAAACAGCATAACCCGCTCGTTTTCTTCATATCCGCGATACAGTTCGTCAAGCGTTTTTCTGTCGTCGTTATTTTTCCATACGACATGCGGTATCAACGCCACACAGTTATCCGAAGTCTGCAGAATATGTTCGACCAGTTTCCGGTAATTTTGAAGCGCAATGCCGGATTCTTTTTCATAATGCAGAATCATCGGACTGATATTGATGCCAATCGTCTTTCCTTTCCGGAAATTCCCGGGTAAGGGCGTCTCTTCCGGTTTTAAGGAAAAGGCCGGGTCCGGGTAATATTTCACGTTTTGCGTAATTCCCGCGTCCAAAAGCGCCTGCATCGTGATGGATTCCCGCGGCGTAATCAGCGTATAACGCTTCATGTCTTCGACGACTTCCGGCTCTTTTAACAGTTCCGGCTCCAATGAACAGCCCCACAGCACGGTTTTCGCTCCCGCCTTATGGAACGTGCGGTTCGCCAGAATCGCCTCTTTTCTGGAAATTTCATAGCAATACATATCGCCGCCTACCGACAGATAAAGCGGCGCGAGATTTTTACCGAGCACTTCCCGGAAGCGATAACGCATAAACGACTCCGGGTCGTGAAACAAAGCTCTCCAGGCATAATACCAGACATGCGCCAGAAAATGTTCGTCGATTTTTCTCTCCTGCAGGATTTCGCACAGGCCGGCCAGTGAATAATACCGGTCTTCTTTTTCGCTGTTTGTCACAAGCAGTTTGGGAAGTTCCCCGAGCATATGACATGTGCTGTTTACAATTGCCTCACAGCCGTGGTTCCCGCTTCCGCCGTGCAGATACATCACGAGTTTATTTTCCAAACTAATAACCATGCCTTTCTCTCAACCTGCGATATTTGCGCCGCAGGCACAAATTCGCGTGTGAAAAATTTATTTTTCACACTATGCCTCCTCCTGTAAAACAGTTTATTTTTTCCGGTCATATATCCTGATAATGCACCGCAGAATGCGCAGCAGCAGCTTTTCCGGGTACTGCATGCCAAGAAACAGAAGCTGGTTGGCGCGCTCCCTGACGGAAAGCGGTGTGTTAAGAACGCGTTTCCGCACTTTTTCACTCAGAAAAATTCCGCGGATATTCTGCAGATATTTTTTATCGGGATTTCGCAGCTCGTTTTTCATAACAAGAAGCAGCATATAACAGTATTCCCGCTCAATCGCCTCTCCATTATCCAAAATTCCTTTATCTTCCGATACGCTGCATAAAAAGTCCCGCAGGCGCTCGAGCCCTTCCGCCATATCCGGCACATAACAGTGCACCATTGAATCTTCCACATAACGGTAATGATAAAACAGCGCTTCTTCCATAACGACCACTCTTGTGCTGTCTAACATCGCCGGATATACAAGATTGAAATCCTCCCCCATGTGGATTTTGGTATCGCAGTATTTCTCATTTCCTTCAAATACGGATTTTTCAAATAATTTCATGCAACGCGATATGGGAATCGTGCGCTGTTCATTTCCAATCAGCCTGTCTTTAATTTCCCGTTTCAATTTTTCGCCTTCATAGACGCCGGGCGCGGCGGGACAGATTGCAGGAAGCGTCTGTCTTTTTTTCTCAAGGATATGGTTACAGCAAACGATTTCTCCCTTTTTCCCGGACAGCAGCTTCGCCATCTCATGCAGCGTTTCCGTCTCCACATAGTCGTCACTGTCCACAAACATGACATAATCTCCGGAAGCCTCCCGCAGTCCCGTTAAGGACGCCGCGGTACAGCCTCCGTTCGGCTGATGAATGACCCGCACCCGTTCGTCCTGGTCCGCGTATCTGTCGCAAATCGCGCCGCTGCCATCGGTCGATTCGTCATCAATGAGCAGCAATTCCAGATTTTCATGCGTCTGTAACAGAATGCTGTCGATACATTGTTCCAGATAATCCTGATTATTATAAACAGCCACGATAACGCTGATTTTCACATTCTTTTTTTTCAATCCGATTCCCATGCCTTTCTCTCAGCCAGCAGATTTCATTTTAAAAATGACACCATTGTCATGTACGCACATTGTTCTTTTCCGTGAAGCGGAGTTCGCACAGCGGAATGATATCCGTCTGCCGTTTCTGGCAGTACAGCGTACCGGAGGGCACGTCGCCTTTCACAATGCTGCCCGCCGCGATGACGCAGTCGTCGCCGATACGCGTATTCCGCAGAATCGTCACGTTTGCGCCAATCCAAACCCTGCTGCCGATAACGATTTTTCCCGACAGAAATTCATTCTCCCCGCTTTTGTCCGGATTCCCTGTTTCTTTCTTAAAATTGTGGTCATGGTCCACAATGACGGTATTGTTGCCAATCTTGCAATACGCGCCGATAGCAACCTCCTCCATGCAGCTTACGCTGCATCCGGTATTGAAAAATACATGTCCGCCGATTTGCAGTTTCCCGTTCTGCGCGCAGATAAGATACAGATTTCCGCGATTCTGTATCCGCTCCCCCAATCGTACCATAGCGTCTTTTGCAATTTCCAGATGCGGATGGTCAAAGCCCTGAACCCAGGAAGTCCGCAGCCGACTGCCGTATCGTATTTTCCAAAATAAAATTCTGACCGCGCTTATGAGTGCGCGCGCTGACTTCCCCATATCATATTGCCTTTCCCCGAACCGTGCGCGCACGGGCCGGCATGCTGCTTCGTTCTTATCAATGTTTTCCTGCCACGGCTTCGTAAATCGCGCAAAGCCGCTCCATATGTCTTTCTGCGCTGTAATCCCGCAGCGCAAGCTCCCGCGCTCTGCGCCCGTACGCCGTACGCAATGCCGGTTCCTGCAGCAGTCTGGTGACATGCCGCGCCATAAACTGCACATCGCCCGGTTTTCCGATAAAACCGTCCTCTTCGTTCCGAATCAGCTTCGGAATGCCGCCTGCATCCGTCGTCACAATACCAAGCCCATAGCCCATCGCTTCCAAAACGGCCATCGGCATTCCCTCATGATAAGTCGGGAACAGAAAAATGCTGCTTTCCCGGAATAATTTTTCCTTGCTTTCGTTCCGAACCCATCCGGGAAAATGAACGCCGGAAGAGATTCCTTTTTCCAAAAAAGCCGCCCTGACAGCTTCCATCTCGCCGTCTCCCGCCATGACAAGCCGTGCGGCCGGCTCCTGCCGCAGCACCTGCTCCCAAATTGCGGGAATATCATAACAGCCCTTTCTTTTGCCCAGTTCTCCCATAAATAAGACTTGCTCAGCCTTACGCCCCGTATCATAGGGCTCCTTTGGAAGCCTGCAGTAATTTTCCAGTACTGCAATACGTTTTTCCGGTATAAAAGAGGCGAAACGGCGCTTCCATTCCTCCGATAAAACAATCAGTTTCGCGCATTTGCCGTACACACGGGCAACCAGTTTCTTTTTGCCTGCGGAAGCATTCTCGTAAAAACTTTCGAACTCCGCTCCGTGTACATGATTGATGACCGGAACCCGAAACAGCGCGCTCATATAGATAAAAGGGATTTTCCGGTAAAAACTGGGACCGAAAGAGGAATGCACATGCACGATATCAGGCCTGTCCGCGCACAACTGTGTGAAAAACGCACCATATCCGCAAAGCGCCTTGCCGAGTTTCTGCCATTTGCTGCCGTCCCGATACGATTCCACATATTTGATTCGATACTTCCGTTCCAACAGCGAATCCTTATCCCTGTACCCGTTTACAACGGAAGCAATGCCGCCCTTTACGGAAGGGTCGGGAACTATCATGCAGATTTTCATTCTTATTTGGAACCCTTTCCGGTCAGAACGACCCACACGGTCTGGAACAAAATTTTAATGTCCAGCCCCAGTGTCCAGTTATCAATATACTCCAAATCCAGTTTCACCACTTCGTCAAAATCGATAATATCGCTCCGGCCGCTAATCTGCCACAGACCGGTCAGTCCCGGCGTCATGCTGATGCGCCTACGGTAATGGGAATTATACTGCTCAAATTCGCCTTCTGTCGGCGGCCTCGTCCCGACCAGGCTCATATCGCCTTTTACGATATTATAAAACTGCGGAAGCTCGTCAATGCTTGTCTTACGAATAAATTTCCCGACCTTCGTAATACGCGGGTCGTTCTCCATCTTGAACATCAGCCCCTGCATCTCGTTCTGCTGCTCCAGTTCCTTCTTTCGCGCTTCCGCGTCGATATACATGGAACGGAATTTATAAATTTTAAACCGCCTGCCGTTTTTCCCGATTCTCGTCTGTGCAAAAAAGACCGGCCCCGGAGAATCCAGTTTAATCGCCAGCGCGACAAAAGGCATCATGATTCCCGTAAGCAGCAGGCCCACCAGTCCGCCCACAATATCGAGCAGACGCTTTAAAAACATCCTTCTGTAATCAAAATGGTTGATGGAATAAGTCACAACCGTATAATCCGCAAACCTTCCGACGCGGACTTCTTTCTGCGGTCTGTCGATAATGTCGATGTTAAAATGACAGGAGATTCCCATCGATTCCAGCTCATAAATGATATATTTCACATATTCCATATTTTCTTCCGGCAGATTCAGGAACACTTCGTCAAGCGGCATCTGCCTTGCCATCTCAATGACATTGGCGCCGTCCGCCGTCACTTTGACGCCGTCAACAACGACGCCTTTTCTGTCCACATCCACACAGGCAAGCGCAACGATTTCATAATTGATATCCAGAGATTTCTTCAACTGACTGACAGTCTTGTTCAAAACGGCGTCTTTGGTGATAATCATGATTTTCACCTGATTATACTGAGACATGAAATACGCCCGCAGCGCTTTTTTGGTCAAAAGACGCGCCAGCCAGACAAGAATGATATCGAATACCGTAAAATAACCCCATACAAGTCTTGAAAAATCAACACCCCTCTGGATGACGAACAGAACGCTGGAAAAAGCTACCGCCATAAACACGTTGAATTTCAGAACCGCAATGAACTCCACAAAAATGCCCCGCGTCAGAAAATCCCTGTTCCAGTCCAGCATAAAGCTGTATATGGTGCAGAACAGCAAAAAACAGATGCAGCCCATAAAATGAAGCTCCGGCTCCATCACTCTGCTGAATTTATGATAACGCAGCAAAAGGGCAAGGATATAAGAAACCGTAATCGTAATTAAGTCTACAAAAAGCAGACAATAGCTTTCTACAATTTTCTTTCTACGATTCATTGGCATACCTTTCGTGTTTTTGCTATGGAAAGCCCGGACCCCGGCGGGCAGCGTACTGTTCCTTCGGAGGGCCCTGGAAAAGCGCCAGTGCTTAGCGAGGTTTTTTCGAGCTTAGCATCTGCTGCGGCTTTTCGCGGAGCGGGAGCGCGTCTCCGAAGGAACAGTACGCTGCCCGCCGGGATCCGGGCTTTCCATTTTTATAATATGTTATTTCAGCATATCATTTTTTCGGAATAATTTCAATCGGCAGGAAATAGCTTCCCATCATCATCAACAGAAAATTCCTTCCGATATAGACCGAGAACAGATGCGCTTCCATCACGGAATAAACCGCAAGCACGGTAAATATGACAAGCCCGAAGGCGTCTTTTTGCCGATAGAATTTCCACAGAAGCGCGCTGCAGGCGATGCAGTATAAGATACCGGGAACGACACCGTAACGATAAAACAGTTTTACCCACCCCATATCGAAATAATAGTCCATATTTTCCGGGCAGGAAAATGCCGACCACGTTTCGATTGTTCCGTCATTCCGTGTGGAATTGGTCAGAGACTTGATTCGGCCATTCATAAATTTGTCGGCCTGTAACAAAAACTGCATGTGCTTATCCGAAGGTTCGCGCTGCTCATACACATAACCTACCCATGCGTCTTTTACCTGAAGGGCTCCTGCCGCGGCATCCACCGAAAAACCGATACATAACAGAAAAACCAGAAAACCGCAGACATAAGAAAATTTCTTTTCCCGGAAAAATCCGCAATAGGTCATCACAAAAGAACCGAGCAGCAGTATGGTCGCAATCAACATACTGCTTCTGGAATCCGTCAGACCGTAAATTCCGATATTAAGCAGCATCAGAAAGAGATAGACATACCATTTCATCCGCTCCGCATACACATATATTCCCATGCAGAGAAGCATCAGAAACATACAGGAAAGCGCGTTTGGATGTCCCATTCCCAGTGTATACCGACGCTCCACGCTGTTTTGTCCATAGACGACGGCCCAGTTTCTTCCAAAGTCCGTCGTCAGGCTCATATCGCCATAAATCCCCGCCACCGCCAGGAAAACGATGACCACGCAGCCGGCCAGCGTCACATAAAAAGCATACCGTATCATCTGTTTCAGCGGAATGCCCTTGCAGGCCGCCACAAATGTCACGATACGGATAATATCGTTTCTCCCGGTTACTTTATAGGAAATCAGGGCAAAGAACTCCAGAAAAGCAATGAGACACCATTCCTTCCATGTATACGATGTGCCAAGAAGCTTCAGGGCAAAAAGCAGAAAGGTAATGCGGAACAACATACCTTCTATGGGATTTATGTAATTGCTCTTATCAATGATAACAATCAGTAATTCAATCGACAGCCCAATATAGAAAAGCAGCTGCGGAATCCTGTGTTTCCACAAAATACCGTATAAATTCCGAATCCCCATTTATTACCTCCGTCCACAGCATTTATGCCAAAATCCAAACCGCCCTGTGCTTTCAGCTTCGCCTTATCTTTCCATACAGTTTCCGCAATTCCTGTTTTATCGCCAGCATGCCTTTTTTCCACCAGATTCTGACGATGCTGATGCGCGGCGCCAGTAAATAATCGTATTCTTTCAGGTGTTCCCGCAGATAAACAGGATATTTTTCGTTTATCTCCACCCTGATGAACCGGGCGTCCCTTCCGAAAATATCTTCTCCGCAAAGCAGCCTGTCAACCGCTTCCTTCAGGTATCTGGAAGTGTTATATTCCTGATGAGCCGCCGCTTTTACCTTGTCGCCGATACGTTTCGCTACGTTTTTCTCACCATTGCCGCCCATATAGCCGAAATGCCAGCCGCCGTCCGACACCCTGACGCTGCACGGCGCATCTACGGAAACTTCCCGCAGATAAACGATGCCTTCCTTTGGCAGATTGCCGAAACTGCACACTTTCGTGCCAAGCCACTGTCTGACAAGAATACCCGGGAACTCTCCGGTAATCGACAGGAGATTTCCGGAAACCTCTTCCATGTTCAGAAAACAATAATACATCCGCTGTGCAAAATGATAGACTTTCGACGCATCAAAATTCTTCAGCACCCTCGTCAGCGCATTCGGATTCGGGATTTCATCCACATCGCTGAAAATAATGACATCGTCTGGCTTACAGTCTCCCAGTGCCCGGATGAGCTGGTTTTTCTGGAATTTATCCCGCTCATGGGTTGACACGTCCATCGGGGAATTTTCCACCGCAACATATAGAATTTTATCCGCAAATTCCGCAAACATTTCCCGGTTCTCGGCAAAAATCATCGGTTTCGGCTCTCCCGAAAAAGTCACGGAAGCCTCTTCGATAACAAATTTATCCACATAAGGCGCCAGGATATGCAGCCGCAGTTTCAAAATATCCAGTTCGTTAAAAAACGGAATACAGTCATAAATCATTTGTCCGCTCCTTTCCTGAATCTCCTGTAAAACAGGAATGGTCTGATAACATCTTTCACTTTCTGCCACCGCACTTTCCACGGATTCACAAAATGCGGGTACTGTGCGTTCCTTCCATGCCATTTATGGAACAGAAAAGGCTTCTCCACGTCCATCACTTCCGGAATCATATGTTCGTGCCCGAAGTACTTCGCGACTTCAATCGGCGCAAAGCGCATTCCCGCCTCTTCGATGACATTTTTGTATTTGCAGCAGAGAAAAGTATCTTCGTTATAGTTTCCGTCCGGCATCTTTTCCCATTTCAGCGCGGCCTGTTTCGGGAATTGCAGCAATTTTTTACTCCGAATGGAAACACTGTTTCCTACCCGGCAGATTTCTCCTTTGGCGTCCCGGTAAGCATAATTATTCTTCGGCAGCGGCCAGGGGGAGCCGATATAATCGTAATCCAGAAATTCATCCCGCCAGCTTTCCGGATGCACCACAAATCCGTCGTAATGCACAAGCAGTACAAATTCCGTATCGATATGCTCCGCCAGCTCATAAACCATCTTATAATTAAATGCGTCAATATCCTTTAATTTGGAAGTGTGTTTATAATGAATGCCTTTTGGCAAAAAAAAGGGCTTTCTGTGGGTAATAAGAACCACTTCCCCAAATTCAATGCCCCGCATACTATATGCGAGCGCATGTATCGTTTCGTAAAGATTAACGCTGGTCATCGCCGCCAGCGTGACATTCGGAAGTTTTCGCTTCTCCGTCCCCATAATACAGCCAGTCCTTTCTATTTTGCCCCGTTGTCTCTCAATTTCACCGAATCTTTATGATAATAATCGGAAACCGCGAGGTTCAGCCAGTTCTCCGTATCCGTCGTCAAATCCTCGAAATCGAACAGCGCCGGTCTGGCGGAAAAAGGCTCGATAACGACGTCTTTTATCGTATCATCCACATAAACCGCATGCCGTTCCATCGCTTCTTCATAATAAACGGCCGCATCTTTGTTCATCAGAGAACGCAGAGCCGAAATGCCCGTATATGTGTTTTTGTCGGCCGTAAGCGTCCACAGGAGCAAAACGAGCAGGCCGCAGACGACCGTCATCCGGTTCCCGGTGCGTTCCAGAAACATGCCGAGAAGAGCTCCCGCAGAGTCCCTGTCAGCCGCTTCCTTCTCATTTCGATGGCTGAACCAGCCGAACCAGTACGTCGTCACAAAGAACAGGCACAGATAATAAACCATCTGAATAATATTATCCACTCTGGACAGCCCCACCATACCGACCGCATACAGCGTCGGCGTAAACATCGCGGACAGAAGGCAGAAAGCGCCCGCCGTCACCCATACGGGATGCACAAAACGCTTTTCGGAATTTCTGCCTATCCGCCACAGTACCGGCAGCAACGCAAGCCAGATGAATATCACAAAGTTATTCGTCCAACCCAACAGAAAAACAAACGCGTAATAAAAAGACAGGATAACCGCCATCACAGGCGAATAACCCACATCCGTATCCAGACTCGCCCGCATCGCGTTCCCCGGCGCCAGAATATTGCACAGAAAGCCCGCCGTAAAAGCCAGAAACGGAAGAAGGACAAAGAGTGTCTTCTGCCGCCTGCTCACAAAGGTAAAAAGAAGCAAAAGCGTCAGCAATATCTCGGCCTGAAGCGCCGTCACCAGATTGCCGCCGCCTACGATAACGCCGAGCAGAACCGCAAAGACGCACCGGAGCGTCATGGCGCCTTTTTTTTCCGTCCACAATATTCCTGACACAAGTGTCAGCATGATGAACAGGAGCGCTTCCATCAAAACATAATGGGTCGCTCCGTTATACCAGTATATCCCTTCAAACGGCGCTTCCATAACCTGATAAAACATAAACAGAAGCAGAAACATCACAAGCGAAGCGTGCTTTCCGTCGCTGCCGAGCCATTTGGTCAGAATCTGTCTCCCGAACGCAAAGGTGGCTCCCGCAAACATTCCTATCATGATGACCGGCACGAGAAACGCTGTTTCATACCAAAAATTCATCGGACAGACCGCCATCAGAAAACAGGATACATAAGTGCCCTGCCACCCTGTATAAAAATCCCCGGTCTGCCGGAGCGCAGTCAGTATGGACTGCCACAGAGAACCGGTGGACAGCCATGTTTCGTGAACAAGCCTGCCGTAATTGTAATCGTCTATACACATCACATTATATCTTCCGAGCAGCAGCAGCGGGATAATGGAAAGCGCAAACAGAACCGCTGCGCAGACCGCCATTTTCCGCACGGAAATATTGTCGATTATTCGCTTCACCTGACAACTTTCTCCTTTATCCGTCTTAATACCCCCCTGGCAATTTTGCCGCAGTATGCCTTTCCGTAAATATATTTTCCGTGAAGCATCATGGCTTTCAGCCGCAGTCCTTCCGGTCTTTCATTCAAACGGGCATATTTGCGGGAAGTCTTTTTATATTGCGCTAGCTCTTTCCTGCACGCTTCGGCGGTAAACACCCTGCCCTGTCTGTCCATATAATGCCAGCCCTCATAGATATTCTGCTCCGACGCCCAGTAACCGTCGGACACATTATGTCTCGCCCAATATTTCGGGGCCAGTATATACTGCACCGTATCGCTCGTAAACGCCGGAAAATATGCAAAAGAAGAATTGGCAAGCAGCAGATACCTGGCATTTTTCAGGATGCTGTAATCTTTCGCCAAATCAAAATTATAGGCCGGAATGCCAGGCAGAAACTTGCCGGCTTCCTTCACGTCATTGGTAATAATCATAAATTCCATCCGGGGATTGACTTTCCGCATCTGCGCCATGCCCTGAAGCCAGTATTTTTTCCGCAGATACAGCTCCGGCGACCCCATATAATCGCTGCACCGCAAATGCAGTATACAGAGATTCTCCCGGCTGTATTCCCTGCAGTCGTATTCCGGCTTCACGGAAAGCCACTTTTTTATTTCTTCCTTATGATGAATAAAATAGTCTTCCGCCTGGAAATTACCGTATAAGAGCGTATCGTCTTCCACATCGAATAACGCCTTGTCCGTGTCCGTAATATATACGCCGTGGGTCAAATCATGCCTGGAATTGCCCGCAAAAAGCCTGTCCTCTTTTTCATGATAGATTTTCCGGTAATCTTCTTTCCGGGAGGGCACGCCATAATCCAGATTCATAAAATAAAGCCCGCAGTCGCTGTGCATATTATTGGCAAAATGCTCCGGGTCAAGGACGCTGAACTGATATCCTTTATCCATCGCAATACATCTTGTCGTCACATAGAAAAATAACTGATTTCCAAGCCCGAACCCTTCCTGTGTCTCAATTCCTAACATTATAATCTCCCTGTTTCTCTCTTCATCGGCAATTTATCAACCTGTTACAGGCTGCTCTCTACGATTTTTTCTCCGTCCACTTTATAGATTACATCGCATTTCGCGATTGTATTCAGCCGGTGCGCAATGATGACCATCGTCTTTTTCCCATGAAAACTGTTGACCGCATCCATGACTGCCTTTTCCGTATCGTTATCGAGCGCGGAAGTCGCCTCGTCAAAAACAAGAATCTCCGGGTCATGATACAATGCCCTTGCAATCCCGATACGCTGCCGCTGTCCGCCGGAAATTCTGACCCCTCTGTCACCTATTGTCGTATCGAGCCCATCCGGCAGTTCCTCGATAAATTCTTTTAACTGCGCCTCTTCCAACACTTCCCAGATTCTTTTCTCGTCGATTTTATCCGCGTCGATGCCGAACGCAATGTTGTCCCGGATAGACTCGTCCACCAGATAAATGGACTGCGGAATATAACCGATTTGGGACAGCCACGCTTCATAATCATCAAAGATATTTTGTCCGTCCCAGGTGATGGACCCTTTCTGTGCATGTAAAAGGCCGAGCAGTATATCCACAATCGTTGATTTTCCGGCGCCCGAAGGCCCCATAATTCCGACGGACTGTCCGCGCTTCACTTCCATGTGGGCGTCCGTGAAAATATTTTTATCCGTTCCCGGGTAGGCAAACGTAATATGGTCGAGCACGATTTTATCCCGCAGAACCGTCCTCTGCTTATCCGTTTCCTTCGGCGCATCTTTGCCATATCCCGTAACGCTTCCGTTCACATCCTGCTTCATGCTCTCGTTCAGATTTTCATACAGATAATCCAGGCAGGGCTGTGAATACGCGATTTCCGACATATAAGTATTGATGCGGTTGGCGCTCGGCATAATCCGGACAGCCGCCACCGCAAACGCGGTAAGCTGCGGGATGAGCACGTTGATATTGCCGCCCCCGAGAATATATACCATAATAAAAGCAAGCATACTGACGATGAATATCATCTCAATGAGCAATCTCGGCAGATTGTTCAGCACCGCGTAATTTCTCGCCACGTTTGCGCCGATGCTGCCGCTTTCATAATAATTCCTGACAAAAAATTCTTCCCGGTGCAGTACTTTGACATCTTTAAGCCCATAAATGGACTGAATGCGCCATTTGGCGATTCTGGACTGAATCTCCTGATTTTTTCTTCCAATCGCATTCAGATGCGGTTTTAAGATTTTCGATAACAGCAATGTCATGCCGAGAAAAATCGCAACGATAAAAACGGTCATGACAGGGCTGACAACCACCAGCACGACGCATAAAAACGCGGAAACGACAATTTCCGTAATCATCTGTATCAAAACGAGAATCAGCTGAAACGCATTCGGAATATCGCTGTCCGTCAACCGGAATACCGTCGGGATATCCGCGCCCAGATATTCTTCATAAGGTCTGTTCAGAAATTCCCGCATCACGCGGCTTATCATCCGGTTCCTGTTTCTCGTGACAAAAGTATTCTGCACATAGGTCTGGAACAACAGATACACATTTTTGACAACGAAAAGAATCATCAGCGCCGCCAGCATGAAAATAATCATCCGGTTCCCGCCGCCTGCCTGCCCCATATCCGCCGTTTCGATATGGAGAAAACGCAGAATTTTTCCTACGATTTCATTCTGGTAGAGCGCCTCCGGGTCCATAATCCCCTGCACAAGCGGAACCATCATGGAAACGCCGAGCGTCTCCAGAAGGCCGCCGATTAAAATCAGAATGCCAAGTCCGATAAACTGCATCTTCTGTTTTCTGTCAAAAAGATAACTGATTTTCTGGAGCATCGTTATCTTCTTATCTTCCTGTGCCCGTTCCTTCATCTATACGACCATATCCTTTCCTGTCATTGCGCTGCTTCCGATATCCCTGCGCCAATTCGTATCATGTCGGCCCTGTATATATCCGAACAATCCCATCCGTTCATCCATTCAGCCGGCGCAATGACCTGCTTATCCGGATTATCGTTCAAATAAGAGGCCCACCAGCTGAAACTGCTGTTTGCCAGAATATTATGCCTGCACCGGCTCATCAGCATGAGCGTCTCATAATCCCTGTTACCCGGCAGCTCGACCAGAACAATCGGGAAATCCTTCCTCTCTCTTAACCGCTCCGCCGCCCACTGATTATCGTTCGTAAAAAGGTAAAACGTACAGTCCGGCCGGCTTTCCATCATTTTTTTAACCGCATTTTCATAATACATGTCCGTACAGATATTGCCGAACAAATCCTGATTCTGGGGCAAAAGATAATCGCCTCTCCGTACATGGACACTGACGCTTTCCCCCTGTTCTATCCGGTTCAGATACCGCTCCGCTTCCTCAGACAGCCCGTAACCGTTATCGCGATTTCTTCTCACGCTTTCCAGACTGAATTCCTTCTTTAATAAATTACCCACATCCCGAAAATATTTCTCGGACTGCCAGTATCCTTCCAGATAAATATCGTCCCAATCGAAAATCTTCGGCTGAAAACATTTATTCTCTTCGAAATACGCACGCCTCTGACGGCCGAACAGCTTTCTGCGCACCCTTGCCGTAAATGCCATCGAAGAATCCGTCATTTCCTCTATTTCCTGACGGCTCGCCCTTTCATAGGCAATGCCGAAAGCGGCAAGCGCGGGATTCCGCTGCGCGTCCTCTCTGAAGCCCGCCTCATCATCCATTTTCACTGTTTTTCTCATACCGGTAAGCTGTTTGTAGAGCGCATACTGGAACATCTGATTTCCGAGGCCGCCCGCCATCTGGATGATTATCATACCCTTTCATGCCCTTTCTTTTATCTTGTACGTTATCCCGGCAACCGCGTCTGAAAGCCGTCGGAACACATGCGGCAACTACCGGCTGCGCCGCGTTTTTATCGGAAGAATAACGGCTTCATTCAGACACATCACCCACCAGTATAACCGTGGGGATTTCAGGAAAAGCTCCATCTTTCTTTTTTCATTCGGATTTGCGGCAGAACACCGATAAATCCTGTCACAGCTTCCTCTTCCTTCATTTATAACATCTGTTATTTTCTGTAAATATGCTTTTTTCTCCGGCATGCCGCTTTTTTTAATCTGATTATAAAAAAGAAGCAGCCTTTTATATACGAAATAATCATGAATGTCCGCCAGGTCCTCTCTTCCGAGAGAACGCAGAAAATCGCTCCGTTCTCGGTAAGCCGGTATCTGGTCGGTAAAAGTCCGGGAATTAATCCGGACATTCATGATACTGCCTTCTCTGTCTATTATATAATTATAAGCGGCACTGTCAAGGTAAACGCATTTTGCGGCCCTGCTCAGCGCTTTGGCGGAGAATACTACATCCTCATACCATTTCCCGACGGAAAATCGCATATCTTCCAGTATCTCTCTGCGGTACAGCTTGTTCCATGCCGCATTCTGGATATCATATTCTTCCCGTTCTTCCACATAATACTGCAAAGCTTCCTGCCCCTCCAGAACCGCGACCCTGTCCGTCGAAGCATCTTCCGTATGGTCTCTGTACACCCGCCTGTACCGGCAGATTGCCATATCCGCCTGCTGTGCCAGAGCCGCGCCGAGCATCCGCTCGTACATATCCGCGTCTATCCAGTCGTCGCCGTCCACAAAACCGATAAACGTTCCTTTTGCAATATCCATCCCAACGTTTCTGGCATCGCCGGGCCCTCTGTTTTCCTTATGGATGACTGTCAGCCGGTCGTCTTTCTCCGCCAGCCGGTCGCATATCCGGCCGCCCTCATCCGTAGAACCGTCGTCCACAAGAATAATCTCCAGATTCCGATACGTCTGCTGCAGAATCGAATTTACGCCGCGCTCCAGATAGGGCGCAATATTATAGGCCGTCACGATGACCGATATCAGCTCCGTCTGCCGCCCGGGCGGGAGTGGAGGGATTGCGTTGTTTTGCAGGATTTTCATAAACAAGACTCCTTTTTGGTATTCATAAACTCCATAAACATCAGCACATACCAGATTTGCTGTCTCCACACGCCGCGTTCCACATAATCTTCCCACATCCGGCCGACCGTTTTGGCATTTAATAACTGTTGTTCTTTTATTTTCCGCAAATCGAGCAGACCTTCCGCCCATTCCCGCAGACCGGGTTCTTTCAGCCATTTATGGAGCGGAATGGCAAATCCTGTTTTCGGCCGCTCCACCAGTTCCCGGGGCACATATTTGTATAAAATATCACGCAATATTTTTTTCGTGACATCTCCCTGCTTTTTGTAGGATATGGGCAGCGTCCACGCAAATTCGACCACATCCTTATCCAGCATCGGCACACGCGTCTCTAGCGAGACCGCCATCGCTGTCCGGTCCACTTTGGTGAGAATATCGTCCGGATGGTACATCAGCATATCCATCAGCATCAGGTTATGCAGCGGTTCCGGCAAAAGGCCTGTCGGATAAGCATCCATGACCGTTTCATATGCCCGCTCCGGCGAAGTAAAAGACGCAGATTCCCGGCAGACTTCGGGCGCCAGAAGTTCCAGTCCTTCTCCGATTTCGGAACACCGGTACAAATCCTCGATGCCGGATGCGCCAAGCAGACGCGCCCGCGTTGCAAGGGAACCTTCTTTTCCCCAGGGACTGTGCAATATGGCCGCACTCGCTGGCTTTCTGACAAAAGCCGGAATCCGTCCGACTTTCCGGAATACACGTTCCAGAGAACCGTATGTCTGATAACCGCAGAAAAGCTCGTCTCCTCCGTCTCCGCTCAGCGACACTGTCACATGCTCCTTCGTCATCCGGCTGACAAGGTAGGCAGGTATCTGAGAGGAATCCGCAAACGGTTCTCCGAACATGGTTCCCAGTTTCGGTATCACCTGTTTGGCGTCTTCTTCCGTAATATAAAGTTCCGTATGCTCCGTTCCGAGATGCTCCGCAATTTTTTTGGCAGTTTCGGCCTCGTTAAAGTCTTTTTCCCACATACCGATGGTATAACTTCTGACACTTCTGTCACTTATTGACTGCATCAGCGAAACAATCGTTGAACTGTCGATTCCCGCCGAAAGAAAAGCGCCAACCGGTACATCCGCCACCATTTGTCCCCGAACGGCATCTTTCAGGCGGCGTTCCAGTTCTTCGGCCGCCTCCTGCCCGCTTCCCTGAAAAAGATGCGTCTGCCCGTAGCATGCCGCCTCTTTCATAGACCAATAGGTTGAAATCTCAAAACGCTCAAAAGGCGCTTTTAATTTCAGTATTTTGCCCGGCTCCAGTTTATAAATTCCCTGATAAATGGAATAGGGCGCGGGAATATAGCCATAACGGAAATAAGCATCCAGAATACCTGTATGAACGGGAGCCTGAAAACCATCCACACAAGCGATTGCCCCCAGTTCCGATGCAAACAGAAACGTTTTTCCCATAAATCCGTAATACAGCGGTTTTTCCCCGACTCTGTCCCTTGCCAGAAATAATGTTTTCTCTTTTTTGTCATACAGAGCAAGGGCAAACATTCCTTTGCTCATTTTCAGCGTTTCTTCCAGTCCGTATGAAGAGACTGCTTCCAAAAGCGCCTCCGTATCGGATGTGCCCTTAAAAGCAGTCACTTTTTTTTCATGTATCAGTCTGTCCCGGATAACCGGATAATTATAAATTTCTCCGTTATAGGCAATCACATAACGGCCGTTCCTCGATTCCATCGGCTGACTGCCCCCGGGAGACAGGTCGATAATGGACAGACGCCTGTGCCCAAGCACCACCTGTCTGTCTTCGGATGCCCAAACGCCGGAAGCATCGGGACCACGATGATACATCCGTTCATTCATTTTCTCTATATTTTTGCGCCAGTCAAACGTTCCGTTGCAAAATCCGGCAATTCCGCACATGAGCCGCTCCTTTCATGGGATGATTATTTTCTCAAAATATTCCTGCCATTGCCTGTTCACGCTGTCGGGGGCGAGCCGTTCCTGTATTTTGTGAGCCTGTTCCCCGAGCCGTTCCGCATATTCTCTGTCGGACAGCAGTCTGTCCATTGCTTTTTCAAGGGCCTTCGCATCTCCCGCCGGGATAATCAGGCCGTTCTCTTCCTGTCGGATAAGTTCCTGTGTGCCGCCGCTCGGCACATCGGTTGCAATGACCGGCAGTCCCAGTGCCATCGCTTCAATCAGCGCATTGGAAATTCCTTCCGAATAAGAAGTCAGCAGAAACAGGGACGCTTTTTCTATTTTATCCGCCACATCGGGAATCACACCCGGCAGGAAGATTCTTTTTTCCAGTCCGAGAGACGCTATACGCTCTTGCAGCGTTTCCCGCAGTTCTCCTTCACCGTAAACGGTCAGCGTATATTCCGGGTATTTGTCGGCAAGCCCGGCAAACGCCTGAAACATCATCTCATGATTTTTATTGGCATCCAGCCGGCCGACGGAAACAATTCTCTTTTCCCGCTCCCCCCGATATCTTTCCCGCAAAAACAAAGGGTTCAAAGAGTTCGGAAGTATAACAGCCGTTTTTGAAACTCTTTCCGAGAAAAAACTGCGGGAACGCTCTGTTTGTAAAATAACGCCTGATGCGAATGGAAACAGCAAATTCGCAAGGAATTTCATCAATCTGTTCGGATACTCTTCTCCGGCTTCCCCGACAACGGAAACAACCGGCTTTGTTTTCGTGAACATCGTCGTCACAATGGCCATGAAATTATTTTTTCCGACACAGGACAGGGCCAGGTCAGGTTCTTCCTCTTTCCAGATGCGGTGAAGCCTTTTCACACGCCGGTAAAAATTGAGGAGCCTGCTTGCGGTTGTTTCTTCGGGCGGAATATCGGATAGTATTCTTCTGATACCCTCGGCGAGTTCATACTCTTCCTCTTTCCGGTACTGCGTCACCATAATAATTTGATAACCCTTGTTCTGAAAATATTCGGCCAGATTAACAAAGACACGCTCGGCTCCGCCTTTTTCGAGAGAACCGATATAAAATGCAAGTTTTCCTGCATATTTTGGCGATTTTTGCGCTGTCAGAACGTTTTTGTTGTTATTTAATTCATTTTGGCGGTTTTTTTCCTCCATCGCGCTATCCCCTGCCAGCTTCCGCATCCCTTCAAACTTTGAATCCTCATTTAATATAACATGTGTCTTCCGATATCAGCACGTTCTCACATGCTCTGTATTTTCGCAAAATACTGTTGAAATACAAAGAACGACCACGCGAGCTTGGAATAATTTGCTCCGGTCGCCGGCCCCGCGTCTCCGGTCTTTACATAGTTCTGAATCATATCGGATGTATAAGCCGCATCAAAAATATCCTGTTTTGCCAGATATTCATAACTGCTGTAATCTAATAATTGTTCCTTCAACGGCCCGCGCAGCCACTTGTCAAGCGGTACGCCAAAGCCGACTTTAGGCCGCTCCAACAATTCCTTCGGAATATAGTCATAGGCAATATCTTTTAAAATATGCTTCTTATCGCCGCCCGCATATTTATAGGAATGTGGAATCCGGTAAGAAAATTCCATAACATCCTTATCCAGAATCGGGCATCTCGCTTCCAGCGAATATTTCATGGACGCCCTGTCCACCTTACAGAGAATATCTCCCGGCAGATAAGTATCCATATCGAGCAGCATTCTCCGAATCTGCCAATCCGCTACGCCATATCTGCTCTCGTTCAGATAATGAACGGGAAGGAATTTCAATCCCGGAACCGCTTTTACCATCGCGTTGGCCTTTACAATATAATTGCCCGCCCCAAACTGGGTCTTGCTTTCTTTTTCCCGATTGCCGGCGATGACGCGCACCCGGAAGGGCAGCCGCTCTTCCACCCCGGCCTGCCGGAACCCCGGCAGATTGCAGAGGCCGTGTACCATGCCGCCGAGCACATCCAGCTTTTGCGCCTGCCGGACATTTTCATAAATATTATAACCGCAGAAAAATTCGTCGCCGCCGTCACCCGACAAAGCAACCGTTACATGGTCGCTCGCCAGTTTGGATACAAGCATCGTCGCAATTTGGGAACTGTCCGCAAAAGGTTCATCATAATAATACGGAATACTGTCCACCAGTTCGAACATTTCTTTTTCGTCGATATAAAGCTCCGTATGGTTCGTTCCAAGATATTCTGCTACCGCCTTCGCATACCCTGCTTCGTTATATTTTGTTTCGTGAAAACCGATGGAAAAAGTTTTGACCGGCGTATCGGAATGCGCCTGCGCGATTGCCGTCACCAGAGAAGAATCATATCCGCCGCTTAAAAAAGAACCGAGAGGCACATCCGATATCATACGCATCGACACCGATTTTTCGAGCAGCTCCTTTAAACCGCTTTTGGCCTCTTCATAGCTGCCGACCGGCCGTGCCAGACATTTTCGATATACCTGACTGATATCCCAATATTTCCATGTTTTCAGTTCTCCCGCGTGAAAACACAGAGCGCTCCCCGGCTCTACCTTATAGACATCCTGAAAAATACTGTCGGGCGCATTGATATACTGTTGAAATAAATAGCGGGGCAGGACTTCCCGTCTGATTTCTTTCGGAAAATCAGGACAGGCCAGAATCGGTTTCAATTCAGAGGCAAAAACAATGCCGTCTTCCTGCTTCCAATAGTATAACGGCTTTTTCCCGATTCGGTCCCGGAACAGATACAGGCTTTCATTCTCCCGATCATACAGCGCAATCGCAAACATGCCGTTAAACTTCGTCACGCAGTCCGCTCCCCATTTCAGGTAAGCGGCAATAATGACTTCCGTGTCGCAGTTTGAACGAAACGGATAACCGGAAAGCTCTTTCTTTAACTCCTGAAAATTATAAATTTCCCCGTTATAGACGACGGAAATCCTTTGGTCCGAAGAGTGCATGGGCTGATGTCCCAGAGCGGACAAATCCAGAATGGACAGTCTCCGCTGAGCAAAACCGACCCGGTATCCGCCTGCCATCTCATAAATCTCCTCGCCGCTGTCATTCGGTCCCCTGTGATACATCGTATCATTCATCTTTTTTAACTGTTCCGGACTTATTGTTTTTTTACTGACATATCCACAGATACCGCACATAATTGAACCATGCCTTTCTCACAGCCTGCAATATTTGAATGCGAACACAGTCCGCCATGCGACAGGCTTAGAACTTCTCTTCCTGCTCAACGCTGATATTTCTCAATAAAATAATCCTTATATTCCCCGAAATCCTTGCATTCCTGGTCGATGGATTCAATTAATTCCACATATTTTTCCTGTACCAGCGCGCGGTAATTGTTGAAATTATTATATCCTTCCTTACACCAGGCGAACGGGTGCGTCAGAATCTGGACTTTCTTGTTCCCGGTAATATTTTGTTCATCGGGATAACCATACCGCCAGATATGGTTTGCATCCGACATATATTTTACGGAAACAGGCGTCTCTTCCGTCACCTGCTCCGCAAATGTGAAGAAATCATCCTGATAGGCGTTGATGATTCCATCCAGCTTAATGTTCTCCCGCAGCACATCTTTGGACGGTCTGTGAATGGAAAACTCCCGGATGGCAAAGCCAAACATCTCGCTCAAAATTTCCATTTCCTTTCGTATCCGTCTGCGGATTTCCTCCATATCCGTCATTCCGTTCAGCGCAAAATGAAGCCCGATATGCTGCCCGCGCTCGTGCATATCCTTAATCATATTCATATTTCTTCTTGAAAGAATATTATAGGAATTGTTCGTCCACTGGAAAAAATAGGTCGAAACAAAATCCATGCTCTGCTCCACCCTGGCAAGTTCATACGCCCTTTCCACGCTGTATTCCACATCGTGGCGCATGATGATGAAGCCGTCCTTCCCAAGCGCATCGGCATAATTGGCGTGCCGGCCCGTCGCTTTGATAATTCTGATAATTTCTCTGTAATCTTCAAATGAAAACATATCTTCGCTTCCCTTTCCCCGTTATACTCGCTTCACCGCTTTTTTCGGATATGCAGCCGCGCCAACCGCCCACTTGGCCGCCCGGATAAGTGTATTGTCACATAAGAACGACAAAATGAAACTCACCGCTATCGTGCATACCGTCAATTCCAGAAGATTTGGTAAATAAAACTTTTCCGCTGCGAACGGAATGCGCTCACTTAGGAAATATCTCACCGGATTATGAACCAGATAAATGCCAAATGAATATTTTCCCAGTTTGATGATGCAGTTTCGGACAAACTGATTTTCTTTCCGCCATTCTCTTTTCAGGACCAAAAACATGGCGCAGGAAATCATGGTAAACGTCGGCGCCAGGTCATGAATATTTCCGACCAGGCCAAATTGTTTCTGCACAAAAGAAATGATAAAACAAACGACGCCTATGATATATATGATTTTTTTCTTCTTTTCTGTATCGATTACTTTTTCCAGAAAATAGCCGAGCATGAAATAATAGGCCCATCCGCCGAAAATATACTGCCATGAAAAAGACAGATTCACATACGGGGCATAGGTGCATATCGAATTATACAATAATCCGATGCCGAGAAACAGCCAAATTTCCCCTTTTTTCATGTCTCTGACAAATTTGTTTAAAAAAGGCGCAAGCAGCAACAGACCGACCAGCGTATATAAAAACCAGTATTCTTTTCCGGCATATTCATAAAAAACGTTTTTGACCCAGGTTTTCCAGAAAGATACCTGCCAGAACGTGCCGCCATTGTCATAGAGGCTTCGGAGAAACATATACAGCAAAACAGGGATGACGATATTCGTCAGTTTTTTGACATAATAATCATAGTAATCCGAAAAAGTCTCACATGCTGTATTCAGTGCAAATTTTCCGCTCAGCATAAAAAACAGGCTGTTCGTCGTTAGCAGAATAAGCGTCAGGCCATCATCCAGATATTTTTCTCCTGCTGTATCGATAAATCCGGTAATGGAACCACGACAATGAAACGTCACCATAAAAATCATAGCGCATACTCTGATTATCTCATATTCTATCTTCCTGTTTCCGGCTTTGGCCATTCCCTTATCCCTCATCCGACTGGTCATTCTTCCTCGATTACCGCAAAATCTTCATTCGCAATATGCTCCGCAATTATCGCTTCCGCTTCCTCATTCTTCATAAGCCAAAGTTCATATGCCCTGTCCCATGATGAATAAGCGCTGTTACCTCTTTTATCTGTAAAACTGTAATTTTCCAGCAGATAATTTTTCAGGAAAGTCGTGCATTTCTCCGCGCCGACCGCATTGGTATGACTTGCATAATCGGCAAAATCCTCCTCAAAAACGATTCCGATTTCGTCATAATAATTGTTCATATTTAAGAACCGATATCCTGCTTCTCCTACGATTCTCTCCATGTAATTGTACATTTTCTGGTCTTCCGGGCTTTCTCCATAAGGAGAAACTATAAATAACGCCTGCAATTCATTTTCCTGCAGAAATTGCAGCAAATCTCTCAGATACGCTTCCTGTTCCGGCGGAATCGCCAGTTCTCCCGCCTGTCCTCCTGCTTCCGGTCTGGCAGTCGGCCCGACTTCGTCTTTGAACTGGAAACCTTTTAATTCATTCTCTTTTTCGTATCTCCAATTCTTCCATTCCGATACGAATGCAAACATCTTCCAGTTCGTATGATACTTGAATAAGTCTATATAATAACTTAACCGGTCTTCCGACTCCGGTACAAGCGCCTGAATCGTTTCCACACGGTTCCGAGAATATTTCAGATTATCCGTCACGCCCCGCGTATAGGCCATATTTTCGGACAGCCCCTCATCTCCCATCGTATACATACGCATTTCAAAGATATACAGGGATGGAGACTGCGTCTTTTCCGCTTCTTTTACCAGATACTTCATTGCCGCCGGCCGCTGCACATTGGATGAGAGCGGATAGGCTGCGATGCCCGTTTCCCCCCACAGCATCGGCGTCGAATAATAAGGAAAAACCGGACTGGAACCAATCAAAATGATGTCCAGCGTATCATCCTTCTCCGCATAAAACCCCGAAAACCTGTCTTTTACGTCTCCGTTGGTACGGACAATATAAGAAACCGGAACTAACGCCAGCAGAAAAATACTTATGAAAATTATGCTTTGCAAAAACTGTTTACGAGTCATTTCCTATACCCATCCGCCGATTTTGGCAGAGACTTTCGTTCTGATAACCATGCCTTTTCTATTATATACGCTGCGCCGCAAAGAGGCAAGAAGGACATCTGTCCCCGCTGCAATTCGCAGCAGAACGATGCGCTGTCCGGAGGATGGCCGCTCTCTCTATTCTTCCTTCCGCCTCACGGACTCCTTCCCATAGTACTCCGCCAGCCCGACATTCACCCAGGCAGTTTCGTCTTCATCGAAATAGAAGCATTCAAATCCCTCGATATAATCGGGCATCGGCAGAACGACATTTTCCTCTTCGCAGTTTTCGAGATAATCATATATGGCCGTACATTCTTCATAATAATCGCGGTATGTCCCGTTGTGCATCAGCTTCGCCACGGTCAGAAGCGGCGAATCTTCGCTTCTTTCCGGGGACGCCAGAAAGACGGCAAACAGGACGACGAACAGAACGGCGCAGGCGCTTCTGTTCTCCCTGAGCCCGGCCCACTCATTCAGACAGCAGCCGATAAAAACCGCAAAATTCAGGAAGGCTATGACCATTACCACATCCAATATAAAATAACATCTGTTTGGAAATAATGGCCCGGCATATCCGACCGCAACAGGAAGCGCCGTCACATATCCGACCGCCAGGGCGAGAACGCTGACGATGCCATATTCTTTCAGGCTTCCCCGCAGTCTGTCGGCCAAATAGATTCCCATCAGCAGCATCGCAATCAGCATCACGCCGAACATCGTCTCTTTCGTCAGCCGCTCCGTTTCCGCCCAGACGTTTTTGACCGTCCACTTCGCCGACTGTAACAGCATAAATCCCTCTCCGCCGCTGTTTTGCGTATGCCGTGAGAAATTTCCCGGCGCAATGACATTGACTATCGCACCGATAATGCCGGCTGCGGTTACAACGATATTGCTGACGGAAATTTTCCGGGACATCAGATAGAAGCCAAAAGCGAGCAGCAACACGATATAGCATCCCGTTCCCGTTACCGCCAGCGAACCGCCCGACGCGCAAAAAAGAAAAAACGCGGCGCAGACGGAAAATACCCGTTTCTTTTTCTTTGAATAACTATCGTTATTTGACAACAGGAAAAACATGACTGCGAGCAGCATAAAGGAAAACGGAATGCTGTATGCCACAGCGCCGGAATACCAGAAGAAAATTTCCGTAAAGATATCCGCATCCAGAATGGTAAACAAAATAATCGTAAAAACCGTCAAACGAATATGAGGCATTTTCTCTTTTTTTAAAATAAAGTCAAAAGCGGTCCATACCACGCCGAACAAAGCGCCCGCAAAAAGGAGGACGTTCAGAATCATGACGGCCTTAAGCTGCGGCAGCCCGAAATTATTGATTGGAGACAGAAGCGCCTGTATGAACATTGCAAAATAAGTCCCCTGCCAGTCCAGATAAATTTCTTTCATATATTGCAGAGAAGCCGCAAAATATTGAAAAAAAGGCACATGAAACGCACCGACCCTGACGCCGTGCGTGAAATCGTCCCCGACCAGTACCGTATATCCTGCGCTGGCCGCGATGACGTAAACCATAAAAAAGATAACGAGGCCGTTCACGGCTATGAGCGCGCCTTTTCCGTATTTTTTCAAGTTCATCCTGAGTTCCTCCTTATTCTTCTGCACCACACAGCTCCCCGATATAATCCCGCCATTGTTCAAAAACCGCCTCACCGTTCGCACGCTGTGCAATATTTCGTGCCTGCATACCAAGTTTTTCGGCCAGTTCAGGATTCTCTATCAGTCTGTTGATGCCGTCCTCCAGCGCTTTTTCATCTTTAATCGGAATCAGCAGTCCGTCCACCTCATTTGTCATGATGGTCCGCGGCCCGCCGCAGGGACAGTCCGTAGCCACGATAGGAAGACCGAGCGCCATCGCTTCCATCAAAGCGTTCGGAAGCCCCTCCCAGTCGGAAGTAAATGCAAAAAGAGCTGCATCCGCAAGGTCCTTTTCCAGCGTATCGCTGGCTCCCATCAAATGGATATAGTCCTGTGCATGATGCTCCGCAATCAACCCTTCCAGTATTTCTTTCGTGCCGTCAAAAGAATCTCCGCCGTAAATTTTCAGGTCATAATCGGGATGCTTTTCATGCACTTTTATAAAAGCCCGGATGAGCATAGGCTGGTTTTTAAAGTCTACCAGACGCCCCGACTGTACGACGGTTTTCGTCCGTTTTGCCGGAACCGGCACGCCGATATATTTCGGATTAATCGGATTTAAAATGATGCGGGAATTTGTCTGCAGACGAGGCGCGAAGAACTCCCGTGCGCCTTCCGTCTGGAAAACGCAGCCATCCGCCCTCGGAAAAAGCAGGGGAATCTGAATTTTGTCGGAAACCTCTTCATAGTGCCCTGCCGGGTCGGTGCGAATGGAAATCAGCACCGGTATTTTGATAAAATAAGCCGCCATCAGTCCGCGGTATAACGCTTTTCTGGCAAACGGAATCAGAATATCCGGCTTTTCTTCTTTGATAAAATCTTTCAAATATTTGATGCGCAGCAAAATCTGAAAAGGATGAGGCTTTTTTTCGTCTCCTTCCCGCAGCCCTACATGCACGCGCCGAACCCGCTCGTCCGTCTGAAATTCATTTTCGCCGTACCACTCCGTCGCAATCAATACCTGATAACCTTTTTCCGCAAACTGATTGGCCAGATTCGTGACGACCCGCTCCGCTCCGCCCTGTTCAAGACAATTTAAATGAAACGCAATTTTACGCATAGACACCCCGCTTTAAAAACTCTGATACAGAAACGCCGCCGTATCGTAACTGCCGCCGTAAATGCCGGTTATCAGCAGCAAAAGAACAACTCCGTAATACCAGGACCATCGGAGAATTGCCGGCCTCCCGGCCAGATATGCCCGCACGTCCTTCCCTTTTTCTTCCCATACCGAAACGGCAAGCCAGACCGTAAACGCCAGAAGCAGCAGCAGAAAATCATACTTGCTCAGGCCATAGGACGTAATTCGCTTCGATAATAAAGCCTCCGCTTCCAGCCGGGTAAAGACCGCCCTGAAAACCGCGCCTGCCTGCGCCAGGCTTTCACTCCGAATCAGGATATCCGCCACAAAAACAATGCCCCACGTCCTGACCATACAAAACAGCGCATAGCCCTTTCCCTCCCGGATATGAAGTTTTTGCTTCCAGATAGGATAAAAGGACTCCAGCACGAGCGAAACGCTCATGATAATACCATAATATACGCCCCAAAGCATATAATTCAGCGTTCTTCCATGCCATGCTCCCGTAAAAAACCAGACGAGCATCGTTCCGATAATCGGCACGACATGCCTTCCCATGCCGTTCCATTTCTTCTTGAAAGCTTTTCCGAGCTTACGCCCGCTGCCCGACATGACAAAAGAAAACATCACATAATCTTTGAACCATGTTCCCAACGTAATATGCCATCTGCGCCAGAAATCCGCCACGGTTCTTGCAAAATAAGGACGTTTGAAATTCTCCGGCAAAGCAATATCGAAGCTTTCGCTGACGCCCATCGCCATATCGATATAGCCTGAAAAGTCCGCATACAGCTGGAGCATATACAAGACGACGGCACAGACAAAAATGCTTCCCGGCACGGACGACGCCTCGCTCTCGAATACCCTGTCCACAAAAATGCCGATCCTGTCCGCGATAACGAGTTTCTTGAAAGCCCCCCATACGAACCGCTGTATGCTTCGCAGCAGCCTGTCGTAATCAAATTCATGTTTTTGCAAAAACTGCTCCCCGAGCGCCCGGAACCGGTTGAAAGGTCCCTGCGTAATCGCCGGAAACCAGGAAAGAAACAACAATACTTTCAGAAAACTTCCTTCTGCTTCGCAGTTTTCCCTTCCCACATCGATAACATACCCCATAGCCGTCAGCGTATAAAAAGAAATGCCGAGAGGCATGACGACATTTTTCACAAAGTCTGTGGAAATGCCGGGTATTTTCTGAAGAAAAGGCAGCGTAAGCACCGAATACTTATAAAAAAGCAACAGACCCAGATTTACAATAAAATAAAGAATCTGCATCCTTTTTCGTTTTCCGGCAAATGTTTCTTTCAGCCGCTTCTTCTCTTCTTTTCCCTCACAGGCCAAAACTGCTTCCTTCTGTTTCTCCAGATTGTTCCGCAGAAAAAGACCGCATCCATATGTGCTTATGGCGGTCAGCAAAAGCGCCGCCGGAATCCCGCCTGTTCCCGCCACATAGAAAATGATGCCCGCCGCAAGCAGCACATACCATTGCATTTTGGGCGGAACCAGATAATACAGGGCAAAGGCTATCATCCACAGTATCATAAAGGAACCGGATAAAAACTGCATTTATTCCTCCATCAGTCTTCTGACAAACGCAATAATCGCTTCTTTATTTTTAAAGTTTTCCGCTATCACATATTTTGCATCAATTTCAATATCAAATTCTTCCTCCAGGTCGCTCACCACATTGATGACCGTGAAAGAATCGATAACGCCGTCTTCCATCATACTGTCGCCGTCATAATCCAGCGCCTCCTCACAATGCTCTTCCAGAATTTCCAATACTTTTTCTTCCATTTTCTGATTTTCTCCTTTCAGTTTCATCGATGTAAGAGCCAGTTTTTAAGATAGTAAGTGGTATAATAAAAATCCGTTACCTGCTCCGGAAAGTTAAGACCTTCAAATTTTTCAAATGTTGCAATATAAAGAATCAGCAGAATAAACGGCATCGGGTTGCGGGAACCCCCCATAATTTCAAGCGCATGACAGACTCCTTCATCCTCATCCCCGGCAAGCAGCATAATATCGAGAAATCCAACAACAAATAACGCCGCAAACCAGCGCCCCCAGTCGTTCATCAGAATAAACACCGGCAGATATGCAATATTCGTGCAAAGCATCAGAACATATTTTAGTTTCTGCCGTTTATGGCTGTGCCTGATTGCATGTACCCATACCCATAAGTATGTGCCCCAGACAGGAACCAGCATACAGACCAGCATAAATCCGTATTTCAGGTGATGCGGTATCTCCGGTATCATATTCTTATAAAAATGGTCTTTCAGCGTCCAAAAATATTCCGCCTCCATCGGCGCACCGTCTACGGACAGGTCGGTGTGCGCATTCAGCCTTGCCATTAATGTTGCATAATCGTCATAGATTCCGGAACCAAACTGCATATACAGAAAGACGACGCCGATACAGCAGACGGAGCAGACTGCGCATATCACGTTACGCTTATCCCATCCGCTTTTCCACAGATTCTGCAGTATCATAACGCACAGGAACGGGAAGAACAGAAAGAAATAAACCTGATGAATAAAGACCGCCATGACGCCGAGTATCGTGAAAAGCAGATATTTGATGCGGACATTCTTAATTCCGAAATAAACAAACGCCATGAGAACAGTCAAAAGAAACAGATACGTATCCAGTCTTCCCATATTTTCAACGGTCCACAGATATTCCGGCGATGCCGGTGACGCGATATAAAATACGATTAGAAAAAGGACTGCCTTCTTCACTTCCTGATTTGTCACTCTCCGATAGATATATCCCGCAAACAACGCTACGGCTGCGGATAAGAGGCATAAAGAAGCCACGACGAAGCAGTATGCCGCGGCGTCCGTCACCACTTCGCCGCAAAGCAGATGAAGGAGGCTCCCAATCAGGAGTCTTGAACCGAATCCGTAAGAATAGTCTATCACATACCATGCCTTCACATAACTGTAAATGTTATCCGCACGGTTGATATAGACGGAATATAGTAAAAAAATTCCAACCATCAGTTCAACACTGTATTTACTTAACCAATTTCTGATTTTATTCATTCTTCCGGCCTCTTCGTCAGTCCACATTCGCATACTTTAACTTTAAAAAGGTATTTTCTCCCATCGGCAGATAGCAGAAGCCTTCCTTTCTTTCCGGCAAGTCTCCGAAAATTTTCCGGTACCGCAGAATTACCGCTTTTTTACCGTCCATTACCGTCTGCGCCGGAGGGAAAATGTTGCTTTTTCCGTAATCCATGCTGCGCAGCAGGCGGTAGATGCTTTCCGGCTCCTGTGTCATCTCAAAGAAACCGTCGCCGGGCGCTTCATAAGATCGATACATACGCCTCGTCCCGTCCAATGGCTGAGGCCTTGTCACGGCCCGCGCTTTCATAACATCCTCAAAGCATTCGACAAACGCTTCATAGGCGAGCTTCATCAACTGTTCCGCCAGTTCATAGGCCTTCGTGTCGGGGCCGATTTCACATCGTTTCTGAATAATGATACTGCCTTCGTCGATGCCCGCATTCACATAATGCCAAGTGATGCCGCTCTCCCTTTCTCCCATGTAAATGGCCCAACTCGGCGCATTTCTGCCCGGATAATCCGGAAGAAGCGCATTATGGAAATTGATAATCGTAAGATTCTCTTTTTCCACCAGTTCCTTTGGAAACAAAAAGTTATTGCTGGCGCTGACAATCAATGTCTTTTCCGATATCGAGCCAAAATGAGACGCAAGCTCTTTTTTATTCTCGATTCGCGCAAAAGTAACCTGATGTTCCCGGCAGATTTTCTCCGTAATCCCAAACGGATGCACTTCGTGCTCGATAAACGCCGCACAGTATCCAAATTCTTGCTGCTTTTCAATAATATATTCTAAAATTTCGCCTGTTATTTTTCCATAGCCGATGACGATGACTTTTTCAAATGCGCTCTGCAACATGATTCCCTCTTCCGTTATTTTAACAACGCATGATATTTAATTTTACCACGCCGACTTGCTGCCCTTGATTACAAAAACTCTTTCAATTTCACTCTGTCGATTTTGCCATTCGCATTGATTGGCATTTTTTCCAGTGAAATCACCTTATTCGGCAGCATATATTCGGGAACCAGACTGGAAATTTTCCCGTTAATATAGGCTTTTTCCAGTTCTCCTTCCAGAAACAACACAATTTTCTGCTTTTTCTCATCATACAGACAGCAGCACAGAGAGATTTCTTCGAGAGAAGAAACGGCCGTTTCGATTTCACCCAGTTCGATACGGTGTCCCATATGCTTGATTTGAAAATCTTTTCTGGAAAGATAAATAATCTCGCCGTATTCGTTATATTTTACCAAATCCCCGGTTCGGTAAATGATTTCCGGCACGAAAGGATTTAACGGATTCTGTACGAAAGCCTCCCTCGTCTTCTCCGGATTGTTGTAATATCCCATGGAAAGAGAAGTGCCCCTGACGCACAGCTCACCGATTTCGTCTCCCGTCACCAATTCGTTTTTCTCATTTAACACGAGAATATCCGTATTGGCCATCGGAATGCCGATGGGCAGCGGCTCATCATCCGCAAATTCTCTGTCAACAATATAATAAGTGCAGGCGTCCGTTATTTCTGTCGGTCCATACAGATTCGCATATATCACATCCGGCAGAAACTTCCGCCAGACGTTCAGCTGTTTGTTCGGCATCACTTCCCCGCAGAAAAGCACCCGTTTCAATGTTTTCGAGATATCCACGTTCCGGAAAGCTTTCAGTTTCGCCACCACGATTAACGCCGAAGGAACCCAGAATATGGTATTGATTTCCTTTTCCTTCAAATATTCCAATAAAAGCACCGGCTGCGCAAACAGATTTTTCGGAACGATATAGGTCGTGGCTCCGGCCTTTATCGTGCTGTATATATCCAGAATGGAATTATCAAAGTAAAACGGCGCCTGATTACCGAAACTGTCTTTTTCCGTAATGTCAAAAGTTTCCGTCACCCAGTCTATATAATCGATGACCGAGCGGTGCGTAATCGTCACGCCCTTCGGCACTCCGGTAGAACCGGACGTAAAGAGCACATAGAGCAAATCCGTGTCGATTCCCCTGTTTCTCGCCGCTTCGATTTTTTCTTCACAGAGCCCGGCATGACACGCCTCTTCAAACAGCAGATAATCGCCTTCATATTCATAGCTTTCAAATGTTTCTTTCAGCGCCGCGGTCGTAATGACAAGCGCCGGCTGCAGCACTTCCAGTATTTTATTGACCCTGCTTGCAGGCATGTCCACATCGATGGGGGAATAGAAGTTACAGCTGTATGCCGCCCCCATAAAGGAAACGAGCACGTCTACGCCTTTTTCCATATAGACGACGACGGGTTTTTTAAACAGTCCTTTCTCAATCATCTTTGTAGCAAGCGATTTCGCCTGCCCCTGCAGTTCCGCAAAAGTAACCGTCTTTCCTTCATCCGCAAATGCCGCCTTATCCGGCCATTTTTTTGCGCTTTCATCCAACCAGTATGTCACATTGGCTTTCATCCTGTTTTAACCATGCCTTTCTCTCAGTCTGTTATATCTGCCGGAAAAAAAGTGTCCGGTGTTTTTTCCGTTTTCACATGATATACATCGTACAAATCCGACATTTGAAGTCCGCTTCCTTCCGGGTCATAGGAACCGTACAACGCGGCTTTTTTTTCAAATGCAATTTCTTTTATTTTCGTTTCAACTTCAAGCGTGATGCGAAAGGAATCCTCTGATTCTATGTAATCATACAACATCGGTGAGTAAGGTGGCAAGTATAATATTACTTCCACATCCTGGCTTTGCAGATAGTCGAGCAGGGAAATGAACATCTCCATGCTTTCCGCATCGATTTCGCGGTAGTCCGTCATCCGGTAGACGACCTGCTCTTCCATTGCCTGCCCGGTCATCGCGACAACGTCTTCTTCGGCCACCTCCCGAAGCTCCTGTTGGTAGGAAACGCTTCCGTCATAGTGCTTTGTATACAGCTCCGTCTCCCAGTCCTCCGTATAAAACACATCAAACCGTTTTCCCTCCGGCAGACAGGTGATATTATAGCGGAAATAATCGAGCGACAGCCATTTACCGTAATGCCTGCCCGTATTCGGCCTGCCTTCCACATCCTTACCTGAGGCTTCTGCGCCTTCACCGAAAACTTCCGCGCCGTTTCCATCTCCTCCGGATTCTTCGCCGACGCCTGTCCCCCCACCTGTATTTCGTCCGGTCTCATTATCCATATATTGCACATACGACTCCAGTTCCTTCCAGCGGTCGTTATTATGCGCAGCATTGAACAAAAAGGCGTCAACGCCGATAACCATCTTTTCGGGCAGCCGGCCGTTTGCCGCAAGGATTCCCGTTACCGCCCACAAATCATAAATCGTGGCTTCGGAAAGTCCCGCGTTATAAAAAGAGTCCGTATCGAACAATGTATGTTCGAATGTAAACACCCGGCTGGAACCGATGACTACGACTTCCTTCGCTTCTTTCTGGGCGTTCAGACAGGCCAGAACCAGATTTCTGTCGTTGTAGTCCGACTCTTCCAGTCCGACGACATTTTGTGACATATTCGTCATTTTATCTGCAATCTCATCGTAGGTCACGCGCAGATACGCATAAGAATCCACATACCAGTTCACCACGCCTACAAACAGAAGCAGCGGCAGCAGAAAAAGCGCCGCCTTACACCACTTTTTCATCAGACGCCTCCTTTCCGCATGTTGCCCCGCTTTCTCCCACGCCAAAACTGTAACTGAATAAGAAGGGCAGCGTGATGAACATCCCGTAAACATAACGAAATTCGTTATAGACCGGTGTCGCAAGCAGCAGCGTCGCAAGCAGCATCAGAGAAGGAACATAGGGCATCGGATTTCTTTTCCGATAAACCGCATAAACAAGCCCAAACAACATGAGCCATGTATTCAGCCCCAGGCTCCAGACCCGGTTAAAAAAGTTCTGAAAGCCCATCAGATATTCCCCCATCGCAAGACTGTCGTTATAGGAAAACAGTTTCCTTTCCGTCGTTACGCCAAAAGGATTATCGACCATAAAATATTCCCCGTATACAAACAGCTCATCTCTCACGCGATACGCCCAATATCCCATCGTCTGCCGTACTTCGGCCACCACATATTGCAATGGGCTGCGCAGCCCGACGCGGAACCAGAGCTTCAAATATTCCCATTTGTGCTCTTCGATTACCGCCTGATTTCCCTCTTCACGAATCAACGCTTTTACCGGGTCGAACAAATACGGATTGTATACTTCCGCAAGCCGGTCCGTCGGAACGACCTGCTCTATCATTTCTTTTTCTTCCTCCGTCAGCTCTCCGCCCTTTAAGTAGGCACATGTAAGATGCTGAACCGGCATCGTCAGCCCTTCGATGATATCCGGCGGCTGCACATGAAGCGCGCCAAGCGCCGGCCCCTGCCATATCAGATAACAGAACAGCGCAAGCGCGGCACATATGTACTTTTTCGCCAAAAACGCTCTATGTACGGTTCCGCCTGCAGAATATTTCCGTCTTCTCTTCCAGCAATCGGATATCAATAAAATAACAGTTGTTCCTAAAAAAATGAATATGCCGTTGCTCCGCAAAAGACAGACGAGCAGCGCCGAGACAAAATACGCGGCGTACCGCAAATAATTTCTTTTTCCAGAATTTTCCCGTTCAAAAAGAGCATATTCCGTCATCGTCCATGTATAAAAAAACAGCGCCGCCGCAAAAAACTCATCTTTACCCATGCAGATTGTCAAAACCGCATTGAAGGGCAGCGCCGCATAAAACAACAGCGCGATGAACAGCCACAGCAGACGGGTTCCCCTTTTATAGAGCTGATACAGGATAAAGGCAAATACAAGCGCCATAATCGTCATCTGCCAGAATGTATAAAAAGCCAGCCCTCCCGTAACCGTACCGGATATCCGATGGCCGATTCCGAAGAAGAACTGCATTATCATCGTGTGAAAATAAGGATGATGGTTCGACCTGGGAACCATGCCCAGTATTTGCTGCGTCTGCCAGATTGCATCGTTGCTGAACCAGGTCGGATAATACATCAGATAAAAAGGCAGATAGCAAAGCAGATTGCAGAGAAAAAACAGAACGAACACATACCATTTCCCCTGACGCTTCCGCTGTTCCGGAAGCCGGAATTTCTCCGGGAGACAGACCGTAAACGCTTTCCTGTTAGAAATCAGAAAACACAACAAAAGCAGGACCGCATAACTGATAAACAGCCATAGCAGAATCCTGCCGATATTCCGGGCAGCGCCAAGCTCCTCCGCCTTCTCCAGATTACCCAGTATGATAAAAAACATATAAAGGGCGGCAAAAGGAAGAAGCACAATGAGCTGCCATCTGGAAGGTAATTCGATTTGTTTCTTCGTCTGTGTTCCTTTTTCCATATCAGTAACCATGCCTTTCCATAGCCTGTGAATCCGGGCCGCAGGCACAACATTTTATTCCCTCATGCCAGAGCAGTTCAACGTATCTGAAATCCAGCCCTGAATGCCGGCAAGATAGCTTTCTGTCGTATAGTCTCCGGCACGCTTCCGCGCCGCCTCCCGGTAGTGTGCCATCCGCTCTTCATCTTCTAATAACGAAATAATCGTCTCCGCAAGCTTCCGTTCTTCTTCCGTAATATTCTCCGGCTCGAAATCCGCTTCCGGACTCATATTCGGCACAAGAATTCCATATTCGCTTCCCAAAATTTCCCGCGGTCCGGTCATACAGTCTGTCGAAACCGCCGGAACGCCGAGCGCCATCGCCTCCACCAGGGCATTGGGAAATCCTTCGTTATAGGAAGTAAGTACATACAAAGAGCTTCGCTTCAAATACGGATAGGGATTTCGTTTCAACCCGGTAAAGCAAACCGCTTCGTCGATGCCAAGCCCGGCCGCCAGCTCTTTATATTCTGTATATTCTCCCTGCCCGATAATCATCAGCTTCGTGTCGGGAAGCGCTTTATGCACAAGCGCGAAGCTTTTTAGCAGATGCCAGAAGCCTTTCACCACATCTTCACGCCCCATGGAGACAAGAATACGGCCTTCCTCCCAGGGCAGCGACGCCTCTTCCTTTTCCGCCAGCCTTTCTATTTCCCGCATATCAAAAGGATTCGGAAGCATCACGGCATTTTTACAGCCGTATTTTTCCTGAACTTCCTGACGGATTTGTTCAGAGCAGCATATCACCCTGTCCGCATGTTTACAGAACCATCTTATCTGTCTCGGATTGTCCATATCCATATAGCTTCTGATGCCGAGCCATTTCTTCGCTCTGCCAAAAGAAACGATATTGGCAATATTGGCCGTCGGACCAAAACTGTAAGCAATATCAAATCCGTCGTCTCTCTTGATTTGGTTCAGCTTATAACCCCGCTTTACCACATTCCACAGCTTGGCAATCCGTCCCGGCCGGCTCGCAAGATGCAGGTCTGCCACTTCCAGTCCCCGGATATCATACGCAATGTCTCTGGAATCGAAAATAACGATTTTGACCTGATAGTACGGCTGCAGCAGCCTTGCCGTCACGACGCATACTTTTTCGAAGCCCCCCTGATGCAGCGCAGGAACGATTAATAAAACTTTTTTCATGTAAGAAGTTCTCCCGGCGTTAATTTTACCTCGCAGTCATAGCGGTCGATTAACAGCGAACCGTCCACCGTCCGCACTACCGGCTTGTCATCGAACACATCGATGATTTCTCCCGGCGCATAAGCTGAAAAATCAATGATTTCGTCGAACGGGTGCGCTTCCCATATGGTCACTTTCCGCTCTCCGCACATGGCAAAGGCTCCCGGAAAAGGCGCAGCCACACCGCGAATCAGATTGTAAATATTTCTCGTTCTGTCATGAAAGTCTATTTTACCGTCCGCCGCGGTCCGTTTCGTATACCAGGAGTCAAAATCTTTTGACTCGGTACGAATCGTAATCGTTCCTTCCTCATACGCTTTTAACAACCGGCGAATCAGATTTTTAGAACATATCTGGTTCTTATACTGAGCCGTGCGGATATCGTCGTGGGGCGTAATCGAAAACATTTCCGTTGCAAAAACATTCGGACTGTCAGCCTTTTCATCATAGCGGAACAGGTTCAGATTAAACCTGCTGTCCCCCAGAATAATCGACCAGTTGAGCGGCGAACGCCCGCGTCCGAAAGGCAGATAACCGCAGTTTCCATGAAAGCCGTAAATGCCGTATTTGAAACATTCCAATACCGAAGGCGGAATCAGTCTCTGCCAGCCCATGGATATGCCGATGTCAAATTCGTTTTCCCGCAAAAAGCTCTGTGTTTTTTCATCCGTCAGAAAATAGCTGTCCGCTTCGTGCACCGGAATCCCGTATTTCTCCGTCAAAACAGACAGACCCTTATAACCTGCAATCTGATTTTTCTTTGTCACCTCCGGACTGATGGTCATCACCAAATCAACCGGACAAATCGAATGATGAATAAATTCCACAATATTTTCCGAAGTATCTTTAACACCAAATACTACTACTTTATATTTCATGTTTATACCCCCAGTTTGCTTTAACGCACATACCAATCAAAACATTTCTCCTTCACACCGCCGCGCAAACGTTCTTTTGATATTGCCATTTTATCTTTCTCCCGCCCCCCACAAATTTCTTTTACAAATTCTCTTTATACCAGTCGATTGCCAGCGCAATACCTTTCTTAAAATCATATTCCGGCGCATAGCCCAGAAGTTCCCGCGCTTTCGAAATATCCGCATTGGAATCCCGGATATCGCCTTTTCTCGGCGGGCCAAACTGCGGCTCCGTCTTCCTGCCGAGCGCCTCACACAGGTCATAATAGATATCAATCAGATATTCTCTTCCGCCCGCACCGATGTTGAATACCTGTCCGGCCGCATCGGATGGTGCATGACAGGCTTTCAGATTCGCTTCGATGACATTATCGATATAAGTGAAATCTCTGGACTGCCTGCCGTCTCCGTTGATAATAGGGACTTCATCGTTCATCAGCTGTTTGATGAACTTCGGAATAACCGCAGCATACATGCCCTCCGGGTCCTGACGGCGGCCAAATACATTAAAATACCGGAGCCCGTAAGTGTCTAATCCATATAATTCTTTGTAGAGCCTTCCGTATTCTTCATCCACTTTTTTGGTCAGCGCATAAGGAGAAAGCACTTTTCCTTCCTGTCCCTCCTTCTTTGGAAGTACCGGATGGTCGCCATATACAGAAGAGGAAGAAGCATATACAAATTTCTTAGCGCCGCTTTGTCTTGCCGCTTCCATCATGTTCAGCGTACCTTTGATGTTGACCTCTTCATACAAAAGAGGCATCTCGATACTGCGCGGCACGCTTCCCCAGGCTGCCTCATTCATCACATAAGTCACACCCTCGGACGCCTCCATGCAGGTATCCAGTTCCCGAATATCTCCTTTAATAAAAGTAAAGTTTTCCTTTTCTATTAAGGGTGCGATGTTCTCATACTTTCCGGTGGAAAGATTATCCAGACAACGAACCGTATACCCCATTTCCACCAACGCTTCGCAAAGGTTGGAACCGATAAATCCCGCACCCCCGCCTATAAGAAACACACTGTCTTTTTCAAATGTAATATCCCGATATCCCATAATTACTCCTATTCCACCGCTTTTGCGGCAACTTTCAGTCATTTTTCAAACACACTCTAACTGATTATATACTAATTCTGCACGATACACAACGTTTTCATGCGAAAGCGTTTTTGCTGCCTTTCCCGCATAACTTCTACCAGCAGCAGAAAGAACGCCATATAAAAAATGGAAAAACCGTATATCATATATCTCGACAAGCACATAATCGTCAGGGAAGTGGCGCATACGTTGGCGGCGATAAAGAGCAGCGCCAGGCCCATCACACGGGCCGGGCCGCTTTTTTTGTCTTTTATGAGAGCCCGAATCGTCAGCGCGGCCGCCGCAAGATAAATCGCAAGCGCCGCCCAGTTAATCCATCTGTTCACAACCGCAATGCTCCTGATAAATCCGTTCCGGCAAAGCAGCAGATAATCATACAGCCATTGCCCGAAACACGCCGGAAGAAGTTTCCGCAGCATGATACCCGCCATCTCGTCCGACATCCGGCTCTGCTGATAATAGTCCACCTCTCCGAGACCGAAATAATAGACGGAAAAATTGCTTTCGAGCACCTCGAATTTCAATGTGTCATGATGGCTTTCCAAATATGCCGCTTCGCCCTCCGGCGCGTCTTTCGCATAACGGTAGCTGGCCAAAACATCGTCTGCCCCTTTATAAAAAATATCAAAAAAGCTTCGTTCCAGGCTTCCCTCTTCGAAAACTTCTCCGTCCTCTCTGTCGCAAGCATAAATTACATTGGTCAGCGTGTTCACCTGTCCGTAAGTATTTCCCATGAAATAGCCTGTCACAAAATAATTATAAGTATACACCGTCAGGCTCCGAAGTCCGAAAACACAAAGGACTGCAGCCACCGGTATCAGGAGCCTCCTGTACTTTCTTTCGGATAAAAACAACAAAAAAACGACCACGAGCCAGATTAAAATCGTCGTCATCATCTGCCCTCTCGTCATCGACAGCAGGTATGCAAAGACCAGACTCCATATCATATCCGTCTTTCTTTTTTCAAAAACCGTCCGCAGCATGAATAACAGGAAAAACTGAAAAAGCGGAATGCAGAGCGCCTCGCTCATTATCGAATTTTCCAGAAATATGCCAAGCGCCGAAACATACCGGGTCACCAGATGCGGCGCAAGCTCTAACGCGAGAAGCACAAGCTCCCCGGCCAGATTCAGCGAGAATTTTCTGGTCAGATATTCTATCAGGAAAAAAATGCTGCAGGCCGCCAGCACATTCTGCGCGGCTGCCGCCAGAAAAAGACCCGCTTCCGGTCCCGCCGACAGTCTGAACAAAGCCAGAAACAGCGGATACAACGGTTCTCTGTGGATGTGCATCGTAATATATTGTTCGGAATCATTATAGACGCCGACGCCATACATCGCAAACATTCCCAGAAAAAACAACAATAGCAGGCTGAAAATGCCAAGCGATTTTTTATGTTCTTTTGTCACTTGTGTCCCCTATCCTTTCCGCAGTCCGCGTTTCCGTTCCGGTAAAACCGGCCGTACCACTCCGCCTGTCTGCGCACGTCAAAGCCGGCGGCCCGAATCTGCCCGTACCTGTCCGTCCTTTCATATTCTCTGTTTGCAAGCACATATTCCGCCCATGCCGCCGGACTTTCCGCAATGCTCTTACTCGCGGCCAGTTCCGTGATAATACTCTCTTTTGCAATCGTGTCCGAAATCAGGCAGCGCAGTCCCGCGCTCTGCGCCTCCACGACTGTTCCCGGAAGCCCTTCAAACCGGGAAGGAAAAACAAAGAAATCCATCGCCTGATAATATTTCCACGTTTCTTTCTGATTACCGCAGAATCGTACTTTTTCCGCAATACCGAGAGACGCCGCTTTTTGCTGCATCTCTTCCTTGCGCTCTCCTTCTCCTAAAAGAAGCAGTATCGCATTGTCATGCTTTTTTACGATTTGGGCAAACACTTCCAGCAAATATTCATGATTTTTGGCATAATGAAATCTGCCCACATGCCCGATTACAAATTTTTCCGCAAGTTCCAGTTCCCGTCTCATTTCCGCCCTCGTTTCCGCACAAAAGCGGAACGCTCCGGCGTCGATGGCGTTCGGAACAATCGTCACTTTCCCCGCAAGCGCGTTTTTCTTTCCGAAGACGGCCTCTGCTGCGAGTCCGGAACAGGCGAACATATAGTCGCATTTTTTTCGCAAGGGAATCCGAAGCAGTCTGGTGACGATTCCCTTCATCCCTTTATCCACGCCCGCGCTTCTCGCATGAGCGATTGTCACGGGGATTCCGCATTTTTTCGCAATCGGCAGATAAACGGCCGCCGTGCTCGTCATATGCCCGTGTACGGCCCGAAACGCATGATGTTCTTTGAAAAAGGCCCATAACGCCTTTCGATATGTCAGAATATTATATAAGCGAAAACGGGGAACGCGGTAAATCCGCCCTCCCAGTTCCTGAATTTCCTCTTCATAATAGCCCGGGCCGCTCTGGTGCACCAGAAAATCAAACTGGAGCTTTTCCCTGTCGATGCACCGGTATAAATCCATAATTCTGCTTTCCGCGCCGCCTAATCCGACGCCGCCGAGCACATGCAGTATCCGCATCGGTTCTTCCATCGCAGTTCTTTCCCCCATCGTAATTTATCACCGCCGAATACGTCCGGCAAAATGTTTTCCCTTCGCCAGAAGATATTCCCCTATTCTGCCCGGAAGCATCCTTTTTACAGGCGTTCTTTCTAGATATTCCGAATAGGAAATCATATTTTTTCCATATTCTCCGAACAGTTTCCGATATCGTTCTTTGTCCGCCTCCGTCACTGTATTGGCATGAAGCACCAGTGTTGTCACACCGTTTTTCTGTTTCAGACTGCGTCCGAGCAGAAATGAAATCGGATAAAAGGTCAGTCCTTTGCAAGTGTAAGGCTCTTTTCCGAAGCCGTCCGTCACTTTTGTAATGCCGAGCTCTTTCAGGGCCCGCAGCGTATTTTTATCATAAGAATGGGCCGGCGCCATGAAAATACCGGCCTCTATCCCCTGTTCTTCCAGCTGCCTTTTCCCAAAAGAAAGCATCTCTTTCTGTTTTTCATATGGAACGCCCGCAAATTCGGAACAGGTATTCAGTGGAAAAAGACCGCCTTTTTTCGTCGTATAAAGATGATAGCAGCCGTGCAGGGCAAAACAGAATCCTTTTTTTTTCAGCCCTCTCATGACCTCGTAGAAGTCTTCCCGCGGCTTCCCGCATCGCAGCTTTTCATCCCGGCTTTCCGGCACAATGCCAAGCAGAGGCGTAATACCCGCTTCTTCGAATAATTTCAGAAAAAAACGAAAATTCTCCCAATTCATATCCGGCGTGATATCATCCATCCGGACGGCAATCTTTCTGCCCATCTGTTACGCCCATTCCCTTTCTGCTGCCACGGTAATCAGAGTCTCCAGTACAGATAATCCTCTGTCAGGTAATCTTTTCTGTTCAGTAAGCCTTTGATGTCTGCCAGTACTTTCTTCGCGTTCTCCGCTTTAAAAAATCCGTCGAGTTCTTTTTTACCAAGCTTTTTAAATTCATCATGGGCTACCGCAATAATGACCGCGTCCATATCATGGATATCTTCCAGCCTTCCGAACGAAAGGCCATAAAGGCGTTTTGCTTCTTCCGCGTCTGCCGCCGGGTCCACAACAAGAGGGCTGATGCCGTATTCGCCCAATTCATTATAAATATCGATTACTTTCGTGTTTCTTGTATCCGGGCAGTTTTCTTTGAAAGTAAAACCGAGAATTGCCACTTTCGCGGTTTTGACCGGCACATCCGCTTTAATCAGATTTTTTACAAGGCTCTCCGCCACATACTTGCCCATCTCGTCATTGATGCGCCGCCCCGCCAGAATAATTCTGGAATGGTAGCCGAGCTCCTCCGACTTGTAGGTCAGATAATAGGGGTCAACGCCGATACAGTGTCCGCCTACAAGCCCGGGCATAAAATTCAGGAAATTCCATTTTGTGCCCGCCGCTTTTAACACGGCCATCGTATCGATATCCATCTTGTGGAATATAATGGAAAGTTCATTCATAAACGCAATATTGATATCTCTCTGGCTGTTTTCGATAACTTTTGCCGCTTCCGCCACTTTGATGGATTCCGCACGGTATACGCCCGCATCCACAACGAGCTCATACACTTTTGCGACCGTATCGAGCGTTTCTTCGTCCATACCTGATACGATTTTCGTAATCGTCTCCAGTCTATGTACTTTATCGCCCGGATTGATACGCTCCGGCGAATAGCCGATTTTAAAGTCAACGCCGCATTTTAAACCGGATTCTTTTTCCAGAATCGGCACGCAGATATCTTCCGTCACGCCCGGATATACCGTCGATTCATAGACGACAACGGAGCCTTTTGTCAGATTTTGTCCCAGAAGATGGCTTGCGCCTTCCACCGGGGATAAATCCGGCGTATGGTCGCTCTTAACAGGCGTCGGCACGGCCACGATGTGGAATTTGGCTTCTTTTAATCTGGCGGCATCCGCGGTGAACTCCACCGTCGTATTGCGGATAACCTCGTCACCTACTTCCTTCGTCGGGTCTACGCCGCTTTTATACAGATTGATTTTTTCTTCATTTAAATCAAATCCCACGACTTTGACTTTTCTGGCAAAAGCTACCGCAATCGGCATTCCCACATAGCCAAGACCAACCAGTGAAATTTTTTCCTCACCTTTTACGATTTTTTCATACAGACTCATTGCTTTATCTCCTTTCAGACACGCTTTCCGCATTCATGTTTTTTCAGGTTTTGATACAAATATTCCCTATCTTCAGTCCGCAGCGCTCAGTCTTTTTACTTCTTCCATATAGGCCGCCGTCACAAGCTTCCTGTCGAACTCTTTCTCCATCTTTTCACGTCCCGCACGGCCCATCGCCGCCCGCTCTTCATTGGACAGCCGCAGAAATTTCTCCATTGCCGCAATCAGCTCTTCCGCGTTTCCGGGCGTAAAGCCCAAACCCGTCCGCCCCTCTTCGAAGGCTTCCAGACATCCGCTGATATTGGATGCGATAACAGGTCTCCCGGTTGCCGCCGCCTCGATAAGCGCATTGGACATTCCCTCATGGAAGGATGCGATAACGATGGCGCTTGCGTCCGCAAGATACGGATGCACCTGGGTATGAAAACCGAGTTGATGAATCACACCTTCCTTTTCCAGACCGGCCAGCATCTCCTGATAATCTTCATCGCAGTATCCGAGGATATCAAAAAACACTTTATCGCTGTGCAGTCTTCCGGCCGCTTCCAGAAATTCCAGAATCCCCCGTTCTTTCATGACACGGCCGACAAACAGAAAATGCGTCTCTTCCCGTTCCGGATAGGGTTCATACGGATGTCTCGGCAGGCTGACGCCGGAACCCATGACCAGTCTGTCCTTTTGTCCAGCAATGCCGAACTTTCGGAAAATGTTCCGGTTCTCTTCGTTCTGGAAAAAGACGCAGGCCGCCTTTTTCATGCCGGCACGGTACATATGGATGATAAGCCGTAAAAACAATCCCGTCCTGTCAAAAGCGCCCCCGAGTCCGGTAATCGTCGTAATATAAGGAATCTTCATCAGGCCCGCGCAGAAGCCGCCGTAAATATTGGGCTTTATCGTATAGGTAATGACCAAATCCGGTTTCAGTTCCTTCATCATATTATAATAGGCCCGGCAGAGTTTCAAATCTTCTAAGGGATTGATTCCTCTGCGGTTAATGGGCGTCCTGATTATCTGACATCCCTCATCCGTCAGCTCCTTTGTTTTTACGTCATCCGGCACGCTGACAAATACCTGATTTTCTTCTAAAAGCGCTTCCACAAATTCGTTCCGGAAATCAAACAGCCCGCCGGATGAATTTATCAGAATCAATACTCTGCCCATATCTTTTTTCCTCATACTGTCTGCAGTCTATACGAGTATCGTTTCCCCGCTCATATCCCTGACCGCAATTTCATTATATTTCATCATGCAAACTGATTCCTGATACATCCCGATTGTGACCGGATTTTCCCGGCCCGCCAGATTTTCCAGAACCTGTTTGGGCATATTGACGCCACAGGCATAGGCGTGCGGATATCCGCCGCCAAAACGGGGATTGACTTCCGAAATATAATATGTCCCGTTCTTTTCAAAAATATCAATATCAATCATACCGCGAAACCCGCATTCTTCCACGAATTCTTTTATCAGAGCGAACAGTTTTTCATCTTTAAAGGACACGGATTTATCCGTCTCACCGGCCCGCATCTTCAACTTCTTTTTCACAAAAATGGAAGTGCATTTTCCCGATATCATATCGATATAGACATCGGCGCCGTATTCCTGGCCGTCCATATATTCCTGTATCATCAAATCGTCATACAGCCGGAACAGCAATTCGATTTCTTCTTTGCTTCCTGCTTTGCTGATGTTGATGCTCGCGCTTCCTTTCACCGGTTTTACGAAAACAGGATAAGAAATTTCACCCTTTTCCACCGCCTCGTAGAAAGCTTCCTTTTCCACAAAACATTTCCCGGTAGGAATCTGCATTTCGCATAACATATGATACATCCGGTATTTGTCCAGACAAGTCTCCACCAGCTCATAGGGGGAAATCACCGGCGTCGTTCCGATTGCAAGGAATTTGTCCTTTTCTTTCGCCAGAATGCTCAGTTCCGGGTCTATCAGCGAGAAAACGCCGTCTATCCGTTCTTTTTCGCAGATTTCCAGAATATGTTCCAGATAGCCGGGCGCAGTAATTCTCGATACAAGATAAAATTTGTCGGCGTCATAAACCGCAGGCGCAAGAGTACTGCAGTCGGTGGCAACGATTTTGCCTTCCGCTCCCGCTTCCTTTTTAAAATACTGCACGACTTTATTTCGCGTTCCCGCACTCAAAATCAGGATGTTCATCGCAATCCCCCGTTCTTTCTCAACTTCATATTTCTTCCTGTTTCGCCGCATAAGCGGCATTTTCATCAGAATCGTCCGCAAACAGAACGCCTTTGTCCAGTCCGTCAAAGAAAAGCGGCCCGCCTCCTGTATGCACGAAAAGCGCTTTCTTATTTCGGATATCGTTATCCGCCAGATAAGAAAGCATGCCGCGAAAAGCCTTTCCGACATAAGTGGTATCCATCGCAATGCCTTCCCGTTTCATTACCGCTTCAATCGTTTCTGTCACTTCTTTCGTATAACAGCCATAACCGCCGCACCGATACGCATCCGTAAAAAGAAGGCATTCTTCTTTGTACAAATCATGGAACCGCGCACCCAGATATTCCCGGATGCTTTCTTTTACAACGCTTCTTCCTCTTTCGGCCTCCCGCGCAATGCTGATTCCCACAATCGTCCGCTTCCCGCCTCCCGCAAGCAGACTGCCGCATACCAGTCCTGCCTGTGTGGTTCCTGTTCCGGAAGCGTGGAATATATAATCAAAATAGATATTTTTTTCTTTCTCGTATGTTTCGATTTCCCGGTAGGCCTTTACATAAGCTTCCGTACCGCAGTTGCCATGCCCGCCGCCCGCAATGAAATACGGCGTTTTTCCGGCTTCCCTGTATGCCGCCTTTCGGTTCTCGATGGTTTCCGCCACTTTCGTCACGGGACAGGTTTCAATAATTGCTCCAAAATCCTGTACCAGTCTTGTATTGTGCAGACGTTCTCTGTTTTCTTCCGGCGAAATGATGTGGCAGGCAAGTCCCATTCCCGCCGCCATATTGGCGATAATGCGGCAGTGATTGGAGCTGTTGCTGCCGTATGTCATCACAACATCAGGCGCTTCCCGTTTGATTTCCCGGTAAAATTCCGCCGCCTTCCGCGCCTTGTTCCCGCCGAAGCTGAAAGGCACGAAGTCGTCTCTTTTCATGAAAATCTGATTGTTTCCGTAACTGTCCGACAATTCCTGAATCAAAGTCCGTTCCAGCGATTTCTCAAATACGGGAATTTCTTTCATGGGCGCTCTCCTTCCCTTACGGATTTCCGTCATCCGCTCCGGCCTGTTATCATCCTTTTGGGTTTTCTTCGGCCTGTTTCCTGCGGTATACATCGAAATCCTCCACCGTCTGTTCCGCCCCCGACAACGTTCCGGAGCGTTTCAGCACCTTTCCGACGGTCATGCCGATGATTTTTAAATCCATCACAAAACTGCAATGTTTTACATATTCCAAATCAAAAGCAAAACGGCCTTCCCATCCCAGGGCATTTCTGCCGTTTACCTGCGCCAGTCCCGTGAGTCCCGGCCGCACATCATGTCTGTGGCGTTCTTCCTCGGTATACCAGGGAAGATAGCGCACCAGAAGAGGTCTTGGCCCAATCAGGCTCATATCCCCTTTTAAAATATTGAACAATTCCGGCAGTTCGTCCAGACTGGTAGAACGCAGCATTTTCCCGAAACCGGTCAGGCGTTCTTCGTCCGGCAGCAGTTCTCCCTTTTCGTTCCGTTTGTCCGTCATGGTGCGGAATTTGCAAAGCGTGAAAATTTCACCGTTCCTGCCCGGACGTTCCTGACGGAACAAAACAGGGCTTCCGAGTTTTACCCGGACAAGCAGATACAAAATCAGAAGCAACGGGCTCAAGACGATAATCGCCGACAGGGACAATATCATATCCAAAATTCTTTTGACATACTTTGCATATATCATTTTCGTACTTTGCTCCTTTATCTGTTTTCAGTCTATCTGCCGAAGCAGTTTCTGATGATGCTGATAATCCGCTCCATATCCTCCTGCGTATTCTTAATATCGCTCGGCAGGCATAAGCCTCGCTCAAAAACCCCGCTGCCGACGCTGCTGCCATCCTCGTTATGCGGCATAAAATCGCATTTTACAAATACAGGCTGCTCGTGCATCGGCTTCCAGATTGGTCTGCTCTCGATATTTTCCGCTTCCAAAGCATCCATAATCATATCCGGCGTCACATTGCTTTCTCTTTCTATCAGCATACCGGATAACCAGTTGTTCGCATCGCCGTCCGGATTCAACGGATTCATGCCGATTTCCGAAATATCGGCAAAGGCTTCTTTGTACTGCCGGTAAATCGCCTGCTTACGCGCCTTATGTTCATCCAAGTGTGGCAGCTGTCCTCTTCCGATGCCGGCTACCACGTTACTCATTCTGTAATTATACCCGATTTGGGAATGCAGATAATATCTGGCCGGGTCTCTGGCCTGCGTCGCCAGAAAAACTGCCTTTTTAATGGCCTCTTCATCCTCAGACACAAGCATCCCGCCGCCGGAAGTGGTAATGATTTTGTTGCCGTTAAAAGAAAAGATGCCGAACCTGCCCAACGTTCCCGTATGCTTCCCTTTATAGGTACTGCCAAGAGACTCCGCCGCATCTTCGATATACGGCACATGATGCGCTTCACAGACAGCCATAATTTCATCAATTTTCGCAGGTGTGCCATACAGATAGGCGCAGAGAACCGCCTTGGGCTTCGGATATTTTTCAAATGCCTTTTCAAGCGCCCGCGGCGACATATTCCAGGTGTCCGGTTCCGCGTCGATAAAAACAGGCGTTGCTCCCTCGTATACAATCGGATTACAGGTTGCGGCAAACGTCAGGTCCGATACGAATACCACATCTCCCGGGCCAATGTTCAACAATTTCAACGCGAGATGAATCGCCGCCGTGCCCGAGCTGAGCGCCGTAACATAGCCGGCCTTCGCATAAGCTGCCATTTCTTCCTCAAATGCCGTTACGTTCGGTCCAAGCGGCGCAATCCAGTTGGTATCGAACGCTTCCTTTACAAATTGCTGCTCCTCGCTGTGCATGGTCGGAGAAGACAGATAGATTCTCTTTTTTCCCATACTTTTTCCTCCCTTATCTATTCGGAATCTTCGCTGCCGCCATAGTGATAGGTCGGCACGATTTTCTGAATCAGCGGTCTGATATCCGAGCTTTCAATCTGACATTCATCTTTTAATTCTTTTAGCTGTACAAAAAATTCCTGCTCGTCCACTTCAATCGGTCTGCCGATATGAATCATGCGGTTTGCCGTATCGTGCATTCCTTCTTCATCCATCAGCAGTTCTTCATATAATTTTTCACCGGGGCGCAGTCCCGTAAACTCGATTTTGATGTCTTCATCCACCCGATAGCCGGACAAGCGAATTAAATTCCTGGCCAAATCCAAAATTCTGACCGGTTCTCCCATGTCCAGAATAAAGATTTCTCCGCCCTTTGCATAAGCGCCCGCCTGCAATACAAGCGATACCGCCTCCGGAATCGTCATAAAGTACCGGATAATATCAGGATGCGTCACCGTCACCGGTCCGCCTTTCGCAATCTGCTTCTTGAAAAGCGGAATAACGCTTCCGTTGCTGCCGAGCACGTTGCCGAAACGTACTGCCACAAATTCCGTATCATAATGTTTGTTAAATATCTGAATAATCATTTCGCACATGCGCTTGCTCGCCCCCATGATATTCGTGGGGTTTACCGCCTTATCCGTCGATATCATAACGAATCTTTTCGCGCCGGTCATCGCGGCCGCCTGTGCTGTCTTAAACGTTCCGAATACATTGTTTTTAATCGCCTCGGTGGGGCTGTCCTCCATCAGAGGAACATGTTTATGCGCCGCCGCGTGATAAACGATATCCGGCTTGTAATTCGAGAAAATCCAGTTCATCCGGTTGGTATTCCGCACGGATGCGATGAGCACCACAAGGTCCAGATTCGGATGTTTCATTTTCAATTCCTGCTGTACATCATAAACGTTATTTTCATAAATATCGAGAATAATAAGCTGTTTCGGCTTATGCTGCGCAATCTGTCTGCAGAGCTCGCTTCCGATGGAGCCGCCGCCGCCCGTTACAAGCACCTTTTTGCCCTGCACATAACCGAGAATCGAATCCATATCGACGCTGATAGGTTCTCTCCCCAACAAATCCTCTACCTCCACGTCGCGCAGTTTGCTGACGCTGACTTCTCCGTTCACGAGCTGATACATACCCGGAAGCGAACGCAGCTTACAGTTCGTTTCCTTACAAATCTCCAGAACATTTTTCAGTTCCGCGCGGGAAGTGGAAGGCATTGCCACGATAATTTCATCGATATTATAAATGTCCGCACATTCCACAATCTTATCCCGGCCGCCGGCCACCTTGATTCCCTGGATATATCTGCCCCATTTTCCCTTATCGTCATCGATAATACAGCGGATGACCATTGCGGAAAAGTTACTGTTTACAATTTCTTTAATGATGGCATTTGCCGCCTCTCCTGCGCCCACCACCATCACGGAAATTTTATTTTTCTTATTCTGCTGCTTATGTTTGATGCCTCTGAAAAAGCGGTATGAGAAACGGCTCGCAAAGATACAGCTGATAAGCAGGCACAGATACAGAAAATGATAGCTTCTCGGAACCGCCTGCCCCGCCGTTTTAAAAAACTGAAGGCCAATGCCGTTCACCACCGTCGCAATCACACAGGAAATGACAATGTTCTGCAATTCCGTTTCTCCCGCAAAAGCCCACAGGCTGCTGTATAAACGAAAGACATAGAAAATCAACAGCGTCAGCAATATATTCAGCAAAAGAAAACGCTCAATCGGCTGTATAAAATGCTCCGGTATCAAATCCACCTTCCCGTCATAACGAATCAGAATCGCCAGATAGCTTGACAGGATAATGCTGATGATATCGTAAATAATCAACGCTGTTCTTCGATAAAATAATTTTACATTAAACGGTTTTCGTTTCTTTTCCATTTCGAATCGTTCCTTCCGGGCTGCGCCCCATATCGGATAAAAGCGGCGCGAGCATCAACAACAGACAAAATGCGATAGGATTGCACGGATGAAAAATCCATTCCGTCAATCCGGCTACCGCAAATAAAATCAATAAAGCAAGCGGTAACGCGCTGCACACTCTGTCTTCTTTTCTCCTCTTATAGTAAACTGCCGACTGAATCAAGGTGGCAGCGCCAAACAAAATAAAAACGATACCCACCGGAATCCCGTGGTCATATGCGGTCTGGAGATAAATATTGTGCGCATGTACCACCAGACTGCCATCCGGCAGCGTAATGCCCATTTCATCATGACCTTCCCTGTTCAGATTCGCATAATACAATTTAAAAATATCCAGACGCCCATTGGTATAGGCTTCCGCATCGCTTTCCTGCTGCTCTTCCTGTTCGGAAATTTCACTTCCCGAAAAATCCGCCGACACTACCAGCATACTATCGTCCGTCAGATTCTCTTCCGCAATCAGGTCGTTTCGGTCCGCATCGGCATAATATCCAATATCGTTCTTTCTATCAGCTTTTACCGTTTTATACTGATTGATACACTCTTCATCAGGGATTCCAAGAACCTTTGACTGGAACACATGAAGGAAACGACGGACTGTCATATAATAATTGGAATCCAAATCCCTGTCGTGCATAATTTCACTCGGCAGCTCTTCGATTTCCATCGTTTCCGGCTGTGCCGCCACCGCCGGGACAATGCGCTGTGCCGTAAAAACCACCGGGAAACAGATGAGAACAGCGCCTGCCATCATTGCCGCGGCAAAAAACAGGCTCCTTATTTTTCTTCGCATTCCGAAACATGCGACAGGCATAACAACAAGCGCCATCGCAACGACTGCCAGATAGCCTGTCCTCGATAAAGTGAAAATGAGATATACCGCAGAAATCCCAAAAACCGTCAGTTCTTTCCAGATACAGGAAAGCTTCTGCTCCCTGCGGTAACCGTCCAACAGCTTCACAAACGCCGCGCATACGACGAGCGACAAATAGACGGCGCAAATCGTCACCGTATGGAAAGTAAACGGGTAACGGTAATACTGATAAAACATATAGGGTCTGTGCAGCAGACAATAGCCGGCTGAAACCAGAAAATGAAGCAGAATACCGTTACAGATATTGGAAAGCAGTCTTCCTCTTCTTTCCCAGAAAGCAACGCGCACATAGTAAAGGGTAAAAGCACATACAAGATAAATGGGCCACCCTCTCGTATTCCGAAACACAATCAACAACGTAAAAAATACTGCCAGAACCACGCCATACCAAAGACCGAATTTTCTGCCCCCGGCCGTACTGCCGTTTTTTCGTCCGCGCACGGAACTCACGATGCAGTAGAGGGTATTCAGAATCACAACACCCGCAATGACTGCGGCCCATACGGTCAGTTTCACCACCTGGATGCCCTCTTCCGTTCCGGGCATGACCATGTCGGGAGAAGCAAGCTGATTCCGGTAGTAAGACTGTCCGGCAAAAGCCGCAATAACAAGATAGACCAAATTCATCCAGTTAAAGAGCTCTCTCCTTTTATAGGTTGCAATGACCGCCATCCCGAAATAAATAAGCATTTCCCTGTACGCAATCATATGATGAATTTCATACAGACCGTTCATATAATGCACGCCCGCCTGTATCGCCAGCGCCAGAAAGCCGATTTGAAGATAATCCGCCCAACGCTCGCGCAGAACGGACACTCCCATATCGCTGCTCTTATGTTCTCTTTTATGGCAGACCCCATAAAGCAAAATACCTGCTCCAATCAGGATTCCCGCGATAAAAAACAGATTGTTCTCCGCATATGGAGAAAACAGCTTACAGGGCCATACCGCTGCGATGCTGACTGCTGCCGCCGCAAGAATAACCGGCGCAGCAACTCTTTTCCAGACCGTTTCCACCGTCGTCAGCCCGTTTTTATCCGGATGCTTCGAATAATATTTACCGGTAAAGAAAGTCACAAGCAGTCCGAGCAACACAAGCAGGGCATCACACACCAGTGTTCTGCCCTTTCTAAGCGGAATTTTATATTCATATTCGGTAATAATGTTATGCTCCGTATCCTCGACATTGCCGTAATACAACGTTCCGTTATAGATTGTGCCGGAGGTTTCCGTGTCTTCATACGCAACATAGAAGTCCGTGGAAATTCCCTGTATGGAATAGTAATATTCTTTGCCGACTTCTGTCTCCTGATTGACCCGTATCGAGCAGAATCCCGGCATTTCCTTCATGTCATCCGTGGAAATTGCCTGCTGCATCAGGATGTTCCTTGACGCATCCCGCAAAACAAAATGAAACTCTTCTCCTGCGGATTCATTCAGCAAGAATATCCGAATACTTTCCAGTCGGTCGTACTGAGCAACAAACATCTGCTCAACCACATATTCTTCCGTAATTGCTTCAGACTGCATGGACATCTGCCGGTTACTGCCGGAAACGACTCTCTCCGTCACAAGCCGGAGAGGCCACAATGCTATCATGATGCCAAAGCATATGAGCCAGACAGTCCCGCAGATTGCCTGGCGGCTATTGATAACTTTATTCATCCTTTATAACGCTTTCCTAATTTTTCTCAGTCGGTTGTTTTTGATTTTCGCGCTCTCCGTCCGACTTCTTCGGACGTTTGCTCGTTATGACCGCATGGAAAACAAATGTCGCTCCGCGCCGCTTGTTTTCCTTTTTTAGTTTCCTCACTCGCAAACTCGCGCTGACGCGCTCTCCGTCCGACTTCTTCGGACGTTTGCTCGTTATGACCGCATGGAAAACAAATGTCGCTCCGCGCCGCTTGTTTTCCTTTTGCGGTCATATTATACCACACCTGTTTTTATTTGACAACTTGGGCAAATTTTTCCTCTTCCAGCATAACCGCCGCGAATAAAGGGAGGCCAAACCAGAAAATCAGCACATACCGCGGCAGGTAAGTGGGACCGAGCAGCACCGTCAGCCATATCAGAAATACCATAAAATAAGGAACCATGATATGATATTTCCGCCGATAGATAACATAACAGAATACAAATGCAAAGCACCAGAACAGGCAGCCCGGAGAATAAAACATGGAAACTATCGGTATTTTTGCCTGCTCAAGCTCCAAAGACAGTCTTCTGTACGCCTCGTCCAGCCAGGGAATCTTACTGGCTCTTACGCCGGGAAGCTCCACCTCATAACCGAAATACGAACTGTCCTCATAAGTGAAGGTAAACACAGTATTACCGGAATAGACGTCAATTATCGTATCCGGATACCAGAATCCGTATGAATTGACGAGCCACGCATTGATATAGGACAACGGTTTTTTCAGACCGATTCTCAGCCATAATTCCGCATACTTCCATCGGTCGGCATTATATGGCCCGTTCTGAAAACGATATTTCACCGGGTCGGACAGCTTTGGATTATAAAGCACAAGCGCCTCTTCCGGCAGAATTTCATGCAAAACTGCGATTTCTTCTTCCGTGAAAACATCCTTGTTGAATTTATAGGTTCTTGCAAGCTGCTGTATCGGCACGGTCAGGATTTCCTGATTTTCCGTTTCATGAGCCCCAAGCGCCGCCGCCAGTCCGCCGCTAATCAGAAAATAGGAAACGACGATAACGGCCAGAAGCGTCCCCATCTTTTTCAAATATTGTTTATGGTAAAAAAGAAGCGCCGGTATCATCACCGCAAACGCATAAATGCCATTTTTACGGAACAGAAGCATTGTCAGCGCGCTCAGGACAAAAAAAGCCATTTCCGCTCCGGAAGAAAAAAACCGTTCCCTGTCAATTCCCATTTCCAGCATGCTGAGCAAGAGCAGTAAAAGCGCAACGGTAAAGATGGTATCTTTGGCCGAACAAAGCGTAAACATGACGATAACCGGGAAAAAGGCAAAATAGAGCAGCGAAAGGACGCGCAGCATTCTTCCCGTCTTTTTCTTACGGAGATAGGAAAGAAGAAACGTAAAACCGCCCGCCACGATAAACATCTGCACAAGCGTATAGCATGCGATTCCCATATTATAAGAATCTGTCACCTTATGAACGGCGCAGATAATACCGCCGAGCATCAGCACATGCACAAGCGGATGATGCGTCGTAAACGTTCTTGACGCCACCTGCAGATATTCATCCTGTGCATCATAAACAAAAAAACCCGGGTAAACGGCAAGCAAAACGGGAAGCCAGCAGACAATCAGAAACAGAAATGTGACAATATCCGCATTTTTCACGGGAGACTTTAATGTCACCGGCACTTTGATATACTGCGCAAGCTTCTCTTTCCGTTCTCCCATATTTCCGAGAAAATTCCAGAATTTACGAACAAGAATGGTAAAAAGACAGGTCAGCGCCGGTAACGAAATCCACAGCTTCCAGTCTTTAAAGTCCACATTTCCGGCCTCTTCCAGCCTTGCGCCAAAAAGCATGGCTGTCGTAAACGCGAAAGACAAAGCTCCGGCCAGTTTCCACCCCCGTATATCATGGAGGTCAATCGTGTGCAGCGAAAGATTTACCGCATAGATACACAGAAGCCAGATGAACACGGAAAAAATGCTGTTCGTGAAGGCCAGCGGATTCCCTTTCAGGTTGATTATCTGCGGAAAACAGAACGTTCCCGCCGTAGCGATAAAAAACGCTATAAAATTCAGTTTCAGTCGGATTTTAAATTCATTCTCGTTCATTGATACACTCTCTGACTACATATTGGGGAGAATTATTCATGGAAATGTAGATTCTTCCGATATATTCCCCGATAATACCAAGCATCAGCATCATAATGCCGCCGAAAAAAACGATTGCGGACATCAGGGAGCTGAAACCGATAACGACATTGGGATTAATCAGTTTTTTGATAATCGTATAAATTCCATATAAAAATCCCACTACGGCAGAAAACCCGCCGATAAAAGTCGCCACACGAAGCGGCTTGATGCTGAATGCCGTAAAACCGTTAAACCACAATGCAAACAACTTTCCGATAGTATAACCGGATGTGCCGATTTCTCTTTCCCTGTGGTCCACCGCCACATTCGTGATGTTATTCGTCGCGCGCAGCACCAGTCCGATGACATAAGGATAAGGATTCATATACCGCAGCATTTCATCTACAATAAAACGTTTTACCGCAAAATAACTGGACAGGTACAATTCTTTCGGTTTTCCAAGCATGACCCGCGCCATCCAGTCGTTGATTTTGCTCCCAAAGTTCCGAAAAAACGAATGCTGCTTGTGCTCATATCTGGCATAAACGGCATCATACCCGTTTTCCAGCGCCTGCAGCAAGCGTCCGACCTGATTCGCCGGTGTCTGTCCGTCATCATCCAGACAAACGACATTTTCTCCATGCACATAATGAAAACCGGCCATCAACGCCGCATGCTGTCCGAAATTTCTGGCCAGATTAACGCCCGTGATATCTTTTCTTCCCGCACAGATATCACGAATGACTTCAAACGTATCATCGGGCGAACAGTCATTGACGAGAATAATCTCATGACTGTATTCTTTCATTGTACCCATAATGTCATCGATTTCCGCTATGACCCCGCCAATCGTCTTTGCCGAGCGGTAACAGGGTATTACAAAACTTACCAACTGACTCATATATACTCTCCATTCGTCGTTTTCAGCGACGTCTTATTTCATAGAACAAAACCGTTCTTTTTTGATTCCCTGTCGTTACTTCATCCTGTCTGCCCTTTATCGGTAGAAAGCCTGCTTTCTCATAACTTTTCCTTGCCCCGATATTATCCTCAAATACTCGCAGAAATACGCTTTCAAGCTCCAGTTCTTCAAACGCAATGCGAAGAGCCAGTCCGGCAGCCTGCGTCCCGTATCCTTTACCGACCGCATCTTCTTCCCCGATAAAAATACCATATTCCGCACAGCTGTTTATCCGGTCGATATCCCGGAAATAAACGCTGCCCACCGCACGCCCGGAGTCCGTTTCGCAAATCATAAACTGGGCCACATGTCCAGGCTCTACCTGTGTATGCAGCCAGTTGAGCTGTCCTTCTCTCGTAAAAGGCTCCTGGTAGAGAAAATTACGCCTGACCCATTCTTTGTTCCGCCATAAAACGATGCTGTCCGCATCCGCTTCCTCCATCGGACGCAGACAGACAAGCGGTTCCGATGCGCCGGATATCCTGTCCATCTTTCCATTCCTCCTGCATTTTCCTCCCGTATATTCTTCCGTCGATACGGGTTCCTGTTCTCAAAGCGCCGGTGTCGAACGCTTTCGTGATACGACAATCCGGCGTTCTTTCACGGCACAGCGCGCGCTCATCATGCGGCGCTTTTCATCGGCGCAGCTGATAGACCGCGTAAGTGTCCGCAATGACATCCACCTGTTCTACGCTGACCGCAATTCCTTTTTCGCCATAATATGCCGGGAGCCAGTCCGTGCCGCTGTCTCTTGATGCGATGAAGTAAACATTATCCATTTCCGACAATCCTTCCTCCATCGACGCAATACCGAACGCCCTGAGCTTTTCCTCATAAAGCGGGCTTTTGCAGAGCCATCCGCCCATAATATCATAATTGGCAAGCAAATTACACTCGCCTGCAAAGAGTTTCTCCGAAAACGCCACAGTGGAATAAACATCTTCAAAATAGAAATTATCCGGGTGTGCTTCACAATACCGGATGATTTCCATACAGTCCGCATAAGCAATTTCCTTTTTTTCCACATCCGCCGCGGCTTTCGCAATGCTCTGCGGAAGATGGTATACAAACAGCAGTCCGAGCAGCGCGCATATAATCCCCGCAGCCCATTGCCCGGCAGCCGATGGTTTCCCGCCTTCTTCGACCGCACACGCTTCTGTCTCTTCTTTCTTTTCACACACACGGTTTTCCGTTCGCCGCCATCCCGCAAGCTGCATGCAGAGCACACCCAGTAACAGAACCGTTTCCGCAAGATACAGCGAATGCGTGATGCGCTCCGGGTATCTTCCTCTTACCAGAATGAACATCCAAAGAGCCGTCCTGCATGAGCCGAGCAATACTGTTTTCCATATAAAAGACCACTTTCCCCGGAGCTCTTTCTCCGTAAGCGCGATAGCAGCCCCGGCAAATACAATACAGGCATACAAAAAAATGACCAGCCTGTTATACGGCGCATCCTCCTCATGCAGCGTCCTGTACAGATAATAGCGAACCTGTTTGGGGATAGCCCCTGTATAATCCGTATCTTTTACAGCATAGTCCGCAATCTGACTCATCAGCTGCGCATCGATGCTTTCATCCAGACCGAAGTTATAATTGGAAAGCAGTTCCTGCTGTGCATCATTCAACCCGAGAGAATGCAGAAATTCTTCATGCTCTCCGTTCGTCACGACATCCAGATGATAGTCATAGACTTCCGTTCTTTTTTCAAAAAAAACGAGGTATTCCTTCCATCCTTCGCTTCCATAGGCCGCAAAGTCTATTTCTCTGCTTCCGAGCATTCCGACCACGATGCCGGACAGCACGATGCCATATTTCATATAATTCTCTTTCTGAAAAAACTTATCCTCCTCACTCCATCGAAACAGCCCCGCAAGACCGATGATAGGAAAAAGAAGCAGCAGCATTTCCGTTCGCAGCTGATAAGCCAGAATGACGAGCAGCACGGACGGAATATTCCGCACGACAAACTTTCCTGCCGTCAGTCCCTTCGGCGTCGTAATAAAAAGAAATATCGCGGAAGCCGCCAACATCGCGCTGATAAAAGTATAATGAAGCGCCACCATATGCGGCAATACCATTCCCCACAAAAACAGCGTTAAAAGCCCCATACAGACCGCTTTGGCAGGCAGTTTCCTGCAAATTCCAAGAAGACGCACCCCAATCAGATACAGGCTGCCCATCTGGCAGACAAGCAAAAATATGCCATACCACGGCAATGCGCGGTACAATTTATAAAACAGACTGATGAACGCTCCGAGAATATACAAAGTCTGCACGTTATGACCGTCCGGCATCCCCGTATAGGCTCCTGACATGACATTCCGCATGAATACATCATCATTCAGGTCATAATAAAAATCAAAGCGGATGCTCAATACGAGAATATTGACCAGTATAGTCACCGATGCAATGATGCAGTTTTCATACCGCTTCCATCTTCCCCATTCTTTCATGAGTAACGATACCTTTCTTTCGGCCGTCCGACCATGCCGCAGTTATGTCTCCTGACGGTAAAAAGTTTTAACCTGTTCCGCAACATATTCCGTTTCATCCGCCGTCAGTTCATAGTACAGCGGCAGCCGGAGGAGCCTTTCGCTCTCTTTCGTCGTATATTTATCTTCTCCATGAAATCTGCCGAATTTCAGACCGGCAGGCGCGGAATGAAGCGGCACATAATGAGAGGCCGGCAGAATCCCTTTTCCTTTCAAAAAGGCATCCAGCGCACTTCTTTCTTCCAAATCTTTTGTTTTGATATAGAACATATGCGCATTGTGACTGCAATAAGAAGGAATATAAGGCAGTTCAATCCTTCCTTCCTCCGCAAGCGGCAAAAGCATCTCACGATACTGATTCCATCTGTCCATCCGCGCTTTGGTAATTTCCTCCGCAAGCTCAAGCTGCGCATACAGATAAGCCGCATTCATATCGCTTGGCAGATAGGAAGAACCATAATTCTGCCAGCGGTACTTGTCCACCTGTCCTCTGTGGTATTTACTCCGGTCCGTTCCTTTTTCCCGGATGATTTCCGCATCTTCGATATAGTTTTCATCCCGAATCAGCAATGCGCCGCCTTCACCCATACTGAGATTTTTCGTCTCATGAAAGCTGAAACATCCAAACTCTCCGAACGTACCGAGGGCTTTCCCTTTATAAGACGCCATAATGCCCTGTGCGGCATCCTCCACCACCGCAAGATGATGTTTCCCGGCAATTTCCATAATCGCATCCATTTCACAGCCGACGCCCGCATAATGCACCGGGGCAATTGCTCTCGTTTTGTCTGTAATCGCATCTTCAATCAGCGTTTCATCAATGTTCATCGTATCCGGCCTGATATCCACAAAGACCGCTTTCGCCCCGCGCAGCACAAAAGCGTCCGCCGTGGAAACAAAGGTATAGGAAGGCAGAATCACCTCATCCCCTTCTTTGATATCCAGAAGCAGCGCCGCCAGCTCCGTCGCCTGTGTACAGGAAGGCGTAAGCAGACATCTCGCGGTTTTCGTCTGCGCCTCAATCCACTGACTGCATTTTCGCGTAAACGGGCCGTCTCCACAGATTTTCTGGTTCCGAACGGCCTCTTTCATGTATTCCATTTCCTTCCCGGTATAGGGCGGAACGTTAAAGTTGATTTTGATTTCCATTTTTCGTACCTTTCTGTCGGCTTAGGGTATTTTCAGTTTATTGTACCACACGCATGCGGCGTTTTGCAATGATGCGTTTCAATGCAGGAAAGTCCGGAAAGTCGTCCTTCCCCTGTTTTTATATATTCGTTCAATATAAATGCCCGACTTTTTCTCGACATTTCCTGAAAGAAATGATATGATAGTGTTCACAAATCATTTATTGAAAAGCATGAGGAAATTATGTCTTATTATGAACAGAATACAGTAGCAGTATATGAGAGAAAATTTGAACTCGACTTTCTCTGCAAGATATATCAGGAAGGTCGGCTTCATTTTCCTCACTCTGAACAATTATATGATAATTCAATTACTGCCGCCGGCTTAATCAGGGCAATTCAAATTGGTATTCCCATGCCGGTCATTTATGCTTCTGAATTACAAAATGGTGATTTTTTGATTTTAGAATTCAAAAACCGACTGTTTTCTTTATTAGAATATCTTTATAACAGCTTTCCTGTCAATTTAGAGGAAATCTTTCCACTCCCGGGATACGTTTTTTTTTCTGAACTGAGACAGCAAAATACCTGGCTCACAGGGATGATTCTCAGAACTGTTTTCCAGTTTCAGATTATCGATTACCATACTCCAAAATATCTGCATATGGAAACAGGATTATTTCATGAGAAATGGAATCCTGCTCAGGAACAGATTGTTCGTAATATTCTATATACAGGACATGGCATTGAGGATTTTCATGCTGTTTATTCTGGCATTTTGCAGTTGACACCCATTTTTTTTCAGTCCGGAAATTTTCTGAAAGAATATGATATTTTATATATACTGCTTTTTTGGGGAATCTACTGCAACAAATTTCCACTCAACCAACAAACATCGAATCTGTGTGAACAGCAATTGCTGGAAATCACAACACAGAACCTTTATAACTGGCATTATGAATGGTCCGATTTTATAAACATCTGGAGCAGTTTTATTTCCTGTCCTGCAGCACAGTTTATCTGTACAACCGGAATTGATTTGGGTTATAACTCATTCACTGAAAACGAAAAATTCAAAGCAAAAACATTGGGATTGTCATTATGTCTGTACGATATGGCAATCAAGAAAAGAAAAGAGCCTTCTGCGTCTCTTCGCCTTTTCCTGAACGATAATTATTATACAGCACAGGTAGATGCCTTACGGATTTCATCAGACAATATAAATTCTTATCTGCATTCCTTATGGGAGGATAATCGCTTATGATTCATCAATTACAGATTAAAGGCTTCAAATGCTTTGAAAATGCTTCTTTTACATTTGGCAATCTGACATTGCTTGCAGGCAAAAATTCAATCGGAAAATCTACTGTTATACAGGCTCTTCTCGCTATGGTTCAGGATGGAAACAACCCTTTTGCAGGACCATATATTAACATCGGCAAGGTCAGTGAATTAAAAAATAAATATGTCGGAAGTCAGGAAATTGAAATTACAATAGATTCCTGTTTTTCAAAAAAAATATTTGACGACATGACAAAGTCTGAATGCCGGGGAGCCATGCCTGAGGCAACTTCTATTCTATACCTATCCGCTGACAGAATCGGCGTCAGAGACACTTATAACACCAATCCGGATAACACTGACAAAATCGGGGTCGGCTGTGAATATGCGTACCAATATCTGGCCAGACATGCAAGCGACAATTGGCGCGAAAATATATTGGTATATGATTCAGACGAAAAACTCACCTTTAGCGGGCAGGTGGATTATTGGCTCAGAAGAATACTCGGCTACACAGTAAGAGCGGATGAAATCGAACGCACGGACTTAATAAGCGTCTCTTTTACAAACAATAAACTGAGAGAAAATATAAGACCCAAAAATGTAGGAACCGGCGTCAGCTATATCGCCGAAGTCATCATAGCCGCTTTATCCTGTAATCCGGGAAACGTTCTCATTATTGAGAATCCCGAAATTCATCTGCACCCGTCGGGTCAGTCCGAATTCATTCTGTTTCTTGCGTTTCTGGCACAAAAAGGGATTCAGATTATTATGGAAACACACAGCGACCATATTTATAACGGAATCCGCAAATGTGTCCGTATGAACTACATTGAAAATACAAAAACAACCATTTATTTTTTTGACGAAGCTGAAAACGGCGGAAGTATTCCTGTTCAGATTCCATTAAATGAAGAGGGAAAAGTTCTGTTGCAAAAAGACGGGTTGTTTGACCAGACAAAGAAAGACCTGGATATCATATTGGGGTGGTAAATGGATTTTATACTGAACGAGGAATCATTAAAGGGACAATTTGATACAATCAACGATTTTCTGGAATCGCTGTCTTCCAATATCAGATGCTTTGCATTGATACATCAGGACCCAGAAAATAATATTTATAAAATCTCCGACTTCTATAAATGCTATATTACAAATAACCGGCAAATTCTGGATTTAAAGTCAGAACCATGCAGCGATGAACTTATGCGGTTTCAAATGCTATTGGATGAAGAAATTCACACAGTTCCTTATTGGGATAGCGAACCGGAACACGATGTTTCAAAAGTATACCGTTGGAACGGAAATGACGTCTCCGCAACGGCAATCGCAGAAGCCGCAAAAAGAGGTATCCCTCTTCTTTCTTTTCGTTCGGAACATTTTACGGACTGTCTGTTGGATGTCTCGCTTCATTCAGAAAAATACCAGATTGTTTCTGTCTATTCTCCCAAATATCTGGCGGAATCCTTTTCCAGAGAGCTAAAACTTGACAGAGATATTCTTCTGAAAGTCAGATATGAAAATACCCGAATTGACTGTACTTTCCTTGATGGAAAGTTTGGTCCCTCCATTCTGGAAAACCATGAATTTCATTTATTAATTATCTCACTGGATAAATTTATTCAACATCAATCCTGGTATGATATTGAAAAGGACGACGGCTTGGAATACAAAAAATACAGTCCTTCTCCCCAGAACAATTGGTTTAAAAACACTCCTTACCAGCATCAGACCATCATGAAGTTTCGCTTTAGCGATGTTCTGCGGGCATACGGTTATCGGAAGAATGACCGTTTTCACTTACTCCGTCTCGAACGCGACCATAAAAGAAGCAACAAAGGATAACTTCTATTCATATACCGCATACCGCATATTACAAAACGTTTCTTCATACCCATAGTCATCCAGAAATTGCAGCAGCGCCGCCAGTTTTTCATCCTCATCATATTTTTGCGGGTCTACGCCAAACCATTGATAAGCTTTTTCGTCTTCTCCCCGGTAAGCGGCAATCGCGGAAGAAACGATAACGACCGGCCGGTTCTGTTTCTCCTCCGGCCCCGCCGCCTGCATTTTCTGCTCTACCTTTTCCATATCCTGTACAAACTGTACCGGTCTGAACGAATCCAGGTCCGGCCAGGACGTAGAAATTGCCGTGGGCATATCGAGAAAATAACTGAGTCCCGGCACTTCTCCATACAAAATCACTTCCCGGCCCGCGAAATCCTGTTCCTTTGCATACGCCGCCAAAGCCATAAAAGTTTCCGCGTTTTCTTTATTCGTATAGATTCCTTCCGCTTTCGGAATCCCGGTCACGAGCGTATCTCTTTTCTCGCCCCATACACCATCCAGAAAAACAAACTGTGTATGAAACCCGACGCTTTGTACAAATACCATGAGGCACAGCGCCGCCGTCATAATCTTCCACGGAATATGAATGCTTTTTCCTCTCGTCGATATAAAAAACTCCCGGCCCACCCATAAGGTGAAAGGCGCCGCCAGAAACAGGTTATTGATTATCGGATATAGTTTATTATTGCTGCCAAGCGGCGTAATCAATATTTGAAGCAAAACAATCATCGCCAGTGTTTTATCCTCCGGGCTGCGTCTGCTGCAGACACCCCCCATCAGAACCGATAAAGCGCAAAAAACAGCCGCAAACAGGAACAGCACCGCCCACTGATATATGCTGCGATATTCATAATACCGGAAATTGAACATTCCGCGTCCCCAGTAAAAACGAATCAGTACCAGACAGACTGCAATACACAGAATGCCGAATGCTTTCCCGGCACGCGGCAAAGCGCCTTTTCTCTGCACAAATTCTTTCAGCAGATAAAAAACATACAGCCCGCCGAGGCACAGCACCGCCAGAAGAAGCCACTTCATCCCTTCCAGATAGCCGCCAAACATTCCGGTCAGCATGGATGCCGGCTTATAGTCCGCCGCCTTCTCCGTCATGGCGAACATATTTATTACCATTTCAGGATAGGCATCTGTCCCGTATTTTACACAAATACTGATGAACGGGACTCCAAAACCGGCCAGATAACCGAACAGGCAGAACGCCGTATCCCGTACCGTTTTTCCGAACGTCCTTCTGTTTAACCATGCCCCATACCACAAAACAAGTATAAACGCGGTCTCCGCCACATTCGGCATGCGCACCGTCACATTCGTTCCAAGACAGATACCGGCAAAAAACAGCAAAATGGAGCGCGTCTTCTCCCGTTCCGCACAGATTCCCCGGTGCAGCAATAAAATACCCGCTCCCATAAAGAAATAAGTCAGATAATTATACAAAATTACCGTCGGACACCAACATAGGCCGACAGCAAGCAGTTCTCCAAGAAAAACAATCCACGCCGGCATTTTTTTCCGCAGGACAAAATACAGAAGCAAAACCGCTCCCGAAACAATCAGCCCGGTATAAAAGTTCATGCCCACAAGCATATCGCCCTTCGGAAGCTGCATGAGAAAATATCCCACCGCATTTGCCAGATAAGTCGCCACCATCCAGGTTCCGTCCGCCGTCGGATAATACTGAAAATTTGTCAGGCTGTAAGAAGTATCTACCACATCAAGTCCCTGATTGATTTTCATGAGCGGATAAAAAGCAAGGATAATGATGAACAGACCGTTTTCCAGTGTATAGCGGTATTTATGATATATTTTTTCGATTGCTCCCATATTTCCTCTCATTCCGCCGCCCAGGCGGCATTTCAATCCTGTGAAACGCTTTTTCTCCGAAACAGGCGCTTCCCTTTTGCAAACAGCCAGGTTCTGATGAAATCCACCAGTATGCCCGCAAGAAAGACGACGCAGATGCACCAGAGCATATGCGGCAGAAAAAGAAAACGCTCCCTCACCGCGTCCACGCGCAGCCAGTTCATCCATTCATAGCGGACTAAAATATGTTCATGTAAAAGATAAACCCCAAACGTATAAGGCGCAATACGCCGAATCAGCCCCGCCATCCGTCCTTCCCGCAGACGCACCTTCCGAAACGCCATAAACAGGCCGACGGCTCCAAACAGACACAGCAGATGGTTATAGGTGTAAGGCATTTCCGCATAATAGGACAATGCTTCTATGTTCTCTCCCAAAAATCCCGCTGCCGCCGAGACGATGAACAGGCACACACACATGCCCATATACAGCCAAAGCCCGTGATTTTTCTCTTCCAGCCATCGGCAGCCATACAGACGCAGATACGCCGCAATCAGAAACAGACACATGAACCAGCCGTAGTCATAGCCATAACGGTCCGTAACGAACGCGACCGGAAGAAACGTTTTCCCAACCGAAAAGAAAAGCAGCAGCAGCACGATAACTTTCTGCAATGTCTTCTTCTCCAGTTTCCTGACGCCCGCCGCCAGAAGCGGCGCGAACAGATATAAAAACAGATATGCCGTCGCAAACCAGTAATGCTCCGTCCCAATCGGAAACAAAAATCCTATCCAGTCATAAAGCCCCATATCATGCAGGGAAATCATTCCGATGCCAAGCATTGCCGCCGGAACCGCCAGCGAATAAAAAAGAACCTGAAAAAGCAGCGACAGCGTCCGTCCCGGCTTCCATTCAGATTCCACCAGAAAATATCCGCTCAAAAGTACATAACAATTCACCGCAACGATACAGAAAGCCTCCACAAGCCAGGCCGTATAATTCACCAGGGTACGGCTCTCCGACCAGGGGGCGGCAACATTGCCTTTCACCAGATAATGAAGGGCTATTATCATAAACATTGCCACGATACGGAGCAATTCAAAATTGGACTGACGTTTTGCAGGCATTGAGGTTCCTCCTGTCATGATATCTCAAATTCCGACGCGAGGCTGGCCGGACAGGGTATATTCCTGGCGGAGGCCCTGGAAAACTGTCGGCACTTGGTGAAAAAGCGGCCTTGTGCTGCTTTTGAACCTAGTACCGCTACTGGTTTTCGTGGAGCGGAAGCGTGCCTCCAAAGGAATATACCCTGTCCGGCCAGCCTCGCGTCGGAATTTACATTACTATTTTTTCTTAAAAATCCACAACTTGCTCAGGAAATAATTCGACACGATAACAAGTACCTGTCCTATCAGCTTTGCGATGTAGGAATTCATGCCGAATATGTCTACGGCAAGGTACATAAACCCGACTTCCAGAAATTCCGTTGCGATGCGCGCGCCGATAAAGGATGCAAATTCTTTTAAGAGGCTGCCGCGGCTGACATTTTTGCTTTTAAAAACAAAAGTACGGTTCGTCCAGTAGGCAAAAATGACCGTCAGTACCCAGGACAGGCCGGTCGCCACGAGATAGTTTAACTGTAGAACCGACTCGAACAAAAAATATAAAGCATAATTCAGCACAAAAGCCAGAAAACCAAAAATCAGGTAATTGATTCCTTCCTCGTACTTTTTATATAAATCCCAACCGTATTTTATGAGGGCTTTCACAACCAATATCCTACCTTTCCTTTGCTTCTCCGTATGCCGTCCGGCATACCTCCGTTTTTCCTATCGTTCTCTTGCCGCTTTGCCATTTTCTATCCGGTAAACCATATCGCATTTTTCAATTGTCTGCAGCCTGTGGGCAATAATAATCAGCGTCTTACGTCCGTGCAGGCGGTTAATGGATTCCATGATGGCCCCTTCCGTATCGTTATCGAGGGCCGAAGTCGCTTCGTCCAGCACAAGCACTTCCGGGTCTTCAAAAAGCGCTCTCGCAATGCCGATACGCTGCCTCTGCCCTCCGGAAATACGGATCCCCCGCTCTCCGATGCTCGTATCCAAGCCTTCCGGAAGGCTTCTGACGAACTCGTCCAGCTGTGCCTCCGCAAGGGCTTCCCATACTTTTTGGTCATCAATGTCCTCGTCCGCATAGCCAAACGCGACGTTTTTCCGAATGGAAGCATCCACCATAAAAATGGACTGCGGGATATAACCGATATTTTTCAGCCATTCCCTGTAATGCCCTCTTACTTCTATGCCGTCCGCCAGAATTTCTCCGCTTTGCAGGCGCAGAAGACCGAGTAGAATATCCACGACCGTTGTTTTGCCGGAACCGGAAGTTCCCACGATGCCGACGCTCTTTCCGATTGGTATCTCCATATCGGCCCGGTCAAAAATCAATACTTCCGAATTGGGATATTTATAGGTAATATTTTTTAATTCAATTTTATCTTTGATAACGAGCTTTTCGACTTCTACATTCTTCCGGTAGGTTTCCGCCTCATAATCAATATTTTCATCCTGTATCTCTTCCTGTAAGTTATCGCTGACGCCCATAAAGAACGGTTCGAAATAGGCTATGGAAGTCAGATGATTGTTGATTCTGTTGGCGCAGGGAATCAACCGCATGGCTACAAGCGCAAGCAGGGTAAGCTGCGGCATGATGTCGATGACTTCCGTCCCGTTCAAAAGCTGTATCATCATATAAAGCACCATACCGGCAATCGCCACCGTTTCAATCAACAGACGGGGCGTCGCATTATACAGGTTATATCTTTGTACCGCATTGACATAGCCGGCGCCGCATTTGGAATATTCATTGATAAAATAAGACTCTCTGCAGGCGATTTTTATCTCCTTGATTCCCATGACGGACTGGTCTATCCATTTATACAGTCCGCTGTAAAAATCCTGATTTTCCTCGCCCGCCCGCTTCATAATCGGCTTCAGAATACACTTGATGACAAGCAGAACGACAACCAACAGCGATGTGACCGTGATACACATCCAGACATCCGTCACAAGGCTGATTGCTACCAGAAAAAGAAATACGATGCCTTCGCTGATTAACTGTAACAGCGCAAGAATCAGACCGTACATATTATTGACATCCGATGTGATGCTCCGCTGAATAACGGAAGTGTCCGCATTCAGATAATATTCATAAGGACGCTGCATAAAATTAATCATCATTTTCCGGGAAGTCGCAAACTGATTGGTATAGACAAACCTTAACTGCATTTTCTGCTGAACGAACAGAAAAATATTTTTCACCGAAAAAATCACAATCAACGCCGTCAGGACGAGAATCATCAAATCCTTTGTATTGTCAATTTGAAAAATATCACAAATAACCCGCAGATATTCATGGTTTTCCAGCGCGTTTTCTTCCAGAACCACATTCATGACCGGCATAATCGAAGAAACGCCGAGCGTCTCTAAGATTGCGCCGATTAACATCATAAAAATCAGGAACAGCATTGTTCCCTTCTGTTTTTTATCCAGCAGAACCATCAATTTTTTATAGATTTTCTTCATAACTTTCTCTTTTCATCTTTAATACTGCTTTTTCAGCCTGCCCGACACGCCGGCGCAGCCGGCACAGACAACCCATGACTTCACTCTAACATAACCGCCGGCAGAAGTCAAAGCTGCTCATTCTGCCTGTGCAGTTCCGGCGCCTCGTACCTGTCCAGAAAATCCTCTCCGAGAAACAATACCTCTTCCGCGAACTTGATTCCGTTTGGCACAGTCAGTACCGATACGACACGTTTAAACCGCAGTCCCGGAATAAAATTCAAAATTTCCATCGGGAACATGCCGCTCAATACAATATGCTCCGAAAATTCCTTCGCATAATCCAATACATCTCTCGGATGGGGCTTAATCAACACCTGCAGACGGTGTCCGTCAATTTGTCCATACTCGCTGATAATGTCTTTAAAAATCTGTTTTCTCACATCCAAATCACAAAGCGGTTCCGAAAGCACAAGCATTTTATCCTTCTCGCCGCAATGAAGTTTCCGATGAAGCTCGTCCATATTTTCGATAAAAAGATGAATCAGAATGTCCTTATCCGCTTCCGACAAGTGCTCCACAAGCTGCGCCCGCGGCTGCTCAATATATTTATCACATGGAAAAGGAACCACGCTTTTATCGTTGATTTCCATATCCAGACAATATTTCCCATATCCGTTCTGGATAAAAATCAGGTTATGGGCGGACATCCACGCTTTGAGCGCAAAATGCCCCTTATTGTCGTATCTCGCCGTATCATAATACTGAATACAGTTTAATCCATCCTCTACCGCATGATAATAAATTTTCTTATAGCTCAGATAATAACCGATTGGGTCCGAATCACAAAAAACATAAATGTCCCGGTATTCCCGGAAATCCACCGGCACATACGGCTCCTGCAGCTTTCCGAGCAGTTTCGTATATTTTATACGGGAGAACATATTGAAAACAATGTTCCCCCGGTCTTTATGATATTTCTGAAGTTCAGGAAAAAAAACATCCTCTTTTTCATCAAACATATATACCGCTTCAAACAGGCCGCACCGTTTAGCACGCGTCTGTAAATCGCCGAAATGATTCGACATGGAGCTTAATACAAGCGTCGCCTGCCCACGTTTTTCTTCCGGCAGATAACATTCTTTCAGACATGCCACATATACATGATAAAATGTATGACAGACATAGATTCTTTCTTTCATGATAATCGTTCATACCTTTCCCGCGGTCTGTAAAATCTTCTCATCTATTATAGACTCCTGCCTTCCCTCCGTCAACTCATTGGCATGCCCTGTATAATCCCGCACCCAATCTTTTCCCCGGCATTTCCCGAAGGCTGTGACATAAAGTCATCCGGCATTTTATGAATGATAACACTCCTTCCGATGATTTCGGAAATCATGAACCGCTTATCATAAAATGCAAGCCACGCATAACCCTGATTACTCATAAGCTGAATCAGGTCTCCCGCGTGATGGGGATGTTCCGCTTTCATTGGATTATAATGGTCTCCTGTTTTGTCAAACGGCAGCGTACAGTCACCGTTTTCGTGTATGTGCATTCCATAAAAATCAGACGAGAACTGCGTTGCATTATCGGGAAGCCCGAAAACTTCCGCCTCCACCAGTACGCCTGCATAGGGCGTGGAATAAAATCTTACAACACCGCTCAGCTGCGGATTTTGTGCATTTCCTCGAATCCAGGCTGTGGCATCGGGCGTTCCGCTCCTTAGTATATCCGAAAAAATCATTCCCGGCGTTACATCTTTCATCATGATACAGACCTCTATTACACTTTTTCTTTATTCTATGCCCGATTCATTGCCCGGTGTCTGCCGCCCTTCTATCGCTCCCGTATGTCTTGCAACTTTTTATCAAATAGGATAATATTTGAATAGTAAAGAAGGTAGATGTGTTTTGCAATTACCAGATAAAAATAAATCCGAAAGGCGCGGCGCAATGGAAATGTTACAGACTCCTTATTTTGTTATCGACGAGGCGGTTCTTCAAAATTATTATGATATGCTGACAGGCTCCCTGCGGGAGAACTGGAATAACTATCTGGTGGGATATTCTTTTAAGACAAATTCCCTGCCCTGGCTTGTTTCTTTTGTGAAAAAGAACGGCGCTTTCGCGGAAGTCGTCTCCGAAGACGAATATCTGCTTGCCCGCCGTCTCGGTTATGAAAATCGGGAAATCATCTATAATGGTCCCTATAAAAGCGAATCGTCCTTCCGTGAAGTTCTGCTTGCAGGCGGCTATGTCAATCTGGATTCCCGTCTCGAAATCTCCTGGCTGACCAGGCTTGCTTCCGAATATCCGGAACAGACTTTTTCCGTCGGCATCCGGGCAAACTTTGACCTGGAAAAGATGTGTCCCGGAGAGACGACAATGGGTGAAATAAGCGGACGCTTTGGTTTTTGTTATGAATCCGGAAAATTTGCGGAGGCTCTGGGGCTGATACGGGAAATTCCCAATGTAACCGTCGCGGGCCTGCATCTGCATTCCAGCAGCAAATCCCGGAGTGTCAACATATTCCGTTCGATTGCAAGGATGGCCTGTCAGATACAGAAGGAATTTCAGCTTTCTTTATCCTATGTGGACCTGGGCGGCGGCTATTGCGGCGGCATGAAAAGCAGACCCGAATATCCCGACTATTTTCCGGCCATTGCCGAAGAACTGTCGGCATGCTTTGCCCCGGAACAGACTAAACTAATCGTAGAACCCGGCATTTCCCTGATTTCCAAATGCACTACTTTTGTGACTTCCGTTTTTGACACGCGGGACATCAAAGGCACTCGCTATGTTATGACAGACGGCAGCCGGTTCAACATCGACGCAACCATGATTAAAACGTCTCATCTTTTTCATATAAACTATTCCGGGCCGGATTCGAACGATAGACCACTTTTGCCGCAGCAGGTTATCAGCGGCTTTACCTGTATGGAATGTGACCGGATGTTCACACATGAAAACAGCCCGGAACTTATTTCCGGCGACCGGATTGTTTATGAAAACGTGGGCGGCTATACGATGAGCCTGAATCCGCTCTTCATCCAATATTTTCCCGCCGTATATATCCGGCGTGATGACAAGCTGATACAGGTCCGCAGAAAATGGACGCCGGAGGATTATATACAGGGAACGACACTGATATAAAAAAACGCAGGCCGGACAGCCTGCGTTCCAAGAATTTACACAGTAAATTCTTGTCTGGCCCACTACGATTACAGCAATTTCCTATAAGAACGGAGGCTTACTGTGAACATTCTGATATTGAGCTGTGGCACAAGAAATAAACTGATACGCTATTTTAAGGAACCCGGCAACGGCATCGACCGGGTCATCGGTACGGATTGCAGCGCTTATGCGCCCGCCCTTTATGAGACCGACGCGCATTATATTGTGCCGCGCATGACCTCACCTGATTACCTGGATACCATTTTCGATATCTGTAAAAAAGAAAAAATTGACGCGCTCTTACCCTTGCAGGAAGACGAGCTGTTCCTCATCTCCTCTCACCGTGAAAAATTCGAAAAAGCCGGAATGACACCGATTGTCTCCGACAAAGAGACGATTGAACTCTGCCGGGACAAATACGCCTTTTATCAGCATATGAAACAAAACGGCCTGCCCGTTCTTCCGAGCTGTCAGAATCCGGATGAATTTCAGAAATGCCTTGAAGCAGGAGAAATGAACTTCCCGGTGTTTATGAAGCCCGTCCGCGGATGCGGCAGCATCGGCATTCAGAAAGTCGATAACATGGAACTGCTTACGGTTCTATGCAAATATAGTTCGGAAAACATGCTGATTCAGCAATACGCGGAGGGGGAGGAATACGGTATTGACCTGTATGTCGATTTGTGCTCCCACGAACCTGTCTCCGTTTTTATCAAGAAAAAATTACGAATGCGCGCCGGCGAAACGGAAAAATCCGTTTCCGTCAAAGAAGAGGCTCTTTTTGCCCTGATTCAGAAAACGGCGGCTTCCCTGCCTCTTGCCGGCCCCATTGACATGGACGTTTTCTGCATCCACGGCAACTACTATCTTTCCGAAATCAATCCCCGCTTCGGCGGCGGCTATCCACACGCCCACGCCTGCGGCGTGAACTTTCCGAAGCTGATTGCCGCAAACCTTGCCGGCAGAGAAAATCCGAATACTGTCGGGAATTATGAGGCCGGAATCTGTATGTTAAAATATACGGACTTGATGACGCTTAAGCTGTAATCGTCCGATAGTTTTGAGAGGCACTTCAGGATGTTTTCAATGCCTTCTTCACCTCTTCCAACAGCAGCCGTGACGCCGGTGTAAACACCTGATATTTTTTCCAGATAACATACATCTTATTGTAAAGCGCCGGAGAAAGCGGCCGGAAACACAACGGCCCGTCTTCCGTCATTTCAATTAAGTGGTCGAACGTAAGCTGGACGCCAAGTCCTTCCCGCACAAAAACCGCTCCGTTATTCGCCAGGTTAAAGGTTGCCAGAATGTTCAGACGGTCAGCTTTTTCCCCGCACCACCGCGGCAAATCTGCTTTCGCAGACTGCTCCGAGCAAAAAACAGGGTATGGCAGTAAATCTTCCACCTTAATTTCTGCTTTCTCCGCCAGCGGACAGTCTTTTCTTATCACCGCTCCCCATGTATCGCACTCCGGCACTTCCAGTGAATATTATCCCCCTTGGGAGCCACCAGTTTCCCGCTTCAGAGCCACCCGGAAATTTCTTCCTTGAGAGCCACCTCAGACACAAGATATAGTAATACTGCCCCTGTCGCTTGAAAATACAACAGAGGCAATATTAGGTCTAATGATGTTCAGATGATTATGCTTCTATCTCGTCAACAAGCCTTTTGAGCTTCTTTGAATCATACAGCTTTCTCAGGTTTGTTTCATTTGTAGGGATTTCATAGGCATTATGGATAATCCTGTCCATGATGGAATCCGCCTGCGTCCCTCCGCCGAGCCTGTTATGCCATTCATCCACAGGAAACTGTCCGACAAAGATTGTTGAGTTATTGCCA